>NZ_FPBL01000012.1 GCF_900116685.1 Nitrosomonas eutropha
TGGCGCGGCCCGAGAGAAATTGGGGCGCAACGCTTGCAGCACGTTCCTGATCGTGGATGCGCAGAGCGCAGAGCGTGAAGAACACGGACACGGCGGGCCAGAAGGGCTATGACGCAGGCAAGAAGGTATCAGGCATCAAGCGTCATATCGCGGTAGATACCTAGGGTTTGCCGCATGCGATTGCGGTAACCACGGCAGAAGTGACTGATCGTAAAGGAGCGTTACAGGCTCTCAAGCGCTGCAAACCGAACTTGAAGCAAATCCAAAGTCTGCTGTGTGATAGCGGCTACGTCAGTCAGCCTTTTGCCCGGGACGTCAAGGACATCCTGGGCGAGCACGTGACAGTGCAGATTGCCAAGCGTAGTAAGTTGCACACGTTCAAGGTTATCCCCAAACGCTGGATCGTCGAGCGCAGCTTTGCCTGGCTGGAGAAGAATCGACGACTGTGGAAAAACTGTGAGCGCAAACTTAACACCAGCTTGCAGTTCATTCATCTATCTGGCCTTCATAGCACTGATACTCAGAAGATCATAAACAGATTCTTAATGATAAGAAAGTTATTACATTATTGATCGATAAATGGAATTAGATTTACTGCACGAGACCTACAGCTTTGTCGGCGCACCAGGTGCTGATCCGTCGCGTGCACTGCCTGCACCACAAGCAGACTTGATTTCGGCATTGGCACAAGGCGTGATCGAGAGCAGCATCGACTGGAATCTACTTGGTTTGGACGCGCTGATTGGAGTTGCGGCTGTAGTCATTGATGAACTGCTGTGCTGACACGCACCCAAACAGCTATCAGACTGCCACCACTGGGCGTGGGACTGGGAAATGTATCTGCCGACATCGACTACGCTGATAGTAATGTCAGGCGCTTTGGGCGACGCTGTATTCAATTATTGTGCTGAATGTAAATCGGGCCGCACACTGATACTATCAAACAACTAGGTGTGTTGCTGGCATCAGAGCTGATCGTAGGTGAAAGCCTGATAGGCGTGGTACTGGCAGCTGTTATTACATTTTCTGGCAGGGATGCGCTATTAGCATTGGTAAGCAACGGGTTCGGCACAACTTCGCTGTGGCTGGGTGGCATCACGTTTGTGTTACTGTTGGTTGTATTGTACTGCTGGATTATGCAAATGGAATCGCAAGCGACAAATCAAAATGAACACGGCATTACGTCGTCAGCTAATGTGCGGAAGTAATCTCCCGGGATCACCAGATCAAGCAGGCCACCTGCCTGGATTTCTGAATATGAATGCCCTTCAGACAGATAATTCCTGTAATACACATCTATTTTGAGATCGTAATCGGAATTCCCAGTGATTTAGCGTCGGTAATCGTCAGCCGGAACAACACATAAAGTAACTGGAAAGCATTTCGATTCCAATGAGTATCTGCGCCGGTCGTATCCACCGTGTAATACTTTCCGTGCGAATAAGCAAACATATCAATGTCGTCAGGCTGTTTATCAGCGACAATTATGCCCATGGTTTGAGCAGGATTCTCGTTACCGGCAATGGGGGGTGTGCGCGGGTCTTTTTCTACATAATATTCAGCTTCTTCTCCCAGTGCATGGCTCAGGAAGTTCAGTATGGTATGAAAACTCCTGAGCCTGAATGCACCCTGAATTGGCCATTCTCCCCCCGGATAACCCGGACGGATATCAAAAGCGACATCATTCTCAATCCATGGATTAATCAGATCATTCAGCTCCGCACGCTCCTCACAACAAAGAATATTGGGATCATAATTGGTGATAAGAATCGGTCCGGGCAACTGCTTACTCAATGTATAAGTATTTTTTTCCTGGTCATGCTCTACAGAGAAATCTTTTTCAATCGCCTGGAACAAGCCTTCTGCTGAAATACCACTGTCAGCAATTCGCCAGCTGCGCTCAAATATCAGAGGCTCGGCGTAGAGCCGGTTTTGATCCTGAATTGCGGAAAGATGGAGAACGATACGACGAAACATCTCATAACCTGCGCGATCAGACGGGCTGTTGCGGTAGGTGGTTTGGTGCTGATGTATACGCTGCCGATAGCGCATGCGGTGTTCCTGCTCACGGGTAAGCGGAAAATAAGAAAGAAAATGACCAGCTTCGTTCTCTTTTTTATCTCTTTCCCCCACTGTACCTTTTTTAGCTCCCAGACGTATTCTGGGATAATGGTCTCGTTTTTCCAGGGTTGGGGCATTCTGAGTAGTGCTATATAATCCGGAATCAAGCAAGCGGACTTCTTGCGCCATCATACGCAGCATCAAATCGATATCAAAATGCTGGCGCAGCAAAAGTGTTAATTTGTGCTGACTGAAGGGAGTCAGCAGACGTTTGGTAAATTCATCACTGGCAATCGGATCAATGCTGAAAGTGGGACTTTCCGACACGCTTCCACCGAAAACAGGAGTCAGCATGCCGCCACGTTCTCCGGTTAATGCCGGTGTAGCGCCTGCACTGGCACTGAAATCAAATGTTGCAGCAATGCTGGAAACTCGTGTGAAATGTAGTGGTTCATGATGCTGAGCTCGCGCGATGTTGATTATAAGTTGCCTTGATTCCGCACGCAGGGCAGCCTGATCATACAATTCAACTGCCCGATTCAGGGCGATTGGCGACAAACAGCCTGGAATTGTTGCAGCAATACATATAACCAGCCCTGTACGTACCAGCAATTTCATGAAGATCCTCGTCAGAGCAAGCATAATTCAGTAATTTGGGAAGCGAAACAGGTCAGCGCATCTATTCACACCACCTCATTGTGATATGAGGCATCATTCTTTCATGGTTGCCATATAATGTGCATGCAGATGCCTCAGCAGAACCAGCAGAACCGCGCTGACCGGCAGCGCCAGCAGAATTCCGATAAAGCCAAATAGCTGGCCAAACGCCATTAATGAAAAGATTACTGCCACCGGGTGCAAACCAATCCGCTCTCCCACCAACCGGGGAGTAATCAGCATACCTTCCAGCAATTGCCCTGATCCAATCACAGCCCAGACTATTATTACGCTGCTCCACTCCTGAAATTGTGTCAAAGCGGCGAGAGTCGCCAATGTCAGGCCGGTTATTGTTCCCAGATAGGGCACAAATACCAGCACACCGGATAGCAACCCGATCGGCAAGGCAAATTCCAGCCCAACCAGCCATAGTCCCGTCACATAATAGATACTCATAATGGTGATTACCGCTGTTTCTCCGCGCATGAATTCAGCCAGCACATCGTCTGTTTCTCTGGACAGGGTAAAGATTTGTTTTTGCCAGGCCGGTGGAATTAACTCTCCCACTTGTTTAATCAGAATATTCCAGTCTCGCAGCAGATAGAACAGTACTACTGGTACTAATACTAAATTTATTAAAAATCCCAGTATCGCCAACCCACCACTTTTCAAGGTTGGTAGTACCCTGGCAGCTACTCCACCTGCACTTTGCCAGTGTTCTGTCAGCAGCTGTTTGAGCATATCAACATCGATCTGCAATTCGATATCAAAATTTCCTTCCACCCAGGGAATGAGACGATTACTCAGCAGATCGAGAAAAGAAGGGATGCGCTCAATTAGGCGCGAAATCTCTTTTTCAAATAATGGCAGCATAATCAAAATCATGGCGATAAAAATACTGATCACCATAAGCATGACAAAAACGGTACACAGCGTCCTGGGAACTCTTCTGACTTCAAGCCAGGTAACCAGCGGATTACAGATATAAGCAACAACTGCTGCCAGAAGGAAAGGAGTAAGAATGGGACTAAGCAGATAAATCAGGGCGCTAAACATGCCAATAAGCACCAGATACCAGAGCACACGAGAATCCGGGGAATATTTGTTGTCCATTTACGGTAAAATCATGTCTCAAAAGCTGCACTCTAGCCTTAACACTGCGAGAACTCAACTTGACCGTATCCAATCCCACAGATTCTGACAAAAACCAGATTTCCTACCGCGCATCCGGTGTTGATATCGATGCGGGAAACCGTCTGGTGGAGATAATCAAACCCTTTGCGCAGCGCACCCTGCGCCCGGAAGCACTGGGAGGGATCGGTGGATTTGGCGCATTGTTTGAAGTCCCTGGAAAATATCGGCAACCGGTACTGGTATCCGGAACAGATGGGGTCGGCACCAAACTCAAGCTGGCATTCCAGTATGCGCGGCATGCAACTATTGGCATCGATCTGGTTGCCATGAGTGTGAACGATATTCTGGTACAAGGTGCTGAACCACTATTTTTCCTGGATTACTTTGCCTGCGGCAAACTGGATGTGGAAACTGCCGCGCAGGTGATTCAAGGCATTGCGCACGGCTGCGAACAAGCCGGTTGTGCGCTGATTGGAGGGGAAACGGCAGAGATGCCTGGCATGTACCCGGAAGGCGAATATGATCTGGCCGGTTTTGCTGTAGGCGTGGTGGAAAAAGATCGGATCATCGATGGTTCCAGCATCCGGGAAAACGATCTTGTGCTGGGTATCGCCTCAAGTGGTCCGCATTCCAATGGATTTTCACTGATCCGCAAAATACTTGATCGTCATGCGGGGCAACCTGATACCGGGCTTGACGAAACCTGGCTCATAGATGCACTGCTGGCACCCACTCGAATTTATGTGAAATCAGTATTGGCATTGCTGGCAGAGCTGCCCGTCAAAGGATTGGCGCATATTACCGGCGGTGGATTACTGGAGAATATTCCACGTATTCTGCCCGATGGTGCCATGGCCCATGTTGATCGCAGCACCTGGGTACGCCCTCCCCTGTTTGACTGGCTGCAACAACATGGCAATGTCACAGACGAAGAAATGCTGCGTGTTTTCAATTGTGGAATTGGCATGATTGTAATCGTGGCACCGGAACATGCTTTGACTGCCATTGATGGCTTGCGCAGCGGTGGTGAAATTGTGTGGCAAATCGGTGATATCAAATCGCGTAAACCCGGAACGCCATCGATCGTCATTACCTAAAGGAAAGGATCATGAGATCAATGGTGATCCTTATTTCCGGTCGCGGTAGCAATATGCAAGCGTTACTGGAAGCCGGGTTGCCGGTTGCAGCGGTGATCAGTAATAATCCGACAGCAGAAGGGTTGGCATTTGCCCGCGAACGTGGTATTCCGGCCCACGCCATTGACCATCACGCTTTCCCTGACCGGAAAACTTTTGACAGTTCTCTGGCGGAAATCATTGATTCATACCAGCCTCACCTGATTGCGCTCGCCGGCTTCATGCGTATCCTGTCAGAAACATTCGTTGACCATTACCAAGGCAGGCTGATTAATATTCACCCCTCCTTGTTACCAGCATTCCCTGGGCTGGATACGCATACACGAGCCCTGCAGGAAGGAGTCAAAATTCATGGGTGTACAGTTCATTTCGTCACTTCACAACTGGATCACGGCCCCATTATCATCCAGGCTGCTGTACCGGTACTGGCTAACGACACGCCTGCAACACTAGGAGCAAGGGTACTAACGCAGGAACACCGCATTTATCCGCAAGCAGCAAGCTGGTTTCTGCAAGGGCAATTAACCTTGATAGAAAATCGCGTTGAAACTGGAACAGCCCGTAATGAACAAAAAGTTCTATGTTCTCCCGAGATCACACCATGAAATTTTTATTACCTATAATTCTGTTCTGGATAAGCAGTATCACTTGCGCTGCTGATTTGCCTGAACGTATTGATCTTGACTACACACTCAAGGGCCTTATCGGCCAGGGCAAGGCACATGAAACCCTGCTCGTGCAGAATGAAAATGGGGGGCAGCATTACACCATTAACAGCGAAATTTCAGCCAGCGGATTTCTAAAACTGATCAAACGTGGCAGCATTCTTCGCCGCAGTGAAGGCACAATTATTCCAAATGAAGGAATGAAGCCTCTGCATTTTTCAGATCAACGTGGTGAAAAACCTGCACGCACGGTTGAATTTGACTGGAGCAAAGAGCACATCATTTATCGCCGTAAAAGCCGTGAGATGACAGAGAATCTGCCAAAAGGAACACTGGATGAATTAAGTCTTGCTTATCATTTTATGTTCGCTCCGCTACCTAAACAGACATTGATCGTATACGAAACTGACTACCGCGTTCTGCGCCCGATTCGTTATGCTGTTACTCATGAAACACTGGATACGCCAATAGGAAAACTGGCCACGATCGTACTGACGAAACAGCAAGAGCCAGGTGATTCATTCCGCAAGAAAATCTGGCTGGCAACAGATCATCACATGCTGCCAGTACGTATTATTTCGACAGAAAAAAACGGGATGGAAGTAGACCAGCTAGTTACGAAAATAAACTATAAGTCCACACAATGACCCATTTAAGCTGCTTATGCGCCTGACTCCCGAACGACTGAACCTGCTGATTACCGCCGTACGCAAGGTGTTACCTCTACAAGCTCCGGCAGATGCGCTACTGCGACAGTTTTTCCGGGATTATCCACAGATGGGACAAAATGACCGGAGCATGATTGCAGAAACTGTATTTGGAATCCTGAGACATCGATTTTTCCTGGAAGTACTGACCGGAAAGGCAACTGCTCGCGAATTGGTATTAGCCTATCTGGCCAGATTTCAAGGTATGAATCTACGGGAATTGATCCCACTCATCCGAGAGGTAGAATCCAAATGGATCCAACAAATCAAAGCGGTAAAGCTGGAGGAACAGCCACTATTCATACGGGCAGAGTTCCCGGAATGGCTGGTGGGAAAACTACAACAATCCTGGTCAGATGAGGATATTTTGCGCCTTGGCCAGGTTTTGCAACAACCCGCTCCCTTGGACATACGTGTCAACAGCCTGCTTGCAAAACGTGAAGAAGTAATTGCTGCACTGAAACAGGAAGGAATTGAAGCTCAGCCCACGCCCTTTTCTCCCGTTGGTATCCGTCTCACTGGCAATCCGGCAATCAACCGGAACGCATTGTTCCTTTCCGGAAAAATTGAAGTGCAGGATGAAGGCAGCCAGATTCTCGGTTTTCTGCTGGCACCCAAACGAGGCGAGATGGTAGTAGATTTTTGTGCCGGTGCGGGAGGCAAAACATTGCTGCTCGGCGCATTGATGCATTCTCGTGGGCGCCTGTATGCTTTTGATGTTTCTGAAAAGCGGCTCAACAACCTCAAACCCCGGCTCAAACGCTCTGGATTATCAAACGTTCACCCGCAACACATTGATAGCGAAAAAGATATCAAGCTAAAACGATTAGCAGGAAAAATTGACCGGGTATTAGTCGATGCACCCTGCAGTGGGCTGGGCACTTTACGCCGTAACCCTGATTTGAAGTGGCGGCAAAGTCCGGAAAGTATCAATGAGCTGCAGAAAAAACAAATAGCCATTCTTACGGCTGCCGCAAAATTGCTGAAACCGGGAGGGCGTCTGGTTTATGCAACCTGCAGTCTGCTGCCAGAAGAAAATCAGCAGGTAATTGAACGCTTTTTAGCAGATCATCCACAATTTTCCATACTTAATTGTGGAGAACTGCTTGCACAACAAAAAATCAACTTGCCTGATACAGGTGAATTTTTACAGCTCTCGCCGCTATACCACAATACTGACAGCTTTTTCGCTGCTGTTCTGGAACACTCCAAAATGGAACCTGAAAATTAAAAAGGGGCCTTTTTCTCTAAGGCCCCTTCAGAAGGCAAGCAGATAACTTGAGTTACTGCTTGCAGAAATTAATTATTATTGTTATTTCAGATCGTCAATACCGGCACCAAAATTGATGTGGAATGCCGCTCCGTCGATTACAAGCGCCGGAACCGATTTTACTCCAGCTGCTTCAGCTTCACCGATACGTGCTTTATCCGTACCCAAGTGTACATTTTCAACTGTATATTTTGAAGGATCGATAGCATTGGCGACAG
Source organism: Nitrosomonas eutropha (assembly GCF_900116685.1). Taxonomy (GTDB): domain Bacteria; phylum Pseudomonadota; class Gammaproteobacteria; order Burkholderiales; family Nitrosomonadaceae; genus Nitrosomonas; species Nitrosomonas eutropha_A. Next base: position 7,849 of record NZ_FPBL01000012.1, read on the forward strand.
CCTGTTCAGCAGACACACAGACAGGACAACCGGCATGATAGAAAATAGCTTTTGATGCCACGTGTTTCTCCTTAACTAAGATTCATTAAAACGACATTCCCCAAAGCGGAAATTTCCTGATTCCTGCTCGAAACCATACTGCATTTCGAACTGCTTGCAGGCATTCCAAGTTTTCATTTTAACACATAAAATCAATGAAATGTATTCGCTATGGCGTGCTAATGCAGATGTATCAGTACGGTGGCGGTGATGGTGGATAGCCCGGCGGCGGTGGGGGAATATATCTGCCCGAAGCAGCAGGTGGATAGGAATAAGTTCCCTGGTTTACATTCCCGCCCGACCCTTCAACCAGCCCGGCAGAAACCGGGACACGATGACCATTGGCATACATGCACTGGATATAGGCAATATCATAACGCTCCTGGCTAATGGAACCAGATGACTGCGCAGTACCACTACCTGCCAGTCCGCCTCCCAGCAGACCTGCTCCCGCACCAACAGCAGCACCACGCCCGCCACCAAACGCCGCTCCCGCAGCAGCCCCCAGCGCCGCACCAACAGCAGCACTCTCCATGCCGCTGGATGCCGCTGAACTCCTTGGTGTCTGGAAATCGGTTTGCTGGCTGGCAAACTGTCGACACAAATAATCATCACTGCGAAACTGATCAAAACTTTTACCATTACCCGGTAATATCATGACACTCGGCCCGGTTGGTACATTCACACAGGCCACAAGAAGGATCGCAGCTGGAAAAACAATTAATCTGGAGAAGTAGCGCATTGTATGCTCCTGTACTATTGGGCGGGTCTGGGAGGAACTTTTATCCATCCACCTGGGCAGCGTTCCACTTCCGGATAATAGCCGGCGGGATTCTCGCAATAATACCAATAATTCGTAACGGCTGATTCAGGGGATAGTGGGGGGGATACCGGCCGGACAGGCTGTTGCTGCTGGATATAAACAGGTGGATCAGGTGGCACAATCACAACCGGAGGGTATACGACGGGAGGATAAGCAGGCCAGTAAAAACGGTTGTCCAAGTAACCGTAGGGACGGTAGTAAGGTTGCCGGTAATAGGGATAATAATGCCGCCCGTAGGTAAAATCCCCATAAATCCCGATATTTCGGCCAGGATAGCTGAAATGGCCATAAGACCCGAATGAGCCAGCCAAGCCGATACCCAGAGAAAAATTAGGCCGACTCGAATAATGGTGATGTGAACTACTGCGATGTCCGTGAGAATATCCACTATGATTATGACCATAGCCATAACTCAGCGAAACGTCACTCATTGTTATTCCGGTTAAAATCAGAGGCAGATAAAGCCAATCGATCTGTTTCACTCATTGCTCCTCATCTATCCGTGATACAGTTATCTTGAGGTGTACAGCTCTTATATTGTCCATTAGGCTGCATCCTTTAATAAAGGTTTCAAGTATACGCTGCTCTGGAAAAACACATGGTAGGCGGGTATTTTTACGAAAATAGAAAAGGCCTGCACTATTTTAATTAGAAACTGTAGCGTACGTTTTTTGGATCAGGAGTTTTAATGTCTGACTCGGGAGATTTTTGATGTCTGGATTATTCAGCGCGCTTTCAAGAGCCTCAATTAACCTTTTTAATCCACGCATGTTATGGCTGTGGAGTTGGCCCATACTGGCATCGGCTATTTTCTGGTGGCTGATCGGGATGTTTTTCTGGACGCCGCTATCAGGCTGGCTGCTGACTGTCATCCCGGCAGATACGCTCCAGAACTGGCTGGAAACTTCACATCTGCAGGTTATCGCTGACGGGGTGGAGACTGTGATCAACCTGATCATTTTCATGACATTAACGATCACAACCAGCCTGGTGATTACCGCATTGTTTACCATGCCAGCTCTGGTCAGTTTTGTAGCACAACGCTACTACCCTGATCTGGCTCCGATGCGGGGTGGAACAGTCACCGGCAGCCTGCGTAATGTCCTATTGGCAATCGCGATTTTTATCGTGATCTGGATAGCAACCATTCCTTTATGGTTTACCGGAATCGGCCTGCTGGGGCCTCTGCTGGCGGCAGCTTATTTAAATCAGCGGCTGTTTTTCTATGATGCGCTGTGTGACCATGCAAACAATTCCGAGCTAAACAAGCTATCAACCACGAATCGACCAGCACGCTGGAGTCTGGGTTTTCTGACAGGGTTACTGCAATTCATACCATTGTTAAACTTTTTTGCACCCACTCTGACTGCGCTGGCTTTCATACACTTCGAGCTGGCACGGCTGGCAAAATTGCGTCACACAATGAACTGATCGTCACATAAACCAGATTTTTCACCCTCTTCACAGAATCAAGTTTTTCCTGTCCGGGTCGATACCGAAAGATATCACGCCAGGAAGAATCTGAAATGTCATATGGAAAATTAAAACTTTTGATCGTCGGTCATTCCGAAGCTGATGTAAATCAGCTAAGTGCCGATTTCAGCCGTAGCGGAAAACAGCTGATTTACCAACATGCAAACAGCCTACCCGACGTCCGGTCGGCATTGGATACATCAAGCTGGGATGCAGTCATTGCAGAATATTCAATGGCTGGATTTGATGCCTTGCAAGTGCTGGATCTGCTTAAAATCCGCCACCAAGCGACACCTTTCATTCTATATACCTCGATAACAGATGAGCAGGTAGTACTTTCAGCATTGCGCAACGGGGCAAGTGACTGTGTACCAAAAGGACATTCGACGCGCCTGATACTAGCTATCAATCGAGGCTTTGAGCTCATGGACCTGAAACGCAGGAAACGTCAGGCCGATAGCCATATTTACCGCATGACCTATTATGACGAACTGACCGGCCTGCCCAAGCACAATCTTTTTTGTGAAAAAGCAGCCGCACTGTTGTCAAACAACGCTGTGATTGATGGCATGATCGCTGCTGTTTATTTCATCGATATCAACCGTTTGTCACGCATTAACAGCAAATATGGCTACAGCATCAGTGATCAGCTGATACAACAATTTGCCAGCCGTTTATCTATTTATTCCGACAACAGCTGTGTTCTGGCACGCACCGAAGGAGGTAATTTTGTTTTTCTCAAAACCAGCCTGGCCAGCACCAATCAAGTACAGATATTTGCAAACCAGTTGCTAAAGCTCGTCACCACACCTTTTGTCATTAATGATCTTGAATTTCATATCACCCTGACGATAGGAATCTGCCTCTACCCTCGCGATGGCAGGGAAATTGAGGTGCTGCTGGCCAATGCCGAAAACGCATTGTCTTTTACCAGAAAAACTTGGCCTAACACCTATAGATTCTATGCCCGGGAAATTGGTGAAGCTTCATTACAAAAGGTCAAGATTGAACAATCATTGCAGCAAATCATTAATGACAAAGAACTCGTTCTGCATTATCAGCCGGTAATTGATCTCATAACCGGAAAAATTATCGGAGTTGAGGCACTGGTTCGCTGGTGTCATCCGGAACTCGGGCTCCTTCCCCCGGATAAATTTGTTCCTCTAGCTGTTGAATCCGGCTCCATTGTCAAAATAGGTAAATGGGTATTACACGAAGCCTGCAGACAAGCTAAATCCTGGCAAGATGCTGGTCTTGAGCCTGCTTTCATTGCAGTCAACCTTTCTGCCATAGAACTGGATCAGCTCCAGTTAATTAATCACGTCGCTGAAGCATTACATGCGACAGGGCTTGACCCCTCGAAACTGGAGCTGGAAATTAACGAATCTGTATTAATGCAGGATATAGATGGAAGTACCAGAATCTTGAACGAATTAAAGAGAATGGGTGTAAAAATCGTGATGGATAATTTTGGTACCGGCTATTCATCTCTCAACCATCTGCGGCGCCTGCCCATCGACACCATCAAGATCGGTCAATCACTCGTTCAGGATATCGCCAGCAAATCTGACAGCTCCGTAATCATTACAGCCATTATTGCGCTTGCCCGGAATCTCGGCATGCAAATACGAGCAGAAGGTGTTCAGTCACAAGCACAACTCGATTTTCTGAAACAAGCCAACTGCCATCACGTTCAGGGATTTTTACTCACTCCTCCGGTTTCGGCAGAGCATTTTTTACCGCTTATCGAGCAACGTAAAACTGGTACTTTTTCATAACCCTGATGCACTGACGCAGTATGGCGGCGGCCGCCATACGCATGAGGATAATACGAACCACCTCCGCCTGTCCTGTCCTGTTTTCAGAACAAACCTGACAAGTAGAAATTGCTTTATTATTTCTTGTTCGGAATGCTGCTGTGAAACGGATAAATTCCACCAGCAAATCTCGAATTGTCCAATCTACCCAGCTGTGAACACTATTTTTTAGAGGTAATAATGAATGTAAAAAAACTATTGGGCATCATTTTCTCAGGATGTCTGTTTTTATCGATAAATGCCCAGGCTACCGGAGAGCATATGGCACCACACTATGTAAATGTCGCAGATGTAACGACCCTGGAAAAAATAGATACCCAAGTTGGGACCGGGGAAGAAGCCGATATTGGCAAAACCGCCAATGTGCACTATACAGGCTGGTTGTATGACCCCACCGTGGAAGACCATAAAGGCATAAAATTTGACAGTTCTCACGATCGTGGCACTCCCTTTTCATTTCTGCTTGGTGCCGGACGGGTTATCAAAGGATGGGATCAGGGAGTACTGGGTATGAAAGTTGGTGGAAAACGTACCTTGATTATCCCCTCATCCATGGCATACGGCACCCATGGCGCCGGAGGTGTTATCCCGCCCGATTCCGCACTGATATTTGATGTGGAATTGATCGGACTGGAGTAACCAGAACCAGAGCCCAAGCCCGGCAGGAAAACAGGCAAAATGCCACCTGTCGGGTTATTTGTCGCCAGCTTCCTTTATCTACTTCCCTCCAGGGAGGGATTTCTTTATGCACTTCATCAACTTATGGTAACAAGCCAACCGGCGTGAATTAAGCACCCCTTCCTGCGCTGCTTGCAATAATCTGCAGCCCGGCTCTGTAACATGCCGACAATTCCGGAATTTACACTGTTTCAGAAAAGGACGAAATTCAACAAACCCCCACGCCAATGATTCTTCATCCAGTTGTTGTAGACCGAATTCCTGAAAACCAGGGGAATCAATGATGCTACTGTTCGTATCAAGATGAAAAAGACAAGCATGGGTGGTCGTGTGTCGTCCACTAGCCAGTGCATCGGAAATTTCTGCGGTTGCCTGTTGCGCCACTGGAATAAGTGCGTTAAGCAGCGTAGATTTTCCCACACCAGATTGCCCCGCTAATAGACTAATTTGTCCGCTCAGGAACGGAACAAGTGACTGAGCGCTGGTTTCCGCACTGATCTCCAGTACGGGATACCCCAGCTCCCGGTAAAACATTAGGCTCTGCGCAGCAGCCTGCCTTTGCGCATCCTTGTCAATCAGGTCGATCTTGTTCAATACAATAAGCGGCTTAATTCCCTGATTTTCGGCAGCAATCAGGCAACGATCGAGCAGTTCAAAATTACAAGCCGGAACAACTGCCAACACAAAGATCAACTGCGTGACATTGGCTGCGATCAGTTTTTCACGAAAGGGCTCGCTACGATAAAAGAGGCTTGAACGCGGCAGGATGGTTTCGATAATACCCTGTCCATCAGCTGTTGGAAGTATTTCAACCTGATCACCACACACCACTCCCTTTTTCTTGCCGCGCACAACACAGGGATAAATAGCATGGGCAGTTTCAACTTCGAAATGACGGCCATAGGCTGCAGCCACTCTGCCAAGTAATGGCGAACCGGCTTTATTCTCGCCAGCGTCACCGGCTCTCAAGATATGAGCAACATATCGACTTTCGCCGCACAGATAAAGTCATTTTCTGATAATCCGCCAATGGCATGCGTCGTATACTCTACACGACACTGGTTGTAACCAACCATCATATCCGGATGATGGTCTTCCTGATGTGATACCCAGGCAACCGCATTGACAAAAGCCATCGTCTGATAATAATTCTTGAAAGAAAAAATCCGGCTAATTTTGTTATCTGCCAATTGCCAGCCCTGCTTCAGCTGCTTCAACAGATTTTCAGCCTCTTCTTTTTTTAATGGCGGTATACCCCCTTCACACGGTTTGCATTTCCGGTCGGTCAAATCACATACATTGGTCATGCTGCAGCTCCCATTGCAATTATTTTATTGAGATGCGCAACCCGAATTGCTGCTGGCGGGTGTGAATCATAAAAAGTGGAGTGCAGTGGATCAGGCGTCAGTGTCGCAGCATTATCCTGATACATTTTGACCAGAGCCTGGATCATATCTGCCGCCGATGATTGCTGAGCTGCATATTCATCTGCCTCAAACTCATGTTTGCGTGAATAGATACTGGATAATGGCTGCAGCAAAAAGGTAAATACCGGCATCACCAGAAAGAACAGTAATAGCGCCATGGCGGTTGACGGCACCTCAGTCACCTGAACACCCAGCCCGTTATAAAACCACGGCTGCTGCATCAGATAACCCAGCACCCATAGAAACAGCAAGCTAGCTGTAAATGACAGCATAATCCGCTTAATAACATGATGTCGCTTGAAATGACCCAGTTCATGTGCCAGCACCGCTTCGATTTCCGCAGCTTCCAAACGGTTTAGCAACGTATCAAAAAACACGATCCGCTTGGTTTTACCAAACCCGGTAAAATAGGCATTGCCATGACTGCTACGACGAGAACCATCCATAACAAACAGCCCACTGGATTCAAAACCACACTTCTGCAACAGATTTTCAATACGGGCTTTGAGTAAATCATTTTCCAGCGGTGAAAACTTGTTGAACAGCGGAGCAATCCAGTTGGGATAAACCGCCAGCAGAAACAGGCTAAAGCCTATCCAGGTCAACCACGTATATAACCACCAGTTATCGCCTGTTTTTTCCATCAACCACAGGACACTCAGTAATAATGGTGCACCCAGCAGTGCTCCTAGCGCATACTGCTTGACAAGGTCAGTAAAAAACATGGCTGGCGTCATCTTGTTGAATCCGTATTGCTGCTCAATGATGAATGTACGGTAATAGTTAAAGGGGATTTCAACTATGCTTAACAGCGCTAATACGCTAAAAATAAGCACCATTCCATGCCACAGCGAATCGCTGAACCAGGAATGCCAGAAGTCCGACAGCAACTCCAATCCACCGCCCAATGTCAACACCAGCAACAATCCTGCGTTGAGCAGAATACCTGGATAACTCAGGCGTACTTTTGCACAGGTATAATCAGCTGCTTTCTGGTGAGCAGATAAATCAATTTGTGAAGCGAAAGCATCTGGAACCTGATCGCGGTTTACCGTTATATGGCGTATATGCCGGGTAGCCAGCCATAACTGCGCTAGTGTAGTCAACATCAGCACAAGAATAAAAACAATGGTAAAAATATGCATAAAACCACCTGGAAAATTAAGTATCTGAACAGGACATGCCGGGATTTTACTCCTCATGCGCGCTCCCCGGGAAACAGGAGAAACAGACCGATTACGGCGAGTATACTTGGATGTGACACAATCCGATCTTGAAAATTCACGCAACAAACATTCAGAATTATGGCACAAGACAATAACAACCTTATCTGGATAGACATGGAAATGACCGGTCTGAATCCGAATACTGACTGCATTATCGAAATTGCCCTGGTCATCACAGACGCGCAACTCAACACATTAGCTGAAGCACCGGTACTGGTCGTTTCACAACCAGACAGCATCCTTGACGGGATGGATAAATGGAACCAGTCCACACACAGCAAATCTGGCTTGATCGATAAGGTCAAGGCTTCAACATTGAGTGAAGCCGAAGCAGAAGCACGCATGCTGGCATTTCTGGTGCCACACGTCCCGGCCAGCATCTCGCCCATGTGCGGGAATTCGATCTGCCAGGATCGGCGTTTTTTGGCCAGATGCATGCCACAACTGGAAGCCTATTTTCATTACCGCAATTTAGATGTCAGTACACTTAAGGAATTGGCCAAACGCTGGAAACCTGAAGTTGCCCAGGGATTCAACAAGCAAGGTAAACATGAAGCGCTGGCTGATATTTATGACTCAATAGAAGAACTCAAACACTACCGCCAGTACCTGTTTAATATCTGAATATCCGTGATTCATCTACTACGGGAGCTCAATGAATGACTCAACGCACCGCATTTACACTTACCGTCAATCCCAAAATACCTGAGCGCCTGGCTCGCCTGGAGGAACTGGCAAATAATCTCTGGTACAGCTGGGATCGGGCCACACGCGCCCTGTTTTCGCGGCTGGATCCACAACTGTGGGAATCAGTAGGGCATAGTCCCAAGGCGTTTCTCAGGCGGGTGGATGAATCATTACTGCTCCAGGCGGCAGAAGATCTGTCCTTTCTCAGCCATTACAACAGCGTCTTGTCCGCTTATGATTCCTATCATTTGGAGCCTTCTCGCTACCAGGCCGTCAAGGGGCTCGATATACGCGATCAGGTCGCCTACTTTTGTTTGAGTTCGGTTTTCATGAAAGTCTGCCGGTTTATTCCGGTGGCCTTGGCATTCTGGCGGGAGACCACTGCAAAGCTGCCAGTGATTTATGCCTCCCTTTTGTGGCAGTTGGGCTGCTTTACCGGCAGGGATATTTCTTCCAGACTATCGATGGCCATGGTAATCAGCAGCCTGTTTACTGCGACTCGGATTTCGAGGATCTACCAGTAAAACCTGTACTGCACGACAATGGCTCTGAAGTTCGAATATCTGTGCAATTCCCCGGACGGATCATTATCGTCAAAGTATGGCGGGCACAAATCGGACATGTCAGTTTGTATCTGCTCGATACCGATCTGCCGGAAAACTCCGAATACGACCGCCTGATCACACACCAGCTTTATGGCGGAAACAAAACCATGCGCATCGAGCAGGAAATTATTCTTGGCGTAGGCGGAGTAGCTGCACTCAGGGAAATGGATATCAAACCCACCATCTGGCACAGTAATGAAGGCCATGCCGCCTTCATGATGCTGGCACGTGCTCTCGAGCTGGTACGACAAGGATTGGATTTTGCCAGTGCAACGGAAGCAGTAGCAGTCAATACAATCTTTACCACTCATACGGCTGTTCCGGCGGGCCACGATCATTTCCCGGAAGATATGATGCACCACTATTTTCAGGATATGTATCACGAACTGAAAATTTCCCAGGAAGAATTCATGAGGCTTGGTTACACTTCAAACAATCATGATTTCAATATGACCGCGCTGGCCATCCACATGTCGCGCATGCATAACGGTGTCAGTAGAATCCACAGAGATGTCTCTGCCGATGTCTGCCGGGATTTGTGGCCACAGATCGAGCCGGAAGAAAATCCGATTGACTATGTTACCAATGGTGTCCATGTGCCAACATTTTTGGCACAGGAATGGGCAGATCTGTTTGACCGCCGCCTGGGTTCGCAATGGCGCAATAAACAACATGATCCCGAATTCTGGGCAGGCATTCATAATATTCCGGACCACATATTCTGGAGTGTACGGCAGAGCCTGAAATCGCAGCTGTTCTACAGCATTCGTGCACGCCTGAGAGAGCAGAATTTACGTAATCATGGCTCTGAAGCTCATCTCGACCGCCTGCTTAGATTTGCTGATCCGATTAACCCGAATATATTGACATTGGGTTTTGCACGCCGTTTCGCTACCTATAAACGCGCCACGCTGCTGTTTCGGGATCTCGACTGGCTGCGTAAGCTGCTGCTTGATCCCGAGCGCCCGGTATTGCTGATTTTTGCCGGCAAGGCCCATCCAGCTGATCTGCCTGGCCAGGAATTAATTCGCCGCATCTACCAGGTCGCAGACATGCCGGAATTCAGAGGACATATCCTACTGGTGGAGGGGTATGATTTGCGCCTTGCCCGGCGCCTGGTATCAGGCGTTGATGTCTGGCTCAACAACCCGATCTATCCACTGGAAGCCAGTGGCACATCAGGCATGAAAGCAGGAATCAACGGCACACTCAACCTGAGCATACTGGATGGCTGGTGGGGAGAAGGCCATGATGGTAAAAACGGTTGGGGAATCAAACCTGTTTCGGAAAATATGGAAGCCTCATTACGTGATGCCGAAGAAAGCCGGGCTTTCCATGAAATTCTGCACGATCAGGTCATCCCGCTCTACTACGATCACGGCAAGTTTGGATACTCGGTTAAATGGGTAGACATGGCTAAACACTCAATGTCCTCTCTGCTGCCACAATACGGAACCAAGCGAATGGTTGGAGAATATATCCAGAAATTTTATACACTCGCCAGCCAGCAAGGTGCGGGCTACAGCCAAGATAATTTTGCAGTCGCTAAAGATATCGCCACCTGGAAAACACGAATCAATGCCGCATGGGACGGTGTAAGTGCACGACGACTTGACACGCCAGGCAAGCAGCTTGAATTTGGTGACGCCTTGCATTTCAAGCTTGCAGTCAAATTAAATGGACTGCTACCGGAAGATGTTGTCGTGGAATTGCTGCTCTCGCGGCAATATAACAAAGTCAGGCTCAATCAGTTTCAGCATTTCCGGCTGGAATGTACCGGCACTATCGGGACAAACGAACATCAATTTGAATTGAACCATATACCGGAACTGTGTGGCAGACAGCAATATTACCTGCGAGTTTATCCCCACCACCCGCTGCTGACTCATCCATTAGAAATGGGCAGGATGGTATGGCTATGACAGTCGGCTCATTGTTATTCTTGTTATGACAATATCAGCGGGAAATTATCGATCAGCCGAATTTTATCCAGCCACGCCGCGCCCAATATAACCAAATCGGAATCGCATGCTGTTGCCGGTAACAGCATGCATTGCTGTCGTACTGAAATATAATCAACTTTCCAACCCTGCATATTCAGCCTTTCGATGGCAGACCATTCCAAATGTGAGAAATTCCGTTCACCCGAAGCAATACTTTCTCCAATTTTCTTCAGATTACGAGCCAGCTCGCTCGCTTTCTGCCGTTGGATGTTATCAAGGTAATTATTACGTGAACTGAGCGCCAGGCCATCTTCTGCCCGTATCGTCTGGCCAGCAATAATTTCTACAGGCAAATTCAGCTGAGTAACCATCCTGCGGATAACCTGCAGTTGCTGATAGTCTTTTTCACCGAATATCGCAACCTGTGGCTGCACGATATTGAACAGTTTCAATACAACCGTTGTCACCCCACGGAAAAATCCGGGACGACAGGCACCTTCCAGCGTATCTGCCACAGGTGGAAGCAGCAACTGAAATTCCTGCGGGACAGGAAAAAGTGTTTTTTCACCTGGAATAAATACTATATCCACACCATTTTCTTCCAGCAAGCGACAATCGTTCTCCTGGGTACGTGGATAGCGGTCATAATCCTCATGCGGAGCAAATTGCAAACGGTTGACGAAGATACTGACGACAGTACAACCGGCATGCTGCTGCGCGATCCGCACCAGAGATAAATGGCCTGCATGCAGATTACCCATGGTTGGTACCAGGGCTATTGAAGCTTCATCTTGAAGCCGCGCACGCAACGATGCAATATCAGTAATTATTTCCACGTAAATGATTCGTATCGCGCTTGTCAGAACGTATGTTCATGCACAGGAAATTCTCCGGCTTTGACTGCTTTCACATAATTCCTAACCGCAGCCTGAATACTGTCTGCACCTATCATGAAATTTCTGACAAAACGCGGCAAAGTACCATTACTGATGCCTAACATATCGTGCAACACCAAAACCTGCCCCGAACATACCGCACCAGCACCAATGCCGATAGTCGGGATAGACAGTGACCGGGTAATTTCCTCTCCCAGTGCAGCTGGAATCAACTCCATCACGAGCATGGCCGCCCCTGCCTCCTGCAATAGCAGTGCATCCTCCAGCAATTGTCTGGCATCATCAGGTGTTTTCCCTTGAATTTTATAGCCGCCTAACTGGTGGACAGACTGGGGCGTTAGTCCGACATGGGCACATACCGGAATGCCACGACAGGTCAAAAATTCTATGGTTTCTGTCATATGCCTTCCCCCTTCAACCTTAACCATCTGCGCACCGGCAGCCATTAACCGGACTGCATTCCTGAATGCTTCCTGTGGAGACACCTGGAACGTGCCAAACGGCATGTCAGCCAGAATAAATACGCTGTGAGTGCCGCGTTCTACACAGCGAACGTGGTAGATCATTTCATCCAGCGTAACCGGCAAAGTACTGGTCTGACCCTGTATCACGTTTCCGAGCGAATCCCCCACCAGCAGAATATCAACCCCTGCATTTTCCAGTACCGCAGCAAACGTTGCGTCATAACAGGTCAGGGCCGCTATTTTTTCCCCTTCCCGGTAAGCATTCTGCAACGTTGAAACCGTTATGCATTTTGTAACCGGCCGACCCATCTATTAACTGGCTCCGACATTAAAATATTCACGTGCGCTGCGCATCTGGTCAATGCGTGTCAATAACAGATCAAAATCGGCAATACTGTTCGCTAGATCAATATGTTCGCTATTCACAATCATGACCGGTGCCCGATCGTACTCATGAAAAAATTGCATATAGCGCTCTGCCAGGCGTCGCAGATAATCCTCCGATATGTGCTGCTCCAGCGTATTGCCACGTTGCCGTATACGTTTAATGAGGACTTCGGGTGAAACCTGCAGATAAATCACCAGATCAGGCGCGGGTGCATCGAGGGGCATCTGTTCGCAGATCTGCCGGTATAACCCGTGTTCGGGTTCACTCAACGCAACAGCTGCAAACAACTGACCTTTCTCAAATAAAAAATCACTCACAACCGATTGTGAGAAACTATTTTCCTGCCTCATTGATTGCAGTTGTTGCCTGCGCTGAAGCAAAAAAAACAACTGGGTTGACAAAGCATATCTGGACATATCCTCATAGAATTTCTCCAGAAATGGATTAACCTCCGGCTTCTCCAGCATAAGTGAACAGTTCAACCGGGTTGCCATATTGCGGGCAAGGCTGGTCTTACCCGCACCGACAGGTCCTTCAACGACAATATAGCGGCAGCGCTCAAGATTCATGATGATGCAATATACTCCAATGGTTGTTCCATACACGCAGTCAGACAGGCAACAGCCGGACCTCTTCCCGGAATCACGCAATCTACTGCGATTTCCAGCAATGGTTGCAGTACAAAAGCGCGCTCATGCATACGTGGGTGTGGCAACACAAGTTTTGTATCACAGTGTTGCAGGTTTCCGAATAGCAGAATATCCAGATCAAGGATACGCGGGGCATTGGGAAAAGTACGCACGCGGCCGCAGGTACACTCTATTTCCAGCAGCGCATCAAGCAGGTGATGCGGTGTCAGACTCGTCTCCATTTGTACTACTGCATTGATAAAATCGGGCTGATCAATGTTGCCAATCGGAGCAGTACGGTAAAGTGAAGAACGTTTTATCAGACGCGAATGCTCTAGTCCAGCTAATAGCAACATCCCACGCCTGACCTGAGACAAAGGATTCTCCAGGTTGCTGCCCAAGGCAATAAAAACCTGGTTGCTAGATTCAGGATAAAAATCAGATGTCATGAGATGTCCTGATTAACGGAGGAGTCTACTTTTATGCTTTCCGATTTACTACTGCGGCGACGCTTTCTGCGACGTTTTGTCGGGGCCTCCTGCAGCAACATTGTTTCCCGAGCAGCATTATCGGTATTTTTGAATGTTTGCCACCATTGTCCCAGCTCTTCGTCAATTTCCCCACTTTTACACCGCAACAGCATAAAATCGTAGGCGGCAGGGAAATGCGGATGCTCCAGCAGGCGAAATGGCTTGCGACCCGCGCGCGCCAGAAACCTTGGCTGCAAGGACCAGATATCATAAATAACGCCATCATGCCTGCGCGGAATAGCCAATCGGCGGCGCTGAGCTGCCAGAACATTGCCCATCGCCTCATGTAATAATGCGGGAATATTTTTTTCATCCGCCTTCAGATGAACATTCCATACCGCCAGCACTTCATGCCACAACAATGCTGCAAATAAGAATCCCGGCGAGACCGATTTACCTTGCCGTACTCGCTCATCCGTATTTTTTAGCGCCAGAGAAATAAATCGTTCACCCAGAGGCTGCTCCAGAATTACATCCAGCATCGGCAACAATCCATGATGCAATCCTCGCGTTCGCAAATCAATCACAGCTGTCAGTGCATGACCGGAAAACAATAGTTTCAGCATCTCGTCAAACAAGCGCGCCGCCGGAACATTCAGCAATAATGGCGCAAGATCACCAATGGGTGCAGCCGTCCTGTCATCGATCTGAATGCCCAGCTTGGCAGCGAGGCGTACCGCTCGCAACATTCGTACCGGATCTTCCCGGTAACGCTGCTCGGGTTCTCCGATGATGCTCAACCGCTTTGCCATGACATCTTCGAAACCACTTAGATAGTCAATGATCTCCTCTGTAGCAGGATTATAGAACAAGGCATTGATAGTAAAATCACGACGTCTTACATCCTCTTCCTGGCTGCCAAAAAAGTTATCGTGCAACAACCGTCCGGTGGCATCGATATAAGCATACTCTTTATCAGATTGAATCAGATCACCAGCCGCCTTACCACGAAAAGTGGATACTTCCACGGTTTCTCCCTTGCTCATAACGTGCACCAACCGGAAACGCCGACCAATAATGCGTGAATGACGGAAGATTGCGCGTACTTCTTCAGGCGTGGCATCAGTAGCAATATCATAATCCTTGGGCTTCAGCCCTAACAGCAGATCACGGACGGCACCACCCACAATATAGGCAGAATAACCTGCCTGCTGTAAAGTCAGAGCAACTCTTAGCGAGCCGGAACTGATGCTGCTGCGCGAAATTCCATGACGCTCACATGCAATGGCCCGGAATGCCGGAGCAGCTGTAACAGAAGCCGTGGAACCGAAGGAAAAAATATGATGCAGAAATTTACGGATCATGCCTGGATGCAATACCTGTGAACGGCAAATTATACACTTGGTAACAAATTAGACTTTGATGAAACATCGGCCTACAAAAGAATCGAAATCTTGAACAGGTTCTTAGTCCCGACGGTACCCCAGCAACCCCCACACAATCCGGATAAAGTAATAGCATATCCAGTTCAGTGAACGTTTAATTCGCGACCGGTCTCTCCAGGAACGCTGTAACACCGGATAAGAGACTCCCAATGCCTGTTGTAGACTGCCCTGTAATCCCGCTGCAAATATCCGATCCAAGATAATGACATTGGCCTCGCGTGCCAGTAATAAACTGAACGGATCAATATTGGAAGAACCAACAGTAGACCAGGAATTGTCGATAACTGCCACTTTGGCGTGCAGATACCCTCGCCGGTACTCGTAGATACGGATACCGGCATCCAGCAGGTGGCCATACAAAGCATGCATGGCATAATGTTGCAAGCGATATTCCGATTTCCCCTGTAACAGAAGGATAACCGAGACACCACGCTGTGCAGCCTTGATCAGCGCCTGCCGAAAATTCTTTCCGGGAAGAAAATAGGCACTAGCAATAATAATTTCCTTGCGAGCAACCGCTATTGCCCTGAGATAACAACGCTCAATGCTATGTCGGTTACGTAGGTTATCCCGAATAACCAACGATGCACGCTGATGACCTGCCGGCAGATTATTACTTATAACAGATGAATAATTTGTCCAGCGCTTTTTGAAATAAACCCACGCAACCAACATCCACAGATGTCTTGTTGCAGCATGAATTTTTTCCAGTAATGGACCAATAATTTGAATAGCATAATCGAATCGTGGAAATAACGCATCAGGTTCGTAGCAATCATCGACAATATTGATCCCTCCCACAAATGCCACACTGGCATCCATAACCGCCAGTTTGCGATGCATACGACGCAAGCGGGAGCGCTTGAGCCGGAATGAAAAAAATTCCTGCCGATATATCAGTACTCGCACACCTGCTGACAGCATTTCCCGAATTACTTTCCCGGACAGGCCGAGCGAGCCAAATCCATCAATCAGCAGATGGACAGCTACCCCGCGTTGTGCTGCCCGTTTAAGCGCCTCAGCAATCCGGATACCAGTTGCATCGTACTGAAAAATATAAGTTTCGAGATAAATTTCCTGTCTGGCCGAATCAATGGCCGACTCCAGCACCGGGAAATATTCCGTGCCAGAATGCAATAGTGTTATACGATTTCCTTCGACAAAATCAGGCAAACTCATTTACGCATAATCTGAGCCGACAACGCGGCATGGTCTGAAATTCTGGACCAGGGGCGATTATGAAAAATCCGGGCATTTTTTACCTGAAAACCACGGATATAAATTCTATCCAGACGCAGTAACGGCAAAACAGAAGGAAAGCTGCGCGCCGCCTTACCCTGCGTATGCTGAAAAACCTCAACCAGATTCAAGCGATTAGCCAAAGCCTGATTCGCCACACCACGCCAGTCATTAAAATCTCCCGCGAGTACGAGCGGTGCATCAGGCGGCACCAGTTGCCGGATGCGTCGCTCTATAGCTTCCAGCTGTTGATATCTTCCGCGCTTAAACAGCCCCAGATGCACACAAATACAATGCAACGCATCTTTCCATCCGGGAATGGTCAACTCGCAATGTAACAATCCGCGACTTTCAAATCGATGTGCCGAAATATCTTCATTCTCCCAGCTTGATATAGGAAAGCGGCTGAGAATAGCATTGCCGTGATGGCCATGGTTATAAACTGCATTCTTTCCATAAGCAAAATCCGACCACACTGCATCTGCCAGAAATTCATACTGAGCATCTTTCGGCCAATCCTGGAAGCGGCTGGCGTGCAGCGTATGCTCCCCGATCACCTCTTGCAAAAAAATGATATCAACATTCAGGCTACGCAAATAGTCACGCAATTCATGCAATATCACACGCTGATTAAAAAATGACAGCCCTTTGTGAATGTTATAAGTGGCGATATGTAATGTCCGATTAGATTCACGCATTGCCTCATCCCCTGGCAAAGAAGCAACTCTGTCACTATCCGCAGACGAAACCGGTAGTTTCACCATCGACATTATTTCGAGACTTCAAGCATTTTTTCGAGCGTCAGCCTGGCCAGACCAGCCTGTGGTTCCGGCACGCTAATCTGATTAACCACGACGTGGCCCTCAACCAGATTTTCAAGCGACCAGGCCAAGTGCTGCGGATCGATCCGCGCCATAGTCGAACACATACACACCATCGGCGACATAAACTGAATGATTTTGCCTTCGGACTTGAACTCCTCGGCGATGCGACCAACCAGATTCAACTCCGTTCCGACCAGCCAGCGAGTACCGGCTTTCGCTGCCCGGATGGTATTGATGATGTACTCGGTCGATCCAACAAAATTAGATGCCTTACACACCTCAAAGCTGCATTCCGGATGTGAAATAACCAATCCATCCGGATACTGGTTGCGAAAGCGAAGGATATGCTGCGGCTGAAACATTTGGTGAACGGAACAATGCCCTTTCCATAACAGGATTTTGGCTTTTTCAATCTGTTCCGGTGTCAACCCACCCATGGGCTCATCAAAATCCCACACCTGCATTTCATCCGGCGATAGCCCCATCTTGTATCCGCTCCAACGGCCCAGATGCTGATCAGGGAAAAACAGTACTTTTTCACGTCGATCAAATGCCCATTGCAGAATCTTTACAGCATTACTGGAAGTACAAACGATACCACCATGTTGTCCGCAAAAGGCCTTCAGATCAGCACTGGAATTGATATAGGTGACTGGTGTCACCCTCTCATCCGGGTCGAGTACTTCTGCCAGTTCACGCCAAGCACGTTCTACCTTGGTGAGATTAGCCATATCTGCCATGGAGCAACCTGCGGAAAGATCAGGCAGGATGACGGTTTGTTCAGGGCTGGAAAGAATATCCGCTACCTCTGCCATGAAGTGCACCCCGCAAAACACCATAAAATCAGCATCCGTCTGTGCGGCAAGGTAAGAAAGTTTAAGCGAGTCTCCGGTCAAATCAGCATGTCGGTAAACATCTGCACGTTGGTAGTGATGTGCCAATATAATGGCGCGCTTTCCCAGCTTTTGTTTGGCTGCAACGATCCGTTGCGTACATACTTCATCTTGCAGTAATTCGTAATTCTCGAAATCGATTGCGTTTGCTTGCATAATCAATCCAGCTTTATTTATCGTGAAATACGACCATAATCACATTAAGATACTTATTCAAGTAAAAAGTGCAAGTTAAAAGACTTGTTTGTAGATCCACCCAATCCCTGCCGAAAACAAAGATACCTGGTTCTGAATGCTACAACCCTTGTAAAAAAGTAGCTCTGCTATAATCCCGAAAAACAGCGCATTAACAGCGCATTGCCTATCTCTAACTATACCGTTTGATCGAGAATGACCGGAAAAACGATTCATACTCATCATCAAGTCAGTGCGTAACATGTTTTAACATGACACGTTCATTATTTTCAAGACCGTCCGTATGGCTGATTGCTTTGCTTCTGCTTACTCTCTGGCTGGACAGCGTCCTGCAGCATCCACGCCTGCAACAGAACAACGATTTGCAACAAGAGGTAGACTACATCATTGAAAATCTTGAAGGAATACAGGTCAACCATGAATTAGAACAAAACCGTTTTTTCTCGGCTGACAAGCTGACCCACTATTCGACAGAAGATATAACGCAGCTGGAGCATGTACGCTTTACCAGCATAGAACCGGATAAACCGCTGCTCAGGGTGACTTCTGATCGGGCTGAGCTGACTAAAGACGGAGATGATATTTTCCTAACTGAAAATGTTTTTATTATCAGGGGAGGGGATCTGGACAAAGACAAGGTAACTATGCTGACTGATTTTTTGCACCTTATTCCGGATACTGATATCGCCAAAACCGATCGACCAGTTACCGTGATCAGAATGAACAGTGTTCTCAACGCGGTGGGATTGTTCATGAATAATCAGACCGGTGAGATTTTGATGCAATCCCGGGTCAAAGCACATGACGAACGTACGCCACGCTCATCCCGCTAAAGGATGCCACACCAACACGAATCTTGATTCTTCTGGTTTTCTTATTTTACTTTCTATATCTATCGGTTTATGCAATTTCAATATATGTTCCTAAGCTTGTTTCTCGTGTTTTTCTCAGCCATTACCCTGGCTGAACGCGCAGATCGCGACAAGCCGATTCATCTGGAAGCCGATCGCGCAACTGTCGAAGATTACAAGCAGAAAGGGGAATTTCGCACCAGCATATTTACCGGGAATGTCATATTGATCCAGGGAACGCTTATTCTTCGTGCGGATAAAGTTGTGATGAAGGAGGACAGCGCGGGCTACCGGCACGCTACAGCTTATGGCAATCTGGTCAGTTATCGTCAAAAGCGTGATGGTGTTGACGAGTACGTTGAGGCGTGGAGCCGACGCGCAGAATATGACAACAAAACCGACAAAATAGAGTTATTTGGAAGCGCGCGACTGAAACGTGGCACCGATGAAGTAGAAGGAGATTATATTTCCTACGATATTACCAGCGACTTTTTTCAGGTATCTGGCCAACCTCAACCGGAAAATGATAAAAATTCCGATCACAGGGTACGCGCCGTGATTCAACCAAAAGCGAAACAACCTGGCGCAGAAACAGAAAAATAAAACTATCAAAAAACGTATTACCACTGTATACCAGCCAATCTGGATTATGTATGAGTGAATTGAGAGCTGAAAATCTGAAAAAAAAATATCAATCACGCACCGTCGTGATGGATGTATCTTTCTCTGTTCGCAGCGGCGAGGTTGTCGGTCTGCTTGGCCCCAATGGTGCAGGTAAAACCACCTGCTTCTACATGGTGGTTGGACTGGTTCCATTGAACGGAGGGGAAATATTTCTGGATGAACACAATCTAAGCCAGCTGCCGATTCATCAGCGCGCCCGGTTGGGATTAAGCTATCTTCCCCAGGAGGCATCAGTTTTCCGTCGGCTCTCAGTCGAGGAAAACATTCTTGCAGTACTGGAATTACAACATTTTCAGAAAGATGAAATACAGCGGCATCTGGACGGATTGTTACATGACCTGCATATCGGTCATCTGCGCGAAAGCTTGGGTATGAGCCTATCGGGTGGCGAACGCAGGCGGGTGGAAATTGCACGAGCGCTGGCATCCCAGCCGCGCTTCATCCTGCTGGACGAACCTTTCGCTGGTGTAGATCCGATTGCTGTTATGGATATCCAGAGAGTCATAGGTTTTCTCAAATCACGCGGAATTGGTGTACTCATCACGGATCATAATGTGCGGGAAACACTGGGGATTTGTGATCGTGCTTATATCATCAGTGAAGGAACAGTGCTTGCCAGTGGAGCTCCTGCTGAAATCATCAATGACGGACGTGTCCGGGAAGTTTATCTGGGGGAGCATTTCAGGCTCTGAAAAATATGAAGCCGACTCTGCAACTCAAGCTTTCTACCGGCCTTACACTGACACCGCAACTGAAACAGTCAATTCAGCTGCTCCAACTATCTGCACTTGAACTCAACCAGGAAATCTCACGTATTGTCCAGGAAAACCCTTTGCTTGAGCTGGATGAAGGAATCAACCAAGAAGAATTCGAAACCGAAGGACGAGATTCCTCATTAGCATCATCAGATTTGTCTGCCACAGCTGAAACCGATGAGTCCCGGGATATCAGAGAAAACACGGAAATTCTGGACGACTGGTCAGATAACTCATCGTATTCAGATCAGGAATCTTTTTTCGACACGCGCAGACAGAGTGATGAGGAATACGACCAGGACTATTCCCGCCTGGTTAGCAAACCCGTCAGCTTGCGTGAACACCTGCTCATGCAAATCAGCTTGAGGCAGCGTTGTGAGCGAAAAAAGAAAATTACTGAACTGCTGGTGGATAGTCTGGATGATGATGGTTATCTTACTCAGGATCTGGAAGAGCTTGCCAAGTTACTTCCGGCTGAACTGGAAATCAGCACCACAGACCTGAAGTCAGCTCTTGCTTATATTCAGCAACTGGATCCACCCGGCGTGGGGGCGCGCAATCTGCGGGAGTGTCTGTCTATACAGCTTTCAGCATTACCGGATACAACACCACTACGGACGGAAGCACTCAAACTGGTCAATGAGCACCTGGAAAGTGTTGCTGCCAAAAACTTCCCATTGCTCAGGAAAGTTCTTGGCTGTGATGAAGCCTGTTTACAGTCAGTCTACCAATTGATCACTCAACTCAACCCCAAGCCTGGTGATGATTTCAGCGCAACAACAGCACGTTATGTCATTCCTGATGTGATTGTGACCAAATCAGTTAAAGGCTGGGTGGCACAGCTCAATTCCGATTCAGCTCCGCGTGTGCGTGTTAACCATTTATATGCCGACATTCTGAAGCAAAATCGTAATGAGGCAACCCGGCCACTCATGGAGCAACTGAAAGAAGCCCGCTGGCTGATCAGAAATATCGACCAGCGCATGGTTACCATACTCCGGGTCAGTCAAGCGATTATTGATTGCCAGCAGGCATTCCTGGAGCATGGCGAAACAGCTGTGCGCCCCCTTGTCATGCGTGAAATTGCCGAAGTTCTTGGATTACACGAATCAACCATTTCTCGTATCACAACCCAGAAGTATATGTGGACACCACACGGTATCTTTGAGCTCAAATATTTCTTTGGAAGCCACATTCCCGCTGAAACGGGTGAAGCACATTCAGCCATAGCTATTCGTGGACTTATTAAGCAATTGATCCAGAATGAAGATCGCAAAAAGCCGCTTAATGACAGTCAGGTTTCACAAATACTCGCACAACAGGGTATTGTTGTTGCTCGCCGTACTGTTGCAAAATATCGGGAGTTCATGCATATTCCCCCGACTAATTTACGTAAAATGCCCTAGGAAAATTCTGAAAAAATCGGCTGATTACTATGAAGTAAATCAAGGTGAAAAAGCGCAGTTTACAAATGACATATGTGCGCTTTAAACGCGATTTCAACTCAGCATAGCCAGGCAGATACTTTCAGGGCTTTCCATGGTACCCTTGAACACGACTCTCTCATATAAGGAGAAATAATGAATTTGAATCTCACCGGTAATCACGTGGAAATCACACCTGCCATACGTGACTACGTTACGTCCAAAATTGAGAGGAGTACACGCCACTTTGACAATATTATGACTATCAATGTGACTCTTTCCGTGGATAAACTCAAACAAAAGGCTGAAGCTACGGTTCACTTGCCGGGTAGAGAGATTTTTGTCGAGGCCGATGGTACCGATATGTATGCCTCAATTGATAGTCTGGCAGATAAGCTGGCCCGCCAAATCCTTAAGCATAAGGAAAAAAATATTAGACAGCGCAACGATCAGGGTGGGCTGAAAGATCAGGAATTTGAACAGCCCGAATAAACCCGTCCACTTCTCCTCATATATCTGTAAAGACTGCGGCAGCGATGCCAGAAGAATCATAAAAAACGGGACTGCACCTGATCAACAGCCAACTATAGCCATGTTGCCCACGAGGCAGAAAAGCTGGCCTGCAGAACATCAGCAAGCTCGGGCACATGACAACCAGCGGCATGAAAAGCAGTCCCGTTTCCGATAAGAAGAAAACACCGCCTAATTTCCTAAAGTGGTTTGAATCTCCATGAATCTCATTACTCAATTATTGCCGGAATCCAACATTATTATTGATCTGGATGTGACCAGCAAGAAGCGTGTATTTGAGCAGGTTGGTCTATTATTTGAAAATACTCTGCATATTGCGCGCAGTCAGGTTTTTGACAGCTTGTTCGCACGTGAGAAACTCGGGTCAACCGGGCTTGGTCAGGGAGTCGCCATCCCGCATGGCCGGATCAAGGGACTGCGCGAAGCGGCTGCAGCGCTGGTCAGAATGAAAGAGGCCATACCTTTCGATGCTCCGGACGGCCAGCCTGTCAGCATTGCCTGCATCCTACTGGTACCGGAAAAGGCAACAGATCAGCACTTGATGATACTGAGCGAACTGGCACAAATGTTCAGTAATAAAAGCTTCCGCGAAAAACTGCTCCACGGTCGGGATGCAAAAGAAATTCATCAGCTTATCTCTGAGTGGACTCCTGAACATGTCTCAGGTTAGCGTCACACAGCTGTTTGAAGAAAATAAGGAAAAGCTATCCCTGCAATGGGGTGAATCACCTCCCATTATAGACAGGCAGCTTGAGAATCACCTGATCACCAGCTCAACACAGGAACTGATCGGTCATCTCAACTTCGTTCACCCCAACTGGATACAGGTTCTGAACCAGACATCCGTCAAATATCTTGAACAGCTTGATGATTTTTCCCTGCAAAAAAGATTGAATCAACTGGCCAGAAGTCAACTGGCCTGCCTGATCGTAGCAGACGATGCGCCAATCCCGTATTCCATCAAACAGTTCGTAAATGAACAATCTATCCCGTTGATTCGTTCGGAAATTGCCAGTCTTGAAATTATCTGGGGATTACAAACCTATCTTGTACGGGTGCTAGCACCTGTTATCAGTCGGCATGGCGTGTTGCTGGATGTGCTCGGAATGGGTGTCATGATCACTGGAGAGAGTGGCGTTGGTAAAAGTGAGCTGGCTCTGGAGCTTATCAGCCGTGGACATGGCCTGGTCGCGGATGATGTCGTCGAATTACGCCGCATTGGTCCTGAAACGCTGGAAGGCAAGTGTCCGCCACTGCTGCGTGATTTTCTCGAAGTACGCGGACTGGGATTACTGAATATTCGTACCATATTCGGAGAAACTGCAATTCGGCGACATAAAAATATGAAGCTGATTGTACAGCTTGAAAAAACTGTTGGCAGTAGTACTAATGCTTATGAACGACTGCCACTGAGTAACCTCAACGAAATTATTCTGAATGTCAGTATCCGCAAGGTGACTATTCCGGTTGCTGCTGGCCGTAATCTGGCGGTATTGGTAGAAGCAGCAGTCCGGAATTATATTTTGCAACTACGGGGGATCGACAGTACCCAGGAATTTGTCCGTCGCCATGAATCAGAAATGAATGGGAACACTACGGAACACTTCGACGATCCTCATACCGAGTGAGGCGAGAATCTGCCATATAACCATCTTACCTCTACAGCCATCTCTATTATGAAAGCCCTAGGAAAAGAACAGATCACGGCAAAGTGGAATCAGACAAAAAATATATAATTTACAGGCAGTAACTGTGTACTTTAAACCCGATTTCGGCACAATACAGTCAGACAGCCACTCTTCAGAATCTTCTCCGGAAAAATATGAGTGAAAAGAAAATAATTACGGTTGCCCTGACTGGCGCGTCTGGTATGCCGTATGGAATTCGTCTGCTGGAAATACTTCTGCAGCAAGGTCATCGGGTTTATTTGCTTTATTCCCAAGCAGCCCAAATTGTGGCACAGCAGGAAATGGCCCTGACGCTATCCCCTCGTCCCAAAGAAACAGAAACTTTCCTGAATGGCTATTTTAATGTTGAACCAGGCTTGCTCAGGGTTTTTGGTCGGGAGGAATGGTTTGCACCGGTCGCTTCCGGCTCCAACCCCGCTGATGCCATGGTAATCTGCCCCTGTACTATGGGCACCCTATCCGCTGTGGCAGCCGGTTTGGGACAAAAACTGATAGAACGTGCGGCAGATGTCATGCTGAAAGAGCAGCGTAAACTCATTCTGGTCGCCCGGGAAACGCCTTTCTCAGTTATCCATCTGGAAAATATGCTAAAGCTCGCACGCAGCGGTGCGACGATACTTCCCGCCAACCCCGGTTTTTACCATCTGCCTGAAAACATTCAGGACATCGTTGATTTCATCGTCGCACGTGTACTTGATCAGCTCGGTGTAACACATACCTTGATGCCCCGTTGGGGGGATGATGAGTAAGTCAAAAACTCTTTTTTGACTTACTCCGTCAGAAACAAAGCCGGCTAATCCCCGATAAAACTATTTTTGGCTGCACAATCGGCCACTGCCAGTGGTACAAGGCCAGCATCTGTTCTGCATAAAATGGATTGTTCAGTCACAATATAATCCATTGGAATGTCATGTTGCTGTGGATGAATCGTTGGCAAGCGCAGCATCTCAAATACCACACCAATAGCGAGCGGACGCGGATTCATCGTTGCGAGTGTGCGATCAAAATAACCGCTGCCATAGCCAAGACGATAACCTTGCTCATCAAAGCCAAGCAGTGGAATGATAATACTGTCAACAGTTATTTCCCGGGTATTGTCAGGAAGCGGTATTCCGTAAATATCCTTTTTCATTGGAGCTCCCGGCCACCATTCGATGAACCTGAGTGGCTCCTCTTTACCAATTACCTCTGGTAAGGCAAGAGTAGCACCACGTGTTCTCAAGTCTGTCATGGCTGGTACCGGGTCATATTCACCCTGATGTGGCCAATAAAAACCAATCCGCTGATTCTTAAGGATGGGAAAACCTTGTGTCAGTGCAGCGGTAATTGCATCGTTCCAGAGCGCGCGCTGTACTGCCGGGATCTGCTGGCGTAATTCGCGCAGACGAGTACGCTGCTGTTGTTTCCAGTGCCGGGAAGTTACGTTACTCATGAATAAAAGATTGGAATAAGGACTGGGTCATTAACAACAATTTTCTGACAGGAGCGGGTATTGCCCGTTGCAAAGCCTCATCGATCGTCACCCAAAGACAGTCATTTTCCTTGCTATTTTCTTCACATTCGGGCAAATACATTATTGATCGCAGCAGTTGTGGCTGAATAGTCAATTTAAAATGAGTGAACGTATGTTGCAAATGAGGAAGCTCGGCAAATTTTATCACCTGTAGATGTAAATTCTTTTTACAGTAATCAACACTGTCCTGATCGATGGAAGTTTCTGGGAAACACCACAATCCACCCCAAATACCGGGAACTGGTCGCTTCTTCAGCAAAATCTGCCCTTGATCCAGGAGGATCAAATGTACAATTTCTTTGACAGGAAGCGTTTTCCTGGGCCTGGAAACAGGCAGAACAGCTGTCAGATCATTCTGATACGCATAGCAATCCACCTGTAGCGGGCAATGTTCGCAACGCGGTTGGGTACGCACACAGACCAGCGCTCCAAGATCCATTAATGCCTGGGTATAGGATGCTATGGTTTTATGATCTTCTTCAACAGGCAACAGACCTTCCGCCAATTGCCACAACTGTTCTTCAATCATTCTTTCGCCCGGGTGCCCGTTGACACCGAAGTAACGGATCAAAATACGCTTGACGTTGCCGTCAAGAATCGTGCAGCGCTTACCAAACGCAAAAGCAGCAATGGCCGCGGCGGTAGAACGACCGATCCCCGGTAATCGTTGAAGTGTAGCGGTATCCTGCGGAAATACACCATCATACTGCTCTATTATCATACGTGCTGCCCGGTGCAGATTACGCCCACGTGAGTAATAACCCAAACCACTCCATAGCGTGAGCACTTCTTCAACCGGCGCGCTGGCAAGTGGTGCAATATTTGGGAAAACAGTCATAAAACGCTCGTAATATGGAATAACCGTGCTGACTTGTGTTTGTTGCAGCATTATCTCGGATATCCATATAGCATATGGATCGCTGATACCCTGCCATGGTAGAGAATGTCGCCCGTATGCGAGCTGCCAGCAGATCAATCTGTCAGCGAAAAAATCTGGTTCAGCAGCTGAAATCTGAGGCCGTCTGGTTGCCTGTTGAATCAACAATTTAGCGGTACATCATATTTTCTAGTCATCATTTTTCTCCATGTATTTTCCCAACAGAAGAGCCTGTAGGATAATAAAGATAAACATCAGTCCCATGAAGCCAAACAATTTGAAATTTACCCAGGTATCGGTCGAATAGTTATAGGCAACGTAAAGATTAATGGCTCCCATTGCACCAAAAAAAACCGACCAGCTGGTATTGAGCCTGATCCAAGCCGGTTCAGGTAACTTGATCTGATCTTTCATCATAGTCTGGATCAGATTCTTTCTGAATCCTTTGTGTGCCAGAAAAAGAATGACTGCAAATAACCAGTAGAGCACGGTAGGTTTCCATTTAATAAAAGTCTCATCCTGCAAGATCAGTGTTGCACCACCAAAAACGACGATGATTGCAAGGCTCACCCATAGCATATTGTCAACCTTACGATGGCGCAGCCACACCCAGCCAATTTGTGCGAAAGTAGCAACAATAGCAACTGTGGTCGCGCTATAGATACCGTAAATTTTGTAAGTAGCAAAAAACAGGATTATTGGAAAAAGGTCAAAAAGAAATTTCATTCAAAATACCTCTAGTGTTGCCAATATAGTCATATTTATAGTTCTCGTTGTACCAGTGACATATTTATCTTAATGCAACATCATCAGAAATAGACGCTATCTGACTGAAGTCAGGTTGGCCGTGGATAGTGCATTCAAATTGCCGAGATCTAACTGCTGATCGGCAAGGCCAAGCATTACAGGACGCGACGAAAGGATCAGAGTCGTATGGCTATCGAGCAATAGGTGCAACGCGCGCATCAAGGCAGCACTATCGGTATCAAAACAGGCGGAACTCTCATCCAAAATGATAATACTTGGATTCTTCAATAGTGCACGAGCAATAAAAATACGCTGACGCTGGTCATCGGAAAGCACAACGTTACATTTTTTGAGCTTCGTTTGCAGACCATGTGGCAGCTTACAGATAAATTCCATTGCCTGACTAGCATGTGCTGCTGTAGTAATCGCTATCTCCTTACTGCAACGTAAACTACCGTAGGCAATATTTGCTGCAACCGTATCAGTTAAAAGATCTTCATCTGGAGTAATCCAGGCGATATTGCCACATAATTCAGCATGGCTTATCTGATTAATATCTTTATCATCCAGCAAAATTCTGCCGGTTGATGGTTGTTCGAAACCACAAATAAGATCGGCAAATAGTTTATTAATACGAGTATCATAACTTATTAATACAATTTTCTTTCCAGGAGCAATTTTAAGGTTAAAGCAGGGTAGCCAGGTTTTTTTCTGATAATCCTTATAACTGACACTCTCAAGCTGCAGCTTACCCTTGGCACGTTCAATCCGGGCAGTATAAGTATCTTCAACAGTCGTTTCAGAATCTCGATCCAACAATGAAAAAATAAAGTGCAATGCTTCATTACATTGTTGCAGTAACAAATTGATACGAGACAATCGCTTCAATGGGAAAACAAGCATCAGCCCCGCCGTAAAAAACGCAACGGCATCCTCCACAGTTAATTGGTTCAGAATAAGTTGTTGTAAAAAATAATAAAGAAACCCTGCAAATATCCCCATCAGGAAAATGGAGGCCAATAATTCCAGCAATCCTGTCTGACAAATCTGCCTCAGTAAAGTACGTTGTAATTGTTTGAACATATTCCGAATATGCTCAACCTCTTGTTTATAGCCCTTATCCAAGAAGATAACTCTACTATGTCGCAGTGTTTTGGATATCACTCTGGAAACTTCATGTTGTTCTTGATCCAGCATACTTCGCTGATAAGTATTTGCATAAAATATCTGCCTGATAAAAAGCGCTGCAGCCAGCACTGTCAGCATCAACAATGATATATCCGGATTCAGCCAGATCATTACTGAAAACAATCCGATTGCAACCAGGGAATCTCTATATAAACAGATTCCAAGCGAAATAGTATTGCGATATAACTTTTCTATGGATTCGAAGAAGTATAAGGAAATTGTATTAGCAGGAAGATCGGAACAAGCAGGCGGTAATATCAGTAATTTCCTGAATATCTCCACGCGTATATTCAGTATGAGCCCGTCAAGCAAGCGATGAATCACATAATATCCTGACCAGCTGGCGATAACGATTGTTAACAGAAGCACCACCAATATCAAAGGAAGTGATTGCAATAACTGCCGGTTACCCCCGGGTAATATTTGAGTAAATAATTGCCCTACTATCAATGGAATCAATGAAGCTGAGAAAGCAGCCAATCCACCAACAGCAATGATTATTATAAAGGATGTCCAGTGGGATCCATCCCAGGTTAAAAAGCGCTTCAACAGCTCAATTTGAATCACTAGCCGCTTATCTGGCATTGCACGAGGGTAAGATGATGGAATCAGCGAACGAGTAAAACTATATCAAATCACGATGATGCTGATAGTAACAAACATCGGATAATATTTGGAATAACGCCAATTATTCAGTATGGTTCGATTACTATAAATAAAAATTCGCTCAACTGATAATTGAATTAAGTAGGATGCTACGGATAGAATTTAGATAATACTCACAGAAAAACTTTGGCTTCCCAATTGACCTTAAAGACTAACTGCCTATCGTAATACCAACCAAACTTCCATTTTATGATATAGGAGGTTGCTTCAAATTAGCGAATAATTCAATAATATCTACTAGAAAACATGCGGTGTTATCGTAGGTTTTGCAAAGATGGGGGCACAGTAAGAACCGAGTAAAGCTCGCGTGAGTAACAGTCACCAAAGATAATTCGAGCTAAAAATACAGAAAAAGCAGGATAATTTAAATTACCCTGCTTTTTCTCACTTTTTAATTCTAAGTTAGAATTTTAGTATGAGTGATAGTATTCTCAATCTTCTTCGGTATTGCTCTCATCCTGTTCAGGAGAAGATTCGGGCTCCTGCTCAGTGGCATTTTCACTCTCAGTATCTCCATGATGATGTTCATGTGCCCCTTCTTTAGCATCAGCAGACGCTCCTTGAACTAACGATGTAAATCGAGCAGTATATGTTTTATTGTGCTCTGGTACTACGAAAACAGATATTACCTTTTCAGGAGTAATTTTAAAATCACCTGTTCCTTTCATGAAATTTGCAAATATAGGCGTCAGTTGTATTGAAACCTTGTTTCCATCTTTATCAAAAACATTTGCTTTTGCTGATCCGCCTTTAGAAAGGATTTGATCACGATCGTTTTGATCAGTAATATATAGACGTAATTCACCATCCTTAGCTAACAATTCAAAGTGATACGGTCCTGACGCGAGAACTTGCCCGCCATGTGCTCCTTTTGCTACTTTTATATCTTCACTTGAATGTGCCCACGCTGAACCTGTCAATAAAATAACTAAACTAGAAAAGATAATACCAACTAGAAATTTTTTCATTACCACTCCCCCTCACAGTTAAAAATTGCTCTACAAGCCCTACAATTTTATTATTAAACCTACTTAAATAGATCAACTAAAACCCTTTTTCCTGAAGCTTCTCTTGGCAAAGTTAATGTGCATGATTATGCGACTGTGGCAATATCTCCTTTTCCTGATTAAGTTGTTGAAGTTGATCTGTAAGTAACGCTAAGTTGCCCCAACCAGATTGGTCCAGCGAAGGTATCCAGCGCGCACGAAAATAGCCAGACCAATCAACAAGAAACTCCATATGATCCGGGATATTACCTTCTCCTAGAATATCAGGATCTTTAAGAGTTCGCCTATATAAAATATAACTGTCTCTTATTTCATACCATCCATCCCTTACTACTTCAATAGAGCTATTGACAGCAAAGTCAGCTATTGCTGTTGCACTGTATTCATCTAAAGGAATAGCGAGTATAACAGTATTTAAGTTTTTAAATTTTTCGTAATTTTCGCTTAACTCTTTCAATCTTTCTAAAGAAGTGGGCCAGTTAAAGAACGCCAGCAAAATATTTTGATGTTGTCGATATTCTTTAAGAGTACCAGTAGCGTTGGTATAGGTCGTAAACTGAAAATCAGGTGGTATCGCTGAAAGTTTATGTGAAGCAGCAGTAGAGCCCAGCCACCTTATCTGATAACCACTCGACATTGCTTGAATATAATTAACAATATCCCAACGATCTTCTTCCGCCAGGCTTTCAGAAAAGCCCGGCATACCTGCTTCTTCAATGCCATGACTTATCCAATGAAAAAAATCACCGGCAGTATGTCTCGACGTATATAAATCAGTAAGTAAATCTGTAGGCATCCTCGGTAAGGTTTTAGCAAGAATACCATTACCCCTTCCTTGAGGCCCATGACAACTTGAGCAAAACTCAGAAAAATGGGCCGAACCATTTGAAATTGAAATTACATCAAATGGAACAGGTGGATCTCGATACGTTTCAGTATATGCATCAACAGCGAACTGAGGTAACGCAACAGCTACACAACCTAATGCTAATACCATCGTCACTGTATTATGCTTTCTGGAACTCCTGCCTTTTTTTATCCCTGACAAGAATGAACCAATTGTTGCAATAAATAAAATTATTCCTAATATCAGAAAAAACTGAACACTTGGATCTTCCCATGTTCCGGCACCCAAGGTTCCGTCTATTGTAAAACGGAATGAATAAGGCCAATTCTCCACCATTGCATGCTTAGCAGGCATGGTGTTGGAAAGAATTGTTGCAAATAATACAAGTAGCAGTGCAAATACAAATTCAATTCGAACCCATTTTCTTAATTTCTCTACGCCAACACTAGAAAAATTCCCATCATAACCATGATTTCCTGCCTGAGTAGTTTTATGCATTGATTTTGAAAGTGGAAAATTTTTCCTTTCATTTTCCTTTTCAAGCCCGGAGGAATCAATCGAATCACAAACTCTTTCGAATGAAGGAAGCCATTTTGATCGTGCCTGGAAAGCTATCAATAAAATAATCACCAATAAAGAAATTTTGATGATCAATGCCCAACCATAAGTGCTCGCAACCAGTGCATGATAATAATTCTCAACCATTCGATCTGTCAGAATCAGACCTGTCAATATAATTACAGCCATAACAGGCAGAGCAATGAAAGAAAACTTCTTAAGGCTTTCTACATTCAAAACTAGTTGAGTGCCCTTTTCCTGACAATTACGCCGATCAAAAACAATAAACAAAAATGCTGGCAACGCACCAAACCACACTCCAGCCATCAAAATATGAATGGCATAAACAGGAACATAAAACAAGAAATTCTCGTCTGAACCAGCATGACTTACCATAGCAGAAGCTATCAAAGGCAAAGATGCCAAGCTTGCAATCATGACGTAATGCCATCTTACCCGCTCACGTTTTAACGAGATAAATGTAGCGGCACCCAGCAAAAACAAAGCTGATACCGCACGTACCGCCCACATGTGCCCCATATTGGTATGTTGGACAATTTTTATCCATGCATCTGGCCTCCATACATTTGATTCAATCCCCGTTGCTTTTCCCGTAGTTGTTGCCAAAACTCCCATAAGACCAATTAAAACTATACAAGCCAGCAACGGAAATAATTTTTCTAGACGTAAAACCCAAAAATTACCGAATAATTCTTTCCTTGCGCCCGCGATTGCCAGATAAGTACAGCTGCCAAGCAATATCAGATTAGCAACAAGCTGTGACCAGCGGGCAAATATCGCAACAACTTCCATTGTTGTTATTTAGTCTTATTGTCCTTAACGGTAAATTTATATTCCGAATCCAGCACGTGCCCATCTACTGATAACACCCGGAACTTAACCGTATACTGACCTCCTGCCAATTCTGGTAGCTCCAAATAAATAGATTTTGAATCGTCCGGATGTGCCATAGGTTTCTCTTCCGTTAAGATATTATTATCCGCATCAAGTAGAGAAAGTGAAGCATAGTCTGCTTCAATTTCTTCATTGAACCATAGTCTGACTTGTTTAGGAGAAGCAGCAAGGGTAGCCCTGCGTGCAGGCTCAGCTTTAACCAGCTCAGCATGTGCAAACACAGCATTGGGAGATACTAGTAGAGTTACTAATCCAAATCCTAGAATTACAGTACTTATCTTTACCGTAGTAGCTAGTTTTATCATAATAAATTTAAAATGATTATTTTTTATCATGTCGCCATCCTATTAATAATAAAGACAAATATATGAACAAGGATTATTGTTCCACCGAACAAAAACTTACTTTGGTATCGTTGCGTAAATGATCCTTCTAGGAGATGCCGACTTTTCCGCCATCATGGGAGGCATCACGACGTGGCAACCCAGAGTTCATTAATTTAATCAGTATTTTTTATGTATTTTTTTCTTTTTTACTTTTTGAGAAGAAGAAGTATCCGGCACCTATAATAACGATCAATAAAGGCCAGAGGAACATATTCAACTTGATTTTACCC
>NZ_FPBL01000010.1 GCF_900116685.1 Nitrosomonas eutropha
AACACAAAATCAATTGATTACAATAATCCTCACAGCAAAAACCACTCCACAAAAACCAGATCATCCCTCAAAATAAAATAAACCATGAAATGATTATGGATATATGTTTATATGCAAAAGGATTTCCAACTCACTGGATTTATTTTTCTTGTAAAAACAGGCAGGTACGCTCCTACCAAAAGCTTATAGATGCTGAGTAAGAGCCTGTTTACAATCTGTTTCTCACCCCTGATAATAGATGGATGAAGAGACCAAGATACGCCAGTGACATCAGCCGAGAGAAGTTTGCCGAGATAGAGCCATTACTGCGCACTGGCTGTCAATGGAGATACCTGCCCGACAAGTTTCCCAGGTGGCAGAGCGTATATGCCTATTGGCGTAAATGGAGCGCGCCCGACCAGGATGGCGTCAGCCTGTTGGAGCGGGCGTTAAAAAAATCAGGTTGGCGCGGCCCGAGAGAAGTTGGGGCGCAATGCTTGCAGCACGTTCCTGATCGTGGACGCACAAAGCGTGAAGAACACGGACACAGCGAGCCAGAAGGGCTATGACGCCAGCAAGAAGATATCGGGCATCAAACGTCATATCGCGGTAGATACCCAGGGTTTGCCGCATGCGGTTGCGGTAACCACGGCAGAAGTGACTGATCGCAAAGGAGCATTGCAGGCTCTCAAGCGCTGCAAACCGAACTTGAAGCAAATCCAAAGTTTGCTGTGTGATAGCGGCTACGTCGGCCAGCCTTTTGCCCAGGGCGTCAAGGACATCCTGGGCGAGCACGTGACAGTGCAGATTGCCAAGCGCAGTGAATTGCGCACGTTCAAGGTTATCCCCAAACGCTGGATCGTCGAGCGCAGCTTTGCCTGGTTGGAGAAGAACTGAAGGTTATGGAAAAACTGCGAGCGCAAACTCAATACCAGCTTGCAGTTCATTCATCTGGCCTTCATAGCACTGATACTCAGAAGATCATAAACAGGCTCTAAGAGCAGGCAGATTCTCTTTTGTTTTATTTTTTCCGAAATCTTAATCAACCAACCCCGTTTACATGGCGGGATATACCTTATTACTGATTACTCGAAGATTTCTTCAATGACGATGAATAGCGTGTGGAATAGCAGCTCTCAAATAGTAGATCATGGACCACAATGTCAGAATGGCAGCAATATAAATCAACCAGGTACCAATCATTTGTGAATCGAATGAATCATGAACCCTATCATGGTAAAGCAATAAAGGAATCGCCACCATTTGCGCTGCTGTCTTGATCTTGCCCAGAAAGGAAACCGCCACACTTTTAGATTTACCAATTTGTGCCATCCATTCACGCAAAGCGGAAATCGTAATTTCACGGCCGATGATAATCAAGGCAATCGACGCATCAAGCCGATCCAGATGTACCAAAACAATCAGCGCAGCAGCTACCATCAACTTGTCAGCCACCGGATCAAGAAAAGCACCAAATGCGGAAGTTTGATTAAGTGCCCGAGCCAAGTAGCCATCCAGCCAGTCAGTCAACGCGGCCCCCCCAAATACAATAGCTGCAACCAGATTTTGCGCGGCTGGAGATAACCATTCTGATGGCAGGTAAAAAATACCAACAAACAGAGGAATAGCCATTATGCGTAGCCACGTCAAAGAATTGGGAAGATTCATCAGCATAACCAAAAGTACTCCAATCTGTTTCAGCCCATCACATCAGACAAATATTTTACAACTTACTACAGACTTTCTCTCTACCCAGCGCAATCACGATTATTCACTGGAATTCATTTTAACAAGCTCAACAAGCTAATTTCTGGAGGCGTGCAGAAGCGATTGAACTGCAGTTTTCCAGCCCGCATACAAGCGTTCTCTCTCAGTTTCTGCTATCGTGGGAGTATAGATTTTATCCCGCTGCCAGTAATCTCCAGTTGCTTCCAGATCGACAAATAAACCCACCGTCAGACCGGCCAGAATCGCCGCGCCCAGTGCTGTTGCTTCTGTTATTCTTGGTACTTCCACTGGCTTGTTCAACATATCAGCAAGAAACTGACACATGAATTTGTTTGCGACCAGTCCTCCATCCACACGGATAGTCTCGGCATGATGACCGCCATCCTCTTCTATCGCCTCCATCAGATCCCGGGTCTGGTAGCCTTGCGCTTCCAGCGCGGCGCGGACAATATGCGCCCGCGTTGTGTCTCGCGATAATCCGCTGATCATACCTCGCACACCCGGCCGCCAATATGGCGCACCAAGACCAGTAAAGGCAGGCACAAAATACACCTCATTGCTATCTGGCACACTGAGCGCCAGCGCCTCGCTCGCCGCAGCCTCCTGAAAAAACTCCAGCTCATCTCGCAACCATTGAATTGCTGCACCGGCAATAAAAATAGATCCCTCGATAGCATAAACCATCTTGCCGTTCAGACGATACGCTGGCGTGGTCAGTAAACGATGCTGCGAAGGCTTGAAATCCAAGCCGATATTCATGAGAGCAAAACAACCTGTACCGTAAGTAGACTTGACCATTCCTGGCCGGAAGCACCTTTGCCCGATTAGTGCAGCATGCTGGTCTCCTGCCATGCCACCGATGGGAATTCCCCGCCCAAACAAGACCCGATCAGTCATCCCAAACCTGGCTGCATTATCGCGAACTTCCGGCAGAATCGCTTCCGGGATATCGAACAATGTCAGCAAATCTGCATCCCATTTCTGCTCGACGATATTGAATAACAGTGTCCGCGCAGCATTCGTCACATCCGTAGCATGCACCTTCCCACCGGTCAGGTGCCAGAGCAAATAACAATCTACCGTTCCAAATGCCAGCTCACCACGCATTGCCCGAGAACGAACTCCTTCAATGTTATCCAGTATCCAGGCAATTTTAGTTGCAGAAAAATAAGGATCAAACAACAAGCCAGTCCGGGCTGTTACCATTGGCTCATACCCTTGAGCTTTTAATTGCTCACAACCAATATCGGTGCGACGATCCTGCCAGACAATGGCAGGATAAACAGGTTTACCGGTTTTACGATCCCACAAAATAGTTGTTTCACGCTGATTAGTAATGCCGATAGCAGCAACCGACCCTACCATACTGACATTGTGTTCCAGTACCGCATGACAAACTTCGAGCGTATCCTGCCAGATAGCTTCTGGATTCTGTTCGACCCACCCCTTGTGTGGATAATGTAGCTTCAGCTCTTTCTGTTGCACCGCGAGAATTTCCAATGTTGCCGAAAATAGAATGGCACGAGTGCTGGTTGTTCCCTGATCGATTGCCAGAATCACTGGCTGGTTATTCATAACTGGTTTTATACAAAGAACAAAAGAATTCCAGAAAACAGCATGTTCACTTACCGATAATATTCACCGGAACGCTCAGGCTGATAGGTTACTTCTACAATACGCACACGCAATACCCCTCCGCCTGGTTTTGGCCATTCAATTTCATCTCCCTGTGAAAGTCCCAGCAGGGCACTTCCTACTGGTGCAAGGATCGAGATCTTCTCGCCACTAGTATCGACATCCTTTGGATAGACCAGCGTCAGACAAAACTCCTCGGCCGAAGACTCAACCCTAAATCTGACAGTTGAGTTCATTGTGACCACAGTGGGCGGAATTTCCTCTGGGTCCACCACGTCAGCGCGCGCAAGCTCGGCTTCCAGATCATCTCTTCCTGGAAATACACTCTGCGGAAGAGAATCCAGCAACATTTCTAATCTCTCCGCATCAAGCGAAGAAATCATTATTTTTGGTTTCACACTCATTTTTACATTCCTCTAATTTGGTCGTTCACGTGAATCACTGCGGAAAACAGCCTCACTGCCTGAAAAAAAACAACTCTTCCGGAACAGCACTGTCAATGGGAATAACTGATTGGCAGGAGCAACTGGTTACAGCCACACCTTGTTATGAAGAAACAGCAGCATCAAGTATTCGTGCTTGAAAAGACAAAAAGCGCCCTGCAATTGCCATTAATATGGCTCATCCACCTATGGCGCTTGTCAAGGCAGTATAACTTACCGATATCTCATTGGCCAGCGCATCCCAATTTCAGAAAGCATCTTCATTTCGCGTGGAAAAACGATACCCGGCCCCTCTTACTGTCTGGATCAAATCAGCTTTTCCAGCAACCTCCAGCACCTTGCGCAACCGGCGTATGTGAACGTCAACCGTCCGATCTTCGACAAAAACATGATCACCCCATACCCGATCTAATAACTGGGCGCGAGTATGCACACGCTCAGCATGAGCCATCAGAAAATGCAGCAATCGAAATTCAGTGGGACTGACCAGTAATTCCTTTTCTCGAAATCCATCTTCCTGATTAATGACTGTTACCCGATGCGTCATCGGGTTCAGCCTCACTCCCTCAGCATTGAGAATTTCATCAGAAGCTTCGGGCAGACTCCTACGCAAAACTGCCTTTATCCGGGCGATCAGCTCGCGTGGTGAAAATGGTTTGGTAATGTAATCATCCGCTCCTGCTTCCAGCCCAGACACCTTGTCACCTTCCTCTACCCGGGCAGTCAGCATAATGACAGGAATCGACCTGGTACGCGGATCTCGGCGCAGTGATCGCGCAAATTCGATGCCACTTTTACCCAGGAGCATCCAGTCCAGTAATATCAGGTCCGGTAATATCTCATTAATCTTTACTACCGCGTGCTCAGCACTATTTACACATACAACAATATAGTCCGCATTGCGCAGATTATAGGCAATCAACTCCTGAATTGCTGGTTCATCTTCTATCACCAGAACCGTTGCAGACATCTTTCATCTCACTGAGGGGATATGGTTAACAGCACAAATTATGCAGGACAATGATGACATAGCAATGACATTCTGGAAATTTCTTTTACTGATGGTGCCGCAGCAAAACCTGCCAGATAACCATCTCAGAATTTCATGCTGAAGGTTGCCCTGACGGACTGATCGGAAAGCTTGGAGCCGAACTGGCCGGCGTAGGAGAGGGAAAGTGATGCATTGCGCGACAGGGAATGGTCGAATCCGGCTTCAACTGCAGCCGCATTGCGTGTGACCGGCACCCCCCCGACGGCAAAGGCATCACCACCAGAAAAACGCATGGTTGAAAGTGGAGCGGTTTCGCCAAAGGCATGACGCCAGCCTGCCATACTCCGGATTGTGATCTTCGTGCCACGCAGATTCAGATCCGTCGAGCCGCGCAGGCCAAGTGTGGTAAAGGTTGTATCGGTATTCGACGAAGCATTGGTCAGTGCTGCAACCCCGCCTTTCTCGACAAATTTTTCCGTATGCAGATGGATATGCGCAAGATTGGCAAACGGCTCCAGTCGCGCGTTTCTTACATCGATCCCATAGCCGAGCTCCCCAAAGATCTGCGCTGTTGCAGCCCGGTAATTTTTCTCCGGACTGCTGCTGAATCCGGGAAACACAACGTCGCGGCTCGCCGTGATGTCATGCCAGATGTAGGCAGCACCGGTACGGAAAGCAATGTTGCCTCGCTGCGTACCCCCATAGAGGCCGATATGGTAGTTGCCGACCGATCCCGAAGAGCGGCGATCCTTCACGTTGAAGCTGGTCTGGCTGTAGCCGGCCACCGTACCAACGCGCCAGTTGCCAAGAACTGATGTATCCGCGCCGATGAAGAAGCCGCCGGTCGAGCGGTTGAAACGTGCGGCATTGCCATTGCTGCCGGTATATCCCCAGGAACCGAAACCTCGTCCCCAGACTGTAAAACGCTCCGTATTGACATCTGCCAGCTGGAAATGATCACCAGCGTAGGCAACGACTGTGCCGCCTGATCCACCAGTGTTATCGAAAGCGCCGCGAATGCGATCGTTGACGGCATCGCGAATGAAGCGGCTATCCTCGATCAGCGCAGTCCTGGTCGATGTATGGAACTCACCGGAAAGCTGATCAAAGGTGAAACGAGCCTGGTTTGCAGAAAGGTTGAGCACGGTATCGTAAATCAGGTTGCCCGGACCGAGGCTTTCGACACCACCACCGGTAGCAGTCTGGTTTGGCGTCTGTCCAATGCTCGCAAATGCGGCATCATTGCGCTTCGCCATCAGATAAACGTTGCTGGCATCGTAGTCGAGCAGAAGATCGAGAAAAGCGAGATTCGGGGCCACGCCATCGAAAGTGCCGGTTCGGCCACCCCGGGCAGTAAGGATCGTATGGCGCATCTGGGGCGAATAACTGCCCGCCCCGGCCAGCACCTGCACCCATCCCCCATTGAGGGTTGCCATACCGGCGGCATCAATCCGGTCTGATTGTCCGGCCGCGTTGATCTCGACCTCGTAAATCGAACCCGGATTGAAGCCAATGTCACCAGCGACGTGCAGCGTGCCTATCGAATTGCCTGGCGCCACCATCCCTGTAATTACAGCATTTCCCACTGTACCCGTACCTTGCAGGCGACCGGCAGACAGAATATCAACAGTTCCGCCAAGCTCTCCATTAACAGCCAGTGTTCCGGCCCCAACCGAAGTTGTTCCCGTAAAAGCTGAGGAATTGCCGGTCAGGTTGAGGCCGCCTGTACCAGCCTTGATCAGATTGCCGTTACCTGAGATCACGCCGGCATAAGTGGCAGCGGCGATCTGATCGAATGTGAAGGATGCACCGGAATCGACCATGATATTGCCACCGAAGCGTTCGGCCGAAGAAATCAGATTGCCGGCCTGGACCACCCAACCGAGTGATGATGTGCCAGCCAGCGTCAAAGAGCCGATACCGCGCTTGACCATAGTGCCGGTGGTGCCGTTCAGCGCAGCAATATCCCCTGTAAAGCCTGCATTGCCCGCCTGATCGAACACTACTGTGCCGGCATTGCTGATATTGCCTGAGATCGAGCCGGCATTGCCGATGAGCGCACCTGCCTCAACGCGGGTATTGCCATAAGTATTGGCACCATGATCAAGCCGTAGCGTGCCATCCCCCTGCTTGACCAGATCACCGCCGCCTGATACCCCTCCCCGCAGACCAAGTTCCGTGCCGGATGCAACGTTGATGCGACCTGGCTGCGTCAGGCTCACCGAACGGATGGAGTCAAAGCTTGCGGTTGTTGCGAGCGTGCCGCCGGTAAAGCTGAGCCCACCTGAGGGTGCGCCGAGATTGGCATCAGATGAGATTTGCAGCGTGCCCCCATGGAACTCCGTGCCACCGGTGTAGCTGTTGCTGCCGGTCAGGATAGTCGTACCGGCACCAATCTGCTGCACCGCGCCGCTGCCAGAGATCGCACTGGCAAAAGTGACCGTATCAGAACGGTTGAATGCCAGCACGCCATCGTTGACCACATTACCGGTGATTGAGCCAGTCGTGTCGCCATTGCCAAGTTGCAACGTACCGCTGGTGATCGTAGTGCCACCGGTGTAGGTGTTGGCACCAGTCAGAATCAGCGTACCGCTCCCCGCCTTGGCCAGCGATGAACCGTTCCAGCCGGTTACAACATTAGCAATCTGATCGGTAAGTGCCACGCCGACCACAAAACTGTCATCAGGGTTAGTCAGGGTAAAGGTACCATGGGCCAGATTATTGCCGGTCATCCAGCTCAAGTCATAGGTAGCGAGATATTGCAGATTGTCAGCCGATTTGCGGGTAGATAGCGCGAGATAATCTACCGGTCCGCTGAAGCCGCCTACCGTAACCACCCCAAAATTACCGGTAATACCGGCAGCCGTATCGATCAGGACCTTGTCGAGCTGGCTTGGGCTGTTAATGCCACCAAGGTTGAAGGTAACGCCATTGCGGAGTACGACACTGTTTGCCTGAAGAGAAGGAGCACCGGGCGTGGCAACAATCGACAGTGCAGTATTATTGCCAGCGAAGGTCGCACCCTGAGCAATACTCAGCGTTGCCGGTGTTTGAATCGCAAGCGTACCGCCAGTCACATCCAGCCTGCCGCCCAGCGTATTGCTGCCACCTGCCGCGCCGTTCCCGAACTGTAGCGTGCCGCTGAGAATCTTCGTATCGCCGGTGTAGCTGTTGCTGCCGGCCAGGATAGTCGTACCGGCACCAATCTGTTGCACCGCACCGCTACCGGAGATCGCGCCGGCTAAAGTTACTGTATCAGAACGGTTGAATGCCAGCGTGCCATTGTTGACCATATTGCCGGCGATCAAACCAGTCGTGCCGCCATTACCAAGTTGCAGTGTTGCGCCAGAAAGAATGGCCGTACTACCGGTAAAACCAGTGGAATTGCCGGTGAGTACTGTCCGCCCATTTTCGGCCTTGATGAAACCTTCGCCTGATATTACCGGCGCAAAAAGGTAATTGTTCGACGTGTGATTGAAGACCAGCGTGCCTGTGCCACCGCCAAAAGCGATATTGGGCGTGTCCAGTATTCCGGGTGCTGCAGCCGTAACACCCGACTGCTCACCAATATTGACCGTTCCAGTGCCTCCACCCAAACTCGCCACATGAATAATCGGCGCCTGGATTAAACCATCGTCTGAAACAGTTAATGTACCGTGTCCATTCTGGCCAACAGCGAGGCTGTTGCTGCTGGTCCACTGTGAGTCAGATCCGATTACGTTTGCCCTGCCCATAGAGCCGGAGGAGCCACCGATAAAACCAGACACACCAGAAAGCGTGCTGCCACTATTAATCACTAATGAACCATATGATCCAATTTCTGTGCCGACTCCAATAGAGCCCCTGCCAGTCACACTTGCAGAAGCATAGTCTGAGATGAAAAGGGAACCTTCCCCTTCCATGCCGATTACAAGTTTGTCATTAGCAATCCACTGCGCACCTTGCCCGGTTACTGTTGCCTTCCCGTCAGCGTTGGCATGCACCCCGATGTAACCACCAGAAGTGCTAGTCATCTTTCCACCACTCTCGATGCGCAATGTGCCACTGGATCCGTCATTCTCGCCGACATAGGCGATATAGGCATCTACTGAACCCCCACCGGAAACCGTCAATGTGCCGGTGCCGGAGCGGCCAACATGGAGCTCACGGGCCTGCCATTCTGAAATCGGCCCGTCGACCGTCACCGTACCAGAGAAATTATTGAGAATACCGAGATATGCATCTCTGGTGGAAAGCGTGCCACTGCCTGTAATTTGCAATGCAGCATTCGCTCCGTTGCTGTCGGCACCGAGATAAACCGTATCGGCAACTGCACCAGCCGTGCCAATGACACTTGGATAAACGCTATAGATGCCCACAGAGTCACTCTCTGTTGGCACACTTGGCACACTTCCTGACAACCAGTTACCTGTCGTAAACCAGTCATTACTGGTGGCTCCAGTCCAGCTCAGATCTGCCGCCAGTACCGGCGAAGTCAGTGCTGTCACTGAAAAAAGGGATGCGGCAACCAGGGCGGATGACAAGCGCGTGTGGTTGCGGACGATATAAACAGCCGGCATTGCGCCACTGTGCTTCTCGGCACCATTTCCGTCGAGACATGATCGCAGTGAAGAATATCTACCATACACGAATACGGCAAACATACCAGAAACACCTGGCAGCGGAAATTTTAAATTCATTTTCAGTTCATCAGGTAATAGAGACGGGGACATGGAAGATGATTCTTCCATGCTGATGTCATTTCATCAATCTTTTTCGCGACCCAGACTCATACCGCAAGGAAATACCTGGCAATGCAGAAGTTCCC
The DNA here is from genome assembly GCF_900116685.1 of Nitrosomonas eutropha. Lineage (GTDB taxonomy): Bacteria > Pseudomonadota > Gammaproteobacteria > Burkholderiales > Nitrosomonadaceae > Nitrosomonas > Nitrosomonas eutropha_A. Next base: position 9,584 of record NZ_FPBL01000010.1, read on the forward strand.
TATGGATGCCCTACCGGAATAACAGGGAATAATGGCAAGAGAGAGTGGCGACAATGATACTAACGGTTGTGCCGCCAGAAACTGAAGTGGCGGAGAGAGAGGGATTCGAACCCTCGATAAGCTTTTTGAGCCTATACTCCCTTAGCAGGGGAGCGCCTTCGACCACTCGGCCATCTCTCCGTAAATGATGTTTTTACGATAACTTACACTTGGAATAGCCGGCAATGTTATCACGTTTTTGTGCTGCTGTTATTTGCCTGATCCAGATCAAATGCCTTATGCAAAACTCGGACGGCCAGCTCCATATATTTCTCATCTACTACGACAGAAATCTTAATTTCTGAAGTTGCGATCATTCGAATATTAATCCCTTCTTCAGCTAGAACACGAAACATTTTACTAGCTATGCCGGCATAGGAACGCATTCCTACACCAATCACTGAAATCTTGGCGATCTTTTCTCCGCCAATCACATCACGAGCACCAATATGCGGTAACACCTGTTCTTTCAGGATATCCATTGCCTTGGCGTATTCATTGCGGTTAACCGTGAATGAAAAATCAGTGGTACCGTCACGCCCTATATTTTGAATGATCATATCCACGTCGATATTGGCATCTGCAACCGGACCCAGTATCTGATAAGCAATACCTGGATGATCCGGCACACCAACAACCGTAATCTTCGATTCGTCACGATTAAATGCAATCCCTGAGATTATAGGCTGTTCCATCTTGTTATCTTCCTCAAACGTAATCAGCGTACCTTCACCCTCTTCAAAGCTGGAAAGAACCCTGAGCTTGACCTTGTATTTTCCAGCAAATTCTACCGAACGTATCTGCAGCACCTTGGAGCCCAAACTGGCCATCTCAAGCATTTCTTCAAAGGTAATAGTATTCAGTTTCCGAGCTTCCGGTACTACTCGCGGATCTGTTGTGTAAATACCATTGACGTCCGTATAGATTTGACATTCGTCAGCTTTGAGTGCTGCAGCAAGTGCAACTGCAGTCGTATCCGAACCACCTCGCCCAAGTGTAGTGATATCACCCACTTCGTCCCTACCTTGGAATCCAGCAACGATAATCACATTACCAGCAGTCAAATCAGCACGAATACGATCTTCATCAATCTTCAGGATACGCGCCTTGGTGTGAGCGCTATCAGTTGTGATACTGACCTGGGGACCAGTATAACTTTTTGCCTTGATACCCAGTTCACGCAAAGCCATTGCCAGCAACCCGATCGTAACCTGCTCACCTGTTGCCAGAACAACATCCAGTTCACGAGGATTTGGATTGGTTTGAATTTCCTTTGCCAAAGAGATAAGGCGATTTGTCTCCCCACTCATAGCAGACACAACAATCACCAGTTCGTGTCCCTGTGCCCGGAATTCAGCTACTCGGTGCGCAACCTGCTTAATGCGCTCAACACTACCTACCGAAGTACCGCCATATTTTTGAACAAGGAACGCCACGAAAGATGTCTCTCAGAAATAAATAATTAAACGGTCGGAAATTCTACACAGTTCTTCGGAAGAATTCTATTTCAGGACTCTGAACAAAAATACTAGACCCCTCCGTATCAAAACCCTACTGTAGCGTCATCATTATTCTACAAAAAATGGTTTTTGCCGACTAACTCACGCTCATTACATCATACCCAGTCAGATTCTATAGCCGGAACAGATTCATTATTTCCCGGTAAAGCTGCTATTTACAGCAGAAAATCAGAAAGTAATTCCCAGTTCTCGTAATGTTTCTTTGGTTATTTTACCTTCAGCCAAACCATGTTGTTTCTGGAAGTCCACCAATGCATTTTGAGTGCGAGGACCCATCATGCCATCTGCTGTCCCGGGATTTAGACCCGCATCCTTCAACGCCTGCTGAATTTTACGAATAAGATCCGGTGCAGCTTTGACAACATCCAACCCATCGTTGACAGCTTCTTTTATTGCCTCACTCACTTTTGGAGCCTCTGCCAGAACAGAATCAGCTTTTTCAGCAAAATTCCCAGCAGTTTCTTCCAATTCGTGTTTTACATCATCACCCGCAGCATTGACTGCCGATCCGGTTCGTTGAATAATTTCATCTGCTCTTGCCAGTATAGATTCCAATGATTCTTCTGTCGCTTCTCCAGCTTCAGCTGATCCCGGTTCAACTGCACTCTCATTACTCTGAGCAGCTTCCGAAGTTATCTCTAGCTGATTTTGCTTGGTGGTTTCTTCAGGTTGGTCACCGCAACCGGAAATAACTCCAACAAGAAACAGAACCAAAACACTCTTTGCAAAACGATCAGAATTTATTCTTTTCATTTCCGAATTTCCCCGTAAAAATCGATGAATTTTTTAGATACTTTCGGTACTAAAACCAAGCCCGAAAACTCCATCTCCCTAATTAATTGAATCATCTCCAGATCAAGTAAACACACTCCTAATACACATTCTTCCGCAACGTGGTTATTTTACTCTACGTGATTATACGAAACCTGTTTGACAAGGTTAATAATGTATCAGGTTAAAAAATAAAATCACACAGAATTGACAGCAATATGTAATCTGGTGCCAGCCAAGGAAACACTGAATTACAGTCAACAGGCCATAAAACAATAGATAGCCTGCATATAAATTATAAATGTTCGATACTTCAGGTTGATCAGATTGCGCTATATAGCCCTATGCATCAGTCATTTATTCGCGTGCTTCACCCACATCACTCTGGATTTCAATAATTCACAAGTTAGTGTATACACCGCGCCAAATTGGTCCCGGCAAATATTTTTAGGAAATTGCCATGAACGAAACCATTCTTGTCCTCAATGCCGGCTCATCCAGTATCAAATACGCACTCTATCGAACAATATATGAAAGTATATCGATAATCTGCCGGGGAAAAATCGAGATCGGCAGTAATACTTCATCCCAGTTTCAAGTCAGGGATTCCCGAGGAGAATTACTCTGGCAGCAGCACCTTCACGTTCCCCATCATGAAAGTGCGATAGAAGTGATTTTACAATGGCTGGAGACACAAACAGACAAACAATGGCCAACGGTAGCAGGCCATCGCGTCGTTCACGGCGGTATATTATTTGACCAGCCAGTCATCATCAATGAACAAGTCATCACCCAACTGTTCCAACTGGTTCCACTGGCGCCTCTGCATCAGCTTGACAGCCTGGTGGGAATTGAAACATTAAAACGACTCAAGCCAGATTTGCCACAGGTTGCTTGTTTCGATACCAGTTTTCATCGTACCATGCCTGATGAAGAACGGATCTATGCACTACCTGGCCATTTAACAGATCAGGGAATCCAGCGTTATGGTTTTCATGGCCTTTCCTACGAGTATATTGCCCATATTCTGCACGATCATCTAGGCGATCGTGCAGCAGGACGTATCGTAGTAGCGCATCTTGGCAATGGTGCCAGCCTGTGCGCTTTACGGCAGGGCAAAAGTATCGCCACTACGATGGGATTCACGCCATTAGAAGGTTTGCCGATGGGTACGCGTTGCGGCAACCTCGATCCGGCAGTATTGCTCTATCTGATGCGGGAGCAACAAATGAATCACGACATGCTGACAGACTTATTGTATCGGCACGCTGGCTTATTAGGTGTTTCCGGCATCAGCGCCGATATGCGTACGTTATTAGCCAGCGATGCCCCCCGCGCCAAACATGCCGTTGACCTGTTCATCTGGCAGGTATGCCGCCAACTGGGTGCAATGATAGCCGTACTGGAAGGTATCGATGGTTTAATTTTTACTGCTGGCATCGGCGAACATGCACCACAGATCCGTGCACGGATCTGTGGTCACCTCAAATGGCTGTCGATCAAGCTTGACGAGTCTGCCAATCAAGCCAATGCCATTCGTATCAGCACTGCTGAAAGCCATATCCCGGTCCTCGTTTTACCAACCGATGAAGAGAGCATCATCGCTCACCATACATTACGACTCATCATGACGTAATTTAAGGCGACTCCAGATAACCTGATCTTAATGAGGTATTCAATATGACTCAGACCCCACAATCTCTCACGCCGGATGAACTGCAAAAAATAGACGCTTATTGGCGTGCCGCCAACTACCTTTCAGTCGGCCAGATCTACTTGCTCGACAACCCCTTGCTGCAAGCTCCGCTGACATTGCAACACATCAAACCCCGTTTGCTAGGACATTGGGGAACGACACCTGGGCTCAATTTCATCTATGCCCATCTCAATCGCGTCATCCTGCGTGATGATCTGAATATGATCTACATAGCCGGCCCCGGCCACGGCGGGCCCGCATTAGTCGCAAACACTTATTTAGAGGGCACTTACTCTGAATATTACCCTGATATTTCGCAGGATATCCAAGGGATAAAGCATCTGTTCCGCCAATTTTCCTTTCCAGGCGGAATTGGCAGTCATGCCACGCCAGAAATCCCTGGTTCCATCAATGAAGGGGGAGAGCTCGGTTATTCACTTTCCCATGCCTTCGGTGCGGTATTCGACAATCCGGATCTGATCGCAGCCTGTGTCGTAGGTGACGGAGAAGCTGAAACCGGGCCATTGGCAGCTGCCTGGCATTCCAACAAATTTCTTAACCCAGCTCAAGATGGTGCAGTGCTGCCAATCTTACATCTGAACGGCTATAAAATTGCTAACCCTACCATTCTGGCACGTATTAGCCGTGAAGAACTGAATCAGCTGTTCTACGGCCACGGCTATCGCCCATACATCGTTGAAGGAGAAGATCCACTGGCCATGCATCAGCTCATGGCCAGTACACTAGATCAGGTATTTACTGAAATCAGATCGATCCAGGCCCAAGCCCGACTCAAGGGCATAACTCGGTATCCCCGCTGGCCTATGATTATCCTGCGCACCCCGAAGGGATGGACTGGACCCAAAACAGTCGATGGCTTGAAAATAGAAGGCTCCTGGCGCTCCCATCAAGTACCCCTTTCAGAGCTGGCAAAAAAACCGGAACATCTCCAGCAACTTGAAGCTTGGCTCAAAAGCTACCGTCCAGAGGAGCTATTCGATACTCACGGACGGTTGATCGAACCACTCCAGGCATTGGCACCGCTTGGCAATCGAAGAATGGGTGCCAACCCGCATGCTAATGGTGGATTACTGAAAGAACAACTGCATATGCCAGATTTCCGGGAATACGCAGTTGAGGTTGCACAACCCGGCCAGATTGAAGCTGAAGCGACCCGGGTCATGGGCAGCTTCCTGAGAGATATCATGCGCCTGAATCTAAAAAGCTGTAACTTTCGGATATTTGGGCCGGACGAAACAGCTTCCAACCGATTGGGAAACCTGTATGAGGTCACGCCTAAAACGTGGTTGGCCGAAACTTTAACTGAGGATGAACACCTGGCGCCAGATGGCCGAGTAATGGAAATTCTCAGTGAACACATTTGTCAAGGATGGCTGGAAGGCTACCTACTGACCGGGCGGCATGGCCTGTTTTCCTGCTATGAAGCATTCATTCATATCATCGATTCGATGTTCAACCAGCATGCCAAATGGCTAAAAATCAGCAAGGAAATCCCATGGCGCAGACCCATCGCCTCACTCAATTATTTGCTGACTTCCCACGTCTGGCGTCAGGATCATAACGGATTTTCCCATCAAGATCCTGGTTTCATTGATCATGTGATCAACAAAAAAGCCGATACCATCCGTATTTATCTGCCGCCAGATGCTAATTGTCTATTGTATGTCGCAGACAAATGCTTGCGCAGCCGTAATTTCGTTAATGTCATCGTTGCCGGGAAGCAGCCACAACTGCAGTGGTTAGATATGGATGCCGCGATCAAGCATTGCACGGCCGGTATCGGCATATGGGGATGGGCCAGTAACGACCAGGACGACGAGCCTGATGTCGTCATTGCCTGCGCCGGAGATGTTCCAACTATTGAGGCTCTAGCTGCTGTGAGCATTCTACGTGAATACCTGCCCGACCTGCGTATCCGGGTGATCAACGTCGTTGATCTGATGACTCTGCAGCATCACCTGGAACATCCGCAAGGTCTATCTGACCGGGAATTCGACGCCTTGTTCACCACAGACAAACCTATCATTTTTGCCTATCACGGCTACCCTTGGCTAATTCACCGCCTAACCTACCGTCGTACCAACCATCATAATTTGCATGTGCGCGGCTATAAGGAGGAAGGTACTACCACCACACCGTTCGATATGGTGGTACTTAACGACATGGATCGCTTCCATCTGGTTGATGACGTCATCGACCGCGTTTCCCATCTGGGTTATAACGCAGCCTATCTCAGACAAACCATGCGTGACAAACTAATCGAGCACCGCAGATATATCAACCGCTACGGCGAAGATATGCCGGAAATCAGAGATTGGAAATGGACGACACTACCGTGATATCAATAATATAACCATTAACTGGATTGTTCTATGTCGCCTGTAGCTGTTTAGTCCCACGATAAGCGAGTATATCTTACACCGGCATTCGTTGGACTAAACGACCAAGAGGAACTGAAGCCGTGTATCTGGGTGTCATTTTATACCTATCAGAAGGCATTTTATTTTTCTGGGAGCTCAGATGAACTATGTTGATTCTAAATATTGCATCCTGGGTAATTGTATGGTTTTTTTATGAAAGAGATGAGGATGAGTTTTATACCATTCTTGCATGGCCTGCATCGGAGCTTTACTCTTGAAGACAGATTACGGTAGTTGCTGGTTATACAGACTGACAACGGTATGAGGGTCTGCTCCAGATCTTCTGGCGCTATTGAATCGATGTATTTTGAGTACGTCAGTAATACGTCTGTTGAAACGTTCAACTATTCCATTGGTTTGCGCAGTGCGTAGCCCCCCCCCCGGGCAGGCGATGTTCGATACCGAGTTCCTGACGCAGCAACTGTCTTCTTGCTTCCCGTCACCCTAATCTACTTTTTCCTTCTGCATAATCATGCACTTCGAGGCAATTACCTCCATTAGGTCGCGCCAGGAATCTACAAATTTTTTGGCCCCCTCTTCCTGCAGCCTGGCAGCAAGAGTATCGATATCAATCCCTGCTCCAGCAAATTGTTGCAGAACGGTTTCACTGTCGCCACCATCAACAGGCATAGTGCCACCGCTCAAATCACCATGATCCACCAGCGCACTCAAAGTCTTCTCAGGCATGGTGTTAATTGTAAAAGGTGCAGCAAGCGTCGTCACGTAAAGCACATCAGAAGCCTTGGGGTCCTTGGTGCCTGTACTAGCCCACAATAAACGCTGTGGCCGTGCACCAGCGTTGTAAATACGCAACCAGCGGGCGGAACCAAGCTGTTCGCATACTGCTTTATACGTGCGATTAGCAATGGCAATACCCAGTTTGTTCTGCAATGCTTCTGGAACCTTGTCAGCCACTGCTGCATCCCACCGGCTGATAAACAGGGATGCAACAGAAACCACATCAGGATTCAGTCCAGCTTCGATACGCCGCTCAACTCCGCGCAAATAAGCTTCGGCTGCCGCCATATACTGCTCACGGCTGAATAATAAAGTCACATTGATCGGAATTCCAGAAAAAATCGCTTCTTCAATAGCGGGCAAGCCTTCCCTGGTTCCCGGAATCTTGATCAGCAGATTCGGCCGCTCCACCCGGCTATGCAGATCCTTTACAGCTGCAATGGTACTGACAGTGTCATATGCCAACAGAGGAGATACTTCCAGCGATACCCAACCATCAATACCATTGGTACGGTCATAAATCGGGCGGAACAAATCAGCAGCCTGAGTAAGATCCTCTAGCGCCAGATCAAAAAAAATCACCTCGCCCGATTTTCCCTGTGCCAGATCAGCACGGATGGAAGCATCATAAGCATCGCTATGCTTGATTGCATGGTTAAAAATTGTCGGGTTCGAGGTTAATCCCGTTACTGACAGCTCGTCGATATAGCGTTTGAGCGTGCCATTAATTAATAAATCACGTGTAATGTTGTCAAACCAGATACTTTGGCCCAAGTTGCGCAATAATTGTGTTGTTTTCATGATGTTTCTCCTTGAAAATTGAACCGGATTGATGGTATTTGTCCGGTCAACTGTTGCCCGATATGTATTTACCGATTATCGTCCTGATCTGTCATGGCTGCGGCTGTATAACTTCACACTGCTCGCCAATCCAGCGACCGGTTGTGTCAGCAGATACATAAACCGGCATGTCCTCCACTGTACTATTGAATTCTGTTCTCCCAGTAAAACTTTCTGGGGTAGAAAAAACACCTTCAGCATGGCCATTCCCTTTAAAGCGCGGATTATCGCAAACGAGCTCTACTTGATAGTGATTTCCAGATCGACGGGCATTGACAACCGTGCATCCGGACTGATTCTCGTAAAAATTGGAAGGAATATCCTGTTGTGCCATCTCCGGTGTGATACAAACCCGAGAAGTAGCTGCGCCATCCTTGATGCGTGGAATTTTCACTCCGTACTGTTTAGCCAACAGGGCAATTTTCTGCATCTGTTCAGATGGAACATGTTGAACCAGCCCGAGTAAATCCGATCGGGTAATCACTTCCCATAATCCAGATCGAATAGTTGTTTCAGCCCGGCTGAATGTACTAACCACTAACAGCAGGATAATCGATATAACCTTGAATGTAGTCTTGTACATAACGGAATCAATCAGCGATGCCCACGGTTTTTTTTATCATCTTCCCTGATTTCAATAATTTCTGCATCCTCGATTATCCCGTTACCTTGCTCAGCCGAAGCAGCCATTGATTGCCGGAATTTACGTCGCAGCCACCACAATCGCGCACTAACTGCTGCTGCCACAGCCGCAAACAACGCCAGTACAATCGAAAAGAAGAACGCACCCAACACTACCACCACAATCACCACCGGTATCAACGTCAGATAAAATGCCCACCGATTAATCGGTGATGCATTCAGTGATTCATCTGTCGGATCAGCTTGCCCCTGATGAATAATCCTTCTGATAATTATTTTTCTGTAGTCGTCACGCATTGCATCCACTCCTCTATCTCAGCCACACTTTTAGGCACTGACCAGGTAAGCACTTCATGCCCGATCGGTGTAACAGCTACATCATCCTCGATTCTTATACCAATATTCCAGAAATGCTCCGGGACATCTTCAGCAGGGCGAATATAACAACCCGGCTCTACAGTCAGCGTCATTCCCGGAACCAGTGTACGCCACTGGCTGGCCTGCTTATATTCTCCCGCATCATGCACATCCAGCCCCAGCCAGTGACCGGTCCGGTGCATGTAAAACCGTTTATAGGATTCCGTTTCCATAACCGCATCTGGACTACCTTCACATAAATGCAAATCAATGAATCCTTGTATCAGTACCCGCAAAGCCGCCTGATGCGGTGTATCCCAATTGTTACCCGGCCGAACCGCATCAATGGCAGCTTTCTGCGCAGCAAGCACCAGCTGATAAACATCTTTCTGTGCTGTGGAAAATTTGCCATTTATCGGGAAAGTACGTGTGATATCTGCTGCATAGCCATGCAATTCACAGGCAGCGTCAATCAACAACAGATCACCTGCTTTCAGCTGTGCGTCATTCTGAACATAGTGCAATACGCACGCATTCGCACCGCCTGCCACAATGGATGTATAAGCGGGAGATTCGGCACCTTGTCGACGAAACTCATAGAGCAGTTCAGCTTCTATTTCATATTCATGTTTACCGGGACGAGTCGCCCGCATGGCGCGCTTGTGTGCATCAGCTGAAATCCTGGCTGCTTCCCGCATCACCGCCAGTTCATGATCATCCTTGATCAAGCGCATTTCATCGAGCAAATGGCGAATATCCCGTATTTCTGCCAGCGCCGATATACCTTTCCTGATCTGCTCCCGCACGCAGTTGATCCACCCGATCACGCGCTGGTCCCAGGAAGGATCCTGGCCAACTGCATAAAACACCACAGATTGATTCGCTAGCAGCTCACCAGCAAGCTCATCCAATCGGGCAATGGGATAAGCCGCGTCAAAACCAAATGCTTCCCGTGCCGCATCCGGCCCATAACGAAACCCATTCCATATTTCATGTTCACTATCCTTTTCCCGACAAAATAAAATCTGTTGCGATGTGTTTTCATCTCCGGTAGCAACCAATAACAAAACCGCTTCAGGCTCCTGGAAGCCGGTTAAATAGTAGAAGTAACTATCGTAACGATAGGAATAACTTGTATCGCGGTTACGGTACTTTTCCGGTGAAGTGGCAATTACAACAACACCTTGCTGAACGTGTGACAGCAGTTGTTTTCTGCGATCGATATACGTCTGGACTGGAATCATGTCACCGGATTCCAGTAATAGTCACAAAAGATCGCCGGGGACTTGCCAGACCACCAGCCATGTACCTTCCAGACATCAACAATATGAAAAACCCGTATGGATGCAAAAGCATTATTAGCTCCCGGTTTCTGTTTATGGTTAAAATGTAGTATTTCCTTATGAGGCCAAATCATGTATCGCATTGCCCCTAGCATTCTTTCTGCCAATTTTGCCAGACTGGGCGAAGAAATCACACAAGTCCTGGATTCTGGCGCAGACATCATTCACTTCGATGTCATGGATAATCATTACGTTCCCAATCTGACGATCGGACCACTGGTATGCGAAGCGATCCGCCCTCTGACCAAGGCGATTATCGATGTGCATCTGATGGTTGAACCAGTTGATCGCATTATTCCGGATTTTGCCAAGGCGGGTGCCAACATTATCTCCTTTCATCCAGAAGCTTCGCGACATATTGACCGCACCATCGGGCTTATCAAGGAGCAAGGATGCAAAGCAGGCCTGGTTTTCAATCCGGCCACACCTCTTTCGTACCTTGATCATGTTCTGGATAAACTTGATCTGATCCTGATTATGTCAGTCAATCCTGGTTTTGGTGGACAGGCTTTCATTCCCGAGGCACTGAATAAACTGCGTCTGACAAGAGAGCGCATCAATGCAAGCGGTCGCGATATTCTGCTGGAAATCGACGGTGGCGTGAAGGTGAGTAATATTGCAGAAATTGCTCGCGCCGGTGCGGATACGTTTGTTGCGGGATCCGCCATTTACAGTGCAGGCAAAGACAGCGATCCTCACCGCTACGATAGCGTTATCGCCGCCATGCGGGCCGAATTAGCGAAAGTTGCCTGACCAGGAACCAACCTAACATATGACCCAATCTAACATACAACCGTCCAACCGAACTTCGTTTCCGATTCCACTTAAAGCTGTCATCATTGATCTGGATGGCACCCTGCTTGATACCGCTCAGGATCTCGCACTGGCAGCTAATGCAATGCTGCGCGAGTTACACATGGCTGAACTGCCATCATCCACCATACAAAGTTTTATTGGCAAAGGAGTCCCCAAGCTGGTTAAACGCACGCTTACCAACAGCCCGGATGATGAGCCAGATCCTGCACTGTTTGAGCAGGCATTGCCTATATACGAACGTTGCTATGCAGAGAACTTGCATGTGCATACACGCCCCTATCCAGGTGTTATCGAGGGACTCGAACAACTCAAACAGAATGGATTTCGCCTGATTTGTATTACCAATAAAACTGAAATCTTCACACTCCCGCTGTTACACAAAACCGGGTTGTGGGATTATTTTGAATTGGTATTGTCCGGCGACAGCCTTCCAAAGAGAAAACCAGATCCGCTGCCATTGCTACATGCCTGCAAATATTTTAGTGTTTCACCCAAAGCAACGCTGTTAATCGGCGATTCATCCAACGATGCCATTGCTGCGCGCGCAGCAGGCTGCCACATCTTCTGTGTACCTTATGGATACAATGAAGGGCATGATGTACACAAGCTCGATTGTGACGCGGTTGTTAATTCGATTGTTGAAGCAAGCAGTCTGATTACCTGCCAGCGTGATGCCTGACTGGCAATGAAACACACGAAGTTATACCGGTTTGTCACCATGATAAACCTGTAACAACCGGTATAACCTCATTCCATCACTCTACCATTTCAGCAACACTCTGCCTTCCATGGATCATTGCATATCTGAAAGTGAATTTAACGATCTGAAAGCACAAGGGTATAACCGCATACCTTTGGTGCTAGAGACATTCGCTGATCTCGATACCCCCCTTTCCATTTATCTCAAACTGGCCAATCAGCCCTATTCCTACCTGCTGGAATCGGTACTGGGAGGAGAGCGGTTCGGACGCTATTCTATTATTGGATTGCCCGCAACAACCAGGCTAGAAGCTTGCTCCAACCATATTCGCATAATCAGTAACAATACTATAGAAGAAAAAATCGACACAACCGATGTACTTGGCTTTGTTGACTCTTTCCTGAATCGGTTCAAAGTTGCTCCTTACGCCAAGTTACCTCGTTTTGGCGGAGGGCTGGCCGGCTATTTTTCCTACGACACTGTTCGTTATATTGAGCCCAGGCTATCTGGCCGTGCCCGTCCAGATACGTTACAGACACCAGATATTTTGCTGCTTCTCTCGGAAGAATTGATCGTTATGGACAATCTTTCCGGCAAACTTTATCTGATTATCTATATCAATCCAACATTGGAAAATGCTTATCAGACCGGAAAAGATCATCTCAAGAAATTATTACATAAACTGCGGGAGCCTCTGCCGGTACCAGTCGAAAAACCAACCTCTCCCGGAATAGCTGTTAATGAATTTTCCGAAGCTGACTTCATTGCCGCTGTGGAAAAGGCTAAACGCTACATTGTCGAAGGTGACATCATGCAGGTTGTCCTCTCACAACGTACCAGCAAGCCCTATTCCGCTTCACCACTCGCGTTGTATCGCGCCTTACGCAGCCTTAATCCATCCCCCTACATGTTCAATTATCATTTAGGCGACTTTCATGTCGTGGGTGCTTCACCAGAAATTCTGGTCAGACTGGAAAAGGATACGGTTACCGTCCGCCCGATTGCTGGCACTCGGCCGCGTGGACAAAACATTCAGGCAGATCAGGCGCTAGCAGTAGATTTACTGGCAGATCCCAAAGAACGGGCCGAACACATCATGCTGATGGATCTGGGCCGCAATGATATCGGCCGGGTTGCACAGACAGGCAGTGTAAAGGTCACTGAAAACATGCAAATAGAATATTATTCGCATGTTATGCATATTGTTTCCAATGTCGAAGGGAAACTCAAACCGGATCTGAACGCCATTGATGTATTGCGCGCCACTTTTCCGGCAGGCACTGTTAGTGGGGCACCCAAGGTCAGAGCAATGGAAATCATCGATGAGCTGGAAATCTCAAAACGTGGCATCTATGCCGGGGCAGTAGGTTATCTCGGATTCAACGGTGACATGGATCTGGCTATCACCATCCGCACCGGAATCATCAAGGATGGTATGTTGCATGTACAGGCAGGGGCAGGCATTGTCGCCGATTCCGTTCCACAGAATGAGTGGATTGAAACATGCAACAAAGCCAAAGCATTACTACGTGCAGCAGAGATTGCCGAAAACGGACTGGACAGCGCAATTACCTGAACATCCTATTACCTGCTAGCTAAGAAATTTTAGCTCAGGACGGATTGGAGCGAGTACCCACCCCGTATTCGTAAACAAGTTTGCCTCCCAGCCAACCGGCAATACAAAGAACGATCAACCCTGCGACTGACAAGGCAACAGCAGCCAGGCTCGGTTGTCCTAACCGGGTGCCATCCAGCCGCAGAAACAGGCTGACTGCGTACAACGACCAGCTGGCCATCATCAACAGCATATGCTGATTAGCAATCTTCATAGCGGGGCTTTTCTGATCAATTTTTGCAAGCTCCATCAATCCTGCCACCATAGCAAGCAATGCACTAATCGTTCCAATAATGAGCAGCACCCCGGCCATCCGGCTGACCAGCTCATTTATCGTAAACAAACCAGCGATATCACACAAGGTTGATATAAACCAGGTTGCAATCGGAAAATGAACCAACATTGGATGGACGGGGTGTCTCATGGCAAGGTTTCCTTTTTCAGGGTTACTTTAAAACAATACGCTCAACAACGTGAGAAAGCCCGCCACGGCTATTCCCGCATGAATAAAAACAATATTTTTAGATGCCACATTACCTTTCATGTGAATCGAGGCAAGATAAAACCCACCCAATGCTGCCACAACCAACAGACCTAATGCAGCAGTCAGACGGTTATCACCCGCCCCCTCCAGCACCACTAATATCAGCGTCACCAGACCGGCTGCGCCCAGCAGCGCATGTACGATTGAAACAGCCCACGGCGCAAGCTGCCCAGAAAGCACTTTCGAAGCCAAAAATAAACCCCCGACGGCAGCAATCGCAAAAATTATAATTGCAATCATAGTCATTGACATCTTTACTCCTTCCTCTTTTTTAATAATGAGGTTTTCACTATATTACACGCTAGAATACTTTTGCAATTCAAATATGTCAAAACTTAAAATGATGTTTAATCAATCATGAAATCTGCTTTATCGTTGCTGGGCGAACGCCAGCAATCTTTGCTCACAGCTTTGCTGCATCATCGAAAAGGATTAACCGTAGAGGAATTATCCTGCCTGCTCGCCATTTCCCGGAATGCCGTCAATCAGCATCTTGCCCATCTGGGCGGCAGTGGCTTCATTCAAAGCTCTTTACAGGAAAGCACCGGTGGCAGACCTGGCAAGGTATACACACTGACACCCAATGGCCTGGAGCTTTTCCAGCGACGCTACTCATTTCTGGCAAAGCTACTACTTTCCTGGATAGATAAGAACATGGGAGAACGCGAGCTTGATGCGTGCCTGACCGGGCTTGGAAAAGAAATGGCAAGCGGACTTGAATATCGCATCACACAGCATTCTTCACACAATGACAGACTACAGGAAGCCGTTACCATCATGAGCGAGCTTGGCTACGATACCCGCATCAATCAGATATCAAAAAACCAGGCGGAAATTGTCGCCAATAATTGTGTCTTTCAGGAACTGGCCCAACAACATCAGGAATTCTGCAAGCTTGACATCAGCTTCCTGACTAACTTGCTAAAGGCTGACATCGAACATACGGAATGTATTGTCAAAGATGGCAAATATTGCCGTTTCAAAATAATTAATACCAATGACCCCAATCTTGATAATTAAACTATACCGGCGACAAATGGTAGCATTACAATTCTGTCTGTTTCACTCGTGATTTGAATACAAATATACTCACATCTCTTCTGATTTGGTCAGAATAACAGACAGGAAACAACTGTATGCGTGCAGTTCAATGTAACAAAATCAGGATCTCTTTCTTCACAGCATTTAGCCTGCTTGCTGCAGCTCCAACCTATGCAGAAGAAAGTAGTCTAATCGAAACACTGACCGGCTATAAAATCAACGAAATTACACCCGCTCCGTCAATTAAACTGAAATTTGGTGGATGGGTGGAAACTGGCTTTAGCGGTAACCCGCAAACCCCACGCAACAAGTCAAACTATCCGGTGTCGTTCAATGACGGTGCCAACCAGTTTAAACTCCACCAGGTGTATGCCTATATCGAAAAAGAAGTTGACCCCAGTAAAGATACCTGGGATATCGGTATGCGTGCCGATCTTCTGTATGGTACGGATGCAAAATTTTCAGCTACCACCAACTTTGATACCAGTATTTTTGGAGACAGCCCCAAACATCAACTGGTGTTTCCCCAGCTGTACGCAAACCTGTTCGCTCCGATCGGAAATGGCCTCACTCTGTCAATTGGCCATTTTTATACACTTATCGGCTATGAATCTGTGATGTCATCCAGTAACTTTTTCTTCTCACATGCCTACGCCATGCGCTATGGCGAGCCTTTTACACACATGGGAATGTTGCTCTCCTACCCGGTTAACTCTAATCTTACCGTCAAAAATGGGATCGTTACCGGCTGGGATAGTCTTTCTCGACACATCCCCAATTATATGGGTGGATTAAATTATGCTACCGACGATGGAAGAACTACACTTGCAGTTTCGTTGATTACCGGAGATACAAGAACTGGCAGCTTGCATGAGAATCACAATCGCACCATGTACAGTGTAGTGATAGAACATCGTCTCCTGGAAAAATTGCGTTATGTATTTCAGCACGACTTTGCAATTGAGGCCAGAACGGCCGAATCTCCTTCAGCCTCGTGGTACGGTATCAACCAGTATCTTCTGTACGACATTTCAAAGCAGCTTGGTGCAGGATTACGTGTGGAATGGTTTCACGACAGGAATGGAACGCGCGTAATGGGAGATGGCAATAATGAGGATTTCGTTGGTATTACAGCAGGATTAAACTACAAACCTGTTCCCGGAATCACCTTGCGCCCGGAAATTCGCTACGACTTGGCTACTCGCCATCATGTCTTCAGGGATGGTAGAGATGACGACCAGATACTGCTCTCGGCCAGTGCCATCCTGCATTTCTGATTCTCTGGATATTTTCTGCCCGGCTGGCCAAACAAAAAAACAGCCAGCCAGTTACTGCTCTACATTCACTTCTTCGGCATGTAGAGATCCGTGATCGTACCTTCCGCCAGCTCTGCAGCAAACAGGACAGTTTCGGATAAAGTGGGATGGGGATGAATAGTCAACCCAATGTCTTGCATATCTGCCCCCATTTCCAGCGCCAGCACTGTTTCCGAGATCAATTCCCCTGCATGAGAACCCACCATTCCTGCGCCAAGAATTCTTTGGGTAGTCTTGTCAAAGAGTAATTTGGTCATACCTTCATCGCGCGCCATGGTGATGGCACGACCACTAGCTGCCCAGGGAAATACTGCTTTCTCATAAGCAATACCTTGTTTTTTGGCTTCGGTCTCTGTCAGTCCCATCCAGGCAACTTCAGGATCGGTATAGGCCACCGAAGGAATGGTGCGCGCATCGAACGCCGCCTTGTGCCCGGCAATAACTTCTGCTGCTATTTTGCCTTCATGCGAGGCCTTGTGTGCCAGCATAGGCTCCCCGGCAATATCGCCGATTGCAAAAATATGAGGCACGTTAGTTCGCATCTGTTTATCTACTGCGATGAAACCACGCTCATCCACGTTTACACCAGCGGCCTCAGCATTGATCAACTTTCCATTGGGCCGACGCCCAACCGCAACCAACACCCGATCATAGCCTTGTGGCTCCGGTGCCTGTGCACCTTCAAAAAATACCTGCAAACCTTCTTTATCAGATTCTATTCTGCTGACACAGGTATTAAGATAAATCGCCTCACATTCAGCCTTCAGCCTCTTGTGAAGCGGTTTAACCAGATCAGCATCTGCTCCCGGTATAAGTTGCGCCATTCGCTCCACGATACTGATTCTGGCACCCAGCGCGTGATAGACCGTAGCCATCTCCAGCCCGATGATTCCACCTCCCACAATAAGCATGCGCGGCGGGATCTCTGTCAATGTCAGTGCGCCGGTTGAATCAACAATGCGTTCGTCATCCGGAAATACCGGGATGTGCGCAGCACTGGACCCGGCTGCGATAATGCAATGCTCAAATGAAACTGTTTTGATCCCATCCGATGTTTCAATTTTAATTAGATGCGAATTGGCAAACTTCCCGGCGCCCTGAATAACGGTCACCTTGCGTTGCTTAGCCAGCATCGACAAACCCTTGGTCAGCTTGCTTACAACCGATTCTTTCCAGGAACACAGCTTGCCAATATCAATTTCCGGCTCTCCGAAATGAATACCGTACTGATTCGCCTCTTTTGCTTCCGTAAGCATTTTTGCAGCATGCAGCAGTGCCTTGGAGGGAATGCAACCTACATTCAGACAAACCCCGCCCAATGTGGAATAGCGTTCAATCAACACAACCTGCTTACCCAAATCGGCTGCACGAAATGCAGCCGTATACCCTCCCGGACCGGCACCCAGCACAACCACTTCAGCATGCAATTCACCACGCGCAATTTCAGGTGATGGCACCACTATCCTGGAAGGTGCTTTATCTGTACCTGCAACAACGGGTTGATCGGCAACTTTAGCCTCATCATAGGATGATGCTGAAGACACAGCTTCTGCTTCCTTGACTTCCAGTGTGGCAATGAGCGATCCCTGTGAAATCTTATCGCCGGCTTTGACGTGCATTTCTTTCACAATGCCCGACTGAGGTGCCGGAACTTCTATTGAAGCTTTATCGGTCTCGAGTACCAGCAGCGGCATTTCCTGTTCCACCTGATCCCCCGGTTTGACCAGAATTTCTATGACTGGAACATCCTTAAAATCGCCGATATCAGGCAAAACTATTTTTGTAAATTGTGTCATCTTCTTATTCCCTGATATGGCCATCGCCCAGTACGATAAATTTCTGGCTGGTCAGTCCTTCCAACCCTACCGGGCCACGTGCGTGCAGCTTGTCTGTGGAAATACCGATTTCTGCTCCCAGACCATATTCAAACCCGTCAGCAAAACGGGTTGAGGCATTCACCATGACCGAGCTGGAATCCACTTCACGCAAAAATTGTCGTGCACGCGAATAGTCTTCCGTCACGATAGTATCGGTATGCTGTGATCCATAGGTGGCAATATGCGTAATGGCCTCATCAATATCAGCCACAATACGAACACTCAGAATCGGCGCGAGATATTCAGCGTACCAGTCTTCCTCCACTGCCGATTTCATTCGGGAAACGAGTGCACAGGCGGTCTCATCCCCGCGTAATTCCACCTCTTTTTCCAAAAATACTTGGCAGATACGCGGCAAAAACTGTTCAGCAATCCCAGAATGCACCAGCAACGTCTCCATGGTGTTACATGTGCCGTAACGCTGGGTCTTAGCATTATCTGCAACACGTACCGCTTTTTCCAGATCTGCCGATAAATCAACGTACACATGACACACGCCATCCAGATGCTTGATAACTGGAACACGTGCTTCATTGGTAATCCGTTCGATCAACCCCTTGCCACCGCGTGGGACAATCACATCCACATATTCACTCATGGTAATCAGTGCGCTCACCGCCGCACGATCCGTCGTCTCCACCACCTGCACAGCCTGTTCAGGCAGGTCCGCCGATCTAAGTCCTTCTCTTACGCACATGGCAATGGCCTGATTACTCTGTATCGCCTCGGATCCCCCACGCAAAATCGCCGCATTACCAGCTTTCAGGCATAGACCGGCAGCATCCGCCGTCACATTCGGGCGGGCCTCATAAATAATACCGATTACCCCCAGCGGCACCCGCATTCTGCCCACCTGAATACCGGATGGACGATAATCCAGATCTGTCATTGCACCGATCGGATCAGGTAAGCTGGCAATCTGTTCCAGACCGGCAGCCATGCTGGCAATTCCCTTCGAAGTCAATGTCAGACGATCAATCATGGCTGATTCCAGATCTTTGTTTCTGGCCCGTGCCACATCTGCTGCATTAGCCGTCAGCAGCAATGCCTCATCGCGACGAATAGCCTGAGCCATGGCAGTAAGCGCATGATTCTTGGCAGCAGTATCCGCTTTCGCAACGAAGCGGGCCGCTGCACGCGCTGCTCGCCCGAGTGCCTGCATGTCAACGTGTATTTTTCCGTTTCTTTCCATGAGGAATGTCAGTCAATCGGTTATCAAGGGTAATTCGGTAAATCAGGCAGGGATTTGTCAGAATCATTATTTACCGGAATCTTTGGCAGTCGATCCTCGCCACTTTCCTGCACGAATCAGTTTATTCCTGAGGCCGGGTAACGGAAAATCAAGTGCATAAGCCTGCTCGGCATAATGACCGGCCTTTTCGTAGTTTTTCTGCTTGAAATACAGCAACCCAAGGTTATAAAGAATTGTGGCATTGTTTGGCTCCAGATTGGCCGCCACCCGCAGCTGTTTGAGTGCTTCTTTATTTCTGTTGTGATGAGATAAAAATGCGCTGTAGATTGAGCGAACCTGTGCATCCTTCGTATTCATACGAATCGCCCGATCGAAATAACACTCGACCGGCCATTTTAGTCCAGCAATACGGGTAGATTTTTCCTTGATCGAGTATTTGAAGAGTGTAACCAGGGCACGATGATGATTAGGCCAAGCGTGGAGGGTATAGTTTAAATCCCCTCCGATTACAGTTGATTGTCCACTAATCATATTTTCCACGTTGGAGGTAAAGTGATAAGCCTCAACAATATCCAATTCTTTCTTGAGATTAAATCGATCCATATAATCAAACGGGCCAAAGCTACTCTTCAGATCACCACAATAACTCTTGTTCCGAGCTGCCTCTACTAGCAGTGGCGTAAAAAAGAACACCATAACAATAAAAATTGTCAGAATCCTCATAGGTTCCGCTCGCTCTCTCCAAAAACTTAACGTTACTTTACTTATCAATTTTTGTAATAGCACCCAATAACCCAGCCAATTCCCCAGCTCCTGTCTCTCTAGAATTGGACAATATTTTATCCATTGGTGCAATTGGCGCCTTGTTTTCTCTCAATAACGCAAGAAATCGCCGCAATCCATCCATAATGGCTTCCTTCGAATCCAGCGGTGCAATCGTGTCGATCCCCACATTACGCAGCTTTCCTGCCGTATCACCCACCGGATCGGTCAATGCCAGAATAGGTCGTTGTGCACGCAAGTATTCATACAATTTGGCAGGAATCTGATTGTTGCAGTTAGCTGCCTGCAAAATTAGCAATCCATCTACAGCCAGCATCTCGGCTAGTGCCTCATTGTAGGAAATTGGAGGCGCAAGTGAAACGATGGTTCCAATTTCAAAACGATCAATCAAGGACTGCAGATATTCTTCATGGTGTGAAGCACGCAGAATAATGTGCAAACTTTCAGCACTAATTACATTCTGCTTCAGCAAAGTGACTAAAGCTTCAAACAAACAAGTTGGATCCCGCTCCGATGGATAAATAATTCCACTGTGCAGCAGTGTAATCCGGCCAGTTCTGGCAATCTGATTCACAGAACGTGTAATAGCAGCGAAACTGGATTCATCATACCCGTTTTCTATCAAATGAAATTGTGATGCCGGGACATGCGAAAATCGTGTTTGATAATCTCTCAATGTACCAGGTGTCGTAAAAACAGCGCTGGAGCAATGCTCAATCGTTTTATTTTCTACCCATTCGTACGTACGGTAGGTTAACGGATGAGGAGGATAATCCGGTTGCACCATGGGATCTCTAAAATCAGCCATCCATGGAATACCTGTCAAACGATGTAAGGTTAACCCTATCAAATGCGCCGTTGCGATGGGATAGGTTGACCAGATCACATCCGGCTTGTATTTCCTGATCAGATACAACCCGACAGGTATCGCCCCCAGCCACCAGCTCACCCAGCGATCCGGTTGAGCCAGTAGCCGCAGGTATCGCCCTTTCAGAGTCAAATGTCTTGCCGTATCCAGTGCAAAAGCACGATAAACACGCACCTGCTCCCGAATATCCGCCAGCTGACCGGAATCAGTTTGCTGGTAGGCGCGCGGTGAAGGAGCCAAAATAATTGGCTCCCAGCCATGATCAGGCAAATATCGGGCAAAACGCAATGTCCGCTGCATCCCGCTGCTACCGTGCAAAGGCGGGAAATGATAGGCGATCATCAATACTCGCTTTACCATGACAGCACACGATTTGCGGTTTGCTCTGCTACTTGATCACGCCATTCGCGAGTGGAGAAAGTATGATTAGCACTTTCTATATGAAAAACTTCCGTTTGCCTTGTTTTCATAGCCTCCTGCCAATCCGCCGATGAATTAGCCAGATCCAGAAACTCACGCGCTGTCAGATCATTTCCACTGGTAATGATCAGTATTTTTCCCCGGAAACGTTTCAGGCCATCCAGCATACGCTCCGGCAAAGGAGCTGTCAGATCACATGATGTACTGGCACTATCTTCTGAAACAGCCGATTTTTTACCGCCTTGCAAACTATTCCTGCCTAATTCATACAAAGATCGGATGGAAACCAGCAAATTGAATTTCCCGCCAAGCAGTTTTTTCCAGAACTCCGGCTCGAACAGACGCTGCAGGTAATAGTGTTTCAGATACGCTTTGGCGATGCCCTGCTCTGTTCTGACCCATGGATTCAACAACACCAATCCACTCACTCGCCGATCCTGATGCGCATAGAATAACGCTGCTGACGCTGCATCACACAACCCCCAAATCACGACATCCTCCAGAAAGGAGCACTCGCCGAAGAAAAAATCAGTAGCACTACGCAAATCCTCGCCAACATGCTCGAACGTCCTGATATCACCGTCACTATCACCCATCCCCCGGCAATCAAATCGCATAACGGAAATACCACGCTTTGCCAAATAGCGCGCAAGTAATACAAACTGTCGATGGCTGCCGACACGATATTGCGGCCCGCCGACGACGATTAGCACGCCACGTGCAGCCGGTTGTTGCGGCACACTCATAATCCCGTACAACCATTCATGTTCACAACGGAAGCGCAGCGCTCGCTCTTGAAAGTTCATGGCTGGATTCTGGAAAATGATTCAACCGCCTTGGTAGTCGCTGCCAGCAACTCAGAGCATTCACCGATCTCTTGGGTCGCCCAGAATGGCAACCCAGGCATGAGCGCCACTTTTGGACAGATACCGGACTGATTCCATATCTCCACGATCGAAGTACTGGCTGGAGAAAGCCCGCGCCCGGTACTAGGTGTAATTTCAAACCAATATACTTCACTGTTTTTGACAGCCAATTGCCCCAATTTCAATGCATCAATAGCAGCAGCCATCGCAGATGAGAGGGTATAACCTGCTATTTCAAGTGCCTCGCCCGCTCTCAGCTTTTCACGAAAACCCTGAACATTTGTAGCCTTATCCGCATCATCCGACATAAGCTTACTCACCAGTTTCAAGCGCAAAAACTGGGTCAAAAATGATTTACCACTGACCACAGGCTGCCAAAGCACAAATTTTACCGAACCCATTCCCACCCCCTCGGCATAGTCCAGCGCCAGCAAGGCCCCCAACCGCAACCCCCAAAAATGAATCGATGTAAACCCCTGTTGCATTAACCATTGATGAGCATATTCAACATCACCTTTCCAGATTTCCCAGGTAGCATCCCCAAAATCTCCTTCGCTGTCCCCGCAACCATACAAGTCGATCTGCAGCACACCAACCCCCATTGCTGCAAACACCTTGGCTTGTAAAGCAGCCATGCGCCGGGATTTATTCATTTCCTCAGCAAACGGATGGATATAAATAAAGGCCTGGCTTAAGGGCACCCCCTTGCCGGGCGGATGGTAAAGGCAGAAACGCTTTCCTGGCGAAGCATCCAGAAAAAAAGGTTCGGCCGGTTGATTATTCATGCAGATTCAATGCGACAACTTATGCTCAACAAAAAGTGCCAGGCTGCCGAGCGTTTCAAAAGTCTGCGCACTGATTTCATCGTCATCCACCGAAAAATCAAAGTACTCTTCCAGTGCAGTAATCACGTTGACTACTGCCATCGAATCCAGCTCGGGGATATTACCGAGCAGAACAGAATCAGCTGTCAGCACGTGTTTTCTTTCCCCAAGATTCAATACATCACCCAAAATATTTCTGACTGCTTCAAGATGCTGCATAATCACTCCACAAAAGGCCATTGCTCGATATCAGCGGCATTTTAAGACAGTTTCTTAAAATATGCCGAATTGATCGCTCCCACAGCCTCGCTGTAAAACTATTTATTTAATGTTGAGCCGCTGAATCGGATGATGTTACAGTTGACGACAAACGATTCCCAAAGCCTAATTATCCCAATCGCATCATGAACTGGTCAGA
The DNA here is from genome assembly GCF_900116685.1 of Nitrosomonas eutropha. Taxonomy (GTDB): domain Bacteria; phylum Pseudomonadota; class Gammaproteobacteria; order Burkholderiales; family Nitrosomonadaceae; genus Nitrosomonas; species Nitrosomonas eutropha_A. The sequence continues at coordinate 33,251 of NZ_FPBL01000010.1, forward strand.
ACTGTATTGGCAACGCATCACTCCGCTACATCTCCTGTTGTGGCCAATCAGCTTGCTATTTGTCCTGTTTCAGTCTATCCGGCGCCATCTGTATCGGCGCACGATATTAACCTCGGTTCATCTTCCTGTGCCGGTGATTGTTATTGACAGCATCACTGCCGCAAGCCCGGTTAAAACACCGCTCATCATCCAGATAGTCAATATGCTGAGAGCAAGTGGATTACGGCCCGGAATCATTGGCCACGGCTACACTGATAATTATCACCCACCAATGAGCGTGACCATTGATAGCCCTCTACAGCTCGCTGGTAAGAAATCACTGTTACTCGCCTATTATTTACGTGAAACCTGCCCTGTATGGATCGGCCATGATCGGATCGAAGTGGCAAAAGCACTGCTGGAAGCACATAAGGAATGTAACGTACTGATATGTAATGACGGCCTGCAGGATCTTCGTCTGCAGCGTGACTTTGAAGTCGTTATTGTTGATACCAGCGTCATCAATTCCGGGAATGGTCTGATCATGCCTGCCGGGCCGCTGCGAGACAGCTTTGCTCGTTTAAAGCATTCGAATGCCGTCGTGCAGGCAGGCCATCAGAGACAAATTCCGGATATCGGGGAAGAGATCCGAACGTTTTATATCACGCTGCTGAAAGAGCGTTTTTTCAACCTGTCACGACCTGAATTAACTGCCAATGCGACGGAGCTTGCAAACAAGCGTATTCACGCCATTACCTGCGACCTGGATGCACAGAATTTTCTGGATAACCTCAAATTTCTGAGATTGACGGTCATCCCTTACATCTTTTCTGAAGATCATCATTTTGTTGCAAAGGATTTTCTGTTTGATGAAGCTGAAATCATTCTGATATCGGAAGCAGATGCAGTAAAATGCTTTAATCTGCACGACGAGCGCATCTGGGTTTTACAACAGGAATATCGTGTTGACCTCGGGTTACGCGCAATCATACTTAAGAAGCTGAGAGAAAAATTTATGGATCCAAAACTTCTGGACATTTTGGCTTGTCCCTTATGCAAAGGCCCTCTTATCTACAAAAAAGATCGGATGGAGCTAATCTGCAAGGCGGATCGGTTGGCTTACCCTGTTCGGGATGGCATTCCCGTCATGCTGGAAGACGAAGCAAGAAAACTGCCTGACGAAGAAGAAATCAAGTAGACAGACTTTCCACAGACGGAACCTGCTCCCGCCATTTTCCCGATGATAGAAACTAAACTACCACTTGCTAATAGCAGTGCAGACAACTTCAGTCGTCTATCCGCACCAAGCTAAGCACGCATGAATCAACCTATTTAAAGTAAAAGCCGCCGTCTAAGGATAGTGGCTTTCACCAAATTCATGGAAATAATCCGGGACAGTGCAGCATCTGATTGGTACCACTTACAGCCAGCGCTTGCGCCGGAAGTAAATCAGCATACCAATAACCACAGCGGCCATTACACTGAGCACATAAAAATAGCCAAAACGCCAGTGCAGCTCAGGCAGATTCCACGGACTTTCGGTATCGAAGTTCATACCGTACAGACCTGTGAGAAACATAAGGGGTAAAAAAATTGTGGCGATAATGGTAAGTGCCTTCATGACATCATTCATACGCTGGCTCACTGCGGACAGATAAGTATCAAGCAGATTGGAGGCCATCTCACGATAGGTTTCAACAAAGTCAATTACAATCACGCAGTGATCGTAACAGTCGCGCATGTAAAGCCGTGTGATATCAGACAAAAAATGTCCGTCATCGCGCATCAGTGCGGCGATAACTTCACGTTGCGGCCACCAGACGCGACGCATCTGAACCAATTCACGCTTGATACAATGAATCTTGTTACGCGCCTCATGACCTGGATTGTCAAGAATTTCATCTTCCAGCGCTTCAAGCTGATCGCCAAGTGCCTCAAGCAACGAAAATCCACTATCAACTATGACATCCGCCAGTGCGTACAGTAAATAATCGGTACCATGTTCGCACGGCTTGCCCATATTGCGAATACGCCGTCGAACAGGTTCGAAAAGATCGCCTGGACCATCATTGATACTGATCAAATAGTTTTTTCCCAGAAAAATACTCACCAGACCGGTATTAAATTTATCCGTTTGATCCTGGTGCAAATAATTGAGTACAACAAACTGCTGTGCCTCGTAGGCTTCTATTTTGGAACGGGTTTCCCGATGGAATACATCCTCAAGCGCAAGCGGATGCAAACCAAACACCGCGCTCAATGCCTGCAGCTGCTCTGGAGCAGGAAGGCCTTGTAAATGCAACCAGGTAATGTCTGTTGCGTTGGCGGCGGGTACCTGGCAATCGCGGGCTGTAAGCCCACGTTGCTCTTCGACTACTCCACTTTTCCCATAACGCAGCAGTGAAATACACGCCAATGGTATCGGCATCGCCTCTGATCCTGCAATCGGCAGAGCTTCCAAAGAACCAGGAGGCGCACCCGGACGATAATTACGCACACGAACATGATGCTTGCGCAGATGGCTCAAACTCGTCGTAATTTTATGTTTCATACACTCCTCTTTCCACTCCGAAAGAATCTTCTGCCAAATAAAAATTCCTGGTTAAAAATATGATGGGGTGAACATGCAAGCTGCCGATTCCCAGTCACAATCGTTGCACAGTGATCCAATCTTTGGATAAGATCGGAAATGTTAATCTGTCAGGCGTTACGAAAATAAGTTGTTATGGCCAGATCTTTTATATTTCTCAAGTGGCCTGAGCAATACTTCGTGCAGGCAGGATAATACATCTCGGATCAGCTCGAAAAACTGTCGCGAGCAGATCGGGCGTCGTAAGTCTCTTAAGACGCCCTTCAATATAACAAGCTGTTTTCATAAGGGGAACACATGAACAATATAGGAAAAGGATTACTGATTGCTCTCGCAATCACCTGGTCAAGCCTGGCTTTTTCAGTACAGGAAGAAGAACATGCTGCAGCCTCTGCACCTGCGGAAGAAACAGCCTCGGCTGCTGCCGAATCTGAAACTGTGGCCAAGGCAGATGAAAATACACTGCCCAGCGGTATTGGCTGGCAACTGATACGCAAAGTTGAAATGGGTAATTCAGGAAAATTTGTAAATATGGTACTAATCGAAAAAGGGCGGCAAGCAGATAAAACGATATACAGCTCTGCTATTCATAAGCTGTGCGCAAACGAGAAAGAGTTCTGCCGAATACGTTTCTGGGTACAGAAATACTTTATTCCTGAAAAAGCTTCTCTCACGCTGGAGCAACAGAAATCCCAGCAGGCCGACCACCTGTTTAATCGTGCAGCAGATATTCACAGAACGCTCTGGGCTTGCACCATCGACCCAACCAGCGAATCCTGCATTCAGTAGTTACTACCTTGTTTCTGAGCCTGCCGGACGTATTATTTCAGCGCAGATCAGAAACATCTCTTCCAGAAACAGCCTGGGGTTAAGCGGGTGGCGCGCTAGTTGCTGTGAAGCAGCCAGATCACGCCATAGAAATCCAACTGCAACCGGGTCTATGACTGCCGCCTGCCGCTTTATGACATCCATCTGCTGCAGGTGGTAACGTACTCTTCCACTCAGGTGGCAGCTCATCAAGTCATAGCACCATTTTTGCAACCAGCTGGTCACACTGGATAAATCCTGCTTGTACAATTTTTCTGCCAATCCGATTGGATCAAATTTTCCCGGCACACATAAACTCTGAATAAAATCAGCGTGATGTGAAGATTGCTGCTCGTCATATTGCAATGCCAGTAACGGCGAGAAACCCGACATGGCCAAACGGAAATCAGGTTGTGCAATTCCCTGTTGAATCAACCAGTCCTTTGCAAGTTTGTGATCTGGCGTCGGCATGGCAACCTGCCGGCAACGGCTCAGAATAGTTGCCGGAATCACTGACGTTCCGTGCGCTATCAGCATAAACAACACCTCTGGCGGCGGTTCTTCCAGCTTTTTCAGCAACGCATTGGCAGCAGCTGCATTCATTGCCTCGGCCGGATGAATCAACACCACCTTGTAGCGATTCTGGTGCGCGCTCAGATAGATAAAATCATCCAGTGTACGGATCTGCGCAATCGTGATCTGCTGACTTGGCTTTTTGCCAGCTTTTGTACTACCGGCCTCCTCCTGTTTTTCTTCGCTATTCCTGTCTGCCGTCCCATCCTGGACTGACAGCGCCTCCGGCTCCAGCAAACGAAAATTCGGATGCAGCCCCTGCTCAAACCAGTAACAATCCTGACATTTTCCGCATGCCTTCCCTGTTGCATTCACCTGTTCACACAGCATGGATTGCACCAGAGCAAGTGCAAAACCCAGCTTGCCGATCCCCTTACGTCCTTTTAGCAACAGGGCATGATGCCGTTTCAAACTGTCCGGCTGCCTGATCTGCTGCCAGATTGTCTGCTGCCACGGAAAAATTTCAGCCACGGTCATTTTTAAAGTTACCCTATCTTAAAAATAGTTCTTCATTCGATCAAGAAACTACCCTTGATAAAAACATCGCAGCTTAGCGCGATTACTGACACTTAACTGAGTGTATCTATATCACTACAATCATGACACACAACGACACCACCGTAGAGGAACTGCCAAATATACATCCACTCCCTTCCTTTTGGCAGGCACTCATTTGCTTTACAGGAATACTGCTACTGATCGCATCGGGTTTGTTCGTGTTTCAAATCAGCCTGCACGCACTGATTTTTCTGGCATTGATCTGGGCAGGCCTGCATACACATAGCCTGGGTTATTCGTTTACTGCCATTCGCAGCATGATGGATGAAGGCATCGTCAGAGCATTGCCAGCGATTTATATTTTCCTGCTGATCGGCATGGTAATCGCCAGTTTTATGCAAAGCGGTACCATCGCAAGTCTGTTGTATTTTGGTCTCGACTGGCTCAGTCCCTCCCTGTTTCTGGCAACCGGTTTCGTATTGTGCAGCTTGATGTCGGTTGCAACCGGCACCTCTTGGGGCACCGTCGGCACCATCGGCGTAGTACTGATCGGAATCGGTAATGCCATGGGTATTCCGCTGCCACTGGTGGCCGGCATGATCATCTCCGGCGCAACATTTGGTGACAAGCTATCGCCGATTTCCGATACCACCAATCTCGCGGCAATGAGTGCTGGTACGAATCTGTACCGGCATATCGGCTCAATGCTGTACACCACTCTGCCCACATTCATAATTGTTCTGGCTATTTTTCTCGTGTGGGGGCTACAGTACGGCGATTATCATCTTCCACAAGCACATCTGGCTGAAATCCGCAGCGCGCTGGCACATTCCTATCGGATGAACGGGGTGATAACGCTGCTCCCCCTGCTAGTGATGTTGGGCATGAGTATGAAACGCTATAACGCTGAAACCAGTATGACGTGCAGCATTCTGCTAGCCATGGTAATCGCCGTGGCCTATCAGGGAAGAGATGCTGTCAATGTCATCAACGCGCTGTGGTTAAACACACCCGGCCATACCGGTATCGCCAACATTGACGAATTACTCGGACGTGGCGGTTTATACAGCATGGCCTGGACCTTGCTGTTATCCATCATGGCGCTGGCGCTGGGCGGAATCCTGTATCGCGCCAGATTTCTGCAAGTACTGCTAATGCGGCTGATTGCGCCGATCAGCCGAGCCAGTACCCTGATTGCCGCCACTATTGCCTCCGGCCTGGCCGGTAACCTGGTCATGGGAGAGGCGTATATTTCCATCATCCTCAACTGCCAACTGTTCAGGCAACCTTATCGGGAAAAGCAGCTGGATCCAGCCGTATTATCGCGCTCCATTGAGGAAGGCTCCACACTGACCACCGGCCTGATCCCATGGACAACAGCAGGTGTTTTTTACGCTGCAACACTGGGTGTACCAACACTGGACTACGCCGCGTATGCTCTGCTCAACGTGCTGAATCCTCTGGTTTCAATCATCATGGCCATGCTGGGAATCGGCCTGCTGCGCCCCAAACACCCTGTGGAGAGTTAACACAAACGCTACTTCTGCCTGCCATAACCAGCTTGAAAAAGTAAAATATCTATTGCTGATGAGCTTGCGTGAGAATGTGACGGTCGACTGGGCACACCGCGATTCCGCACGGGCGCGGATGCGAGTGCTGGTAAAACATATTCTGCGCAAGTACGGCTATCCGCCTGACTTGCAGGACACGGCGGTGCAGACGGTGCTGCAGCAGGCTGAGGCGCTGTCAGCGGGATGGGGCGTGGCTTAACCAGAATTCCTCCACAGCTTCCACCATGGCCATCTTGACTTCTGCCAGCGGCAGGCTGCCATCCACTACCTTGATCCGTTCAGGAAACTGGCTGGCGCGTTGCAGATAGGCTTGCCGCACCCGCTCAAAAAACAGATCTGGTTCCAGCTCAAAGCGATCGGCTACTCTGGCAGATTGCACCCGCTGGCGGCTGATTGTCACCGGCACGTCGAAGTACAGGGTCAAGTCCGATGAAAAATTACCCTGAACCCATTGTTCCAGAATTTCCAGCCTGGCTGCTGGCACTCCCCTGCCGCCGCCCTGGTAGGCAAAGCTGGCATCGGTAAAACGATCTGAAATTACCCAGGCACCACGCTCCAATGCTGGCAATATCACTTTGTCCAGATGTTCCCGCCGTGCAGCAAACATCAGCAGTGCTTCAGTTTCAGCGTGCATCACCTGTTGATGATCCAGCAGCAGCTTGCGCAATGCTTCACCCAGCGCTGTGCCGCCCGGTTCACGGGTAACCACCACTTCCACGCCTTTATCCTGCAGAAAATGCTCCAGCCAGGCCAGATGCGTGCTTTTTCCCGCTCCGTCTATTCCTTCAAAAGTAATAAATTTTCCGCGTCGCAAGATAGTCACTCAATTAAAATGAAATTTCCGAATCAATACTTTCAATTATCCATGCTAATCGACGCGGACGGCCATCTCGTTCATGCCAGATACATTCCCTCCCCTAATTGCGATGAACGGCCGGATCGGAATGACATCAGCCTGCTGGTCATCCACGCCATCAGCCTGCCGCCGGAAGAATTTGGCGGTGAAGGTGTGATTGAACTGTTTACCAACCAGATCAACCCACAAGTACACCCGTATTATCAAGAGCTGGCGGGATTAAAAGTCTCCAGCCATTTTTTTATTCGGCGTGATGGCGAAATCATCCAGTTTGTCCCCTGCATACTGCGTGCCTGGCATGCTGGAGTCTCCTGCTGGCAAGATCGCACTCGTTGCAACGATTTCTCTATTGGTATTGAGCTGGAAGGCAGTGACAACCAGCCATTTGAGCCGATTCAATATACCCAACTGATCGAACTCACCCAGGCACTACAGGCAGCCTACCCTATCAATGACATCGTTGGGCACGCCAATATTGCGCCACAAAGAAAAACTGATCCCGGCCCTCACTTTGACTGGCAGGGTTACCGGGAAGCACTCGAAGCAACCCGATAATCAACCGGTCAGGTTTTTTCAGATCCTATTTCTGCGTGCAAAAACAAGTACCAGCCAGCCCAGCATCAGCAAGGCAAGCGTTCCCGGTAGAGGGATGGCCCGGGCAAAAACAGAGCCAAACAGGGCATGCGCCTGCGTGGTAGGGTGCAGACCATCCCAGAATATGTATTGATCCGGGTTACTGCATTCACCCTGAAAAGACAGACAGCTTGCCTGTGCATTGGTAAAACCATACGCAGCCGGATCACCAACAATCTGATTGAAAAAGGAATAGGTATCAAACTGGAGAATTTCAGCAACAGGAAACTGCGTACCCAACGCCGCCAACTGAGAAGACAGCGCCGTATTAAACATAGTGGAGAATAATGTGGCCAGCCCTTGTACATTTCCTCCTGCAGCCAGCGGTGTCAGGCCCAGATCAGGCAGGTTGGGCACAAAAAAATGAGTGGCTCCAGCCGCCATGAGTGTGCCTACATTAGCTGCGATATTCTGCGCCGCAGTAGTGGGCGAATCTAATGTCAGAAAATCATTCGCTCCACCCCAAACAAAATACAACGCATCCGGATCAGCCACTCCTCCCGAAGAAAGCAGATAACCTCCAATTTCCAGACTGATACCGGGCAATCCGAAAGCACCGGGTGAGGTTGCAGATCCTCTATCACCATAGTTACCGATACCACTGGTTGCTCCGGCGACGGAGAAATTAAAAAAATTCCCTGAATTAGCGCCACCAGGCAGGATTGAATTTGCCAGATATTCAACCGCTACCGGCCCATTGGAGTAATGTCCACCCACATAAGGTGGGCAGGGATGGTCGGGATCACAATTATTTCCCAGCAGCTTGTAAATACTCGTTACCGCAGTCGGGCTGTTACCGCCATCCGAGAGACTATCGCCAAACGCATACAGGCTGGTAAACGGCGTTGCCCAGACAGCTCCGGACAGCATGAAGGTCAGGGAAAGCACACCCATTATCAGTTTTTTCACAATTTATCCTCATGGCAGATTGATTGAAAAAGATACTACTGTATGCATTTTGAATCTCTGGATACCTTTGCACAACCCTGGAATGCTTCAGAATACGGCAGCGGTAGTCGTCTGGAAATTGATATTCAGCTGCTGGCATACATGTTCGGCGGTAAAGCGCGGTAATGGGTTAGGCACAAAAACTCGTACTGATTCATCCAGAATCGCAGTAATTACGAGAGTGCCGGTGATGCGATTCATTGGATAGCATTTTTTCGTTTACCGGCATCGTATTAAAGCAATGTTTAATTTGAATCTGCGCAATAAAAAATTACCTTAATTGCAAAATGATGTACTGAATAAACCCTGCAATATCAGCGCTATTCCAAATTTTCACCATCGAACCCTTACCTTATTCTCACCTGCACTGGGTTAAATAATTTTTAAACCAATTCTGTTGTCGTATCTGTTTATGAAAATTGACCAGCTTTTTCAAGATTTATATTGAAATACAACACGATAACAGGCTGATTTCAAAGTTATACGACGTCACATACAGAATTATTGGACACAATGTCTTATATATCACGTTAGCAGTACAGGGGAAGTATCACGTGCGAACCAACTATGTACTCATCGACTACGAGAACGTCCAGCCACCCGCACTCTCATCGCTGGACAAGGAGTACTTCAAGGTCTACGTGTTTGTTGGTGCCAATCAGGCCAAGATCAACTTTGATGTCGTCGAGGCTTTGCAGCGTTTCGGTTCCAATGGTAAGTACATCAAAATCTCAGGCAATGGCCCCAACGCCCTCGACTTCCACATTGCCTACTTCATCGGCAAGATCGCAGCTCAGGATGAATCACCGTTCTTTCATATCATCTCGAAAGACACAGGCTTCGATCCGCTCATTACGTACCTCAAAGCCAGCAAGATCTACGCCTGTCGCTCCAAGAGCATCCACGACATGCCAATCGTCAAGGCAGCCAGTTCCACAAGCTTGCCTGAGCGCGTGTCTGTGGTTGTGGCAAACTTGAAGCAGCGAGGTAACTCGCGCCCACGCACACCAAAAACGCTCGCCAGCACGGTCAATTCTATTTTCCAAAAGAGCCTCACGGAGAGCGAGCTGTCTGGGCTGGTTAGAACCTTGGAGCAACAGGGGCATGTCGAAATTTCAGGCAACAAGGTGGCGTACAGGCTTTCATAGCTGTACTGCTAACAACTCGGTCAACCGGACGCAAATTCCGCTACGCGGTCTTTGCGCCGGTTACCTCGGGCGTTAGGCCGCTATGGCAACTTCGAAGCAGCTATTGGGTATCTGGGGCGAAAAGCTCGTCGCAAAGACTGGCGGCTGCCCAAGGTGCAAGCGTTCCAAAACACTCAAGCTTCTTCCGCCAAATTGGGCGGGAAATAGGTGTCACAAACAGCGCCTACCAATCATTCAAGCCGACATCATTTCGCGACACAGCTTATTTCATGCGTTATGTGCTTAAAATCGATCAAACCAACTGAAGGAAAGTGATGAATATGAATATCAAAGAGTTCACTTTGATAATTCTCACACTCAGCGTTACCGGTTCGGTAACAGCCGCTGACCTGAGTTGCCGGAAAGATTCATTCGGTACAACTCGATGCAATGATGGAACCACATGCCATACCGATTCCTTCGGTACAACCCGTTGTAATTTTAAACGTTAAACCTTCTTAACCAAACTGAGTGATGCTTTTACTGAAGATCGCGGAAAATTAGTACCTGGGTAAATAAATAACCGGCAACACCAATTGCTGCGACAAGCATGAGGGAGAACACCATTATTTTCCGGTATCGACCAACCGGTAAATTCCAGTCAATTCGCCCGGTTGCAGCAAGCCATTCATTCACGCTGATGCCCACGATCAGCCACAGTAACCCCACCAAATAGCCCGCCCAGACATCGCTCAGGTAGTGTACGCCAAGCACGATGCGGCTGAGTCCGATCAGAAAAATAAACCCCATCATGACAAAGCATAATTTGATTCGTGTGTCCCACTTCTTCGCGGATCTGATCAGCAAATACCCCAGAAATCCATAAAATGCTACTGACAGGGTGGCATGGCTGCTTGGGAAGGAATAGGATGGTTCAAGCAGCACTGCACCATCCGGTCGGAGCCGCTGAAAGACCAGCTTGTTCAATACACTGAACAGAGAGGCTCCCAGTAATGAAATTACCAAGCCTACGGCAGCAAATCGGCGATTTACCAGCCACAGCAGTAAACATGCTACCACCAGCAATACGCCGATTATCGGCGGCGCACACCAATTTGTAATCCAGATGGCAATTGGAATAAGTTCTGGTGCACGAAATGTGGAGATCAACCGGGCCGCAATATGGTCAACCACAACGATCGAATCGGCAGTGGCGACATCTTCAGCAACTTCTGCAAGCAAAACCAGCGTAACGGCAAGTGATAAGACAAGAAGCGTCAGCGGAAGGCCGAAAAAATGGGTGTAATCAGCACGTTTCGCCAAAAACTGAATGCTACCGGGATGTTCGCGCATCCACCGGCACACGTATGGATTGTCAGCAAATCTGCTCCTAAGCGTGCGACCAAACAATACCGTTGCCTGCCATAGCCTGTTGCCATAGCGAGGCAGGTAATACTGGACAAACCACAGCATGATCCAGGCGATCAATATGACCAGCAACGCTGCCAAGAAAGCTACCCAGTAACCAAGCACATGAAAATGCTCGATTGAAAGCAGAACAGTTGTAAAGAATTGTTCCATCACCGAAAACTGGCAGTAGGATTAAATTTTTCCAGCATATACTCCGGGAAGTGGAAAAATCCAGCTTCCAGATATGCTGTATGTAACGAATTTTCGACAAGTTTCACTATGAGACGCAAAATAGCAGTACACGCAACAGGATTCATTACGCCAAACACAAACTGATGTTGATGCGCCGTACTTGACGGCTACAACTCGAAATTATCGCCGAACTCATGAAAAAGATACCGCCGTATGCATTTTTAATACGAATACAAGTTACATGAGCAATTGTCTAGAAACTCTCTGATGATAAAATCCAGTAATTCATTTCCAGCAAACAGGTAGATAAATCACAAAATGATCGGAATCCTGATCATCGCTCATGAGCAGTTGGGGGCTAGTCTGATTGACTGCGTTATACATATTCTGGGCGAACGCCCCCCGCTGCTGCTTAATTATATTGTGTCCCCAGCTGCAGATCCGGATACTGAAGCGATAAAGTTGCAGGCTGTACTCAAGCAGATGGATCAAGGTGATGGGGTTCTGATCCTGACGGATGTTTTAGGCGCCACGCCAGCCAATATTGCCTATAAGCTGATCCAAAGCGAACAGGTTGAATGTCTAGCCGGGCTAAATCTGCCCATGTTGTTGCGTGCTGTACAGTACCAGCATATTCCCCTACTACAATTGATTGACAAAGTTCTGACTGGCGGGCGGGAAAGTATCCTTCAAATATCGCAGGAAACCGGTAATGCCAACTGAGACGTTAACTATCCTCAATAAACTGGGTTTGCACGCGCGTGCATCAGCCAAACTGACACAGCTGGCAGAGAAGTTCGAGAGTGAAGTTTGGTTGACACGCAGCGGTCGCCGGGTAAATGCCAAAAGCATCATGGGCGTCATGACGCTTGCCGCCAGCAAGGGTACAGTGGTCGAACTGGAAACGATCGGCCCCGATGCAATTCAGGCTATGGAAGCATTAAAAGCGTTGATCAATGATTACTTCGGGGAAGGTGAATGAGTTTCATCCTGCATGGTGTCGGTGTGTCCGACGGGATTGCGATCGGACGTGCCCATCTGGCCTCGTCAGCAGCGTTGAACATTCCCCATTACCAGCTGCCAAAGGATCAAATTGATGCTGAATTGGCCCGGTTACACAACGCATTTTCCACCGTGCGGCTGGAGCTGGAAACACTAAAAAATTCTGCTGTACAAGGAGCAGGACCAGCTGAATTCAATGCATTTCTGGAATTGCACCAGATGATTCTGGATGATCCGATGTTCTCCCAGGCTGCACTGGACATTGTGAAGCAAGTGCAATGCAACGCCGAATGGGCAATTACACAACAAATGGAGTCCTTGGTTGCACGCTTCGAGGAAATAGAAGATGCCTATTTGCGTGAACGCAAAACTGATGTTGCCCAGATAGCCGAACGGGTTTTGAAGGTGTTGCTCGGACATCCGGGGTATACGCCTCCGCCAGTGAAACAGGATGGCGCCGGCATTCTGGTAGCACATGATTTGAGTCCGGCTGATGTCATGCAATACAAGCAGTATCAATTTTCTGCTTTTCTGACAGATATGGGCGGGCCAACCTCGCATACCGCCATTGTTGCACGCAGCCTCAATATTCCTTCAATCGTGGCCATGCAGCATGCCCAGCAGCTTATCCGTGAAAATGACAATCTGATTGTGGATGGCAACCAGGGTATCGTCATCATCAACCCGGACAAATATATCCTCGCCGAATATCGTCTGAAGCAAAACCAGCTTGAACTGGAGAAGCGCAAGCTCTGGCGTCTCCGTTCTGTAGCGGCAGTTACACGGGATGGCACTCCGGTAGATTTGCTCGCCAATATCGAGTTGCCACAAGAAGTCGAACGGGCGAAAGAATATGGCGCAACCGGAATCGGTCTGTTTCGCAGTGAATTTCTGTTTCTGAACCGGGATGATCTGCCGGGTGAAGAAGAACAGTTCGAAGCCTATTCCACGGTTATCAGGGGTATGCGCGGATCACCTGTCATCATTCGTACGTTTGATCTGGGTGCGGACAAGAATCTCAGAAGTGCCTATCGTATGGCTCCCAATCCAGCACTTGGCCTGCGTGCAATTCGGATGAGCCTGGCTGAACCAGGCATGTTTCTGGTGCAATTGCGCGCCATTTTGCGCGCTTCAAGCCTGGGTCATACCCAGATTCTGATTCCGATGCTTTCCAGCAGCCGGGAAGTTGACCAGACACTGCAAATGATCGAATTTGCCAAGCAAAGTTTACGGGATGAAAACAAACCTTTTGATGAAACTATCAGGATTGGCTGCATGGTGGAAATTCCGGCAACTGCGCTGAGCCTTGAGCTGTTCATGCGCAAACTGGATTTTTTATCCATTGGGACCAACGATCTCATTCAATACACGCTGGCAATTGACCGGACTGACGAAACCGTTGCGCATCTGTTTGATCCGCTGCACCCGGCCATTCTCCGGTTACTGGCTCGGATCATCCAAAGCGCAACAAAAACCGGTATACCGGTTTCTATCTGCGGAGAAATGGCAGGCGATGCAAAATATACCCGCCTGTTACTCGGGATGGGGTTACGGCAGTTTTCCATGTATCCAACACAACTGCTGACTGTGAAACGGGAGATACTGGATAGTTATTTGCCCGATATTTCGCGCCTGATACAAAAGATACTCAAGGCAGATGAGCCGGAGAAAATTCATGAGCTGCTGCAAAAACTCAATAGCTGATGCATCCATCTTCCTGATGAGCCTGAGGAATACTGAATTTTTAGTAACACAATTAGATACAATGAGCATTCATTTTTCACATCTACAGTCGGTTTTATTATTTTCAGATGTTCATGCAAGATTCTGATTCTATCGGTATCGTCTCGGCACGACGCATACATTTTGACACTCCACTCAGCCTGAAAAGCGGGGCTGTACTGGACAATTATGAGCTGGTCTATGAAACCTACGGGGAGTTGAACCCGGAGCGATCCAATGCAATTCTGGTCTGCCATGCGTTATCCGGTAACCACCATGTGGCTGGTGTTTACGCAGACAATCCCAATAATACCGGATGGTGGAACAACATGATCGGTCCGGGAAAACCGATCGACACCCGGAAATTCTTTGTCATCGGCATTAACAATCTAGGTGGCTGCCATGGTTCTACCGGGCCTATCAGTATCAATGACAGAACCGGAAAACGCTACGGACCGGATTTCCCACTGGTCACAACAAGTGACTGGGCAAAAACCTATGTGCGTTTTGCTGACCAGTTCGGTATTGATTGTTTTGCTGCCATCATTGGAGGCAGCCTGGGGGGCATGTCGGCCATGCAACTGGCGCTTGATGCCCCGGAAAGAGTGCGCCATGTCGCGGTGATTGCTGCTTCTGCCAGATTGACGGCACAGAACATTGCTTTCAATGATGTGGCACGACAAGCGATTCTGACCGATCCGGATTTTCATGGCGGGGACTATTATTCTCATGGCACCCACCCACGCAGAGGGCTGCGCCTGGCCCGCATGCTTGGCCATATCACCTATCTGTCGGATGATTCCATGGCTACCAAATTCGGCCGCGAACTGCGCAACGGCTCGCTTGCATTCAATTACGACGTGGAGTTCCAGATCGAATCCTACTTGCATTACCAAGGGGATAAATTTGCTGAGCTGTTCGATGCCAACACTTATTTGCTGATGACGAAAGCGCTGGATTATTTCGATCCGGCACAGGATTATGATGGCAACCTGAGCGCAGCGTTTGCGCGTGCACAAGCGGATTTCCTGGTACTCTCGTTTACCTCTGACTGGCGCTTTTCTCCGGAACGCTCACGCGAGATTGTCAAAGCACTGCTCGACAATAAACTGAATGTCAGCTACGCGGAAATACCTTCCACATACGGGCACGACTCTTTTCTCATGCAGGATAACTACTACCACCAGCTGGTGCGCGCCTACATGGATAACATCTCTATCTAACAGAACCGGTTAACGGTTTCTTATTTGGACATGACAACAACTGAAATCAGCAGATCGGTTCTGACATTGCGACCGGATTTCGCCACTATCGCAGCCTGGATCAAACCAGGATCCAGCGTGCTTGATCTGGGTTGCGGCGATGGAACACTATTGCATTATCTCGGCAACAAGCTCGATGTACGCGGCTATGGCGTGGAGATCAGCGCTCACAACATCCTCGCGTGCATGCAAAAAGGAATTAATGTCATACACAGCGACCTTGAATCCGGCCTATCCGGGTTTGAGAATGCATCGTTCGACTATGTCATCCTGTCGCAGACATTACAAGCGATGAAAAACACGGAAAATATCATTCAGGAGATATTGCGCGTTGGCAAGGAAGGTATCGTCTCTTTTCCCAACTTTGGTTACTGGAAAAACCGCTTGCAGGTTGCTGCCGGACACATGCCGGTTTCATCCAATCTGCCTTACCAATGGTACGACACCCCGAATATCCACCTTTGCACCCTGCACGATTTCGAGCAACTATGCCAACAACACCAAGTGAACATCCTGGAAAGGCGGGTGATGAATCATGACAAAAAGGTCGCGTTCTTTCCCAACTTCTTCGGTATTCTTGCGTTTTATCGCTTCGGCCACGCAGCGTAACCGGTAAGCCGGTAACAAGACAAATCTATACATACTGCCCTGCCACGTAACCCGAGGACCAGGCCCACTGGAAATTGAAACCGCCCAGGTGACCGGTAACATCCACCACTTCACCGATAAAGAACAGACCGGATTGTTTACTTGCCTCCATTGTCTGCGAAGACAACTCGTGGGTATCTACCCCACCCCGAGTCACTTCAGCCGTCCGATAGCCTTCCGTACCAACCGGTTTGACATGCCAATCATTGACAGCACTGGCCAGCGCCAAGAGCCGGGTATCGGATAAGTTGGCCAATGGCCCGCTGTCATTCCGCTCATCACAAATGCTTTGAGCAAGCCGCCTGGGTAGGATTTCCGCCAATACATTATTGATATGCAGCCTGGGCTGACTTTGTTTTTGTGCTTTTAGAAATGCAAACATATCCGTACTTGGTGCAAGATTGATCATGATCGGCTCCCCTTCCTCCCAATACGATGAGATTTGCAAAATGGAAGGGCCGCTCAATCCCCGATGGGTGAAAAGCAATCCTTCAGCAAAAACCTGTTTCCCGAAACGCACATCCGCCTCAACCGAAAGCCCGCTCAACGCCTGACAACGCGCCAGCAATGCTCCATCGAAAACCAGCGGCACCAGTGCCGCACGTGGCCGAATCACGCGCAATCCGAATTGTTTGGCAACTTCATAGCCAAAAGGCGTGGCGCCAATCTTGGGAACCGAAAGCCCCCCTGTCGCGATCACCAACGAAGCACAGGTCTGCTCTCCCTGGCTGGTTGTGAGTCGATAGCCACCTGCAACTGCTTCGATGGCACGCACTTGTACCGAAGTTTCCAGCTTCACACCCACCTCACGCGCTTCCGCCAACAGCATGGCGATGATTTGCTTAGCGGAGTCATCACAAAATAACTGCCCCAGTTTCTTTTCGTGAAAAGCAATGCCGTGCCTGCGCACCAGCGCAATGAAATCCTGTGGTGTATAGCGCCTGAGTGCCGATTTGCAGAAATGTGGATTCTGGGAGAGGTAACACTGAGGTTGGGTGTACAGATTGGTGAAATTGCAGCGCCCGCCGCCGGAGATGCGAATCTTCTCAGCGATCTTGGCACTATGATCAATCAACCATACCCTGCGCCCACGCTTGCCAGCCTTGATCGCACACATCAACCCGGCTGCACCAGCACCGATGATGATCACATCAAAAGAATGAGCCATGACAGTTAAACCGGTGTGTGATCAATCGTAAAAAGAAAGCTAAACAACGATGCTTTGGTACTGCCAAACTGCCACATCCCGGATGTTAGCATCACTTCTACATCTATCCTCCCCACGCCCGTGAGGGTATTCCTCACCCGTATTCACCCAGGTGACCCATCTCTAAAACGGGCGATGCATTCAGTCAAGTAAACGCTGCAGATCGGCTCAAGACTTGCGTAAGCGCTGCACCAGTTGCACCGCGCCCAGTACGATTGCACCCACCAGAACACCGGCGAGAGCGTTAAGGCCATTGCTGGCCAGCGCCTGCCACAGCCAGTCCAGGCTGCCCTGTGCCAAGGCTTGAGCTGTACCTTCTACTGCGTGATGCAGGGGTGCAATGCCATGCACCACAATGCCGCCGCCCACCAGGAACATGGCGGCCGTGCCCGCTACGGCAAGAAACTTCATCAACCAGGGTGCCAGGGCTAACAAGAACCGCCCCAGTGCTTGGGCAGCAGGATAGGGCTTGCGGCCTAGCCATAGACCCAGGTCGTCGATCTTGACAATGCCACCCACCAAACCGTACACACCCACGGTCATGAGCACAGCAATACCGACCAGCACGGCCACTTGTTGAACAAAAGCCGCAGCAGCCACCGTGCCCAGGGCAATAACGATGATCTCGGCCGACAAAATGAAATCGGTGCGCACCGCGCCTTTGATTTTCTCTTTTTCCAGGACGACCAAATCCACGTCTTCTGACGCATTGGCCTGGGCGTGCTGCGCGTGTGCCAGCTTGACCTCAGCCTTGCCGTGCAGCAGCTTGTGCGCCAGCTTCTCTACGCCTTCAAAGCACAAAAAAGCACCACCCAGCATCAGCAGCGGTGTGATTAAACCGGGCAAGAACGCGCTGATGAGCAAGGCGGCAGGCACCAGGATGGCTTTATTGATCATGGAACCTTTAGCCACGGCCCAGACCACGGGCAACTCGCGATCGGCACGCACGCCTGCCACCTGCTGAGCATTTAGCGCCAGGTCATCGCCCAGCACACCTGCAGTCTTTTGCGTCGCCACCTTGGTCATGGTGGTAACATCATCGGCAATGACTGCGCTCTTTTTCGCAGCCACTTTGGTCATAACGGCTACATCGTCCAGAATGGCTGCAATGTCGTCGAGCAAGGTTAGCAGGCTGGCTCCAGCCATAGGAAAGTCCTGTGTGAAAGGGAAGTATGTATTTTCGGAACTGGTCAGCTCCGATTTATCGTCATTTTCAGATTTCTACAAGCTCAAACACTGAGCATCAACATGCGTCGAGCGATTCAGTCAAAGTCAAACAAATCACTTAAAAAGCTTTCGCGTTTTTTCTTCTTGTAGTCCCCCTGACTTTCGTAGCGCTCGCTGGGCGGTGTTGTCGGGCGGGATGCCGGGTGGACTGCAGGGGAGTTGTCTTGGCTGGTGCGCTCGATAATTTTATCCAGCTCGCCTCGATCAAGCCATACCCCACGGCATTGTGGGCAGTAGTCAATTTCGATACCGCTGCGCTCTGTCATGGTCAGCGTGGTATCAACACAATGTGGACATTTCATAGGAATCCTTTTTTTGTTTCTACTCGATGGTGCGTTCGTTGATGATATAGCTTACCTGCGACCCTGGTACACTGAAAAAGTTCTGACTATTTCACACGACCTGCCCTTGAAACAGGCTGCG
Organism: Nitrosomonas eutropha; assembly: GCF_900116685.1. Classification (GTDB taxonomy): domain Bacteria; phylum Pseudomonadota; class Gammaproteobacteria; order Burkholderiales; family Nitrosomonadaceae; genus Nitrosomonas; species Nitrosomonas eutropha_A. The sequence goes on from NZ_FPBL01000010.1 coordinate 51,926, forward strand.
TATTTAATTCCACTTTGTGAGTGGTTTGGCCTGATGCTTATTCTCACGCTAGTGCCTTTTGCGCCGGTGCAGTGCCAAGCATGGCACGGTGGTGGCCCGTTGTTAATAATCATCGCAGTGCTGGCAAGTGGTGCAGACCGTGGTGCACTTTCGCTTCTTCCTGCACCTTGGTCTCAAGCGCAAGCGTGAAGATCTGCTATCGGTCTTGTTTTCTACTTCGTTGCTGATCATCATGGTGACCGGCACCATCTGGATCATGGCCAATCTTGCTGCGCGCATCACACCCATATAGCAGTCGGCTGTCATGTCAAACTATTTGTATCTGATCCAGCCAGGTCAATTCGCCCCACTTTCCATACCAGCACCAGTACCGGCACGCCCAGCAAAGCGGTACCGGTGAAAAATGCTGCATAGCCGTAAGCATCAACAAATTCGCCGCTGAAACCGGCGATAAATTTTGGCAGTAGCAGCATAATTGAACTGAACAATGCATACTGGGTGGCGGAATAGGCGGTGTGTGTCAGCCCTGAGAGATAAGTGACAAAAGCGGCGGAGGCTATGCCTGCTGAAAGATTGTCTGCTGAAATGGTGAATATCAGTCCGCTGACATCATGACCTCTGCCTGCCAGCCACACGAACAGCAGGTTGGTAGCTGCGGATAGTACCGCCCCCAAAAACAGGGTACGAATCACACCGGTTTTTGCAATCAGCACACCACCGATCCCGGCACCTAGAATGGTCATCAGCACACCATAAACTTTGGAAATCGTGGCCACTTCGTCCTTGGTATAGCCCATGTCCACATAAAACGGGTTACTCATGATGCCCATCACCACATCTGAAATCCGGTACACGGCAATCAACGCCAGAATCAGCAGCGCGTGGTAGCTATAGCGCACGATAAAATCACGAAATGGCGCAATCATTGCACCATACAGCCAAGCAAGCAGCCGGGCTGGTAATCCATCCGGGTGCAAACCGGCAAGCGCTACCTTTACCTGTATTTCATCCTCAATGGCTGACTGACCAACCGGCACATCCGGTTCACGGATGATCAGTGTGGTGATGACCCCGATCAGCATGCAACCTGCCATGAACAAATATGCTATTTGCCAGGATGAGGCGCTGTATTCGCCCGGTGAAGCATCAAATGCTGCGGCAATCCACAGCACTCCCGCTGAAGCCAGAATCATCGCCAGACGGTAACCCGCCTGATAGGTTGCCGCCATCGCACCTTGCAATCGCAAAGCAACTGCCTCGATCCGGTAAGCATCCAGCGCAATATCCTGGGTAGCCGAAGCAAAAGCCACGGTCAGTGCAAAAATCACCACACGCGATAAATCTCCGGCCGGATCAGTATTGGCCATGCCGATCAATGCACCGCCAATCAAAAGTTGTGACAAAAATAGCCAGGCGCGACGGCGTCCCAGCCAGCGGGTAAGTAACGGCAGCGGCATTCGGTCCACCAACGGCGCCCAGGCCCATTTAAAACCATAGGCGAGGCCCACCCAACTCAAATGGCCGATGGTTGTCCGATCAATACCCGCTTCACGCAGCCAGAACGATAACGTTCCCAATACCAGCAGCAGCGGCAGGCCCGCAGAAAATCCGAGCATCAGCATGCCCAGTACTCTCGGGTGAGTATAGATACGCAGCGCATGCAGCCAGCCGCATGCAGCTGATTTCATAGTTTAAAGCTATAATCGATAATTAGCGGGGCGTGATCGGAAAAACGTTCTTCTTTATAAATTGACGCACCAATTGCGGTACTCGCCAGTTGCGGTGTGGCAATTTGGTAATCTATCCGCCAACCAACGTTGTTAGTCCATGCCTGGCCACGATTGGACCACCAGGTATATTGATCCGGCTCCGGGTTAATTTTGCGAAATACATCCACCAGCTTCAATTCATTAAATACAGTGGACAGCCAGGCGCGTTCTTCCGGCAAAAATCCAGAATTTTTCTGGTTGGAGCGCCAGTTTTTGAGGTCAATTTCCTTATGCGCGATATTCCAGTCCCCGCACAACAGCACTTCGCGACCGCCTTCCGCCAATGATTGCAACAAAGGAAAAAAATGCTCCATAAAGAAAAATTTTACCGCCTGGCGATGATCTCCGCTGGAGCCAGAAGGAAGATAAATTGAAATAATAGTCAGATTGCCGAAATCCACTCTCAAAAATCGTCCTTCTGCGTCGATTTCTGGAATGCCGACTCCTTCCACAATTTGATCAGGTACATGACGGGTATAAATACCGACTCCGCTGTAACCCTTTTTCTCGGCACAGTGGAAATAACTACTATAGCCATCCGGTGTGCGCATCACACCGTTAATATCATTCTGCTGCGCCTTGAGTTCCTGCACACAAATTACATCCGCTTCTTGTTGCGGTAGCCAGTCAAACAAGCCCTTTTTGGCAGCAGAGCGCAAACCATTCAGGTTCAAAGTGATGATTCTCATGCAACGATAGTGGTAGATAAATTCTCAACGCCGAGAGAGATCTGGCTTGCAATAAACCCGTGCCGGATAGCCTGGTACACGGCGCGTATTCGGAATGACATCACCACCACTACGAATACACATCATGGTCGATTTATCCAGATTAGAAAAATATTCATTTTCTCCTGGTTGAAATGACGCTGGTGGTACCGCTTCCCGGATAGCACGACAGGTTGCTGGCTCATTCTCAGGAATCGGGTCATCGCTATGCGGTGGCAATCGACAAAGTTGACAGGGATTACCCGGGCACAAACAGCCTTTGCACTTCGCCGCTGCTGCATTGGTGCCAGCTGGCTGGGTACTCGATGATGTCATGGGCAAAGCCATCAACATCAAAAATATTGAACATACAATCCCTCTCAACCACATCTGCTAATCTCCTTCTAAACAATAGATAAACTCGAATTTTCCACCCGGTTTCAGTAATGGTAAAAAACTTTTCAAACTCTGCTGGATTGCTTCACGCCTGCGGTGTTCACAAAGACGGTGTTTGGGTCATGGCAGGTAATCCAGCTAAAAAATAGCTATGCGGGTATCCCCGGAATAATCTGCCGCAATAGCTGAAACAAAGCACGAAAACTCCTGGGAGGTTTGCTGGCCAGTTTTTCCTTTTCAATGTTACGCAATAAGGTACGCAACTGCCGGACATCAGCTTGTGGATAGCTTTGCACGAATTCTGTCACAGCTGCCTCATCGCTGATCAGGCGATCACGCCATCTCTCCAGCTGATGCAGCCACGCAGTATGATGCGGGCTGGAATGCTGCCACGCATCCAGTTTTTCCTGAACAGGCACAGGATCAACTGCACGCATCAGCTTGCCAATAAATTGCATCTGGCGGCGACGCGCACCATGACTGGTTATTTTGCGGGCCTCAAGCAGTGCGTCTGTCAGTTTTTCTGGCAGATCCAGCTCGGTTATTCTGGCCGGTTCAAGCTCAACCAGCCGCTCACCCAGTGCCTGCAAAGCATGCATTTCCTGTTTAAGACGGGTCTTGCTCGGCCGGGATTCAAGATCGAGGTCGGAAATATCCTGCTGATGATTAGGCACGGTCACACGTATCGGGAACAGTCAAGAAACTGTTATCATAACCCGCTTTAGGGAACCTTAGTAAACATGGCGCACTGAAGAGTATGCCCGTACCACATGGATAGATTCAAAACTACCTTCGGTCACTAAGCAGCCAGTATCTGTAACGACCATTCTTCTTTTATTCCGTTTTCGGCCGGATCAGCCCTGATCTGAAAATGGATCTGATTTCAATACTCTGATAAACCGTCTCCAACCCAATTACATGAATAATTCTAATCATCATCCTGAACTGCTGCAGCCGTTCACCTACCCCTACGAGACCTTGCAGCAAATTGCAAACGATGTGCTGACACTTGCTAAAAAAGGAGGTGCTGACGCATGCGAGATGCATGTTTCCGATGGCTCCGGCCAGAATGTCACCGTGCGCCAGGGGGAAGTAGAAACTATCGAATATACACGCGACAAAGGGTTGTCTGTCACTGTTCATATCGGACATAAGCGGGGCAATGCCAGCAGTTCAGATTTTTCCCCACAGGCCATTCATGAAACTGTCTCTGCCGCGCTGTCAATTGCCCGATACACGGCTGACGATATTTATGCGGGGCTCGCTGACAAAGATCAGCTAGCAGTTTCTTTCCCGGATCTTGATCTCTATCACCCGTGGTCACTGTCTGTTGAAGCAGCCATTGAGCTGGCACACCGGTGTGAAGCCGTGGCGCTGGCAACAGATAAACGTATCACCAACTCGGAAGGCGCCAGTGTATCGGTAGGTGCTTCCCGGTTTGTATACGCCAACAGTCACGGCTTCAATGCAGGTTATCCGCTGTCGCGCCACAGCATCAGCTGCGCAGTTATTGCCGGGGAACAAAGCAACATGCAGCGCGATTACTGGTACAGCGTTGCGCGTGCAGCCAGCGATCTCGAAGCCATTGAGGAAATAGGTAAAAAAGCCGGTATGCGCACCCTGGCACGCCTCGGCGCCAGAAAAATTGCCACCTGCGAAGTGCCAGTGCTGTTTGAATCAACCATTTCTTCCGGTCTGCTGGGGTATTTTGTCAAGGCAATCAGTGGCAGCAGCCTTTATCGAAAATCCTCCTTTCTGCTGGATAGCATCGGCAAACAGGTATTTCCTGCAACCATTCAGATCAGTGAGTTGCCGCACCTGCCAAAAGGTCTGGCAAGCTGTGCATTTGATGATGAAGGGGTGGCGACTCATCCGCGCAAGGTAGTGGAAAACGGTATCGTGCAAGGGTATTTTCTGGGCAGCTACACAGCACGTAAACTTGGCATGCGTTCCACCGGCAACGCCGGTGGCAGTCATAATCTGATCCTGAAAAATGATGTATCACTGCCGTTCGATGCTCTGCTGAAAAAAATGAACAAAGGGTTGCTGGTTACCGAATTGCTCGGTCATGGCGTCAATCTCGTCACTGGCGATTTTTCCCAGGGCGCAGCTGGATTTTGGGTGGAAAACGGTGAGATCAGCTACCCTGTTGAGGAAATCACCATTGCTGGCAACCTGAAGGAAATGTTGTCAGGTATTGTTGCCGTGGGTGACGATATCATCGTACGCGGCTCGCGCCACTGCGGTTCGCTGCTGATTGAACGCATGACCATCGCCGGACATTGAGCTACCAGAATATAAAATATCGCTGGAACCACTGAAAGATCAACGAACTGTCCCATCCCCTTGAAAGGATTCAAAGTGGAAATCTTATGCAAACTGGAGCGCCTGATTAACAGGATTTCCGGCGCAACAGGCTGGTTGGCAGGCTGGTTGTGCGTACTGATGATCGGCGTGGTGTTCACTGATGTCATCACACGCTACTTTTTTCACGGCGGCTCAATCGCCATGCAGGAACTGGAATGGCACCTGTTTGCAGCAATATTCCTGCTGGGTGCCGCTTACGTCGTGCGTGAAGATGCTAATGTACGGGTAGATATCATTTATGCCCATCTGAAACCGCGCCGCAAAGCAATCATCGATATCTGTGGTTATCTTATTTTTGTCATCCCCATGTGTACGCTGATTCTCTACAGCTCCTGGGACTTCGTCAGTTATTCCTACCAGTTACAGGAGACATCCAGCGATCCGGGCGGGCTACCCTACCGCTTTGCATTCAAGGCATTACTACCAATTGGCTATGGCCTGGTTCTGATTCAGTCACTGGCAGAAATCTTGCGTAATTTGCGGCTGCTGACGGAAAAATATAACCCACCTCTGACTGATTACGCCGCCCCGCAGCAGAAAGAATCATGATCTTGTCAACCCTTCTTCAGACGGTTTTTCTGACCGCTATCCTGTCACCTTCAGACAGATTATTCACCAGAGCCATTGCCAAATGATTGCGTTGTCCATGTTCCTGGTCTGCCTGATCATGCTGGCATTCGGCTTTCCGGTTGCTTTTACTTTTGGTGGCGTGGCACTGTTCTATGGCCTGTATTTCGAGGGATTGCATCTGTTTCTGATGGTCGCCGAGCGCATGCACTCGATCATGACCAGCATCACCCTGATGGCGGTACCGCTGTTCATTTTCATGGGGCTGATCCTGGAAAAATCCGGCATTGCAGAAAGTATGCTGGAATCGATGGGCTCCCTGTTTGGCCGTGTCCGGGGTGGACTGGCGGTATCAACTGTCATCGTAGGAATGCTGCTGGCAGCAGCTACTGGCGTAGTAGGCGCTTCGGTCATTACCATGGGACTGATCGCCCTGCCCATCATGTTGAAATACGGTTATGACAAGCGGCTGGCTACCGGGGTAATTTGCGCATCAGGCACGCTGGGGCAAATTATTCCCCCTTCCATTGTGCTAATTATCATGGGCGACGTACTACAAAGGCCGGTCGGCAGTTTTTTCCGGGCGGCACTGGTACCTGGCCTGCTGCTGGTCGTCATTTATATCATTTATTGCCTGATGCTCGCCTGGTTCAGAAAAGAAGCAGCCCCTCCCATACCCAGCAAAGGTGGCTCTCTCATTAAGCAATATTGGCACGCCTTCAAAACAATCATCCCGGCTTTGTCTCTGGTCATAATCGTGCTGGGAACAGTCATCATTGGTATTGCCACACCAACTGAATCAGCCGCGATGGGATCAGTCGGTGCAATCATTCTGGCTGTACTGAACGGAAAATTCAAAATCAGCATGCTGCACCAGGTTGCCATGGAAACCACCAAGATCACGACCATGGTATTTACCATCCTGGCAGGTGCCACATTCTTTTCAATGGTGTTCACCTATACCGGTGGTGATGAAGCAGCCGAACTGCTGCTGCACCATCTGCCGGGCGGTAAATGGGGATTCATTCTGCTGATGATGGTGATCATCTTCCTGCTGGGATTTTTTCTTGATTTTGTTGAAATCGCCTATATTTTTATTCCCATGATCACTCCCCTACTGATCAAGCTGGGAATTGATCCGCTCTGGTTTGGCATTCTGGTCGCGCTTAATCTGCAGACTTCTTTCCTTACCCCGCCGGTTGGATTCTCATTGTTCTACCTGCGGGGTGTTGCACCGCCATCCGTCACCACCCTTGATATTTACCGAGGTGTTATCCCGTTCATCCTGCTGCAGCTATTGACATTAGCACTGGTGGCGCTTTACCCGGGGTTGATCAAACTTGTCTGATTTCTCTAAACAACCAGACAAGTTTTACCAGAAAACAATGCTCCTCATGATGCTTCTTCACCAGGTTCACATGTACCGGAGTTTGGGTCTGCCATTCTGGAATTTTTTCCTATCCTGATCAGGACCTTCATGACAAACACGCGTAACGAGAATCTTGGCTATTTCTACGGATTTATTGCTGTGGTTTTCTTTGCACTCACGCTGCCGGCTATGCGCGCAGCTGTCGCTGCGCTTGACCCAGTTTTTGTAGCGCTTGGTCGAGGGACAGGTGCCGCTTTGCTGGCAGCCATTTTTCTATGGCTCACCCGCCAGCGCCTGCCAACTCGTGAAGAAGCAAAAGGGTTGGTGATTGTTGCTCTCGGCGCGGTAATTGGTTTTCCACTTCTGGCTGCCTGGGCAATTTGTTACGTTGATGCATCACATGGTGGCGTTGTTCTTGGCATCTTTCCATTGGCTACTGCAGTTGCAGCTGCTCTGTTTTCCGGAGAGCGTCCATCTGGCAGATTTTGGCTATTTGCGTTGATAGGCGCGGCCGTGGTAGTCGGCTATTCACTGAATCAGGCGGGTGGTACGCTTCATCCAGCCGACCTCGCACTTTTCGGGTCAGTGATTTGCGCCAGTATCAGTTATGCAGAAGGGGCAAGGCTATCCAAATCGTTAGGCGGACCACAGGTTATTTCGTGGGCATTAGTTTTTTCCTTTCCCGTCCTGATTATCCCAACCATGCTTTACGCGCCTGTCACCTTGAATCTGCCCACAGAATCCTGGATCGGGTTTATCTACCTCACAGTCATCAGTCAGTATCTGGGTTTCTTTCCCTGGTATCACGGTCTCGCTTTGGGTGGTATCTCAAAAGTCAGCCAGACCCAGCTGTTGCAGCCATTCCTAACTATTATTGCATCGGTATTACTGTTAGGAGAACAGGCGAATCTCACCACCTGGCTGGTGGCCGCGCTCGTCGTTGTGATCGTCGCGCTCGGCAAGCGTACTCAGGTCAGGGAGAATACCCCCCAGCACCATGATCATGACGGCATCTGAAATCTTTCAGCCGGAGTATTGTGATTAATCATCCAACCGCCGCACAATACAGGTTCTATTTTTTCTCCTGCGCTCGCGCCAGTGCAAGAGCTAGTGCACCAACAGGTGCAGGTTTGTCTGCTCTGGATGCAACCTGTGGCTGACGAGAACCACGCCGGGGCTGGCGGTTGTCTGGTCTGGTTTTACCTGTTTCTTTATGTGTTTTAGGCTGTCCGGTTGCTTCAGGTACGTCATCAATCCGCATGGTCAGACTGATACGCTGGCGTACGGTATCCACTGCCAGCACCTTGACCTTGACGACCTGTCCTGGCTTAACAATCTGATGGGGATCCTTGATGAACTTGTTTGCCAGTGCAGAAACGTGCACCAGACCATCCTGATGCACGCCAATATCAACAAATGCCCCAAACGCAGCCACATTAGTCACGACGCCTTCCAGAATCATGCCGGATTGCAGATCAGTCAGTGATTCAATCCCTTCTTGAAAGGTAGCAGTTTTGAACTCCGGGCGCGGATCACGACCAGGCTTTTCCAGCTCGGACAGAATATCGCGCACGGTTGGCAGCCCAAAGGTTTCATCGGTAAATTCTTCGGCAGCAAGCCCTTTGAGCGTTTCCGGATGCCCCATTACCTGCTCGATTCCTTTACTCAGGCGCGCCAGAATGCGCTCCACCACCGGGTAGGCTTCCGGGTGAACAGCAGAGCGATCCAGTGGATTATCCCCGTCGTTAATGCGCAGGAAACCCGCTGCCTGTTCAAATGTTTTTTCACCGACACGCGGCACTTTGAGAATCGTTCGCCGATTCGGGAACCGGCCATAAGTATCGCGATAACTAACGATGTTTTGGGCAAGTACGCGATTAAGACCGGAAACTTGTGCCAGCAGGGGTGCTGATGCGGTATTGACATCCACGCCAACCGCATTGACACAATCCTCAACCGTGGCATCCAGTGATCGCGCCAGAGTGCGCTGGTTCACATCATGCTGATACTGACCAACGCCGATTGATTTGGGTTCGATCTTGACCAGTTCTGCCAGTGGATCTTGCAGACGTCTGGCAATAGAAACTGCGCCACGCAGGCTTACGTCCAGATTGGGAAATTCCGCAGCAGCCAGCGCAGAGGCTGAATAAACCGAGGCACCTGCTTCGCTGACAACAATCTTAATCAGCTTTAATTCAGGGTGCTGCTCTGTCACCAGCCGGATGACCTCAGTGGCTAATTTATCGGTTTCCCGGCTTGCCGTTCCGTTTCCAACGGAAATCAGCGTAACACCATGCTGGAGCACCAGTTGCATGATACTTGCCAGTGAACCCTGCCAGTTATTTTGTGGCTGATGCGGATAAATCGTCGCTGTTTCCAACAATTTACCGGTGGCATCGACTACAGCCACTTTACAGCCAGTGCGATAACCCGGGTCAAGCCCGAGCACAGCTTTGGGCCCCGCCGGAGCGGCCAGCAGCAATTCACGCAGATTGCGGCTGAAAATCCGGATCGCTTCAATTTCTGCGGCTTCACGCACCTGCAATAACAATTCAGTAGTGAGATGCAGATGCACCTTAATACGCCAGGCCCACTGGCAGACATCCCCCAACCATTTATCCGCTTTCCGGCCACGGTTTTCGATTCCGAAATATGCAGCAATCATGACAACACAAGGATGTGGAATGACTTCACGGGAAGTTTCATCCAGATCCAGATCAATTTTGAGCACTCCCAGTGCCCGGCCACGAAACAATGCCAGTGCGCGGTGTGATGGAATCAAGCGCACCGGCTCGGCATAAGCATAGTAATCACGGAATTTTTCTTCCTCCGCCATTTCCTGACCGGCAACAACCACTGAAGCCACTACGCCTTCCTGCCAAAGTTTATTGCGCAGAGTAGCGAGCAACTCTGCTGTCTCCGCAAAGCGTTCCGTCAGAATATCGCGCGCACCTTCCAGCGCTGTTTTTACATCGGGAACATTGATCGCTTCAACGCCTTCAGCTGCTGACACCAGCTTGATATAGTTTGCAGCTTCTTGTTCAGGGTCGAGCGTTGGATCTGCCAGAAGAGCATTTGCCAAGGGTTCCAGCCCGGCCTCACGTGCGATCTGCGCCCGTGTTCGACGCTTCGGTTTGTAGGGTAAATAAATATCTTCCAGCAGCTGCTTGGTTGCAGCTTGTTCGATCAGGCAGCGCAATTCATCGGTGAGTTTGCCCTGCTCTTCAATCGAAGCCAGGATGACCTGCCGTCGTTCTTCCAGCTCGCGCAGATAGCCCAATCGTTCTTCCAGCAGGCGCAGTTGTGTATCGTCCAGATTACCCGTTGCTTCCTTGCGGTATCGTGCGATAAAAGGCACGGTTGCGCCATCATCCAGCAAGGCTACCGCTGCGTTGATCTGCTGTGGTGCAACACCGAGCTCTGTCGCAATGGCGTTGATAATCTTTTTCTGTGCTGCTGCTGAAACTGCTGATATTGTTGGAGAAGTCATAGCGTTGATGGAGAAGAAAGGAACCGGAAGATCGGTCAGGAAAGCTCTGGAAATCGTTCAACCAAAATAATCGCTTATACCACTCAGCAACATATACTTTGTAGCAAACCGCAACCAGAGATCGTTTTATCATACCAGACAATCTGTCAATTGAATCAAGGCTCATCCAGCAAGATTGCAAGGGATCTTGCCCAGAAAGACGGGGCCGGGGAGCGGTGATACAATGCGCACTACATGTAACCTGAGTTCGGGATAAGCCCTCAAGCTTTGACCAAGGTATTGACTCTGGTGAGATTCAAGGTTGGTTTGTTATCGGACAAACAGTAAGCGACGATA
>NZ_FPBL01000008.1 GCF_900116685.1 Nitrosomonas eutropha
CATCCATTCGCATCAGCAGTGCCATCCTAAAGGCAGTCAAAAGATAATGAAAATTTTAAATTCTTATTTAGAACATAAGAAAAAATTATGTTTTATCCGGACAGTGTAGTCACAAGATATTTGTCCCAAGAGTGATACACCTGATTTGCACGGCAGTAAGAAAAAAAGAGGTATTTTTAGCATATCGTGCAGCAATACCACGCCATTTTTTTAGATGAAGGAAAGTATTTTCAAAGAGATACCTCAGTTTATACAATTCATTATCATAATGATCTTTGCATTTTCCGATTTTTTTTGGTGGAATAACAACGTTTATCTTCTGTTTTTTCGCCTGTTCAATAATGAATATTACTGTCATAACCGTGATCAGCCAATAGATAATCGGCATCGATTCCTTCAATCAGGTGGCCAACTTACGTGCAATCAGCAGTGGTACCTTGCGTGACAAGGATTCTGATCGGCATACCATGCGCATCCACGGCCAGATGTATTTTGGTGTTGAGCCTCCTTTTGTCCGGCTCATATCCTGATTACCACCTCTGGCTCCACTGGCATGGGGGTGAACCTTGCAGTGGCTGGCATCAATCATCAGCCATTCATAATCTGGATCATCAATCAGAACCTGTTCAAAGTCTCTGTAAATATGAGACACTTGGGAGATGAGAAACAGTTACCCGAGCGACATCAGTCACGAACAATTCGAGCTTATCAAACCTTTGCTGGAGAGCGCGCGCAGGAAGACCAGCCCCCGACGAATAGATCTGTACGAGGTTTTTTGCGCGGTGCTGTACCTGCTGCGTACGGACTGCCAGTGGCGAGCCCTGCCTAATGACTTTCCCAAGTGGCGCACGGTACACTCATACTGGGCCATCTGGAGTGAGTCGCGCGAGGGCGGTAGCCTGCTGGAGCAGGCATTAAAAAAATCAGGTTGGTGCGGCCCGAGAGAAGTTGGGGCGCAACGCCTGCACGTCATTCTTGATCGTGGACGCGCAGAGCGTGAAGAACACGGACACGGCGAGCCAGAAGGGCTATGACGCAGGCAAGAAGGTATCAGGCACCAAGCAAGCGTCATATCGCGGTCGATACCCAGGGTTTGCCGCATGCCATTGCGGTGACGACAGCGGAAGTGACCGATCGCAAAGGTGTGTTGCAGGCTTTTCAGCGTTGTCGTTCAGGCCTTGGCCGGGTGGTGGCGGTGTTGGCGGACAACGGTTATGTGGGGAGTCGTTTGCTCAAGGTGTACGCGATGTGCTGAGCGAGACTGTCGCGGTTCAGATCGCCAAGCGCGCAGTGAGTTGCATACCTTCGCCGTTATCCCCAAGCGTTGGGTGGTGGAGCGCAGCTTTGCCTGGCTGGAGAAGAATCGACGGCTGTGGAAAAACCGTGAGCACTTACTCAACACCAGCTGGCAGTTTATTCATCTGGCCTTCCTGGCATTAATACCCAGAAGATCATAAACAGGTTCTTAGGGCTTTGGTACGGAGGCGCAGTGCGAGCAAGCGCTGGAAGTTGCCAGCTGGTCGGATGGGCTTCACTGTCCACGCTGTAACAGTACTGCTTACTATGTCATACGTGATGGTATACGCAAGGTTTTTCAATGCAGAGCCTGCCGACATCAGACCTCATTGATTGCCGGGACAGTTTTTCAGGGCACTAAACTACCGTTGACCGTCTGGTTCTTGGCAATTTATCTGGTTAGTCAGGCCAAGACCGGTTTGTCGTCCCTGGTGCTCAAGCGTCAGCTGGGAGTGAGCTATCCTACGGCATGGTTGATACACCACAAACTGATGCATGCGATGGCCAATCGTGAGGAGCGCTATGTCCTTGATGGCAAAATCCAGGTCGATGATGCTTATCCTGGTGGAAAGCGTGCGGGTGGAAAAGTGGGCAGAGGTTCAGAGAATAAGGTGCCCATTATTGCCGTTGACACCCGCTGTGCCTCTGACTGAGGATGACCACTCTTTGCGCGTGAGGCTTACCCCAGTCTCAGAACTTATGCTGGAGGCAATTTCAGCCTGGGCAAAGGATTGTCTGGCACCAGGCAGCACGGTACTCTCGGATGCCTTGGCCTGCTTTGGTGCCGTTACAGAAATTGGCTGCAGTCACCATTTTACAGCTATCACCGGACACAAACCAAAGGAGACTCCCGAGTTCCGGTGGGTCAACACTATACTCGGTAATCTCAAGACCAGTTTGTCAGGTTGTTACTATGCTTTTAACTTCCGCAAGTATGCCGCTCGCTATCTTGCCGCCTTCAGTTACCGATTCAACCAGCGTTTTGATCTTTGCTCACTCCACGAACGATTGCTGATCGCCGCTGCTTCGACCACTCCGCAGCCCTTGCACTCTATTCGGATGGCTGACGTTCGTTGCTAATCAGGTCATTACAAAAGCAGTTTCTGACTAACGGGGATAGTTACGTCTTAAAGATGATTACTTGTCATAAAACGTAACTATCCCTGTATCCACATCGTACATTCCACCTTCCAAAGCAATTTCCTTGTTATCCAGCAAAGTAGTCAGATTGCCCAGTTTGATACCGTGGCACGCGCCCTTGACTGCACCACATTTGGAATTCACCTGTTTCTCAATATCACTCCTGCATGTAGAAAAACGATGATAGCCATTTGTGAATCGTTCGATACAAGGCCCGGGGAGGGTTCAATACTTTATAAAAAACAGGTAAAAAATTTCTGTATGTTGGATGCATGTCGAGCAAAGGGCGACGAAGCGGTAGGGCTATTTCCAGGTTTCCAGAAACAGATAAACGATCAACTGCAATTTTCAGGGTGACTTATCCGCATTTCTCAAAAGAACCAGTACAGCGCCACTTCCCCCATGTTCAGGCAGTGCCTGGCAAAAAGCGAGCACATCATCATGGTGCATCAGCCAGTTGCCTGTCAGAATTTTTAGTACCGGTCTGCGGCTCTTTGAACTGAGTCCTCTGCCATGAATAACCCGCACACAGCGATATCCCTGCAGGATGACATTCTCCAGAAATGCCACCAACACCCGGTATGCCTCATCCCGATTTAACCCATGCAGATCAAGCTCACCCTGAACAGGCCAGTACCCGCGCCGTAGCTTGCGTAAGGTATAGCGCTGCAAACCGGGACGAATAAAAGACCATTCATCCCCATCCGCCACCTTTTGCTGATAATCATCAAGCAGACGATCCCGAACCTCTAACAAGGCTGGTGTATCAAGTTGAACAATCGGCTGCTGTCTTGATGAAGCAAGCGTAACTTTCCCGGTCTCGGCAAGCGGTCTAACTCCCTGCATAGCCTCGCGGAACAAGGCAGCATCATTACGGTTAGTTTCCTGACTGGATGACGGGTTACCCTCCTCCTCTACGCGTAAATATGTGGACAGAAAATTCATCGCATTCAACTGGATTTTTCAAGATATCTTTCCGCATCCAGAGCGGCCATACAGCCACTGCCAGCACTGGTAACCGCCTGGCGATAAATATGATCCTGCACGTCACCAGCTGCGAATACACCCGGGATACTGGTCGCTGTTGCATTACCCTCGTTCCCACCTTGCGTAATAATGTAGCCATTTCCCATTTCCAGCTGTCCCTGGAACAGATCAGTGTTGGGATGATGCCCGATAGCGATGAACACACCCTGCAAATCAAGATCACGTGCCGTATCGTCCCGGACATGACGAATGCGAACTCCGGTAACGCCACTGTCATCACCCTTCACCTCTTCCAGAACGTGATCAAGTGCCAGCTCAATCTTGCCGCTTTGTACCTTTTCCATCAACTTGTCGATCAGAATTTTTTCTGAACGGAACTTGTCACGACGATGTACCACAGTTACCTTACGAGCAATATTAGAGAGATACAACGCTTCTTCTACTGCGGTATTCCCCCCCCCAATGACAGCGACATTCTGATTTTTATAGAAAAAACCATCACAAGTTGCGCAGGCTGAAACCCCTTTCCCCATAAAAGCTTCTTCTGAAGGCAGCCCGAGATATTTTGCCGAAGCGCCTGTCGCAATAATCAGTGCATCACAGGTGTAGGTTCCCTGGTCGCCTGTCAGTTCAAACGACTTTCCTGACAATTTAGCAGTATGGATATGATCAAATATGATTTCAGTCTGAAAACGCTCGGCATGCTTCAGAAAGCGTTCCATCAACTCCGGACCCTGTACCCCGGCAACATCCGCCGGCCAGTTATCCACATCCGTCGTCGTCGTGAGTTGCCCGCCTTGTGCCATCCCGGTAATCAGCACTGGATTGAGATTCGCACGCGCAGCATAAATAGCTGCTGTGTAGCCAGCTGGACCGGATCCGAGAATGAGTAATTTACAATGTCTGGTTGTTGTCATAATTGAATAAGAAGTATCAGAATAATTTTTAATTACAGGTTAAAGATTGCGTTCCACCCAGCCCGTCACACTTGTCAGGGCTTGTGGCAGCTTGTCTGGCAGCGTGCCGCCGGCCTGTGCCATATCCGCACGTCCGCCACCTTTCCCACCCACCTGTTGCGCAACAAAGTTGATCAGGTCACCTGCTTTGAGCTTTGCTGTCAGATCATCGGTCACACCGGCAATAAGCACTACTTTATCGTCTTCGATGGTACCCAGCACGACAACACACGATTTCAATCGACTCTTGAAATTATCCAGTGTTTCACGCAGTGTTCTGATGTTCACATTTTCCAGCACTGCCGCCAACACTCGTATTCCCTTGATTTCCTGCGCCTGCTCAATCAGGGAAGAACTTTGCATGCCAGCAAGCTTCGATCGCAAAACTGCGATTTCCTTCTCTACTTGCCTGACATGATCCAGCACCTGAGATAACTTCAGAGCAGCTTCCTGTGGTGCTGCCTTGAGCACATCGGAAACCTGTTGCAACTGTTGTTCTTGTTGCTGTATGTAAGCTAACGCAGCCTCGCCCGTCAATGCTTCAATCCGGCGAATACCTGCTGCCACACCAGATTCAGCAACAATCCGGAAGAAACCAATGTCGCCACTGTGTTGCACATGAGTACCACCACATAGCTCGGTTGAAAAATCACCCATTGATACAACACGTACCGTATCACTGTATTTTTCACCGAATAATGCCATGGCACCTTGCTTGACGGCCTCATCATAGGCCATCAGTTGTGTCGCTACTTCATGATTCTTGCGGATTTGCATATTGACGAGATTTTCAATCTGACGAATCTCGTTTGCCTGCATAGCGCTATTATGGGAAAAATCGAAGCGTAATCTGTCAGCATCAACCAGTGATCCTTTCTGCGTGACATGATTACCCAATATCTGGCGTAAAGCAGCATGCAGCAAATGTGTCGCGGAATGATTGTAGGCAGTGTTGATTCGAGCAACTGGATTAACCCTGGCGATCACCCGATCACCTGTCACCAGCCGACCACTGCTCAGCATTCCAGTGTGGCCGAATACCTTGGCCTGGATTTTCTGAGTATCTCTTACGGTAAAAGTGCCGCCACCTGACAAAAGCTCTCCGCTGTCGCCGGCTTGGCCACCTGATTCCGCATAAAAAGGAGTTTGATCCAGCACAACCACAGCTTCTTCACCGGCCTCTATGAAATCCACACGGCTGCCTTCCTTATACAGCACCAAAATATGCGCTTCATGCTGCAATGTTTCATAGCCGTGAAACTTGGTTGGCAATCCGACATATTCAAGACTCGTTTGCATAGTGAATTTGCCGCTGGCACGTGCGCGATCCCGTTGTTGCGCCATACACACCTCAAATCCGGCCAGATCAATCCTGACCTCTCGTTCACGAGCAATATCCGCAGTCAGATCAACCGGAAAACCAAAGGTATCGTACAGACGAAAAACAACATCGCCCGAAAGCATATTGCCTTCCTGAGCTAATGCGGCTTCCAGCACTCCCATACCATTCTCCAGTGTTTCAGCAAAACGTTCCTCTTCCTGCCTGATAACACCAGCCACATGCTTCTTGGCAGCCATCAATTCTGGATAGGCCTGCCCCATGACATCAACCAGATCATCCACCAGCAAATGAAAAAAAGGCTGTTTCTGCCCGAGCCGGTATCCATGCCGAATGGCGCGACGCAGGATACGCCGCAACACATAGCCTCGTCCTTCATTGCCTGGAATCACATCATCCGTAATCAGGAAAGCACAGGCACGGATATGATCAGCGATAACCTTGAGCGAGTTGTTTGACAGATCCTGTTCACCGGTCACTCTGGCGGCAGCTTCAATCAAACAGCGAAACAGGTCGATTTTATAATTGCTGTGAACCTGTTGCATAACAGCCGCAATACGCTCCAAGCCCATGCCGGTATCTACTGATGGCTTGGGCAGCGGATGCAGTTCGCCACTGGCATCGCGGTTATATTGCATGAATACCAGATTCCAGATTTCGACATAACGATCACCATCCGCATCCTCCGATCCGGGCGGGCCGCCCGCCACTTCCGGGCCATGATCATAAAAAATTTCGGAACAGGGGCCACAAGGCCCTGTATCTCCCATTTGCCAGAAATTATCTGATGTTGCAATACGCACCAGCCGGGAAGGAGCAATCTTCACCTCATTCAGCCAGATATCTGCTGCTTCATCATCCTCCGCATAGACAGTTGCCCATAGCTTATCCCTGGGAATATTTAGCGGACCGGTCAGAAACTCCCAGGCAAACAAAATAGCATTACGCTTAAAATAATCTCCAAAGCTGAAATTACCGAGCATTTCAAAAAAAGTATGATGCCGTGCGGTATAACCTACATTTTCCAGATCATTATGCTTGCCTCCTGCCCGCACACAACGCTGGGCACTGGCGGCACGAACGTAAGGGCGTTTATCCTGACCAAGAAACACATCCTTGAATTGCACCATACCCGCATTGGTAAACAGCAAGGTGGGATCATTCCCTGGCACCAGCGGGCTGGATGGCACGACGACATGCCCGTGTGTCTCAAAAAAATCAAGAAATTTCTGCCTGATTTCACTACTTTTCATCCTAAAAACCTCACGACTCAATTCTCTATTTCCCTGGTATCACACAAAACCCTGCTGATCACTTCAGAAGGAAAGCCTTTTCCTGCCAAATAACGGATTTGCTTTCCCCGTTCTGCCGGAGTAGACGAGACGCCGCCAAATTTTTTGTACCAAAGCGCTCGTGCACAGGAAAATTCTGTTTGCTCAAAATCTTTCATGGCAGCTTCAATCAGATGATCGGTAATTCCCTTCATTTGCAACTCATAGCGTATTCGTTTGCTTCCATATTTACGACTGCGCGCATGGAGAATCTGCTCAGCTGCCCTTTCATCTGACAGCAGTTTTTGCTGCTCAAGTCTGTCAAGAATATTTTTTATTTCATCAAGTGTGTGCTCATGGCGCGATAGTTTTCTTTCCAGCTCCTGCCGCGAATACTCTCGTCGGACAAGATATCCCAGCGCGCGTGTATATAAATTCATCTTTATTCGTCGGGAGAAGGTGGAACAGCTCGATTATTTGTTTCAGCAAGATCAACTGCCGCACGTATTTTCTGTTCAATCTCACGTGCAAGATCCTTGTGCTCTTTCAGGTAGTCACGCACATTATCCCTGCCCTGCCCGATTTTCTCACCGTTGTAGGAATACCAGGCGCCAGCTTTCTCGATCAGTTTATGCAACACACCCAGTTCGATAATCTCGCTCTCGCGCGAGATACCTTCCCCGTACAAAATAGCGAAATCTGCCTGTTTAAAGGGAGGCGCAACCTTGTTTTTAACAATTTTAACGCGAGTTTCATTACCAATCACTTCATCCCCCCGCTTAATTGAACCGGTACGGCGAATATCCAGACGAACGGAAGCATAAAATTTCAGTGCGTTACCGCCTGTGGTTGTTTCCGGATTACCAAACATCACACCAATCTTCATGCGTATCTGATTGATAAAAATTACCGTAGTATTGGTTCGTTTGATATTGGCGGTCAGCTTGCGCAAGGCCTGAGACATCAATCTTGCCTGTAGTCCCATCTGCGGTTCACCCATTTCCCCTTCTATTTCAGCGCGGGGTGTCAGTGCCGCAACCGAGTCGATTACAACAATATCAACCGATCCGGATCGAACCAGCATATCCGTGATCTCCAGCGCCTGTTCACCGTTATCCGGCTGGGAAATCAGCAATTCCTGTACGTTAACGCCAATCTTTTGAGCATACTGCGGATCCAGCGCATGTTCTGCATCAATAAAAGCGGCTGTTCCGCCAAGCTTTTGCATTTCTGCTATCACCTGCAGCGTCAGGGTAGTTTTACCTGAAGATTCCGGACCATAAATCTCGATAATACGTCCGCGCGGAAGTCCGCCCACACCCAGCGCAATATCCAGACTCAGCGAACCGGTAGATACCACCTGGATATCTTTAGCCACATCGCTATCACCAAGCCGCATGATTGAGCCCTTGCCATACTGCTTTTCAATCTGCGCCAGTGCAGCCGTAAGCGCCTTATTTTTGTTTTCGTCCATAGCTATCCCCGAAAAAGACAGCCGAAATTATCGCATATTCAATCTGTAAAAAACGCCATCCAGCATCAACTACTATGCCAATACGCTAAAAGCCTCCAAAAACTTCAAGCCACTGGCTGCCCTGGGATATAATTCACAGCAAAATCCACAGGAAAGAATGCCGATTCGTCTGACACTGATTACTCACAAGACATCTACGGCACGCATAGCTTCAGGATGGTTAACATCCAGATAAAATAAAGGAGGCCAATCATTCGTATCATCTTACTGGGCGCACCAGGCGCGGGCAAAGGCACGCAAGCAGGTTTTATCCGCGAGCATTTTTCAATTCCACAGATTTCCACCGGTGACATACTCCGTAATGCTGTAAAAGCAGGAACCAAGCTGGGCATAATGGCAAAAAAAATCATGGAATCTGGCGGCCTGGTTTCGGATGAAATCATTATTGATCTGGTCCGCAATCGAATTGAAGAACCTGATTGTGTCAACGGTTTTTTGTTTGATGGCTTTCCCCGCACCATTCCTCAGGCCGATGCACTTAGAACAGCCAATGTACATATAGACTATGTCATCGAAATTGATGTACCTGATGCCGAAATCATAAAACGTTTATCAGGCCGCCGCGTACATCCAGCATCAGGTCGGATTTACCATATTACATTTAACCCGCCAACAGTTGCTGATCGGGATGATGTGACTGGCGAAGCGCTGGTTCTGCGTGATGATGACCGGGAAGAAACCGTGCGCAAACGTCTGCAGGTCTACCATGACCAGACTCAGCCATTGGTTGGATACTATCTCGAATGGTCAAACAGCAGCGATCCCGATGCGCCAGGTTACGTCAAAGTTGCCGGAACCGGCAGCGTGGAAACCATACAGAAAAATATTATCGTGGCGCTCAAACAGACAGGCCAAGCACTTCTTTGAATCGTTCCCTGTCCCAGATCATTTGCTGAGAAATGACTAAAGTAAACGCCGGGCAGATTGTAACTGCCTGATCAGGCAGCTGGTTTTTCAAAGACTTCTGCTGCGTGACATTTATTTATACGGTACGCGGACGAGAAACAAGTTTTGATCAACCAGGAGTGGAATATGACTATAAAAAATGCATTCTATGCCCAATCTGGCGGTGTAACGGCTGTAATCAATGCTTCAGCAGCAGGTTTACTGGAAACAGCACGCACACACCCGGATAAAATTGGAAACGTTTATGCCGGTCGCAATGGCATTATCGGGGCACTCACCGAAGACTTAATTGATACCGGCGCCGAATCCTCTGAAGCAATCCGGGCATTGCGCCACACGCCATCCGGCGCTTTTGGCTCCTGTCGCTACAAACTGAAAAGCCTGGAAGATAACCGACGGGAATACGAACGTCTGATAGAAGTATTCAAAGCCCATAATATCGGCTATTTCTTCTATAACGGTGGCGGTGATTCAGCCGATACCTGCCTGAAAGTCTCACAGCTGGCCGGTACACTCGGCTACCCAATCCAGGCAATTCACGTACCCAAGACGGTTGACAACGATCTGCCTGTCACAGATTGTTGCCCGGGGTTTGGTTCAGTCGCCAAATATGTGGCTGTTTCCATGCTGGAAGCCAGTTTTGATGTCGCCAGCATGGCCAAGACTTCAACCAAAGTATTCATTCTGGAAGTAATGGGACGTCATGCCGGCTGGATTGCAGCCGCGGGCGGGTTGGCTTCCAGTAAAGATCGTCATGTCCCAATTATCATCCTGTTTCCAGAAGTTATATTTGATGAAGAGAAATTTCTGGCCAAAACGGATCGTTACGTCAAGGAATACGGCTATTGTACGGTAGTGGTATCAGAGGGAGTGAAAGGAACCGACGGCAAGTTCCTGTCCGATCAGGGGTTGCGCGATGCGTTTGGACATGCGCAACTGGGTGGTGTGGCACCAGTGATCGCAAATATGGTCAGGAATGGCCTGGGATTAAAATATCACTGGGGAGTAGCAGATTATCTTCAGCGTGCTGCCCGGCATATTGCCTCCCGCACAGATGTGGAACAAGCCTACGCCATGGGCAAAGCTGCTGTGGAATATGCAATTGCCGGACACAATTCGGTTATGCCAACTATCGAACGTATCTCCAGCTCGCCCTATGCCTGGAAAACCGGCATGGCCGAACTCTCCAAAGTCGCCAATGTAGAAAAGATGATGCCAGCAGACTTTATCAGTGAAGATGGCTTTGGCATTACTGACAAATGCCGCGAATATCTCAGCCCTTTAATCGAAGGGGAGGACTATCCACCATACAAAAATGGACTGCCCGATTATATTCGGCTTAAAAATACGGCAGTTGCTAAAAAACTGGCCGAGTTCAAAATTTAATCTGTTTTGTTTTTTAGCAGCAAGAGCATATAAAATATACGTTTAAGCTATATATGCTCAGAGCTGTTCATGGTTTTGATTGTAGATTGATGCGGGGCTACCAGGCCTGGCTCCGTACGTATTTAGGATGGTCTGATTTTAACTGGAGTTCTTTATGGCAAACGGTTTAACGATTGCAATCTGCAGCGCGATACTTGCCCTGATTTTTAGCGGCCTGTGGATTCGGCGTATCTACGCACAACCCGCTGGTAATGCACGCATGCAGGAAATTGCAGCCGCCATACAGGAAGGTGCGTCGGCTTATCTCAAGCGACAATATCTGACGATCGGTATGGTGGGTATAGTTTTATTTCTGATTATCGGTCCGACACTTTCCTGGAATACAGCCATTGGCTTTGCGCTGGGGGCTATACTTTCCGGGCTGGCCGGTTTCATGGGCATGAACGTCTCGGTTCAGTCCAATGTCCGGACAGCTGAAGCCGCCCGCAGCGGATTGAACGAAGCACTTGCCATTGCCTTCCGTGGCGGCGCCGTAACCGGAATGCTGGTTGTGGGGCTCGGCTTGCTTGGTGTGGCAGGTTATTCAGCCCTGCTACTCAGTGGCGCAGATGAAAGCAGCAATATCAGTGCTCTCATCCACCCGCTGGTTGGTTTTGCTTTTGGTGGCTCATTAATTTCAATTTTTGCCCGGCTGGGTGGTGGTATTTTCACCAAAGGTGCAGACGTTGGTGCTGATCTGGTTGGTAAAGTTGAAGCCGGAATTCCGGAAGATGACCCGCGCAACCCGGCCGTAATTGCAGATAACGTAGGTGATAACGTGGGTGACTGCGCTGGAATGGCGGCTGACCTTTTTGAAACCTATGCAGTCACCATCATCGCTACCATGCTGCTGGGTGCCCTGCTGTTCCAAACCGAAACAGGCAATGCAGCGGTCTATCCGCTCGCGCTGGGTGCTGCATCCATCGTTGCTTCAATTATCGGCTGCTACTTCGTCAGGATGCGTGAGGGTGGCAAGATCATGAACGCTCTGTATCGCGGATTGGCAGTTGCCGGTGGAATTGCTTTCTTCGCTTATTTGCCAATAACCGTATGGTTTATGGGAGGAGCAACCCTGTCACTAGACGGTGTCGAAGTCAAGGGCGGCGAGCTGGTCATGCGTCTGTTTGCCAGCACAACGGTTGGCCTGGTCTTAACCGGTCTAATGGTTATTATCACTGAATACTACACCTCTACTGAATATCCACCGGTACAACATATCGCCAACGCTTCCACCACCGGACATGCCACCAACATCATCGCTGGACTCGGCGTGGGTATGCGTGCCACAGCTGCCCCGGTACTGGCAGTCTGTGCAAGTATCATCGTTGCCTACTCACTCGCCGGAATCTACGGAATCGCGATTGCTGCAACCGCCATGTTATCCATGACTGGCATCATCGTAGCACTGGATGCCTATGGCCCGATTACTGATAACGCGGGCGGCATTGCTGAAATGTCCGGCATGCCTGACTCCGTGCGTGCTATTACCGATCCGTTGGATGCAGTAGGTAACACCACCAAAGCCGTTACCAAAGGTTACGCGATCGGCTCGGCCGGCCTGGCTGCGCTGGTATTGTTCGCCGACTATACTCATGGACTGGAACATGCCGACAAACTGCTTACCTTTGATTTATCCAATCATCTGGTAATTATCGGGCTGTTTATCGGCGGCATGGTTCCCTTCCTGTTTGGTGCAATGTCGATGGAAGCAGTTGGGCGTGCAGCTGGCTCAGTTGTACTTGAAGTGCGTCGCCAGTTCAAAGAGATCCCAGGAATTATGGACGGTACCCATAAACCTGATTATTCCCGTGCGGTCGATATGCTGACCAAGGCAGCGATTCGGGAAATGATCATTCCATCTCTATTACCTGTGCTGATACCGGTGTTGGTCGGCGTTTTCCTCGGCCCGCAGGCTTTGGGAGGCGTCTTGATGGGCTCAATCGTTACGGGCCTGTTTCTTGCTATCTCCATGACTGCTGGTGGCGGCGCATGGGACAATGCCAAGAAATATATCGAAGATGGAAATTATGGTGGCAAAGGTAGCGATGCTCACAAAGCTGCTGTAACGGGTGATACAGTTGGTGATCCTTACAAGGATACTGCTGGCCCAGCTATTAACCCATTGATTAAAATCATCAACATCGTAGCGTTACTGATTATCCCACTGCTATAATCGGAAATCAGGCTCTACTGCTAAAAAAGCCCGCCAGATTTGGCGGGCTTTTTCGTATATCCTGCAAAAAAATCCATGCAAAAATAAAACTCTCTACTTATCAGCCAACATATCCAGAATCCTGGACTGATAATCTACAATAGCAACTCTATTCCACATTTTAACCATCGTACCCATACCTTATCCTCACTCGCACAAGGTTAAATAATTTTCAAACTAATTCTGTTGTCGTATCTGTTTATGAAAACTGACCAGCTCTGAAGTTATACGACATCACATACAAGATTATTGGACAAAATGTCTTATATATTACGTTATACGAAGGAAGAAAAAGAATGAGTGCAAAAGAATTTGCGTCGCAGCTTAAAGCAACGATCCAGGACATCAAAGGCAAAGGCACCGCTGCAATCTACTGCGACAACCTCATCGCATATCTCGACGAGGTAGCCAACTCTCCCTCGGTGATGGTCTCTCCGGCCGAGCTGGAGCAGTACAAGGCGCAGCTGCAACTCGAAGTAGAAAGAAACAAGAATGAACATGCTTCCGGTTTGGAGATGTTTAGGTCAGTTATTACCGCCGGCCAGAACGCAATCCGATCGTCATTCTTGTTGAACGGTGGCGCGGCGATCGCCCTGCTAGCCTTCATAAGCAAGTTGACGGAGAACCAGAAAGACAAGGTCGCGCTCTTTGCCGACAGCCTTAGCCCTTTCGTGCTGGGCGTCCTTGCAATAACGGTCACTTCCGGGTTTACGTACTTGAGTCAATGGTTCTATGCAACCGACGGCGGCGGTTGGAAAGTCAAGACAGGCCTCTGGCTCAATGTTGCCGCCATTGTCATCGGGTTGTCGTCCTACGGGTTCTTCATCTGGGGCATGTGCAAAGGCGTATGCAGGCTTTCAGACCTTCGTATAACAAGCCCATGCACGCGACGTGCGACACGTCGGGGCAGCACAAGCCAATCGCACGGTTTGAATCCAGCACGCCATTCACAGCGGCCAGCGTGGGCGAACGCTTCGACGATATCGGTTGGGAGCGATTGGACGGGGCAGGAAAGATTGCGTCACCATCGTCACCAAAACGGTATACGGTTCATTCCATCAAGCATTTAGTAATAGTTGAGGCTAATGTGTTAGTTGTAAAGTACTGCCTGAACCTTGAACTGTTCAACGGCCCAAGCCCTCCGGTTTGGGGAAACAAATGAAGTTGAGAACCATCGTAAGTAGAGCCAGCGACCTAACCCGGCGGTCAAGCCGAACGCCTTCGGCGTCGGCTTACCTTGCACGTTATACGCATAAGCTCGCCCCTTCATAGCGGTTGCCAAATTGCAGCATTTTGTATACTATGAGTCACACACAAAGCTGTACTGGAAGTAAAATGAAGTTTCTTGAAGTTAATAAAATCCATCAAGGCCGATCAGAAATACTAATGAAACAGATTGAACCAGAATCTGTAGCTCTTAGCTTTTGGTCTCCGCCCTACTTTGTTGGCAAGGAATACGAAAAGGATGAAACCTTTGATTCTTGGCAGGCTATGCTTCGCCAAGTTATACACCATCATTCAAAGGCACTCAAACCAGGCGGGTTCCTAGTAATAAATATTGGTGACATTCGTTGCTTCAAAGACGAGAGCATTCCACGCTTCCAAGCAATGAACATCTCTATGCAAAAATCAAAAATTACCAGAGAAATGGTGCTTGAAGCAAAAGCACAATTTCCTGAATTTAGCCGGTATCAACTAGCAGAACATCTTGGTTGTAGCGAACAAACAATTGATAGAAGGCTAAACGGAAATAATATTCGGGGTGGAAAATATGAAATACAGACAAGAGTAAATCTTGTGGGTGGGCCACTCCAAACATACGGACAAGAATGTGGTCTTTATTTGTATGATCACAGAATCTGGGTTAAAGACCCAGCATGGGCAAATTGCAAGTGGACTTCAAACTCGCTTAAATCAGTTGATGAATATGAAGATCTTTACGTTTTTTGGAAACCAGGGCAGCAAACCATAGATAGAAAAAAATTAGAACCACAAGAATGGAAGGATTGGGGGTCGAGAGCTATATGGTTTGTTAAAAGTGTGCGCGCAAACGATGACCATGAAGCTAAATTTCCACTGGAGCTTGCGTCAAGAGTTATAAGGCTATACACAGATAAAGATGATGTTGTGCTAGATCCTTTTATGGGATCTGGCACAACAAGCATAGCTTGTATTCGTCACGGAAGGAAATTTATTGGAATTGAAAAAGAGGCTAAATATGTAGCGCTGGCACAAGAAAATATAAAAAAGGAGATGAGCCAACTTAAGCTAAATATTTAAGGGAACGGCACTTGAATGGTCTGCACTCTCCATGGTGCAATATTTTTTAAGAGTTCAAAACTGACACGAGCTCGTAATTTTCTTGGGTCTTTGGATTTATCATCTTTTCCTGGAAATAATAAACCGTTATACGCGCCAAGATAATTCGGCTGCTGTGTTAACAAAAGTCCATTCGGAATGCAGGCAATATCAATTCTTTCCAATGGCTGCCCATCATTTCTAGCGCCTACAACATTTGGTTGCAACATTCGATACACGGGTTTTAAAGCAATCATCACAAGCGGGGCAATCGTGCCATCTGAAAGAACGAAAACCGGCGGGAGGCTTGCATGAAAATCATGTGATGCCCGCGCCCCAGTTGCTTGTAATATGGTATTTCTGACCCCATCCACGGGATTTATCCAAACACCATCGCCTGAGACTTGGTTGTGACTCATGACTGTGTGATGTTGATCATCTCTTGGGCCTACGCTTTTGATATCCACGAAGAACCATACTGAATTCGTAAATCCACCTGTTGCGGTCGCAATCGCATCGTCAGTGAGTACAAATCGCTGATCTGATCCCGTTGGTAATCCCGTGTCTCTAACACGGAATACCGAATCTAATAATCTTGGCAGTTTTGAACCGATTGCGTGCTCGCCAACCTCAATCCAAGGATACTGGTCTTTAATTGGCTGGCGCCCCCTATCTTCAGGTGGATAGTTCTCCCAAAAAGGGTAGAGATAAGATGCTTCATTGTAATCTTGTTTGATTTCAACAATATTTGCAGTAATTATCGAAACAAGGTAGTTTGTCAAAAACTTCTCAAGCTCAATCAAAGAAGACGGGTTGGCTATAAAATGGTTTCTCGCTGAGTTATAGATATTGAATTGATTTTGTCGATGAATATTAATCATAAAAGCTAGCTTTCACCTTGAGGTCTGCAAATAATTCTTGAATATCAACATCCAAAGCCACTGCAACTTGCTGTACGATTTCAATCGTAGGATTTCTGACTCCGCGCTCGATTCCGCTTATGTATGTGCGGTGAAGTCCTGACTCATCAGAAAGTCGGTCTTGTGACCAACCTTTTTTTTCACGGGCTAGTCGTACATTTTGGCCAAAAAGAAGTTGTATGCTCATATGTCTGCATAATGGCGGTGCGTTACTTATTGGTCTATAGACGATGAGTCACATTAAAGAATACGTATAACAAATCGCTCAACACGGACGGGCAAAAGCGGCACTTCGCTCTGCTTTTGCTCGCCGGTTAGCTCAAACGTTAGGCACCAATATCATGCGAACACTTTCACCGCTGTTTCTTGCATTCGCAACGCTCTTCGGAGCCACAGGACTGTATGCAGCCACAATGAACAAGTGCGTCATCAACGGCAGCGTCTCATATCAGCAAACGCCCTGCTCTTCGACTCAGGCCCGAAAGGATCCGACGCTGGACGAACTGAACGCCGCTGAAAAGAAACGGCGCGCTGCTTCCAACACAACCAAAGCTACGGCTATTCCAGCCCCCCTCTCCCCACCCCGGGTGAGTTGTCGCCACCCGCTCCTACAGCCTCCAACCGCTATCGCTGCGACGGTCGCAAGCATTGCTCTCAAATGAGTTCGTGCGCGGAAGCCAAATTCTTCCTGAGCAACTGCCCCGGCGTAAAAATGGACGGAGACAACGACGACATCCCCTGCGAAGAGCAATGGTGCAGCCCTTGAGCATCTACCAGCGCCTAACTGAGCGTTGCAGGGAACGCCTCCAGCAGTGCACGCTTCGGCCACGCCACGCGAGCGCCCATGAACGGAGATCACGATGGCCTGGATATACCTGATCCTCGCTGGACTCTTTGAGATTGGCTGGCCCATCGGACTGAAGATGGCGCAGGTGCCGGAAACCCGATGGAGTGGTGTTGGCATTGCGGTCGCGTTTATGGCCGTGAGTGGCTTTCTGCTATGGCTGGCTCAGCGGCACATTCCCATCGGTACTGCCTACGCTGTTTGGACGGGCATCGGTGCGGCCGGCACCTTCCTCGTGGGCGTTCTTTACTACGGAGATCCAACATCAGTTGCGCGGTACTTTGGCGTGGCGCTCATTGTTGCCGGGGTCATCACGCTCAAGCTCGCGCACTGAGGTGTGGGCGCTAACAATTCATTCAAGCCGAAGCCGCTCTTCGCGGCGCGGCTTAATTCAGGCGTTGGGCGCCCAAGGATGACCGTGCAAATAGACAAAATCATCGCGCAGTGTTCGGCTGAACAACCAACGGCTGAATCTCTAGTAAGAGACTTGGGTGTGTACTCCCATGAGGAGTTCTGCATATCGTTCTGCGCGAGAGTTGCATCCGAGTACGTGGCAGGCCGTCTTTCATTTGAGGCCGCAGATGCGGCGGTGAACTGGCTTCACTATTTCTGCTATGTAGATGCAGAGCGGGGTATACCGGA
This sequence comes from Nitrosomonas eutropha, assembly GCF_900116685.1. Lineage (GTDB taxonomy): Bacteria > Pseudomonadota > Gammaproteobacteria > Burkholderiales > Nitrosomonadaceae > Nitrosomonas > Nitrosomonas eutropha_A. Next base: position 17,771 of record NZ_FPBL01000008.1, read on the forward strand.
TTTTTCTACGGCAGTTCATGCGGCATTTGACCAAGGCGAGTACGCTCACGCTGGAGACCCACCAGACACCGATCCCGTAGAGAAATACACTCGTCCTCTACTGGCGCAAGTGGCTACTGACTATGGCAGTCTGTGTGCGCCCAACAATTCGCTGCGGGCGCGACGGCCCTGACGGGCCGCAGCCTGAGCTCAAACGTTAGGCATCATTCCGTATGCGCAAGCAATATCATTTTCGTGAAAGCAAAGAAGGCTTACTCGCTTGGGATGTTCATCTCTTGATTGACCTTGTGAAGGATATACAGCCTTGTGCTGTGGATCTTTCCGCCATCCGGGAAGTTGACGAGCCCTATTGGTACAGCACTAAAGATCCACTCCCTACTTGCCGTGATTTGATCGACCATATGCGACTTGTCGAGGCCACAGACCTTATCTATCCGATCATTCTTTCACCGGATGGTCGGGTTATGGATGGGATGCATCGTGTGGCCAAGGCCCTGTTGCAGGGTCAGCCCCACATCATGGCCGTACGCCTTCAGATCATGCCGGAGCCGGATTATATTGGCGTTGATCCGGACGATCTCCCGTATGATGATGCCTAACAATTCATTCAATCCGACACCGCTTCGCGGCTCGGTTTAATTCAGGCGTTAGGAGTGCCAATGAATTATAACAACCGAATATTTCGTGGAAAATCTAACTCTGCGAATGGTGAGGTCAGCGAATCAACGCGTTTTCATTATCATCAAAACGCAGATCAGGTCTGGGCTGAGTACTCTGGCGGCGAAATTGTGAGTGGACACCTTCAAGGGAAGATATTTGCTGATGGTAGTCTTGAGTTTATGTACCATCACGAAAATATCTACGGTGAGTTGATGGCCGGTAGATGTTGCTCTACACCTCATCAAAGCCCAGATGGAAAGCTAGTTCTCAAAGAGAGTTGGCAATGGTTTACTGGGGATCAAACAACTGGAGTATCAGAGATTGAAGAAGTTTTTGAATCCTAACAAGTACCAGCACAACCGTTCCCTCCTGTCACTGAACTCGCAACAAGTTGCTCGCCTGTGTGGTGGGCGTTAGGCGCGACATGACAGATCCTCGCAACTTGAGCCAAGAAGATCGGCGCCTTTTTCGCATCGTCGGCGAAGTGCTTCACTACGTCTGGGACCCAATCGGCGTAGCTGGCGTCCCACAAGCTCGTGACGAATACGACAATTACGTGCCGCAAGTATTTAGCCTTCTTCGGGCAGGCTCCGACAAAGCGGTAATATCTGAGTACTTGCAACAGATTTCAGAAGGCCGCATGGGACTCTCCAAACTTACGGATCAAGCCGATGATGCGGCCTCAGTACTCGTGGACTGGCGTGATCACATCAATGAAAGTCGCGCCTAACAATTCATTCAAGCCGAAACCGCTACGTTCCTGCATCGCCTGCATGACTTCTTCGTGGGTGTATGACTTGGCATTGAGGTCGTTGGCTTCCCGCAGGGCTTACTTGGAACTATCGGGTATATTCCTCCTGCTGAAGCAGAAAGAAACTTCTATCAGCAGCAGGATAAACACGTGAACAAAGCCACTTTACTTTAACTCAATAGCCTCCTCAAAACCTGGGGCGGTTCAGTGAGCCCACTTGCGCAAGGCGACATAAAAAACAGGAGTAAGAAACAAACCAAACAACGTCACACCGAGCATCCCGGCAAAAACGGTTATACCTGTTGCGTAGCGCACTTCACTACCTGCACCGTAGCTGAGCACGAGGGGAACAGAGCCAGCAATGAAAGCGATTGAGGTCATTATGATCGGGCGAAGTCGAAGACGGCAGGCCTCTAATGCAGCCTCGACGATATTCTTACCCTGGATTTCAAGTTCCCGGGCAAACTCAACGATCAGGATGGCATTCTTGCATGCCAGTCCCATCAATACAACCAGCCCCACCTGGACGAATATGTTGTTGTCGCCGCCCGCGAGCCAGATACCGAAAAGCGCAGCGCACATGCATACCGGCACGATCAGGATGACCGCCAAGGGTAATGTCCAGCTCTCGTAGAGGGCAGCCAGCACCAGAAAGACCAGCATGATCGATAATGGGAAGACGATGACCGCCGCATTGCCCTGCGTCACCTGCTGATAGCTGAGGTCGGTCCATTCCAGCACAATGCCGCGGGGCAAAACCTCCGCAGCAATCTCCGACAGCTTGGCGATGACTTGTCCCGAGGAAAGCACGCGGGGATCCGCATCACCGATAAGGTCAGCGGCGGGATAACCGTTGTAGCGGATGACTGGATCCGGGCCAAAGGTATGCTGAATCGTTACCATCGACCCCAGCGGAACCATCTCTCCTTCAATATTGCGGGTGTACAGGTTGCCGATGTCTTCAATCTTCTGGCGGAAGGCTGAGTCTGCCTGGGCCATCACCCGGTAGACCCGGCCAAATAAATTGAAATCGTTGATATAGATGGAGCCAAGATAGATCTGCAAGGTGCTGAAAAGATCTGTCAAAAATACCCCTTGGGCTATGGCTTTAACTCGATCTACATTGACCTCGAGCTGCGGGACGTTCGCTTGATATGAGCTGACAGGAAAAGTCATGCCCGGCGTCTGGGCAATCACATTCTGGAATTTAGTCGTTGCGCTTTGCAACGCTCCATACCCTAGACCGGCGCGATCGACCAGATAGAGCGAATAGCCCGACCCGTTGCCCAGCCCTTGAATAGGCGGAGGCAGTAATGCATAGGCTTGCCCGTCCTTGATCTCTGCAAGCCTGCCATTCAGTTCAGCGGCGATGGATTCCGCAGAACGCTGGCGTTGGTCGAAAGGTTTGAGGATGATGTAGGACGTGGTCTGGTTGGGCGTGTTGACGGATTGCAAGGCATTCATGCCCACATAGCTTTCAGTGATGTCCACGCCTTCGATAGTACTGGCGATTCTGTTCAGTTGACGTGTGACAGCATCGGTACGAGCAAGTGATGCGCCCTCCGGCAATTTGGCTCCTGCGAAGAGGTAGAGCTTGTCCTGATTTGGAATAAAGCCGGTCGGCACGATATGGAATAGCAGGGTAGTCGCGAGCAATAGTCCTGCATAGACGGTGAACACGATGCCGCGGCGCCCCAGCGTTCGGGCTACAGTATTGTGATATCCATGGGAGCTGCGGAGAAACAGCCGGTTGAACGGACGGAACAGCCACCCCAGCATGCGTTCGAGCAGCCGTGTGAGCGCATCCTTCGGAGCATCATGTCTTTTGAGCAGTTTTGCCGCCAGTGCCGGCGACAGGGTGAGTGAATTGATCGCAGAAATGACGGTGGATATGGCGATGGTGACGGCAAACTGCTTGTAGAATTCCCCGGTGACACCGCTCAGGAATGCCATGGGCACGAAAACCGCGCAAAGCACGAGCGCAATGGCGATGATCGGACCGGAGACTTCCTTCATGGCCTGGTGTGCTGCTGCAAGAGGACTCAGGCCTTCCTCAATGTTGCGCTCAACATTTTCGACGACGACGATGGCATCATCGACGACAATACCGACTGCCAATACCAGTCCAAACAATGTCAGCGTATTGATAGAATATCCGAGAAGGTACAGCCAGGCAAAAGTACCGACAATCGAGACCGGTACCGCGATCAGGGGAATGATTGATGCACGCCAGGTCTGCAAGAAGAGAATGACCACCAGCACGACCAGGAAGACCGCTTCGATCAGGGTTTGACCCACTGCCCGAATGGATTCCCGGACAAATACAGTAGGGTCCCACACTATTCGATACGTCACGCCCGCAGGGAAGTTTGCTGAAAGTTCTTCAAACTTGGCATAGACCGCTCTGGCTACCGCCAGGGAGTTTGCGTTGGGAGTGAGGAAAATGCCAGCGCTGGCGCCGTTCTTTTCATCAATCATAGCGTGCAGCGTGTAATCGCCGGAGCCGAGTTCAACGCGTCCCACGTCGGATAAGCGAACCAATTGGCCATGGTCCCCGCTTTTCAACACGATATCGCTGAACTCCTGTTCGCTGCGAAGCCGCCCGCGCACATTTATCGGAATGAGGAAATCCGTACTCTTGGGCGATGGTTCTGCGCCCAACTGACCCGCAGATACCTGGACGTTCTGTTCACGCACGGCATTGATCACATCACTGGCTGTAAGCCCGCGTGTGGCGAGTTTGTTCGGGTTCAGCCACAGACGCATCGCATAGTCGCCTTCCCCGTATAATCCGACGTTGCCCACCCCCTCCAGGCGTGAGAGCTGATCCTTTATATTCAATGTCAGGTAGTTGCGTAGATAGACTCCATCGTAGCGATTGTCAGGTGAAGAAAGACTCACAAACATGAGCGGGGTAGGAGACTGCTTCTGTGTGGTTACACCGTACTGACGTACATCGGGGGGCAGACGGGACAGGGCCTGGGCGACGCGATTTTGTACACGGACAGCTGCAGTATCGGGATCGATGCCGGGTGTGAAGGTGACTGTCACTTGCAGGCTTCCGTCGGAACCCGCAACGGACTTCATGTACATGATGCCTTCGACGGCATTGATCGCTTCTTCCAGCGGAACGGCGATTGAATCTGCCATCTCTTTTGGATTGGCGCCGGGGTACATTGCCCGCACAACTACGCTGGGCGGCACCACTTCCGGGTATTCACCCGCAGGCAGGAGCGGAATGGCGATAAGTCCCAATGCAAAAATAATTATTGAAAGAACAATTGCAAATATGGGACGGTCGATAAAGAATTTGGAAAAATCCATGATCGTACCTTTACCCTGACGCTTTCATGGAACCGGAAGAGGGGTAATCGCTTGCGATTCCATGGCGACATGCTCAGGACTTACAATCATTCCCTCACGAAAGATCTTCTGGGCGCCGGTGACAATGACCTTATCTGTCGTGTCAAGGCCGGACTGCACGATGTATAGGCCATCGATCTGACGACCCAGTGTGATGTTCTTGCGTAGCGCTTGGTTACCTTCTCCCAGTACATAAACATATTTATGATGCTGGTCGGTCAGAATGGCCTTGGCGTCTATCAAAAGTGCAGGCAACTCATCACCTTGCAGCTGTACTCGAGCGAAAAGGCCGGGTGTCAGCAAGCGGTTAGCATTAGGGACAACAGCGCGAGCACGAATTGTGCCTGTTGTGGGATCAACTTGATTGTCGAAGAAATCCACAATCCCCCGGTGCGGAAAGCCTTCCTCATTAGCCAGACCGATGCGGACCGGATAGACATTGCTCTCGCGATTGTTCTTGCGAGTGAATTCCTTGTGGCGCAGGAAGCTATGCTCATCGCAGTCGAAGTACACGTACATTGGATCCTGCGAGACCAGGGTTGTCAGCATTGACTGGTCAGCCTGGGCAAGATTGCCGGCAGTTAAGTATGCTCGCCCCACGCGACCTGCGATCGGTGCTCGAACCTCGGTAAAACCGAGATTGAGTTTGGCAGTAGCGACGGCAGCTTCCGCTGCACGAACCTCGGCGGCCGTTTGGTTCAACTCCGTTTGTCTCCTGTCAAACTCTTCGCGTGACATCGCCTGTGCTGCGAACAGTGCCCGCGCGTGTGTAGTCTTGCTTTGCGCAAGTTTCGCCGCCGACCGTGCATGTTCGAGCTGCGCCTGTGCACTATGGAGCACATTGCGGTATGGCCGGGGATCAATGACGAAGAGAAGGTCGTCAGGTTTAACCTCGCTCCCTTCCTTATAGGCAACGCGATTGATGTAGCCACTGACGCGAGGACGCAGCTCTACAGTTGGGATTGCATGGACTCGGCCATTGAATTCGTCCCAGGTTTGCACTGAACGCACCAGTACACTCGCAACTGCAACATCGAGTGGTGATGACTCGACCGGCGTATTAGATTCGATATTACATCCGACGAGGAAAGCTACCGAGAGAGCAATAAGAATAGTAAATACGCATGGCTGACGTATGGTTGAGCTGTACATATAAATCATGAAAAATCTCTGGAGCGATTTTGGTGCAAATATACACTGAAATACACTGGACCAAGGCATTCTGCGGCGGGTTCAAGTACAACCCGATTACATCAGCGGCCTTGGCTGCAAACTCGGGATCCGTGCTGACGCACCAGGATCAGTGGCGCTGGCGCTGGGCGTCTCCGATGACGCGGTGTATATAGCGCGTGCTGCGTAAACAAGGCAAGGCGTCCAGCTGCAGCGCCAAAGAACCGCCATCCCAGCTCGCCTTGCTCACTGGTGGCGCCACCACCCGACCGTATTCGGGCGCACGCCGATCTCACTGGCAACTTCGTCGTTGCGCTTGCCCCGCAGGCAGGCCAGAACGATGCGGGCGCGTTCGGCCATGCGAACCTCACCGCTGCGACTTCGCGATAGCCGCTCAAGCTCGGTCATGACTTCCGCCGTACACGACAACGTGATCGCCACTCATGCCATGAGGCCCCATGCTTCAAATGATGCGGGTATCATAATATGATCGACATATTTTGTAATTAAACACCAGCTTAGAGGGTCGTGAAACTTAATCCTCGAAATATTCCTATTGAGGGTTTCTGAGAAAAAGTGCCTCGGAGAAAAGTTAAATTATGGCATGATCTAATAGATTCTGACAGGCCGCCACTGAGTTTTATCATTAGGGTGCAGGATATCGTGGGCAAGAGAAGATGAACCTGAATCCAATTTTCAGAAAGATTGTTTTAGGTGCTGCCGAAGCGTCGTTGGACGTCGCGGGAGCAGCGCTCCTGCCTGGGGCGTGGTCGATATTGAAGGGTGCCCTCGAACCGGTATTGGAACGATTGAAAGCGCGACTCGGGGGCGAGGAGCCTACCACAACGCTTGAACGCGCCCAAAAGGCTGTTGCGGAATTTGAGGCCGACCATCATCTGCAGGAAATGCTGCGCAGCACTCTGTTAGAACGACTCGATATGCTCGTCAAGGGCCAGCAGATTATTCACACTGACGTGCAGAAATTAATGCTGATCGTATCGGGTGATCAGAAGCTGTTGAATGAGCTTGTAGGAGGTATCCAGCGTATTGAGCAGCGCCTGGATGAAGGCGTGAATCTCAGCGACGAAGCTGTGAAGAAGCTGACACAAGCCGTACTACGTGAGGCGGAAAACAGTCGCCAAGTGCGAGCGTTGGCCCTCCGGGAGATGGGCCCCGTAACGAAGCTTGTTGCGCGGCAGGTACACCGGTTACAGGTCCGGGCCGTCGAGCTGATCGAAGAAGGAGCACTGGATCGCGCTAACGATGAGCTGCAAGAAGGACTGGTGCTGATTGCAGCGTTACTGAAAGAAGCACCCACTGATTTGACCCTGCGACTACAGCTGGGATTTATCTACAAAACCATTGCACAGGTATTCAGCGTGGCTGACGATCATGAACAGGAGAAGACCTACATCCAGCGCGCCGAACAGATATTCAGATTCGTGAAGGATGATGTATCCGGTAATCCAAAGACTGCTTTGGATGCCGCCAACGCGATTCACGGGTTAGGCAATGTGTATCACCAACGAGGTGACTTTGAGGCGGCGGTTGAGAACTACAAACTGGCCACTTCACTTTCCTCGGATCACATGTACGCATGGCACGATATGTTTGTCGCTTATTACGAGCTGGCGAAGCGAGGTAAGGTAGACTTGAACATGATGCGCCATGCACTCAACATGCTGAAGCTAACGGGGGAAGAAGCGCCCGGACTGAGTGCCGGGCATATTGCACAGTTGGCATCAATTCTCTGTAAATTTGAGAAAGATGCCATACCCTGACACCCAGATACAGCTGATCGACTGCGCCAGCGGATAATTCGAACCGTTAGAGGCATATATGAATTACACAGCAAATAAGGAGTATCAAATGACTTCAAATTCAGAACGGGACATAGAAAAAGGCTATTCGAAAGCGGATTTTGTCGCAAAACTCCGCCGGCTGGCAGATTCCATTGAAAATGGCGAGCGTTTCGAAATTCAGATCGCGGGAGAACGCATTTATGTTCCGGTTCGTGCAACCTTTACCATTGAGCATGAAAGATCCGATTCAGAAGAAGAAATTGAATTCCAGATAAAGTGGCAGAAAAATTAACACTCAAGATTCTGTTCTGGTCAAGTAAAGCCGGACACATTGTTGGTAATTGTCAATCTACTTGTCGCCTATAAGGAAACTCAAGCCACCTGTTTGAGTGTGTTTTTTTGTTTACCAGAAGGTGTTTTACTTTTCCGGGGATTCAGATGAACTTGTTGATTCTGCACCAGTTTCGTACTGGGCTCAATCATCGTTCAGGATGGTTTGCTCGTGCTACCTCATAGATGGCATGGCGTTGAGCCAGCAACTCCTCATCCTGACCGTTTGCCGTTGCATGGGAGTGCTGTATTGAATCGCGCTGTGACCATGTTCCGTGTTGTACAACGGGACATCGTCGCCATACTGGTGCCGCCGTCCGTTAACTCCAACGTTGAAGGCTTACGAAAAAGCCACGATTTGACCACAATCAGTTTTCTTCCTACAATCTGCTGTACTATTAGAAGTTAGCAATCCAGCAACACGTCAGATCTACAGCCCAAGGCTGGCGATTCAAATCTCACCCCGGCAGTACTTGTTTTTGGCATAGCCATTACTTTTTTGAAGAAGCCTTTTGTACGGCTTTCTCTCACCAGCGAGATTTTCACGAACCCATTGACAGGTTCAACATAGGGCGTAGTTCAGCCTGACCCGGCATTGTTTGGATCTTGAAAGACAGATCGAACTCACTAGATTTTTCCCAGGATTGCTCATCACCCGTGCTTGGGTATTTTCTTGTCACAGCATAAGGTAATGGTAAAACCACCCCCTACTGCCCTTTATTTGTCAGTGTGTAGTCGTTCACCCCTCGCTTTCAAGTGGTGTAATTTCTTCAAAGGAACGAATAAATTCATGACAGATCAGCTATTACGTAGCAACAACTTCCCTCCAACAACCTGCAAAACTTTAAAAAATAATTTCACTTCCAGGCCAGAAGCTCTGGGCATTTCGTCCTCTCCCAGGTGTACCCATAAGCAAATGATCAAACTGCAAAATCTAAAGCCTAATTTGTTTTATCAAGATCAAAAATCAGACATCACTTGCAGGCTTGCCGAATGAATCTCCACTTCATACAAACACTCGGCTTGTTCCGTTCACGTTTCCCGGGTAACAGCGACCCTCTTATCCGTTCTACGCTTGGCCCTCATAGCAACCCGAGCCAGCTTGGTGTAGCAATTGCCCAAGGCTCCAAAGCGTATTTAGCCGGACTTCATCATTTTAAGTTGCGAGAACGAACGCGTGAAAATGCGCTTTACATTCGTGCAGTTCTGCGCACCCTTAACCGCGCCCAGCAACGCGGCGAAAATGTAACACCAACCGCCAGCTGGTTGCTCGAAAATGCTCATGTCATTGAAGAGGCAATTCCTGCTGTTTTACGCGATCTTCCCCCCCGCTTCTACCTGCAACTGCCATCCATGCCCAACTCCAAGGTGTCACGCACACTCGCGATTGCCTGGGCTTATATTGCGGATGTAGATAGTGCCGTGTCAGAAGAAGGTTTTCGTACCCTCGTCGAGGGTTTTCAGACTGTACAGCCTCTGAATATTGGAGAATTATGGGTACTACCTTCATTGTTACGCTTTGTTCTGGTTGAAAATCTCCGGCGTATGGCAATCCGCATCGTACACACACACGACATGCGGTTAACCGCTAATCTCATTGCCAACAGGCTGATCGACGCATCCCCCGAAGAAGAAACCGGAATACTGGCTGATTATGCCAAGTATGCCCAAGACAGAACTTTTGCCACACAGTTTCTCCATCGTTTGCGGGATGGTTCCCACATTTCACATAAAGGATTACTTTGGCTGGAATCTGCACTGAAGGCTGCTCAAACAACTGCTGAGCAAATCACACTTGATGAGCATGCTGATCTATCGATCAATGGAATCATTACCGGCAATATCTTCAGGAGTCTACGTCTCATCGATGATATTGATTGGACCAACTGGTTCGAGCAGGTCAGCCTTATTGATCAGCTGCTGCGTGCACGAACCAATTTTGCTGCACTGGATTTTGCTTCACGTGACACGTACCGCAATGCGATCGAAACACTTACCAAACGCTCAGGACAGAATGAACATGATGTCGCTCGGCAAGTAGTGGAACTGGCTGAAACAACATCAGATGAAACAGCGCACAATCCCGACAAAGTGGATATAGGCAGCTTTCTCGTTGGATCCCGGCGACACGAGCTGGAAAATATACTCGGTTGTACCACACCCTTTGGGGAACGCCTCCGCGACGCATGGCGTAAAAGTAGCTGGCTTGGCATCGTGCTACCGGTCAGCCTGATAACCGGATTATTACTGGCTGTTGCCACCTTGAGACTGCGTACAGAAGAATCAGATGTGTACGTACTGCTATTACTGCTTGCACTTTCTCTCATCCCAGCAATTGAAGCGGCAAACGGCCTGTTCAACGCATTCATTACCATGCTGATCAAACCGGACAAACTGATTGGCTACGAATTCAAGGAAGGTGTACCTGATGATGCACGCACCTTTGTGGTTGTGCCCACATTAATCGGTAATCGCGATGAAGTTGAACAAGCGATACGTGATCTTGAGATTCTCTACCTGGCCAACATGAAAGGCACGTTGTATTTCGCGCTGCTATCAGATTGGCCCGATAGCAGCATGGAAGAAACACCTGCTGATCGCAAGCTGCTCGCCTTTGCACACAAACAGATGGCGGCTCTCAATAATCGTTATCCGAATAAAAACTTTACCCGTTTTTATTTCCTGCATCGCAATCGTCTCTATAACGAAGCGGAAGGTTGCTGGATGGGTTGGGAACGCAAGCGAGGCAAGTTACAGGAGTTCAATGCCCTGCTGCGCGGCGATGCCAGCACCACTTACTTTACGCCAGACAATCCGTTGCCCGAAGATGTCAAGTACGTACTGACACTCGACGCTGACACAAGAACAACACGCGATGCAATTGCACGTCTGGTCGGCAAGCTTGCTCATCCACTTAATCATCCAATATTTGATACAGAAAACAGGCAACTTCGTACGGGTTACGGCATCCTGCAACCGCGTATTACACCATCGCTCACCGTCGGCGACAAAGCGTCCTTATTTCAGCGCATCTCTTCCACCAATCGCGGTATGAATCCTTACGTATTCGCAGTTTCAGATATTTACCAGGATCTGTTTGCGGAAGGCATTTTCACCGGAAAAGGGCTTTACCACATCGATACCATGACGGCAGCTCTGCAAGGGCGTATCCCCGAAAACACCGTTCTCAGCCACGATTTGCTGGAAGGGGCTTACGCACGTGCCGCTCTGGTGACTGATATTGAGGTAGTCGAAGATTACCCAACCCGCTACCTGGTTGATTCTGCCCGCCGACACCGCTGGGTACGTGGTGACTGGCAGCTGCTGCCGTGGATTTTTAATCCTAAATCAGGATTATCCATGTTGTCGCGCTGCCAAATGATTGATAACTTGCGCCGCTCAATTACACCAATTTCATGGATAGCTGCTGCTATTGCAGGTTGGACGCTGCTCTCCTCAGAACTAGCAACGGAATGGTTGGTGCTATTAGCATTATGCCTGTTCCTGCCACAAGCACCAGGCTTGCTGAGTGCATTGCTGCGGCGCGATAGCAGGACAACTCTCGGCAGTCACTTTGCTGCCTTCGCGCGCGATACCCTCCTTGCGGTAACACAAATAGTGGCAAGAATCATTTTGATGGCGCATCAGGCGTGGTCCCTCAGCGATGCTATCCTGCGTACGCTGCACCGGCTGCTGATCAGCAAACAGAGACTACTTGAATGGCGTACCGCTTCGCAAGAAATGCGATTCAGTGAACGCAGCCTCGCAGGCCACTTTCGTATCATGTCGGGAGCGCTGATAATCGCCACCGCCGGATTGATCATTCCATTAATACTTGGTGCAGATGGAATAACCGTAGCGATAGTATTCACATTGCTCTGGGCGGGATCACCTATCCTTGCATGGTTGATCAGCCACCCGGCAGAAGCTGAGAGCAGACTGAAGATAGCACCGGAAGATATTTCAGCATTACGTCGTATTGCCCGCCGGACTTGGCTCTATTTTGAGACTTTTGTCACAAGTGAACACCACATGCTGCCACCTGATAATTATCAGGAAAAACCCATACCACTTGTTGCCGGTCGAAGTTCCCCCACCAATATTGGCGTCTACCTCCTCTCTACAATCGCAGCGCGGGATTTTGGCTGGATTGGATTTATTAAAACGGTAGAGCGGCTGGAAGGAACATTTGCCACGCTGCAAAAAATGGAACGTTTTCGCGGCCATCTTTATAACTGGTACGACACACGCAGTCTCGAACCTCTTCAGCCTCTCTATATATCCTCAGTGGATAGCGGTAATCTCGCTGGCCACCTGATCACAGCAGCAGCAGCCTGTGACAACTGGTCAGCCGCACTAGCTGTTCATCTGCAAGGTGATTATGAAGGCATCATCGACTGCACTGATATTCTGCATGAAACGCTAAAAGTTCTGCCAGATGACAGAAAATCACTCAGACCATTGCGACAACGGTTGGGCGAGCGCCTCAAAAGCATGCATCACGCGGTCAATGCATTGCATCATGAGCCCGGAACAGCTTCTATTCGTACCATTAATCTCGTTGCACTGGCTACGGATATTGTTAACCTGGCAAAGGCGCTTGACGAAGAAATTCATTCACCTGCCTGCGAGAAACTGGTGCTGTGGGCACAAAATCTGGAAAAAACCTGCAATGCGCATCTGAGTGACACGCATACTGATGCCGAGACAGTCAAACAACTGCGCCAGCGGCTGCTTACTTTACACGATGGATTAAGAAAATTTGCCTTTGAAATGGATTTCCAGTTCTTGTTGCGGCCAGAACGCAAACTGCTTTCCATCGGTTATCGAGTAACAGAGCGTCAACTGGACGAAAGCTGCTACGATCTGTTGGCCTCCGAAGCGCGGCTGACAAGCCTCTTTGCAATCGCGAAAGGTGATCTGCCAACCAGGCACTGGTTTCGCCTCGGCCGCCCGATAACAGCAATTGGTTTTTCCGGTGCCTTAATGTCATGGTCGGGCTCGATGTTTGAATATCTGATGCCTGCTCTGGTGATGAAAGAACCATTGGGCAGCATTCTCAACCAGACGAATCAATTGATCATTGAGCGCCAGATTGCCTATGGGCGTAAAAAAGGTGTGCCGTGGGGAGTATCGGAATCTGCCTACAATGCCCGTGACCGGGAAATGACTTATCAATACACCAGTTTTGGCATCCCGGAACTGGGGTTGAAGCGTGGTCTGGCCAAGGATACAGTCATTGCACCCTATGCCAGCCTGCTCGCCGTCCAGTTCCGTCCAAAAGAAGCCGTTGCCAACCTCAATCGACTGGAAACTCTGGGTGCGTTAGGTTACTACGGCTTTCATGACGCCGTAGATTTCACACCTGAACGCTTACCTAAAGATCGAGGATGCGCCGTAGTGCGCAATTTCATGGCACATCATCATGGTATGTCCATCATTGCTATTAATAATGCTTTGCTCAACGGTCGGATGCGTGAACGCTTTCATGCTGATCCGGTAATTGAAGCAGCTGAATTATTATTACAAGAAAAAGCACCGCGTACGGTACCCGCCATGCCTATCCATGCTGAGACCAGTGATCGAATCGAGCCCGAACTGCTTGATCAACGCCCGGATTCACGGCTGATAACCAATCCGCTCATTGCTCCCCGCGCGGTTAATGTTATGTCAAATGGCCATTATTCACTTATGCTAACTGCATCTGGCAGTGGTTACAGCCGTATCGGTGAAATTGCCCTTACCCATTGGAACAATGACCCCAATGAAGAACGTACCGGCACTTTCCTGTTCATTTCCGACCCTGCCACTGGCGCATGGTGGTCAGCCACAGCTGAGCCCAAACATGTTCCCAATGAAATTTGCCACACCACGTTTTACAATGATCGCGCTATTTTTTCCAAAAAAGTTGGCCAGTTGCGCTCAGAGACGGAGTGTATCGTTATGTCCGAATATGACGGCGAGATGCGACGCATTACACTATGGAACAATGGTGATGAAGATCGTCATATCGAGATCACTTCTTTTGCTGAACTGGTGCTTGCACCCGAAGCAAATCATAGTGCTCACCCATCCTTTTCAAAAATGTTCGTTCGGACGGAAATCTGTCATAACAACACAACCATTTTTGCCGAACGACGCAAACGCCTGGAAACCGAGCCTGACATGGCACTTGCTCATCTTGTGACCTTCAGTGAGGGAATGCTGCGTGAAGTTGAGGCTGAAACAGATCGCCGTACCTTCATTGGCCGCGGCCGTTCTATTGCCAATGCAGCTGCCTTTGATCCAAACACCCGGCTGTCCCAGAAAGCCGGCTTTACACTTGACCCTGTCATGGCGCTGCGGGTCAAGATACGTGTGCCCACGCGCCGTAAAATATCGGTTGCTTTCTGGACTATTGCTGGAAAAAACCGTTCTGAGCTTGAGCAGAATATCCATCGCCTTGTCCATCCAGGCTGTTTTCGGAGGCAAGCAAAGCTTGCCTGGACTCGCTCACAAATCCAGGCACGTTACGTAGGTTTAAAACTTGCAGAAACATCTGGTGTGCAGAAACTTGCCCGTTATCTGCTCTACCCTCATCCGGTACTGCGAGCACCCGTAGATACAATTGCGCCCGGGCCAAGCCAACAATCAATGCTGTGGCCCCTGGCAATCTCAGGTGATTTCCCGATATTTGTCTTGCGTATTGCTGATATTACTGACCTGGCTATCATCATCCATGCCCTGCGCATACAGGAATATCTGCGCAGCCGCAATCTGATCTTTGATCTCGCCGTTATCAACGAGCAACCCACCTCTTATGTGCAGGATTTGCAGCAGGCAATCGAACAACTTTGCAGTAACGCAAGACTTCTCAACGGCGAATCTGGATCATGTCAACATATCTTCGCGATACGCCGGGATCTGATTGATGCGGATACTTATAGCGCATTACTGGCGATTGCTTATATTAGCTTGCATACGCATAACGGGCCTGTTCTTGACCAGATTGAACGTGCTGAAATAGCGCTTGCCCGTCACAAAACCACTGCCCCACCCTCAATTCGTTTGCAGCAAGCTGCTCCAGTGACCGTTTACAGTCAAGATCTCACTTTCTGGAACGGCTTTGGCGGCTTCGCAAATTCGGGCCGAGAATATGTTGTTCGACTCTCAGGAAATCGGGTAACGCCACACCCATGGATCAACATTATCGCTAACGATAATTTCGGCTTCCACACCTCATCCGAGGGGGCATCTTTCACCTGGAGTCGTAACAGCCGTGATTTTCATCTGACTCCATGGTCAAATGATCCTGTGACTGACCGGCCAGGAGAAGGTATCTATATCCACGATCTCGATACAGGAGCTGCCTTTTCTCCATTTGCCTGTCTGTTGCGCGATCCGGCTGCTGTTTACGAGGCACGTCATGCACGAGGCGTATCCAGCTTTACAATTCAGCGTGGCAGCCTTACCGCAACACTCACTCAGCTTGTCGATCCGATTGATCCTGTAAAAATACAGCGCTTGTGGTTTAAAAATACAGGCAGTAAACCCCGCAAGTTCAGAATCTATGCTTATGCTGAGTGGATACTTGGCAATCATCGCTCCCGTTGTGCGCCCTTCATCGTAACCGATCGTGATCCAACAACTGGGGCACTGAGCGCACACAATCCTTATCACCTTACATTTGATAACATCACTGCCTTTCTGGCCTGTGATGGTAACAACCAGCATTTCACCTGCAATCGGAGCGAATTCATCGGTCCCGGCGGCTCAACCAGTGCACCTGTGGCAGTATTAACAGGCGCAACGCTATCGGACAGCCTCACAGCGAATGCTGATCCCTGTGCGGTGCTGGCCTGCGACATCAAGATCGCACCAGGAAGTGAAGCAACACTGCATTTCGTACTGGGTACGGCTGATTCACTGCAAGAAATTTCAGAACTAGCACAACCTCACCTTGCCAGAGATTTCGACACCCGCCTCACTGATAATTACGCAGCATGGAATAAATTCGCCAGTACACTCCAGGTGCAGACGCCTGATCCTGCCTTTAATGCCATGGTGAATGTCTGGTTGCCCTATCAGGCACTGACCTGCCGTATCCGCGCCCGTTCTGCTTTTTATCAGGCAAGCGGCGCTTATGGCTTTCGGGATCAGTTGCAGGATACATTAGCGTTGCTTTTGCACGATTCCACGCTGGCTCGCATGCAGATTCTCAATGCGGCAAGTCGCCAGTTCGTACAAGGTGATGTTCAGCACTGGTGGCTGCCATTGAGTGGCTCGGGCGTACGTACCACTATCTCAGATGATGTGGTATGGCTTGTTTACACGACCTGGCATTACATCAAAACTACAGATGATTACGCTATTCTTGATGAAGAATTGCCTTTCATCACGGGCCCCGAGCTGGAGCAAGGACAAGCCGATGCCTTTTTTACACCAGAAACTGCCGAAGAAAGTGCATGTCTTTATGAGCACTGTGCACATGCGCTTGATCTCGCAATAAAACGAAAGGGCGAAAATGATCTACCGCTGATCCTCGGTGGTGACTGGAATGACGGCATGAACCTGGTTGGTAAAGCTGGACAAGGCACCAGTACCTGGCTAGGCTGGTTCCTGCTCAAGACATTGCGGGATTTTGCGCCTGTTGCAAGACAACGTGATGACATAAAACGTGCTGAAGCCTGGGAGCAACATACCCATTGCCTGGCTCTTGCACTCCAGGCTCACGCATGGGATGGACACTGGTACCGCCGTGGCAGCTATGATGATGGCACATTCCTCGGATCGCAATCATCTGATGAATGTCGCATTGATTCTATTGCACAATCCTGGGCAGTGCTGTCTGGTGCGGATGATCTCCCGCGTGCCAGGCAGGCAGTCGATCAAGCCATTAAAATGCTGGTGGACGATAATTCAGGAATTGTGCGCCTGTTCACCCCGCCTTTTCAACATACCAGCAAGGAACCGGGTTACATCAAGAGCTACCCGCCAGGCATACGCGAGAACGGAGGGCAATATACTCATGCCGCAACCTGGCTCGTAGCCGCACTCACTGAACTGGGCAATGCAGATGAAGCATATCGGCTATTTTCCCTGCTGAACCCGGTGAACCACGCGCTGGACGAAGCAGCCGCCTCACGATATCGCGTCGAGCCTTACGTGGTTGCCGCCGATATTTACTCTGAAGGCCGCCAGGCTGGGCAAGGTGGCTGGACCTGGTATACCGGGTCAGCTGGCTGGTTGTACAGAGTTGCAGTCGAAAATATATTAGGGATCCTTCGCGAAGGAGCAGTACTCCGGATAAAACCGGCACTTCCCTCCACCTGGGACAGTTTTTACGTTCAGTTGCACATTGACACAGCGTACTACAACGTTACAGTAAAGCGTGCAGCATCGGCCAGCTGTACGCTTGATGGCAGATTAATCGAAAATTTCCTTATCCCACTGGAAAAAAATGGTCAGCATGAAATAATGATCAATGTAATCTAAGCAACGATCGCTGTTTGCATATTTCATCCTGCTGTTTCGATAACTTTTGTAAGAAACTACATCCATAAAATCAGATCCAATTTTTGAGTCTGATACGAACATCAACTCTGACAAGCACTTGGAGTAATTATTGGCAACATCCGAAAACTCAATAAATAAGTCAGATCATTCCGCTCACACTCCCATGATGCAGCAATACCTGCGTATCAAAACACAGCATACCGATAAGCTGCTGTTTTACCGCATGGGGGATTTTTATGAGCTGTTTTATGAAGACGCTGAAAAAGCAGCCAGATTGCTGGATATTACATTGACTCACCGTGGTTCCTCCGCCGGAGAGTCAATCAAAATGGCAGGTGTGCCATTTCATGCAGCAGATCAATATCTGGCAAGATTGGTAAAACTGGGTGAATCCATTGCTATTTGTGAACAGATCGGCGATCCCGCTACCAGCAAGGGGCCGGTAGAACGTCAGGTTGTCCGCATCATCACCCCCGGTACCCTGACTGATGCGGGGTTGCTGGAAGAACGTGGTAATAGTGTTGTATTGACACTAGCACTGCATCACGGCGTGATTGGCCTGGCTTGGCTCAACTTGGCCGCCGGAGATATGCGCGTACTGGAAACCTCCCCAGATAACCTGGCCAGCGAGCTGGAACGCTTGCATCCATCAGAAATTCTGTTGCCGGAATCACTTGATCTGCCTGTGATATTAAATAATTTTACCGCCCCCAAACGCCTGCCGGATTGGCAATTCGATTATGAACATGCCATGCAGCAGCTTACCCGGCAATTCGGCACCCGTGATCTGAATGCCTTTGGTTGTGAAGAATTGCGTGCTGCAATCATGGCAGCCGGTGCATTATTTGAATATGTCAGGCTGACGCAACATACTGCTGCAGCCGACGAATCGGCAGCACAGATACTTGGTCATCTGCAAACATTACGGGTGGAACGGCCAGAGACCTATTTGCGTATGGATGCCGCTACGCGCCGTAATCTTGAAATTACGCTGACATTGCGCGGAGAAGATGCACCCACACTATCATCCCTGCTGGACATTTGCTCAACCAGCATGGGTAGCCGGTTGTTGCGACACTGGCTGCATCACCCGCTACGCAACCGTATCATCTTGCAACAGCGACTGGATACCGTTTCTGATTTGATTGAGGCAAAGCCTGGAATCCTCTATGCAAGCATCCGTGAACAACTCAAACATATTGCTGATATTGAGCGCATCACCAGCCGGATTGCTTTAAGAACAGCTAGACCCCGTGATTTATCCGGCCTACGCGACAGCCTGACAGCGCTCCCTGAAATTGTTAAACTGATCACAACCTCAACAGCTATTGCCGTTCATCGTTTTGTCCCGGCCATGGGGCCGAATACCACGCTCACACAACTGCTCGTTCATGCACTGCAACCGGTACCCGGTGCAGTGATTCGTGAAGGGAACGTTATTGCTGACGGCTATGATATCGAGCTGGATGAATTACGCGCTTTACAGAAGAATTGTGGCGAATTCCTGCTGCAACTGGAAGCACGGGAACGTAAGCGTACCGGTATCCCGACCCTCAAAGTGGAATATAACCGGGTACATGGTTTTTACATTGAGGTAACCCGCATCCATAGCGAAAAAATCCCCTCGGACTACCGCCGCAGACAAACCTTGAAAAATGCGGAGCGCTATAGCATCCCCGAGTTGCAGGCATTTGAGAACAAAACACTGACTGCACGTGAACAGGCATTGGCACAGGAAAAAAAACTGTACGAGCAGTTACTGGAACAACTGGCAGATTTCATCATTCCTTTACAGGAAATTGCCGGCTCTGTTGCTGAACTGGATGTCCTGTGTGCTTTTGCTGAACGTGCAGATTTGTTTGGTTATACCAAACCGGTATTTACTGATGATCCTGCTTTGGATATCGAGGCTGGGCGACATCCGGTAGTGGAAAATCAAATAGAACAATATATTGCCAATGATATACAGTTGGGTGCTGTCACGCGGGAAGGGCGGCAGATGCTGATCATCACCGGCCCGAACATGGGTGGAAAATCTACTTACATGCGACAAACAGCGCTAATTGTTCTGCTAGCGCATTGCGGTAGTTTTGTTCCGGCCGGGAGCGCTCGCATCGGCCCCATTGATCAGATTTTTACCCGGATTGGTGCAGCTGATGATCTGGCAGGGGGACGTTCCACCTTCATGGTGGAAATGACGGAAGTCGCCAGTATTTTGCGCAATGCAACCGCACAAAGCCTGGTGCTGGTGGATGAAATTGGCCGGGGAACTTCAACTTTTGATGGGCTTGCATTGGCTTTTGCCATCGCCCGCCACTTACTGACTCAGAATCAGAGCTATACCTTGTTTGCCACACACTATTTTGAACTGACCCGACTAGCGGAAGAATTTCCGCAGGCAATCAATGTACATGTCACCGCAGTAGAGCACAAAAGACGTATTGTCTTTCTTCACCGAATAGAGGAAGGATCTGCCAGCCGGAGTTATGGGCTGCATGTTGCCGCACTGGCAGGTGTACCGGATAAAGTTATCCGGAATGCCGGAAAAATTCTGGCGCAACTGGAGCGGGAAGCGCTCAGCAAGAACCCTCAGCAGAGATTATTTGAAACGATTGAGGAAAACGAGGAAGCTGCTCCTGCTTCCGTGCATCCGGTGCTTGATTATCTTGAGCAACTTCACCCTGACGAGCTGACTCCCCGGGATGCACTGGAACAACTTTACCTCATTAAATCAATGGCTAATAGGATAAAATGATTAACAGGATGGTGAAAAACGCTGGTAAGATCATCTAATGTTCGTGGCCATGCGGCCCATGTACATGCCCGTGAGATAATTCTTCTTCCGTTGCTGGACGTACTTCCATAACAGTGCATTCAAACTGAAATGCTATACCAGCGTAGGGATGATTACCATCCACTACCACGACATCATCAGTGATCTCTCTCACTGTATAGATATAGAAATCATCAGAATCTTCCTCGCCTCCCTCAAACTGCATCCCGACCGTGATTTCTTCTGGGAACGCACTACGCGGCTCAACGCGCATCAGTTCTTCATCATATTCGCCAAAAGCATCATCTGGTTCCATTTGCAGGGATAAGGTTGCCCCGATTTCTTTTTCATGCAGCGCTTCTTCTACTACTGGAAATATTCCATCATAACCACCATGCAAGTAGCTGATGGGTTCATCAGTTTCTTCCATCAGATTTCCTTCCTGATCGGTCATTTTATAGTGAAGTGATACCACCGTATTTTTTACTATGCGCATGCTTCCTCTGCCTGAATCAGGCTTCCTTGTGGTTGATAAAATTTGTTCAAAGTCACACTGTTAATTTCTCAGCACACACGGTGCGAAACTTTTGCGATGAATAGCTGTTATCCCATGCAAACGAATTGCTTCCAGGTGCGCCTTGGTGGGATAGCCTTTATGTCGATCAAAACCATAAATCGGGTAAATCTCGTGTAGCCGTAACATCTCTGCATCCCTCGCAGTTTTGGCAAGAATCGAGGCTGCCGAAATCTCAGCTACTAGACTATCTCCTCTAATAACTGCCTGCACTTCATAATCCAGTTGTGGTACATGGGTGCCATCTACCACAATTAGTGAATTAGATACCGGCATTAATTCAATCACTGCTCTTCGCATTGCGAGCATGCTGGCCTGTAAAATATTCAGCCGGTCTATCTCCTCTACCGAGGCTGACGCAATTGCCCATGCACGAGCATACTGTTTGATCTGTCCGGCCAGGCTAGTTCGCCGTTTTTCACTTAACTGTTTGGAATCCGCCAATCCATTGATAACGTGACAAGAATCCAGCACAACACACGCAGCATAAACCGGGCCGGCCAGCGGCCCCCTACCCGCCTCATCCACCCCGTAGATAGCTTTTCCTTCTGGATAAATCCATACCCGAACGACATCAGAAGTTGCGATTTCCGAATTCCCTGTTAACCAAATCAGATGGCCCGGGCAGTGCACATCAGCCGGGCTTCGGTAACAAGCTGGCCATCCACCTCTGCACAGGCTGAATATTTCCAAATTCCTTTAAGCTGACGGGTAATTTCAACCTTTAATACCAGCTGATCACCCGCGATAACCGGTTTCTTGAATCGTACCGCATCAATACCAACGAAGTAATACACCTGTCCGGCATCTTTTTCCATATTCTCCGATCGAATCGTTAGCAAGGCAGCCGCCTGCGCTAGTGCTTCAACAATCAATACTCCCGGCATCACCGGATGATGCGGAAAATGTCCGGAAAAATAGGGTTCATTGATGGAAACATTCTTGTATGCATGAATCCGTTTGCCCAGCTCAAGTGAAACCACTCGATCAACCAGAATCAACGGATAACGATGCGGCAGGTATTTCAGTATTTCATGGATATCCATCACAGCCATTCTATCTCTCTGTTATACAAATATTTTATGTACTTATTGCTTCTCGGAAACCGGTTCCTGTGCATTTAATGCCTTGATCACCTGGTCAGTAATATCAATACGCGCACTTCGATAGACTGAATCTTGCAGTTGCAGGATCAGATCATAATCCTGTTGCTCTGCGAGTTCTTTAATCACCTTGTTGGTGCGTTCCAGAATCAGGCTGTACTCTTCATTTTGGCGCAAACTCAAATCTTCCCGCATCTGCTGCTGTGTACGCTGGTAACGTCGGCTGAGTCCGGCCAGTTCCCGCTCCTTCAAGCGCCGCTCCTCTTCATTGACAAAGTCAATATTTTTTTCCAGCTCCTGCTGTAAAGCTCTGATCTGCACGGAAAGCTCCCTGATACGTGCATCACGCGCCTGAAATTCATTTTCTATCTTTTTTTGCGCGGCTACAGCAGGCATTGATTCCCGCAGCACTTTCTCGGTATTGACAACGCCGATCTTGATCTCTCCAGCAAACAGATAGGGCGATAGAACAAAAACCACCAGAAAAATGAATATTTTTACAAAGCGAGCAACAGTTATCTGACTGTACCTATTCAATGAATCTTTCATTTTCTT
Source organism: Nitrosomonas eutropha (assembly GCF_900116685.1). Lineage (GTDB taxonomy): Bacteria > Pseudomonadota > Gammaproteobacteria > Burkholderiales > Nitrosomonadaceae > Nitrosomonas > Nitrosomonas eutropha_A. The sequence continues at coordinate 40,347 of NZ_FPBL01000008.1, forward strand.
CTAATACGATTTTTCAGATTCAGAAAGTCTGTCCAAACTGAAACTGGAAACGTTGCAATTTGTCGCCTGGTTTATCATTAAGTGGCTGGGCAATACTGAACTTTAGTGGCCCCATGGGAGAAATCCAAGTTGCAGCCAATCCGGCAGAATAACGAAAATCATCAAATCCCAGTCCGGAAAATGAATTAATAATTGTACCGCCATCCGCGAACGCACTCAGGCGAACTGATTTGTCTTCCTTCATAAACGGTACCGGAAACAATACTTCAACGTTACCGACTATACGCTTGCTGCCTCCCAGAGCCAGATTATTATTGTCACGAGGCCCCAACGTATTGATGTTGTATCCTCGAACCGAATTAAAGCCACCTGCAAAAAAATTCTTGAAGAAAGGTAGCGGTTTGCCGGAATATCCATCACCCACTCCCACTTCACCATTCAGCATCAGGGTAAACAGCCTGGAGACAGGAAAAAACCATCTCTGCTCATAACTGACTTTGTAGTAATTCAGGTCTCCGAACGGCATACCAAATTCGCCAAATAATCGCTGCATCAATCCAGAGGTTGTCCAGATCGCACTGTCACGACGATCACGCGCCCAGCTCAAGGTAAGCGGAAGATTATTGGAAGTCTTGCCAAATTGATCGACAAAATCCCTGAAACGTTGCGGGCTGTCATTGCGCAGATCAATTTTGGTGTGTTCATAACCCAGCCCCAATGAAACCACGTCATTTTCCGCGACAGGGATACCAAAGCGAATATTGGCACCAGTCGTATCGGTATTGAACACCCCTACACTGCTCAGAGAGCGGGTATTGATGTCACGTTTAAACGCTTCCAGACCGAGACTGACTCCATTAATCGTATAGTACGGATTACTGAATGAAGCCGAGATAATCTTGTTAACGCTCCCGGTATTCACCTGCAGACTGAGAAAATTACCCGTTCCCAGAATATTGTTCTGGGCAATTGATCCATTCAGAATAATTCCTTCGCGATCGGAATAACCAGCACCAAACATGATTGCCCCGGTCGGCTTCTCAACTACATTGACATTGATATCCACCTGATCCGGTACATCTGCAACTGGAGGGGTTTCGACGTTAACACTGGTGAAAAAATCCAGCCTGTCCACCCGTTGGCGGGAGCGGTTGATCTGTTCGGTAGAATGCCAGCCCCCTTCCATCTGCCGGAATTCACGACGTATCACTTCATCCCGGGTACGTTCATTACCGCTGATGTTGATGCGTCTGACATAAACCCGGCGCCCTGGGTCAATAAAGAAAGTAAAAGCTGTCTTGCGAGTTTCCTTGTCCAGCTCCGGTGAGGCATTAACATTGGCAAAGGCGTAACCGTCATTCCCCAGCCTGTCACTGATCAGCTTGATAGATTCAGTCAGCTTTTCGCGGGCAAATACGCCACCTGGCTCCAGTTTAATCAGCTTGCGCAATTCTTCTTCCGGCACAAGCAGCTCGCCTGCAAGTTTTATATCGGATACCGTATATTGAGGACCTTCCGTTACATTGACTGTAATGTAAATATCTTTCATATCCGGCGTAATCGAAACTTGCGTAGATTCGATATTGAACTCTAGATATCCCCGATCAAGATAATAGGAACGCAGCGTTTCAAGATCAGCCGATAATTTTTGCTTTGAATACTGATCGTCCTTCGTAAACCATGTCATAAAACCCGGTGTTTTGAGACTGAACAGACCGGTCAGCTCATCTTCAGGAAAAACATGATTGCCGACAATGTTGATTTGCTTGATTCGAGCTGTTTTTCCTTCCTTGATGTCAAAGTTGATGCCGATACGGTTCCGTTCCAGCGGCGTGGTTGTGGTCGTAATTTTGACGGCATACTTACCCCGGCTGATGTACTGACGCTTCAATTCCTGCTCAGCTTTTTCAAGTAGCGAACGACTGAAAATACGGGATTCTGACAAGCCTGCCTGCTTCAGCCCTTCCTTGAGCTTATCCTTGTCAAATTCCTTTGCGCCGTTGATTGTGATTTGCGCGATTGCAGGACGTTCCTGAACCTGCACAATCAGCAGCTCTCCTTCGGATTTCAGTTTGACATCACTAAAAAAACCGGTTGCATACAGTGCCTTGATCGCTGCACTGGCTTTTTTACTGTCGAGCACATCGCCAACTTTAACAGGCAGATAACTGAATATTGTTCCGGCTTCGGTACGCTGAATACCTTCTACCCGGATATCCCTAACCACGAATGAATCATTTGCCGCGCAACCTATTGAATACAGGAAAAAAAATAACGCATAAAACCTGAATTTCATGTCTATTCAGCAGCCAGACGAAGTAGATCGTTATATATTGCAAACACCATCAACGTAATCAGCAAAGCCATACCAATCTGATTACCGACATACATTATTTTTTCAGATAATGGTATTCCCCGCACCACTTCGATCAAGTAATACATCAGGTGCCCGCCATCCAGAACTGGAATCGGTAGAAGATTCAACACACCAAGACTGATACTAATCAGAGCCAGGAATCCCAGGTAGGCAGCAAACCCCATTTGAGCCGACTGGCCAGCATAGTTTGCAATGGTAATCGGCCCGCTGATATTCTTCAGCGAAACATCACCAGTTACCATTTTCCCAAGCATGCGCACGGTAAAATAAGACATTTCCCAAGTCTTGGTAACCGCTTTAATCAAAGCTGCCATCGGAGGATAGCTGGTTTTCACTAGCAGATTTTCTAGTATCTCATGATGGATTTCAGGCGTAATTCCAGCCTTGCCAATTTCAGCATGACCCTCGGATACGGTTTCCGGCTGTAATGACATAACAAGCACCCGGCCATCCCGCATCACCTCAACCGAGAGTGTGTGCCCGGGATTTGAACGCACCATATCGACAACATCTTCCCAGGTGGAGACTTCCTTTCCATTAATCGCCACAACTCTGTCGCCAGTCTTGAGACCCGCGTGTTCTGCCGCCCCGCCAGCCATCACCTGATCAATAACCGGAGCAATAATTGGCCGATAAACACTCAAGCCCAGTCGGTTCAGAAAATCGCTTTCAAGATCTTCTGCGCCAAGACTGCTCAAATCGAGCTTAAGCTGACGAGAAATTCCACTTTCACCTGCAACTGTTATCCTCACATCAGGATTCTTGTCTACTGCATTATCCAGCAATAGCAGTCGGGTTTCCTGCCAGGTGGTAATTGCCTGATCGCCGATTCCGGTAATGGTATCTCCGTTTCTGAAGCCTGCTGAAGCCGCAAGTGTTGCGGGTTCAATTTCTCCCAGGATTGGCTTTACGCCACTGATACCAAGTATAAAAAGTAACCAGTACAACAAAATAGCTAATAAAAAATTGGCCACAGGGCCTGCAACTACGATAGCGAAACGCTTGGAAACAGGTTGTCGATTAAACGCACGCGGAAGTTCGTCAGCGGAAACTCGCCCTTCCCGTTCATCCAGCATCTTGACATATCCTCCCAGAGGGATCGCAGCAACCACCCATTCCGTCTGATCACCACCAAGGCGTTTTTTGAACAGGGGCTGACCAAATCCGAGAGAAAAGCGCAGCACCTTGACTCCACACCAACGAGCGACCAGATAATGACCAAATTCGTGAAAAGTGATCAGCAGACCCAGTGCAATTACGAATGCAAAAATAGTTGAGAGCAGTGTCATATCAAAGATCTGCAAAAATTATCCATTCCACTGCTCGGTACGAAATAACGGAGCCCCAGACCGCTCTCTTTGCCAGGTCTGATTATCCAACCATTTGCGAGCTATCTCACGCGCCTGTAAATCAGCAACAAGCACATCTTCCAAGTCTGTAACTTCCTGTCTGTCTATTGATTCCATTACATATCCGATGATCGCAGGGATTGCCGTGAAAGGTATTTCACCGGCCAGAAAAACTTCAACCGCAACTTCATTGGCAGCATTCAGTACGGCTGGCATATTACCTCCCTTTGAAAGGGCTTCATATGCAAGCCTGAGACAGGGGAATCGCTCGAAATCCGGAGCTTCAAAATTCAATTGTGCAATTTTGAAAATATCCATGGATTGCACACCACTTTCCATTCGCTCGGGATAACCCAACGCATGTGCTATCGGCGTGCGCATATCCGGATTACCGAGTTGGGCAAGCACCGAGCCATCAATATATTCAACCATAGAATGAATGACGCTTTGCGGATGAACAACCACCTGGATTTTTTCGGGTTCTACATTAAACAGCCAGTGCGCCTCAATGACTTCCAGCCCTTTATTCATCATGGTAGCCGAATCAACTGATATTTTTCTGCCCATCACCCAGTTGGGATGAGCACAAGCTTGCTCCGGCGTAACGGTTGACAAGGTCTGCAGATCTGCTTTACGGAAAGGTCCTCCCGAGGCAGTCAGCAATATCCGGCGCACCCCAGAACTAATCAGATCTCCATTGTAATGTTGTGGCAATGACTGAAAAATCGCATTGTGTTCGCTGTCTATCGGTAATAACGTTGCATGATATTGTCTGACCGTATCCATAAAGATACGGCCAGCCATCACCAGCGTCTCCTTGTTAGCCAGAAGAATATGTTTGCCCGCCCGCGCAGCTGAGAGTGTCGGACGAATACCTGCCGCACCAACAATCGCTGCCATAACCGTATCGATTTCTGGCAAAGATGCTACTTTTTCCAGTGATTCGATACCTGAAAGCACCATGGTATCCAAGCCTGCCACACGCAATTTAGCTGCCAGTTGCTCGGCACTCTGAGCGTTAAGCATCACAGCATACAACGGATAAAATCGTTTACACTGCTCAAACATTTTTTCAACATTCTTATCGGCAGTCAGGGCAATCGCCTGAAACCGGTCGGGATGTCTGGCTACCACATCCAGTGTGCTTTCCCCAATGCTGCCGGTCGAGCCCAAGATGGTCAAATGACGGATTGGAGTCATAATTCAGTCGAATAAAATAAGATGGCCGCTAGCGCAGCAACGGGCAAGACCGGGATCAACGCATCAATACGATCCAGTATACCGCCGTGACCTGGTAAAATACTGCCACTATCCTTAACGCCTGCCTGCCGTTTCAATAATGATTCAAACAAATCACCCACTATTCCCAGCACCGCGAGCACAAGCAACAAAGGAACCAGCAAGCTAATCAGTTTGTTTTCCCTATCTACTATATAAAACCAGATCAACGCATAGATCAATACACCAACTAGCGCAGCAGCCACTCCCTCCCACGTCTTTCCAGGACTGATCTGCGGTGCAAGTTTATGCTTGCCATAGGTACGCCCGATAAAATAGGCAACGCTGTCAGATACCCACACTACTCCCATGAATCCAAGTAACAATAATGGATCTATCGCACGAAGCTGATAAAGTGACAGACACACTGGCAGCAATACCAGCCAGCCGGTTAACATGAATACCCACACATTGCGGATGGGTTGGGTTGTTACCAATTGGTAAGGTACCGCCAATAACCAGAAGATGGCAGATGCGATATAAAACCAGATCATCGATGAATCTGCCGGATTTCTGGCTACCACCATGCTGGTCAAGAATAATAGCTCCCCTCCCAGCAAGGTGGTGAAAATCATATAAAGAACAGTCTGGCCAACTGAGAAACGCCCCAGACGACACCACTCCCTGGCTGCTGTAACAGTCAATCCCAGGAGTAATACGGCCCAGAAAATATCCGGTAGATAAAATAATGCCGCCAGAAAGGCGGTCAATAATATGAGTGCAGTAAAGAGTCGGGTGCTAAGCATGAACGGGTGAGTCCCGTTAATTGAACAATGATGGTTAAACTTTATTTTCGTTCAAGATCTTATCCTTGATTTCCTGCCGACTTGCAAGCTGCTCACTTGTTTGGCCAAATCGGCGCTCACGTTTCTGGTAGGAAAGGATAGCCTTGTCAAGAGTTGATACATTGAAATCCGGCCACAAGGTATCGGTAAAATACAGTTCGGTATACGCAAGTTGCCAGAGCAAAAAATTGCTGATCCGACATTCTCCTCCTGTGCGAATGAATAAATCCGGCTCGGGAGCATCCGCCATAGCTAAGCATCTGGAAAGATCAGATTCATTAAAGTCCATGGTTGAATCAGAGCTTTGGGCGATCATTTTACGTACAGCCTGCATGATATCCCAGCGTCCTCCGTAATTTGCAGCCACCGTAAAATGCAAACGAGTGTTACCGGCAGTAAGCATCTCACCATGCCGAACACATTCGATTATTCTGGGATCGAATTTCGAAAGATCACCAATCACCCTGAACCGGACTCCATTTTCATGCAAGCTGGCGACCTCCCGTTCAAGCGCAGCAAGAAACAGCTGCATCAGCAACTTGACCTCTTCTGCAGGTCTTCGCCAGTTTTCACTACTGAACGCAAAAATTGTCAGATACGGAACGCCTTTTTCAATGCAGGCTTTGATCGTGCCTCGTACTGCCTCAACACCCTGAGTATGCCCTGCTATTCGTGGCAGATAACGCTGCTTTGCCCACCGGCCATTACCATCCATGATAATAGCGATATGCTTGGGTGTCATCCCGGTTTCCGGGATTCCACGAGTTGAACTCAATATTGAAGGCATATATCAGACAGCCATCAATTCTGCTTCTTTGGTTTGCAGCAGCTTGTCTACCTCGGCAATATATCGGTCTGTCAGTTTCTGGATATCATCCTGCGCACGGCGATCCTCATCTTCCGCGATCAACTTGTCCTTCAACAACTCTTTCAACTGGGTGTTAGCATCACGCCGAATATTCCTCATTGCGATACGAGCTGTTTCCGCTTCTGTTCTAACAATTTTGGTCAAGTCCTTGCGTCTCTCTTCTGTCAAAGGAGGCATAGGCACTCTCACCATTTCACCCGCAGTCATCGGATTTAAGCCCATATCAGAATCTCGTATCGCTTTTTCAATGGCTGAAAATGCTTTTTTATCCCATGGAATAACACCTATGGTCCGCGCATCAGCCAGGGTTACATTCGCAAGCTGCCTGATCGGCGTAGGTGTTCCATAGTAGTCAACTGTTATATGATCCAGCAGTCCTGTATGTGGACGTCCACTTCTTACTTTGCTGAAATCAACTTTAAGTGCATCTAGGCTTTTCTGCATTTTCTGCTCAGTAGCCTTTTTTACATCAGCAATCATATTTAAGTAGATATTGATATTAAAAAGCGATTACAACAATGCACATACGCTCTGCCATATACCGCGCGGAATAACAATATTTTAGATAGCATCCAAAAATTCAGACAATTACCGAGGTTCCTTCATCTTCACCCATGATAACTCGTTTGAGTGCTCCGGTCTTAAAAATACTGAATACATTGATGGGAAGCTTCTGATCACGGCACAAGGTCAGCGCAGTAGCATCCATTACCTGAAGGTTTTTATTAATTGCCTCATCAAAAGTCAGGTTACGAAAACGTTGTGCATCCTTATTTTCAAAAGGATCACTGGTATAAATCCCATCAACTTTGGTCGCCTTGAGAACTATGTTGGCATTCATTTCCATACCACGCAAGGCAGCTGCTGTATCCGTAGTAAAAAAAGGATTACCGGTTCCCGCAGCAAATATGACTACTTTACGTTCATTTAAATAACGCAAGGCCTTGCCACGAATATAAGGTTCCACGACTTGATCTATCCGCAAAGCTGATTGTACCCGTGAGACAACGCCATTCCGTCTCATCGCATCATGTAATGCTAAAGCATTCATGGTGGTAGCAAGCATTCCCATATAATCAGCTGTTACGCGATCCATGCCATCTCCCGCAGATTTCATACCACGAAAAATATTACCCCCACCTACCACAATCGCAACCTCAACGCCTAACTGCAACACTCCAGCAATCTCGACGACGATACGCTCAACCACTGTACGATCAATGCCATACTGCGCATCACCCATAAGAGCCTCGCCCGACAACTTCAATAAAATACGCTTATAGACGGCTGGCATATATGCCCGTGTAATGGAAATTTATCGTAAAGTCTTCCTGAAAATTGATCACGCTGCTATCCATACACTATCAACAGCTACTCCAGATTCTGTTGAGACTCCTCTGGAGTGATGACAGCAGATAGCAGGAAATGGCTGACGAGAAGCTGCAGTCGATCTTATCGCTGTGCAAAGGAAAGAAAGAGCGATCGTGTTCCATTTGTTAAATTCGACTGACAAGTTTCGCCAGAAACTGGCCTGTGCGTATATCCATAACACAGCCTCTACATAACTGGTAATTGTTCGTATCGCTGCGCTCCGGATCGTCTGCCTTGTCCAAACAATAGAGCTCCATCTTTGCTCACTGTGCCTCTGTTCATACGTGAATTGAGCTCCAATAATCCATTAGAAACCCATAGAAGATATATAGAATTTACGCCTGATGGATAAATTCAGGCTGAGGCACAATCCGCATACACCAGATACTGAATCTCAACAGATCCTAGCTTATAGTGACAAGCCGTTATTTACCTCTGTCGCACACTCGGTCAAACCAATCACTAGAAAATATTCTTATTTTGATTGACTTACCTGCGCCATAACCTCAGCTGCAAAATCATCAGATTTCTTTTCGATTCCCTCACCTACAACGTACAGTGTAAAATTATTGACACCAGCAGACTTTGTTTTTAACAGCTTTTCGACAGTCTGCTCGGGATCTTTGATAAAAGGCTGACCTAACAATGTAACTTCCGCCAAATATTTGGCAACCCGCCCTTCTACCATTTTCTCAATTATATTAGCCGGTTTACCACTTTCTGCCGCCTGGGCAGTAAATATCTGACGCTCATGCTCAAGTAAATCAACAGGCACTTGCGCACTTGATACGCAAACAGGCTTGCTGGCTGCAATATGCATGGCTATATCTTTACCCAGGACTTCGTCTCCTCCCGAATAATCAACCATTACCCCGATCTTGCTTCCGTGCAGATACATCGCGAGACGACCTTCGGCCTGGTAACTGATTCCACGACGAATACTAATATTTTCGCCCAGCTTCATAATCAAAGCCTTGCGAACAGATTCAACCGTTTCTCCACCAGTCAAAGGCATTTCAGCCAATAATGCCGTATCCGGAACACATTGGCTCACCATCAATTTCGCCAGATCACTGGCAAAACTGATGAAATCTTCATTTTTGGCAACAAAGTCGGTTTCACAGTTAACCTCTACCAGTGCGCCCTGTTTGCCATCAGCAGTAATGAACCCACTAATAACTCCTTCCGCAGCAATACGGCCAGCCGCTTTACTCGCTTTGGCTCCACTTCTGATCCGCAATAAATCTTCAGCGGCCTTCATATCTCCATCAGCCTCGGATAAGGCTTTTTTACATTCCATCATGCCCAAGCCGGTAAGCTCGCGCAATTCTTTAACCATACTTGCAGTAATCTCTGCCATACTGACTCCGTATCCGGTTAATACAAAAACTTTGAATAATCTATTTCAACAAGAGGCGGTAACGGAGATCATTTACGCACCTGCAGACAGGTCTTGACCGGACAGAATCTCACTATCAGTTTTACCCATCTCGACAATTTCCTGGATGGCTTGGTTGCGCCCCTCCAAAATGGCATCTGCCATGGCGCGCGCATAAAGTCGTATCGCTTGGCTGGAATCATCATTTCCCGGTATCACATATTGAATACCGGCCGGGCTATGATTTGTATCTACTACACCCACAACCGGAATGCCCAGTTTACTCGCCTCGATAATCGTGCCTTTCTGGTACCCCACATCAATCACAAACATGGCATCCGGCAGTCCTTTCATCTCCTTGATGCCACCAAGACTGTTGTTCAGCTTTTCCAGTTCACGCTGAAAATCAAGAGCCTCTTTCTTTACCAGCTTGTTTAATGTCCCATCTTGCACCATTTTTTCCATATCTTGCAAACGCTTGATCGATTGCCTGATCGTCTTGAAATTGGTCAGCATTCCTCCCAACCAGCGCTGATTAACATAAGGAGCGCCACACCGGATTGCTTCTTCTTTGACAATATCACGTGCCTGGCGCTTAGTTCCCACGAAAAGAATTGTCTCTTTATTTGCTGTTAACCTGCGAGCATAATCCAGCGCATCCCTGAACATGACAAGCGTATGCTCGAGATTAACGATATGAATTTTATTACGCTGACCGAAAATATATGGGGCCATTTTCGGGTTCCAGAAACGGGTTTGATGGCCAAAATGAACACCCGCTTCCAACATTTGCCGCATAGTAACTGACATGAATTCTCCCTAGGGTTAACCGCTACTTATCGACGTACTTCCTTAATGAAGGCACCCTATTTTGATAAGCGCGAGTTGTAAGTTATATTATAAAAGTTAATGAAATAAGAAATTTCTCCAGCGCATAAAATTGCTTCTGGCACCGAACACAATTATAACATGGCAGATCCCGCGCTCAAGAAAACTCACTTTTCAAATTGAATGAAACCGGAATCAGTCCGCTGAATTACCAACTCTGAAGTTCAACTTATCAACATCATGTAATGTGATATGTTTGATATTAACCGTGATAAGGCCTTCCTCCTGCAGCTTGGAGAATGATCGGCTGACCGTCTCCAGCTTGAGCCCCAGATAGCTACCAATATCTTCCCTTGTTGCTCTCAAAATAAAATCTGTTGGCGAATATCCTCGCCTGGCCAGACGGGTTGACAGGTTAAGCAAAAAAGCAGCCAACCGTTCTTCTGCTCGCATGCCGCCCAGTAACATCATAACCCCTCTGTCCTGCACAATTTCACGGCTCATAATCTTGTGAAGCTGACTCATCAGCGAAGGAATATTTTGCCCGATTTCCTCAAGTTTTTTGAAAGGCACTTCGCAGACCTCACTATCAACCAGCGCAACCGTGTCACAAGTATGCTTCTCCGGACTGATCGCATCCAGCCCCAACAGCTCGCCTGTCATATAAAAGCCAGTCACCTGCTGGCGCCCGTCCACCTTCAGCACACAAGTTTTAAAGGAGCCATTTTTTACCGCGTAGAGTGACTTGAAATCAGATCCGGCATGCGATAAATACTCGCCTCTCCGCACCCTGAATTTATAATTGATCAGATTTCCAAGGTACTCTATTTCCTCATCAGTCAATCCCACCGGCAGACACAATTCTCGAAAACTGCAAGTCATACAGTCGGATCTTTGCTGCAGGACAGTGGAATTACCGGGTATTGCGCAGTTATACAAGACGACTCCCACCTTAATTTAGAGAGGAACAAAGACCAGGCACTAATTTATCTGGCAACACTATTCCCCAGCACATACTCCGCCAGACTCTGCGCAGAATCCCCCGTCAAATTTGGAAAAGCGGGCATCCCAATTCCTTTACCATTTTTCACTCTTTCCATGATAGCGTCCGCATTAGTCATCTCGGGCTTCAATATCATTACGTTGCCGCTCACAGGCGTATGGCACTGCACACAGGCTTCCTTAAAAATCTTTTCACCTGTCGCGCCTGATGATGGCATGTAGTCATTACTTCTGATGCAACCACCCAACGCAGACAACACAAAACCGAGCAGCATCACAGGCAAAATAGTTTTCATTTTTCTGGCATCTATCAGCAATAACATCTCTAAAAACAGCCAAGCTTACAGGCAACCGATCAAGTCTAGCATACTTACCACTCACTCGGATTAATTCCAATAAAGACACATTAAAATCAATTGGTTATCATGAGATCATCAAATATGAAAAAAGCATAATTGTTACGAACCAAAAGCTTGTAATGAATCAATGAATTTCAGCCACCTCGAAAGCCTGAGTTCATCATAGTATTGATCCTAAAAATTCACACGCACTCCCGCAAGACCAGAACGCCCAGGCAATGGCGCGCGATCCTTCAAAAAAGAGGTATGCCGCCGCGCTTCCTCATTTAACAAATTGGAGCCTCGCACGAACAGGCTGCAATTCATCTCCCCCCAGTCAAACCCATAATCCAGCTGAACATTCAGCATTGTGTAACCAGCGGTAGCTGTTTCCAGTGAAGCGGTATCAGTCTGTTTGTATACTTGCATCATATCAACTTTCCCTCGCCAGGGGCCATAGGTATAATCAAGCGCACCTCCGAAACGAAGTGGCGTTATCCGTGGCAAATATCCCCCCGTGGACAGTCGCCCGCGCACGTAGTCAGTCCACAACCGCAAATCCAGTTTGCTACGACGATTGTTGAGCAGATGAATAATCGTTTCGAATTCCGCTCCTATGAAATTTGCATTACTCTGATCATAATTCAGTAATAACAGGCCATCCTTGTCCAGCACGCCCTTGATATCGACACGATCCGGCAATCTGTCACCTGTCAAATCTGATTCCCGCAAAAATATAAAATCACCGATCTGTTTGGCAAACAGGTTAAGTGTCCAGTTTAAATTCCCGTTTTGTTTGCTCAGAGACAGATCAATACTACTGGTCTTTTCCGGCGAGAGTGTGGTTCTGCCCACTTCAAATGTATTTGTAGCCAGATGCGGCCCGTTGGAATACAGCTCTTCCAATGCCGGGGCCCGCAGCGCGTAGGAAAGACTCCCACCCAGCGAATAATTCTCCTGAAATTTCCATGTTGCACCGCTTGAAATACTGAAAATGTCATGACTGACTTCAAAAGCGTCATTTTTACGCTCCGTCCATTGATGTTCAAAGCGCCCGCCCACCTCAATAATCCAGCGTCCGGCATCTAGTTTTTCCAGCAAGAATACCCCCAACGAATCCAGGTGAGAATCGGGAACAAAGGCCTCTTCACCAGCAGTAGAAAGATTGCGATTCTGGTATTGCAGTCCCAGCACACCCCTCCAATTACTTAGGGGCTGGTGCAGCATCTCAAGCCGACCATCCCACTCACGATTCAGCAGCAACGTTCCATTCCCATCATCTCCCGATTCCCGATGCGCATGATCGTTATAACCCCAGCGTATTTTTATTTTCTGCAACCCAGGCAGAGGTTGATTTAACGCCCCCTTCATATCGAAACGCGTCTGCTTTTGTCTGATTCGCGCCCCCTCTTCATGGCCCGATACAGCATCGTCACCATGCAAACCTTCGTCATGCCCGTGATCATGCCCCGGCACGCCATAGTGATTAACAAAGCGACTGACTGCGACCCCAAAAAAACCACGTTCGTCAATATAAGATAAACCACTGGAAAAATTTGTTGTCCGGACATCGCTGTTCTCAAGCACACCTTTTTTCGCACCAGGCTCTGGCTCAATCTGCGCGAAACCGGGTATCGAATAATTCCCGGTGTGCCGCTTCATTCCATCCAGATGCCAGGCAAAATGCCCGGCTCCCGCATTAAGTCGGAATGCTCCCGTAAAATCATCAGCAACCGAGCTGTAATGCCCATACAGATCCCCCTCCATTTCATTAGGGATATGATCTGGTATCCGTTGATTAACGACATTCACCACTCCACCACTGGCTCCGGAGCCATAAAGCAAAGTCGAAGGTCCGCGAAAAATTTCAACCTGATCGGCAAACAACGCCTCTACTGCCACGGCATGATCAGGGCTGACCGTGGAAACATCCATCGTACCAACACCATCCTCCAGCACCCGCACCCGCCCGCCGCCCAGGCCGCGGATTATTGGGCGACCGACCGCCGGCCCGAAATCACTGCTGGATACACCCAGCTCCTGAGAAACTGCTTCACCAACATTACGTAAATCACGTGTTTGAATACGTTCTCGTTGCAAAATTGATACAGGCTTGGGTATATCTGCCTGAGTTCCACTTAAAGGATCAGCCGTCACCACGATGGGTTGAAGTGATATGGATTCAGTCGCTGCAGACTCAAATGCCATACCATCAGACACTTCCGATACTTCCCGGGCGCAGGCGCAAAACGAAACCAACAACCCTGCAAATACTATCAGACCGGTTAAAGCCTCCGGTTTTCCTGAATCAAATTTGAATAAACGGAAAAGTTCGATTATGCTACTGCTTACAAACAAAACGATGAACATAGGAGGTTTAAATGTTTAGATTTTCATTTTTAGCAATCGCCTGCGCAGCCATCTTGGCGTTAAGTGCCTGCGAAGAGAAAAAAAGCCTTGATGGGCACTCAATGGAGAAACCACCTCCCTCAGCTTTCATGGAGCGTGATTCCGCCCCAGATCTCGACAACCCTGAAGGGATGGCTACGAGTTCATCTTCACCCGAAGAGGAAAAGGGCCAACCTTAAAACTTCACAATTATAAACAGCTCACCAGTACAATTAGCGTGATCTGTATGATGCCATGCATAGCCTTCTTATTTGAAAGATGTGTAGCAAAATCTAAGGAAGGCTATGTAGGTAAAGTGAAATCGGAACAAACAGCCTCTCTTGCGAGTGCGCAAGATTAATTAGCCTCACCATCCATACATATTCGCCATGTTCTGGCTCTGGCGCATATTTACCCGCCATCACAAGAAACAACTCAATATTTACTGGCAGTAATAAATATTGTCCAAAAGGTACTCGCAGAAACAAGTTGTAGCGTAGTCGTTAGTTCATCGATGGAATTTATACACAAAAACTCCCTGTGAAAACATGATAGAAATTGCTACCCACAACACCCGCGCCCGTTAAGCTATTTTTATTATGGCTGTTTTGCTATGATGAGGAACCTTGTGATCACACATTCTTCGATGTTAAACATTGACTTGCACAGCCACTCAACCATATCCGATGGTATGTTATCACCCTCTCGATTATTGGCGCACGCAGCCTCGCGTGGTGTAAATATACTGGCATTAACAGATCATGACGATATTGCGGGGTTGAGTGAAGCCCGCCACCGCGCCCTGCAGGAAAATATCACATTAATCAACGGCGTTGAGATTTCTGTCACGTGGCGCAGCCGGACTTTACACATCATAGGACTTAGAATCAACCCCGAGCATCCACCACTGGCAGATGGGTTAGAAGAAATCCGAGATGGCCGTATGGATCGGGCACAAGCAATTGCTGCACAACTGGATAAATACGGTATTCATGGCAGTCTTGAGGGTGCTCGTGCCCAGGCTGGTGAAAGCAGATTAATCGGTCGCACACACTTCGCCCGTTTTCTGGCTAGCCAGGGATACGCCAAGGATGTCAAATCCGTATTCAAAAAATTCCTGGTCAAAGGCAAGCCTGGCCATGTCTCACACGTATGGACCAGTCTGAGTGAGGCCATAGATTGGATTCGTGGCAGTGGAGGTCAGGCTGTCATTGCCCATCCAGCTCGCTACAAGCTGGGTAATAACCTGCTCGAACAATTACTTAGCGAATTTTGTGAGCTAGGGGGGGCAGGAATAGAAGTTGTCTCTTCCAGCCATACGTCCGAACAAACTCGGCAATTTGCACAACTGGCTTCTCGCATGAATCTGTACGCATCGTGCGGATCCGACTACCATGGCCCGGGAGAAAGTTACTTTGATCTGGGCCGATTACCCGCGTTGCCGCCCGAATGTACCCCGATATGGTCAGAATGGAAAATTTCAGACATTCAGAAAAAGTCAATCCAGTAACCATAAATGAGCAAGCCGGATAAACCAGATTATTATTCTCTGGAAAGTTACCTATTTCACTCAATCATGAAACTGTTGTAATTTCCTTATATAACCGCTTTAAAAAATAGCCATGGCTCAATTTTTTTCCATACATCCACAAACACCCCACTTAAGACTTATCCGCCAGGCAGCTGATATCGTTCGCAAAGGCGGCATAATTGTTTATCCAACCGATTCCTGTTACGCACTGGGTTGCCAGATCGGCAACAAGGAGGCAATGGATCGCATACGCACCATTCGCAAAGTGGATCAGAATCATAATTTCACACTGGTGTGCCGGGATCTGGCGGAAATAGCAACGTATGCCAAAGTGGACAATGCGCAATATCGTCTGCTTAAAACCGCCACACCCGGCAGCTATACTTTTATTCTGACTGCGAGTCGCGAAGTTCCACGTCGGCTCCAACATCCCAAGCGCCACACAATCGGGCTACGCATCCCCGAGCATCCTGTCACACAGGCATTATTAGCCGAATTAAACGAACCTCTGCTGAGCTCAACACTTATCCTCCCAGAGGACGAGCTGCCACTGAATGATGCCGAAGAAATACGCCAGCGCCTGGAACATCAGGTCGAGTTAATCATGGATGCCGGCTCCTGTGGCACCAACATGACTACGGTAATTGATCTGACGGAAGCAACCCCGAGAATCGCCCGCCTTGGAAAAGGGGATCTCTCACCCTTCGGAATCACGAATGGATGACATCATTCAAGGTATCGCTATTTACGCACTGCCTGTTATTTTTGCCATCACATTGCATGAGGCCGCCCACGGCTATGTTGCCCGGCATTTTGGTGATCTAACCGCAGAAAAAGCCGGGCGTATCAGCCTGAATCCACTCAGGCACATTGATCCTTTTGGCACTATTCTACTTCCCTTAATGATGTTCCTGGCTAGCAAACTGGTAATGGGTAACGGCCTGCTTTTTGGCTGGGCCAAACCGGTCCCCGTTAATTTCAACCAGTTACGACAACCCAAAAAAAACATGCTGTGGGTAGCTGCCGCCGGCCCAGGTGCCAACCTGCTAATGGCCTTCTTCTGGGCAGCCATCATCAAATTCGGAATAAGTGTACCTGACGGTACTTATGCCAAGCCCATGATATTAATGGGCATCGCTGGTATCGAAATTAACGTGGTTTTGATGGTGCTGAACCTCTTACCCCTGCCACCGCTTGATGGTGGACGTATAGCAGTAAGTCTGCTGCCCAACAAACTTGCCTGGAAATTTGCTCAAATTGAACCCTATGGGTTTGTAATTTTGCTGGTACTACTCGTCAGCGGTGTCCTGGGGGTGGTGCTATGGCCTCTGATTACAATCACCAAACAGATGATCGTCATACTTTTTGGTCTTTATGTATAAATAGTGTTCTCTCTACGTATCGCCAGGCACCCTTATATTTTTTCTTCGATTCCACGCTATCCGGAGCTCTGTAAAAATGTTTGTTGATCGCGTTCTCTCAGGCATGCGTCCTACAGGAAATCTACATCTAGGACATTACCATGGTGTATTGAAAAACTGGTTAGCCTTACAGCAGAAATATGAATGCCTCTTTTTTGTGGCTGACTGGCATGCATTGACGACTCATTACGACTCCCCCGAAATCATTGAGCAGAATAGCTGGAATATGGTAATCGACTGGCTGGCAGCAGGAGTAGATCCTACACAGACAACCTTATTCATTCAGTCGAAAGTCCCCGCACACGCCGAGTTATATTTATTATTATCAATGATTACCCCACTTGGCTGGCTGGAACGTGTCCCTACTTACAAAGATCAGCAGGAAAAACTTGTTGCGAAGGATCTCAGTACCTACGGTTTTCTCGGGTATCCTCTCCTGCAAAGTGCTGACATACTGGTTTACCGGGCCAATCTTGTTCCTGTAGGAGAAGACCAGGCACCTCACCTGGAGTTTACGCGTGAAGTATCTCGCCGGTTTAACCATATCTTTGGCAAAGAACCGGATTTTGAGAAAAGGGTAACACAAGCCATTAAAAAAATGAGCTCTGAAAAAGGAAAGCTTTATGGTGAACTGCGTAATCGCTATCAGGAAAAAGGTGACGAGAATGCGCTTACTGAAGCCAGATTATTACTGGAGGAACAACAAAATCTTGGCATGGATGATCGCGAGCGGCTATCCGGTCATCTGGAAGGAAGAAGTAAGGTCATTTTGCCTGAGCCACAAACGCTATTGACCAAAGCATCCAAAATGCCCGGCCTGGATGGCCAGAAGATGTCCAAATCGTATGGCAACACAATCGGCTTGCGTGAAGATGCGGACAGTATTGCTCGAAAAATTCGCACCATGCCAACTGATCCAGCACGCATTCGCCGCAACGACCCTGGTAATCCGGAGAAATGTCCAGTATGGCAATTCCACCAACTTTATTCATCAGAAGATACCCGGAAATGGGTATGGCAAGGCTGCACAACCGCAGAGATCGGGTGCCTGGAATGCAAACAACCGATCATTCAGTCAATACGGGAAGAACAGGCGCCCATTCTGGAACGTGCCAAAATGTATGAGGAAGACCCTGCTCAAGTAAAAAAAATTGTCGCCGAAGGATGTAAAAAAGCCAATCAACTGGCGGAAGAAACTATGCGGGATGTCAGAGCGGCATTGGGGATCGGGTATCCGTGATGAATGACATATCCAGACAAGCCTTTGCAGATACCGGGAATATACTGGATAACGCTGCATTAATCGACCCGGTTGCAAGAGTACAGGGCATACCGCTACTGGAGGTTCCACAAGATTTATACATTCCACCCGAGGCACTCCAGATTTTTCTGGAAACCTTTGAAGGACCGCTTGATCTGCTACTTTATCTGATCCGCAAGCATAATCTGGATATTCTTGATATTCCCATGGCCGAACTCACGCGGCAATATATCGCTTATGTCGAAACCATGCGCGCTGATCAGCTTGAGCTGGCTGCTGAATATCTGCTCATGACTGCGTTACTGATCGATATCAAATCTCGCATGCTGCTGCCGCACCCGGCCATCATCCAGGAAGAGGAAGTCGATCCCCGGGCAGAGCTGGTACGGCGACTCTTGGAATATGAACAAATCAAACAGGCCGCCATCCACATACATAGCCTGCCGATTGTTGGCAAAGATTTTATGTTGGCCTCTGTCTGGACTGATTTCATTGCTGAAAAACAGTTCCCTGATGTCAATCCTCAAGATTTGTACGATACCTGGCTTGCACTGATGGAACGCCTCAAACTTAACTGTAACCACACCATTCGTTACGAAGCCATCTCTGTACGGGCATGCATGAGTGAAATTCTGAAAAACCTGCAACCCCGGGGCAGCGCTTCCTTTACTGAATTATTCAGTAATATCTCAAATATTCACAAACTTGTAGCCAGTTTCCTTGCGCTGCTGGAGTTAGCGCGGGAAGCGCTGGTTGATATTGTTCAATCAGATCGCTTTGGAACAATTTATGTCCACACCTGCCATTCTGACCGAACCAGTTGAAGCAAATCTGGTTCTTTCGCTGAATGATCAGATTGTCAGGGTTGTTGAAGCCGCATTGTTAACAACATCCGAGCCTTTGATCATTAACGATCTCAAGAAGCTCTTTGAGGGTGATATTGATAAAAAAATACTGCAGGAATCCCTGACAATCCTGGATAAGAAATGGCGTGACAGCGGGATAGAACTGGTTTCAGTCGCAGGAGGCTGGCGCTTCCAAAGTAAGCCTGAAATGCAAATTTTCCTGGATCGGCTCAGCCCACAAAGGCCGCCCCGCTATTCGCGTGCAGTAATGGAAACTTTAGCCATCATCGCCTACCGGCAACCTGTCACCCGTGGAGATATTGAAGAAATCCGGGGAGTAGCGGTTTCTACACAAGTTATTAAAACCCTGGAATCACGCGGCTGGATTGAAACTATTGGACAGCGCGAAATACCGGGCAAACCTTATCTTTATGCAACCACCCGGCATTTTCTTGATGATCTGAATTTGCAATCTCTGGAACAGCTCCCCTCCCTGGAAAATTTTAATTCCCTGAATATATCCGCAGAGGAAAAGCCAAATGATCAGGGAATAGATCAAGAGTCCAGCAAATCCGCCATTCACGAGTCAATATAATTTTTCAACTTCTGGAGACACTATGTATCAACATATCAAGGTACCAGCCACCGGCAGCAAAATTCAGGTAAAAAATGACTCTTCCCTGATCGTGCCAGATAATCCAATCATCCCTTTTATTGAGGGAGATGGCACAGGTATAGATATCACACCCGTCATGATCGAAGTGATCAATGGTGCCGTAAAAAAAGCATACGGTGATTCCCGGAAGATTTCCTGGATGGAAATTTATGCAGGCGAGAAATCGACTCGTGTCTATGGACGGGATGTCTGGCTGCCAGACGAAACCTTGCAAGCGGCAAAGGAATTTGTGGTATCCATCAAGGGGCCATTAACCACACCAGTAAGCGGTGGCATCCGGTCAATCAATGTCGCATTACGCCAACTGCTGGATCTGTATATTTGTCTGCGCCCGGTACGGTATTTCCAGGGTGTCCCCAGCCCGGTCAAACAGCCGGAGAAAGTGGATATGATCATATTTCGTGAAAACTCGGAAGATATCTATGCGGGTATCGAATGGGAAGCCGGAACAGCAGCTGTTGAAAAAGTAATTAATTTTCTGACAACAGAAATGGAAATCACCAAGATCCGATTTCCTCAATCTTCCGCGATCGGGATAAAACCAGTTTCAAAAGAAGGTAGCGAACGTTTGATCAGAAAAGCCATTCAGTATGCAATCGACCATAAACGGCGCTCTGTCACCTTGGTGCACAAAGGAAATATCATGAAATTCACAGAAGGTGCTTTCAAGAAATGGGGTTACGAACTGGCAGCAAAAGAATTTGGCGCAGAGCTACTGGATGGTGGGCCGTGGATGAAACTGCAGCACGATGGTAATGAAATTATCATCAAGGATGTTATTGCTGATGCCTTCCTCCAGCAAATCTTGCTGCGTCCCGATGAATATGATGTTATCGCCACCCTGAATTTAAATGGTGACTATATTTCTGATGCTCTGGCCGCACAGGTGGGTGGTATCGGAATCGCTCCCGGAGCAAATCTGAGCGACAGCATAGCGATATTTGAGGCGACACACGGCACAGCACCAAAGTACGCTGGCAAAGATCAAGTCAATCCAGGATCAATCATCCTGTCAGCAGAAATGATGCTCAGACACATTAACTGGCACGAAGCAGCCGATATCATTATCAGTTCAATGGAGAAAACAATACAGGACAGAATCATGACCTATGATCTGGCAAGACTTACACCAGATGCTAGGCAGGTCACTTCTTCAGAATTTGGGAGTGCAATGATACAAAGAATGTAACAGAACTCATGAAATCAAGATTCCCTGTAACATTTACCTCAGTAAATCTATTTTAGAAATTAAACCCCGGCCTGACATTATAAAAACTTCAGGCCGGGGAAAAACCGACCTCTAAAGGTCAGCTTTTACACCACCAAGTTAGGCAGCTTGAATATTTGAAGCTTGCTTGCCTTTTGGTCCTTGCGTAACTTCAAAGCTTACTTTTTGGCCTTCCTTCAGGGTCTTGAAGCCTGACATATTGATCGCGGAAAAATGCGCGAACAAATCCTCGCTGCCGTCATCCGGTGTAATAAAACCAAATCCTTTAGAATCATTGAACCACTTTACTGTGCCTGTTGCCATTTCTACTTCCTATAAAAAACTGGGCCGGATACCCTGATACTATTTGAATTTCAAGACCGCAAACGGCTCTAACCAGTACTGCAGAAAACTTGAAGCCAAACGCCGGTTGCAGTTTTACGCAAAATATGTCCCAAGTCAAGCAAAGATACGATGTTGATGCTACAAATTTTCACTTATGAAATGAGGCAAATAACTACTTGACTAATCACTCAAGAAAGACAGGAACTTTGTCGTAATCGACCCAGATGACTCCAGGAAAGAAGGTGGCTATAAACACCGGAAAGATCGGGTTAGCGGTTAGAATACAGAAGTCAGTACTGATAAATATTTTTCTTATAAAATACCAGACCCAGAACATCGAAAACGTAAGCCATGGCAACAGATAACCGAAATCCTGAAAGTGTTATCGAAAAAGGCAAAACCAGATTGACCCCCCCGCCTTTATATAAGGTAATACTGATTAATGATGATTTTACCCCCATGGATTTCGTGGTAAAGGTGTTACGCCACTTCTTCTTCATGGATGAAGAAATGGCAACCCGAATCATGTTGAAAATTCACACTGAAGGTGTAGGAACATGTGGAACTTATCCCGGCGATATTGCAGCCACAAAAGTACAGCAGGTTAATGAATTATCAAAACAAAATCAGCATCCACTCATGTGTGTGATGGAGAAGGAATAATATGATTGCGCAAGAACTGGAAGTAAGTTTGCATATGGCTTTCGTCGAGTCACGACAAAAACGTCACGAATTCATTACGGTTGAACACCTGCTACTGGCTTTGCTAGATAATCCCAGCACCACAAAAGTGTTGCTTGCCTGCGCAGTTGATATCGAGGATTTACGCAAATCCCTGCAAGATCATATTGCTCGCCATACACCAGTAGTAGAAGGATCCGGGGATGTTGACACCCAGCCCACTCTAGGCTTTCAGCGGGTCATCCAAAGAGCAATTCTCCATGTCCAATCCTCCGGCAAAAAAGAGGTCACCGGTGCTAACGTTCTGGTCGCAATTTTTGGCGAGAAAGATTCACACGCAGTTTATTTTCTGCAGCAGAAAGGTATAACACGACTGGATGTAGTGAATTATATTTCTCACAAGATAGACAAGACGGCACAGAACAGCGAATCTGAAAAAAATGAGGAAAGTACTGACAATGAGCAACGGGATTCAGGCAGCCCGCTGGAAAGTTACACCATCAATCTGAACAGCCAGGCAGCTGCTAACCGGATAGATCCTCTGATCGGACGTGAAAAAGAGGTTGAGAGAGTCATTCAGACATTATGTCGCCGCCGCAAAAATAACCCTCTGCTGGTTGGTGAGGCAGGTGTAGGAAAAACTGCTATTGCCGAAGGGCTGGCCAGAAGAATTACTGAAAACCGGGTGCCGGATGTACTTGCCAATCACCAGGTTTATGCCCTGGACATGGGAGCATTACTGGCTGGAACAAAATATCGGGGTGATTTTGAGCAGCGGCTGAAGGCGGTATTAAAGCAGCTCACTGACAATCCCAAAGCAATTCTGTTCATCGACGAAATCCACACTCTGATCGGTGCTGGCGCTGCATCGGGCGGTACACTGGATGCATCCAATCTGCTCAAACCCGCACTCAGCTCCGGGCAGCTTAAATGTATCGGAGCCACTACCTACAACGAATATCGTGGAATTTTTGAAAAAGATCACGCCCTGTCCCGTCGCTTCCAGAAAATTGATATCTCCGAACCTGATATCAGCGAAACCGTGGAAATTCTGCGCGGGTTAAAATCCCGCTACGAAAAACATCATAATGTCAGATATACCGAAGTTGCACTAACAGCAGCCGCAGAATTGTCAGCACGCTTCATCAATGATCGTCATTTGCCAGACAAGGCAATTGATGTCATCGATGAAGCCGGCGCTGCCCAGCGAGTGCTCCCCAAATCCAGACAGCGGAAAATTATCGGTAAACAGGAAATTGAGCATGTTATTGCTGGAATAGCGCGGATACCGCCACAGAATGTTTCCAATGATGACCGTAATAAACTTAAAACACTGGATCGTGACCTAAAAGCCATCGTTTTCGGGCAGGATGCAGCAATTGATGCGCTCACTGCTGCCATTAAAATGGCGCGTAGTGGCTTGGGAAATACCGGCAAACCTATTGGCTCCTTCCTGTTTTCCGGGCCAACCGGCGTAGGAAAAACTGAAGTGGCACGTCAGCTCGCCTATACACTCGGCATCCCTCTGCATCGCTTTGATATGTCCGAATACATGGAACGCCACGCAGTTTCAAGACTGGTCGGTGCGCCGCCGGGCTACGTTGGATTCGATCAGGGAGGCCTACTGACTGAAACGATCATCAAACAACCACACGCTGTACTGCTGTTTGACGAGATCGAAAAAGCACACCCTGATATCTTCAATGTCATGCTCCAAATCATGGATTATGGAACGTTAACGGACAACAACGGGCGCAAGGCTGATTTTCGTAACGTGATCATCGTTATGACGACTAACGCGGGCGCTGATACACTCACCAAGACAGCAATCGGATTTACCAAGCATGCAAAATCCGGAGATGAAATGATTGAAATCAAGCGGCTGTTCACGCCCGAGTTTCGTAACCGGCTAGACGCTATTATCTCGTTTGCACCCCTGAGCGAAACCATTATATTGCGCGTTGTTGACAAGTTTCTGATAGAGCTGGAAGCACAGCTGCAAGAAAAGAAAGTGGATGTTACGTTCACCGACAACCTGCGCAGTCATCTTGCCAACCATGGATTTGACCCGCTAATGGGTGCTCGCCCTATGGCTCGGCTTATTCAGGATATTATCCGCCGGGCACTCGCTGATGAATTGCTATTCGGACAATTGGCTAACGGTGGCAAGGTGACCGTAGACATTGGTGAAGACAGCAAAGCTGTTCTCACATTTGAAAATAAGGAAAATGTAGCTGCACCCATCACATCTTGAAAACCAAAAGAATAAAATGAACCTTCGGATACGCTTCCGTACATTCTTCATTGCATTTCTGATTTTCTCATTTCCCCTGACTGCTGGTGCAGACGCCACTTATAAATGGCGTCTGGCCATGTCCTGGCCGGAAGGAACGCCGATGCTGCACAATGCGGCCAAGCGTTTTTCTGAGAATATCGAAAAAATGTCAGGGGGGCGGATGCACATTACTGTCGATGCACCTGGTCGACACAAATCTGCTCTGGGAATTTTTGATTTTGTGCGAATCGGCGCATACGAAATGGGCCATACTGCTTCCTACTACTATAAAGGTAAAGATCCGGCCACCACATTCTTCACGACAACGCCGTTCGGCATGACACCCACTGAGATGAACGCCTGGTATTACTACGGTGGTGGACTGGAACTGCTGCATAAGATCTACGCCCGGCACAACATTGTCGCTTTCCCGGCCGGAAACACGCACATTCAAATGGGAGGATGGTTTAGAAACGAAATTCACTCATTGGAAGATCTGCAAGGACTGAAGATGCGTATTCCCGGACATGCCGGCGAGGTAGTAGAAAAAGTCGGCATGAAACCTGTCAACATCCCGCCTGGCGAACTCTATACAGCGTTAGAACGCCGCACAATTGATGCCGTCGAATGGCTGGGTCCCGCCAATGATGAAAAAATGGGCTTTCAGCAAATAGCTCCCTACTATTACACTGGATGGCACGAACCGGGCGCAGAACTTCATCTTCTCATCAACAAGGAAAAATTTGATGCGCTACCTGAAGACCTGCGCACCATCATTGCAGTCGCTGCCAAGGAAGCCTCACTTGATATGCTGTCTGAGTCCTTTTATCGCAATGCCCTTGTCTGGGAAAAAATGCGTGAGGAACATGGCATTCATATTCGCACTTTTCCTGACGATGTACTCCAGGCTTTCAAAAAAGCCAACGATGAACTGTTGCAGCAGATTGCCAACAAATCACCGGTTGCCCGTGAAGTCATTGAAAGTCAGCGGATGTTCCTGATCAAGGCAAAGGAATGGAGCAAAATCACCGATCAAAACTATTTGGAGTTACGTTAATTCCGGCCTTTAAAAATACTTTTCCGAAACGAAACAATCTGCTGCATGCAGCTGCTAACTTGGCCCTGATCATTTAATACACAACCTGATACCTATGGCGGATTTTCGACAGGAATTTATTGATTTTGCTCTTCGGTATAACGTCTTGCGTTTTGGTAACTTCAAAACTAAGGCGGGTCGCCCCTCCCCCTATTTCTTCAATGCCGGCTTATTCAATGATGGCCAATCGCTGCAACAACTGGGACAGTTCTACGCTCAGGCCATTCTTGCTTCCAAAATCCACTTTGATGCTCTGTTCGGCCCTGCCTATAAAGGCATTCCGCTAGTTAGTACCGTTGCCATCGCCCTTGCCAAAGCTGGCCACAACCATCCTTTCAGCTTCAATCGCAAAGAAACCAAGGATCATGGTGAAGGTGGCAATATTGTAGGTGCTCCGCTGATCGGGCGTATCCTGATTGTCGATGACGTCATATCAGCAGGCCTGTCTGTCGGCGAATCTGTCACCATGATTCGCACAGCCAGTGCTACACCATGCGGCATCATGGTTGCGCTGGATCGTATGGAAAAAGGCGGGGATGAATGCTCCACCTTGCAAGAAATCAGAAACAAACACGACATCCCGGTCATTTCCCTGGTCACACTGGATGATATCGTTGCTTATTTATGCACTCGGCACGATCTTGCCTGCTATATTCCGGCAATAGAGACCTATCGCGCACGCTACGGCGCAAAAATATCGGATAGCTCCGAACAGTAGCAACAACAACTCTGCGGACAGGTACACATCGTCCGTCACTCCAACACTATTCTTAGCCTGGTTACATCCCTCGGCTATCTATTATTCTTTTCCCCCGCTTCCGATCAAATTGGAAATCTTTACTGGCTTTTCCAGTAAATCTGATTACAATACAAATCTCAGAGAACGATCAGTCTACCTTTATGGAGGATTCCAATCATGATAAAAAATATTATTGGTCGTCTGATTAAAAAGAACACCACCACCCCGACAATCCACGAGCCGGGCAACACGCTGTTTATCCCAGCAAGGCGCCGATTCCTGTGTACCTGCGGCTGTGGAATGTTCTATGCCACTGCTGCTGGCGCCGGGCTATTGGCTGCTGCGACACGCGCTGAAGCCGCTGCGGGCGGTACGGTCATTCGTGTCGGGCATTTACCAGCAGGCTGCGTTTCTCATCTGCTATTGGCAAAAGTAAGGGGCAAATTTGCCAAAGCGGGGTTAAATGTCGTCCTGACACAATTCAACAGCCCTGGTGATGCTATGCAGTCGTTAGTTGCCAATAATCTTGAGATGATACACAGCCCGTGGACTATGACGGCAGCCGCCTACACCGCTGGTACTACCGACCTGCGCATTATTGGCGGCTCCGGCCAGGCCGGTATTGAATTGGTCGCGCGCAATGGCTCGGTTAAATCTGTGGAAGAATTTATCGATGCGGCGGGTAAAGGGCTGCGTGTGGGAACCTTGCGGCTAGATACGCTGGAGCTGGTTGGATACGGCACCATGTCACAACATGGCAAATCCTATGACGACTACCGCATGACCTTCTTTCCGAGCATGATCGGCATGGGAGAAGCCATTGCCAACAAGGCGCTGGATGTCTGCACTCTGGCGCAACCTTACGCCGAGCATGTTGTTTCTGAACAAGGAGCGGTTTATTTGACCGACTCCAACTCAGTCTGGGGACCTGAAGCGGCAGACTGTGTTGTCACTACCAGAACCCGCACTATTGATCGTCAGCAGGATGTGTTGAAAACTTACCTTCTGGTTCTGCAAGAATCTGCCCGGGCCTTTGCCGAGGATTACGAAGCAGTACTGGATGATTTGCAGCCTATCTACGGTGTGCCGAGACCGATATTATCTGTTGCACTCAAACGCCAGTTCCCCAACCCGGTCATTAGTCAAGTGGGAGTTACCGGCTTGCGTCAGGGAGCAAAATATTTGACCGAACTGGGTTACCTGAAGCCGGATGTCATTGAGACCGTTCTGGATCTGAAATACCAGCCGGCCTGACGCCATGAAATCTCATACTCCAGGAAAATCTGGCCACCAGTTCACACTGACTGGCCGGATTAGCCAACTGATTTTTAAATCAAATTTCCTGTGGTTTTGCCTGGCCTGGTTGCTGATCATCCTATCCTGGGAGCTTGGTTCCTGGCTGGAATGGTTAAATCCGCAAATCCTGCCCCCTCCCAGTGAAACTATTCCGTATGCCTTTTCCGGCAACATCACCATCGGGTTTGGTCAGCAGAGAACCGGATTGTTTGAGTCCACTGCCATCACGCTAGGGCGCGTGGGTACCGGTATGCTGATCGGCCTTTTGGTCTCATCCTGCCTCGCTATCATGGTGACTGAGCTGCCTATTTTACGGCGATTGATCTTGCCCATTGTCCAGTCGCTTGCACCTATCGCACCGGTGGCCTGGATCCCTTTCACCATCGTTGTCATTGGTATTGGTGGCCCGGCCGCTGTATTCATCGTATTCATGGCCGTACTCGGAACCATGACACTCTCATTGATTGCCGCACTGGATGGTATCCCGGATGAATATCTGAAAATCGCCCATAATCTGGGTACCTCACGCATCCGTATGTGGTGGTATGTACGACTGCCTGCCATCATCCCCGGCACGATGACAGCCATTCGCATGTCGTTCTTCGGTGCCTGGATGGCTGTTCTGGCGGGAGAAATGGCTGGTCTCAACTCCGGCTTGGGGTACATGATCATCATGGCGCAGCAGATGTACAACATGAAACTGGTCATGGTCGGCATTCTCGCCATTGGCTTCATTGGCTTTGCCATTGATCGCCTATTATTGCTGATCAACGCCAGACTATTGCAATGGGTACAGTAAACTTATGAACACAATACCCTCCTCCTCATCCGGCGCCCGACTGGAATTCAGCAACATCCGTAAATCTTTCGGTGATACTGTCTCTATCGAAGCAGATGGGCTCATCATAGAACCGGGCAGTCTGACTATACTGCTCGGACGCAGCGGCTGCGGCAAAACAACCCTGCTCAACCTCGCTGCAGGACTGGATTTTCCAGATCAGGGCAGCGTCAGTTACGATAATCAGGTACTGCAAGGCCCGGCTCCTTCGACTGCGCTGATTTTTCAGACTCATAATCTGTTTCCATGGATGACAGCGGAAGAGAATGTTGCTTTCCCGCTGCGTAACCAGGGTATGGCAAGAGTGGAAGCACTGGAACACGCAAGGCAATATCTCAAACAAGTCGAGCTGGAATCTTTTGCCGGCCACAAACCTTCACAATTATCTGGCGGCATGCGTCAACGTATCACCCTGGCGCGAACCATTGCCACCAAACCCCGGCTGCTACTACTGGACGAACCCTTCTCCGCACTGGATATGCAAACCCGCCGCATGATGCAGCGCTACCTGTTGCGTGTCTGGAGCGATTCCGCCGCTACCATACTGATGATCACCCATGATCTGCACGAAGCACTCATGCTGGCAGATCGTATCGTGCTCATGGCTTCATCCCCCAACGGCCATATTGCAGAAATTCTGGATATTGAACTTGATCGCCCCCGCAATCCGGAAAGCCAAGCCTTCCGCGCTATCCAGCAACAACTTGACCGCTTCCTGGAACATGAAACTCTCCTGGCAGAACATGCCCCCATCCTCGAATCAACTGATCAGACAAACAACCTGTAAATAACGGTAAAGGCAGCAGATCGCCATAGTTCCCCCTTACACGGCACTCACATCCCGACGAACAACCGAGTTAATATGTAACATCTGACATTGCAGCAGAAGAAGGATGAAGTATATGAAGACGCCTCGTTTACTGATGCCCTACTTGAGGGACCTGCCCACTGATCTGTTGCCACTGGTCGAACAAATTGCAAGCTTGGCAATGGATTTGCGTTGGACGTGGAGTCATGCTGGAGATGCAATGTGGAAGATCATGGATCCGCAGCTGTGGGAGCAAAGCGAAAATCCTTTCGTTGTTCTGCAAAATCTGTCGTATGAACGCTTGCAGACACTGAACCAAAATAAGGAATTCAAGCAATATCTCGCTCATCTGGCTGAGGCACGCAACGATTACTGTAACTGTGGCGGCTGGTTCGGTGATGTGTATGGCGACGTCAAATTGCGGGGAGTTGCCTATTTCAGCATGGAATACGGTCTGGGCAAGGCCTTACCGCTATATGCCGGTGGCCTGGGTGTGCTGGCGGGTGATTATCTCAAGGCAGCCAGTGATCTGGCTATCCCGATAACTGCAATCGGTCTGCTGTATCAGGAAGGTTATTTTCGGCAGATGCTGGATGCCAGCGGCTGGCAGCAGGAAATCTATCCGTATAATGATTCCAGCAGCCTGCCTTTGCGCCCCCTGCTGGCCCATAACGGTACTTGGCTATCCATTCCAATCGAATTACCCGGGCGAACAGTACAACTGCATGTCTGGGTAGCTCAGGTGGGGCGAATCAACCTGTATTTGCTCGACAGCAATAATCCTCTGAACAATGCACTTGATCGCGGTATTACCGGCAAGCTGTATGGCGGAGGAGAGGAAGTCCGACTGATACAGGAAATTGTGCTGGGAATTGGTGGCTGGCGGCTCATCGAAACATTGGAGCTGACAATTGATGTCTGTCACCTGAATGAAGGTCATGCTGCGTTCGTTACACTGGAGCGTGCCCGCTGTTTTGCGCAGAAAAGACAGATGGGTTTCCGGGAAGCGCTCTGGGCAACACGACCTGGCAATCTGTTCACCACCCATACCCCGGTGGCAGCTGGTTTTGATACCTTTCCGCGTGAACTGGTCGTTAAATACAGCCAGCCTTACACTAAAGACCCGGGAATGCCATTGGAAGAACTGATGGCACTTGGGCGCAGCAACCGGCAAGATGAGAACGAACCTTTCAATATGGCTTACCTGGCAGCACGCACCTGCGGCAGCATGAATGGTGTCAGCCGGCTGCATGGCCAGGTCAGTCGGGGTATTTTCCAAAAATTGTACCCCCGTTGGCCTGAATGCGAAGTACCGGTCACGCATGTCACTAATGGCGTGCATGTTCCATCGTGGGATTCCCCCTGGGCAGATAAAATCTGGACACACTTTTGCGGCAAAGGGCGCTGGCTAGGTTCGGAGGAAGCTCTCGCCGCTGAAATACGTAAACTGGATGATGCAACACTCTGGACTTTATGCGGCCAGGAACGCGCCGATCTGGTACGCCACGCCCGGCAGCGAATGCAGGTACTGCTGGGACAAAGGGGAGCAGATATAGAAGCCATCAATCAGGTTGACCGGATTCTGGATCCCAATGTGCTAACGCTTGGATTTGCACGACGCTTCACAGCCTACAAACGCCCCAACCTGCTGTTGCACGACCGTGAACGCCTTGCCCGGCTGCTAACACGGATAGACCAGCCAGTACAGCTGGTGGTAGCCGGCAAGGCTCACCCTGCTGATAGTGAAGGCAAGCGCTTCATCCAGGAATGGGCTCAATTCTCCAGCCGCCCGGATGTGCGTAATCATGTCGTGTTTCTCGAAGATTATGACATTGCACTGGCGCAGGAATTGGTACAGGGGGTGGATGTATGGATCAACACCCCGCGCCGGCCATGGGAAGCCAGTGGCACCAGTGGCATGAAAGTACTGGCCAATGGCGGGCTGAACCTCTCGGAACTGGATGGCTGGTGGGCCGAGGCCTACACTCCTGAAACCGGTTGGGCACTGGGTGATGGCCATGAACACCACGAACCTGGCTGGGATGCAGTAGAGGCAGAACAGCTTTATCACTTGCTGGAGAAAGAAATCATACCGATGTTTTACGACCGCGATGCCAGTGGCATCCCTGGAACCTGGGTGGCCCGTATGCGCGCCAGCATGGCACATCTTGCTCCGCAGTTCAGCAGTAACCGCATGGCGCGTGAATATGTCGAGCAACTGTATCTTCCCGCAGCGGCCGCTTTTCAGCACCGAACAGCCCCTGGAAGCTCTGCCGCGCAGGAATTGCGCCAATGGGATGAACAACTGAAAAAAAGCTGGCACGAGATACACTGGGGAAACCTGATCGTATCCAGAGATCAGGAAGACTGGATATTTGAAGTGCCGGTTTATCTGGGAGGTGTATCACCTGAATCCGTACAGATCCAGCTCTATGCTGATCCAGTTGCTGAGGAACCCCATGTTTGCGAAACAATGCAGCGTGGTGACGAGATGCCGGGAGCTATCAATGGATATCTGTATAAATCCCGGTTAAATACCGACCGCACTCATACCGATTTTACGCCACGCTGCGTGCCGTATCATCCCGATGCCCATATCCCGATTGAAAGTCACCTGATTCACTGGTGGATTGGAATGATGGCCCCATAAAAATATTAATCCCAGACTTTCATCAGCTTCTGGCAACAACAAAGAACACTTTCAAAATTTACAAAACTGCTCGACATAACTGGCTCCAAAGATGAGATTTTTTGCATCGAAATGAAAAGAGTCTCACAGATTAATCACTACCACGTCTTATCACCCTTCCCGGAATTACCTGCTACAAATACCCTTGTGGCATAACACGCCCCTTTCTGTCCAGAGTATGGAAATAGCCCGAGATTAGGTGATTATTTACGTGATCGAATCCCCTGGAGATTGCCCATAATGCGCTGATATTAATTAATATCCACGCAGGAGAAATTATGAGCGAAGCGACTGCACCGGCCGGCACGGGCAATAAAAGTAAACTGATCCTGTCCATCCTGATCGGATTACTGTTCACCGCGGCAGGCATCGGCGGAACCTGGTATTTCATGAAAAAACAGCATGAAGAGTCAGGATCAGAAGCTGTAGTCGAAAAGAAAAAACCGATAGCTTTTGTCAAGATCGAATCTTTTACCGTCAATCTGCAACCAGAAGAAAGGGAATCTCGCTATCTACAGGTGGAGCTATCCCTCAAAGTAAA
This sequence comes from Nitrosomonas eutropha, assembly GCF_900116685.1. Lineage (GTDB taxonomy): Bacteria > Pseudomonadota > Gammaproteobacteria > Burkholderiales > Nitrosomonadaceae > Nitrosomonas > Nitrosomonas eutropha_A. Next base: position 72,558 of record NZ_FPBL01000008.1, read on the forward strand.
CGAAACCGAAGTAATCACGGTTATCGAAAACAGTAAACCTGAAATCCGCAATCAGGTTCTGTTGTTATTGTCCAGTAAAAAGCCCTCTGAAATCAATACGCTGGAGGGAAAACAAAAACTCAGCCAGGATATCATTCAGGCGATCCGATCAAAGATTGGATCTGAAGCCCTGCAAAGCGATATTCTGGATGTTTTGTTCACCTCTTTCATCATTCAGTAAACCCTGCTCGCCATGGCCGAGAACTTTCTCACTCAGGATGAAGTTGATGCGCTACTGAACTTTGATAGTAGTAACAAGCATCAGCAAGCAGCCCAGAAGGAAAACGAGGTCACCTATCCGGGCGGCATCCGCCCTTACGACATGGCCACCCAGGAGCGGATTGTACGAGGACGCATGCCCGCTCTGGAAATTATCAATGCACGCTTTGCCAATTCTCTGCAGATCGGGCTCTACAATTTTTTGCGGCGGGGAGTAGACATCTCCGCTGGTTCAATAAAAACCATCAAATACAGCGAATTCACCCGTTCACTGGTCGTGCCTGCAAATATCAACATGGTCAGTATGAAGCCATTGCGCGGCACTGCGCTGATCACCATTGATCCAAACCTGATATTTCTGATCGTGGACAATATGTTCGGTGGAGATGGTCGCTTTCATACCCGAGTGGAAGGACGTGAGTTCACCCTGACCGAACAGGGCATTATCCGGCGTTTGCTGGATGTTTTATTCGAAAACTACGAAAAGGCCTGGAAATCTGTCTACCCGGTCAGGTTTGAATACATCCGCGCAGAAATGAACCCGCAATTTGCCAATATTGCAACACCAACCGATGTTGTTGTCGCAAGCTCGTTTGAGCTCAATCTAGGCGGCAATCGTGGAGAGTTCTACATCTGCACCCCCTACACCATGCTGGAGCCAATACGCGATCTGCTCAACAACAGCATGCAGGAAGATCATGTGGAAGTTGACAATAACTGGATCAAGTCGCTAACCAGACAGGTACAAGGCGCAGAAATAGAAATTATTGCCAATCTGGGTCATGCCCGGGTGACATTACACCAGATCCTCAACATGCAGGAAGGTGATGTCATCGCACTTGATATTCCAGACACAGTAATGGCTATGGCAAATGGTGTACCGATCCTGGATTGTCATTACGGCATTCTCAACGATCACTATGCGCTTAAAGTCAAGACTGTACGAACCCCAACCGAAACTGACTGATAATTAAAATCAAACATCGGAGCAGAACATGAATGAACCGATATTAACCGAACCACAAACCGAACAGGATGACTGGGCCGCCGCCATGGCAGAACAACAGGCTGCTGAAACCCATTCGGTTACCGATGAAACCAGCGAATCATCAGCCAGCACATCAGCTCATACACCAGGCGAGGATCTGACAAGGCCATCTCCTGTTTTTGAGCAATTTTCCAGAAATGATGTCCTGAACGATACCCGTAACGATATCGATATGATTCTGGATATTCCGGTACAACTGACAGTTGAGCTGGGTCGCACCCGAATCGCTATTAAAAATCTGCTGCAACTGGCACAAGGCTCCGTCATTGAGCTGGATGGCATGGCGGGCGAGCCGATGGATGTGCTGGTCAATGGCTGCCTAATTGCTCAGGGTGAAGTTGTCGTCGTCAATGAAAAATTTGGTATTCGCCTGACAGACATCATCACTCCCAGCGAACGCATCCGCAAACTTAACCGCTAACTCACCTCTGGATTGATTCCATACCCATGCCGCGCATAATTGTCCAGATTGGCACCATACTGTGGTTACCTCAACAGGTGCTTGCCGAATCTGTGCAGAACCAGGGCTTCACCCCGCCCCCCCCTGTAATTTCCACCGGGAATATGCTGCAACTATCGGCAGGATTGTTCATCGTGCTGGCATTTATTGCACTGATTGCCTGGTTGTTCAAGAAAATTGGATTTAATCCTGCCAATCGAACCGGTCTGCTGAAAATTATCTCGTCCGCCAGTATCGGCCAGAAAGAAAGAGTAGTGATTGCAGAGATTGATGATACCTGGCTAGTGCTGGGTGTCGCACCCGGTCGGGTCAACTTGCTGCACCAGATGCACAAAAAATCCTCTCCATCTGTTGAAACAGCTGAGCCTCCCTCTGGCAACAGTTTTACAAAGAAGTTGCAGGCCAATCTGGAGCAAGATCATGAGCAATAAAAACCTGCTATGTAAATGGATTGTTATCCGGCGACACTCCATCAGTTGCATCATTCTGCTCCTGGTAGCGGGTATCAGCCCGGTGTTTGCCCAGAAAGCAGGGCTCTCGGCTATCACCAGCACACCAGCAGCGGGGGGAGGCACTACCTATTCCCTCAGCCTGCAAACTCTGCTGCTGCTGACTTCGCTGACATTTTTACCTGCTACTGTACTGATGATGTCCAGTTTCACCCGCATTATCATCGTTTTGTCATTGTTGCGACAGGCACTGGGTACGCAATCATCCCCTCCCAATCAGGTGCTGGTTGGTTTGGCATTGTTTTTGTCTTTCTTTATTATGTCGCCGGTCATTGACAAAATGTATATGGAAGCATATCTACCTTTCTCCGAAGACAAGATCAGTATTATCGAAGCGATGGACAAGGCAAGCGATCCACTCAAGATCTTCATGCTGCGCCAGACACGCGAAACAGATATTGCACTGTTCGCCCGGATTTCCGGGAGCGAGGAAATTGAAAGCCCGGAGCAGGTACCGATGAAAATTCTGGTACCCGCCTATATTACCAGCGAGCTGAAGACTGCTTTTCAAATCGGATTTATCGTCTTTATCCCTTTTCTGATCATTGATATGGTCGTTGCCAGCACACTGATGGCAATGGGAATGATGATGCTGTCGCCAATGATTATCTCGCTGCCGTTCAAACTGATGCTGTTTGTATTGGTGGATGGCTGGCACCTGCTGATTGGTTCACTCACCCAGAGTTTCTATACCTGATAAGGAGATCGCCACATGAGCCCGGAACAGGCAATGACTATCGGCCGACAGGCGCTAGAAATCACATTCACGATCGCTGCACCTTTATTGCTGGCAGCACTGGTGACAGGCCTGGCCATCAGTATCTTCCAGGCTGCCACACAGATCAATGAAATGACTTTGTCATTCATTCCGAAACTGCTCGCTATCTTCCTTACTCTGGCGCTGGCTGGCCCCTGGATGTTACAAATCATGCTTGATTACATTGAAAGGCTTTACACCAATATTCCCTGGATTATCAACGGTGGGTAGGCTGTTAAAAATGCATGGATTGGTACCTCTCTGATCACGTTTTGCTACAGCCTGAGAAATCACCTTCAACAGTACTCGAATAAAACAGGTTATCGATCCATGTTCAGCATCACCACCGAGCAACTGAACGACTGGCTAATTACCCTGATCTGGCCACTGGCCAGAATTCTCGCACTCATGACTGCCACTCCACTGCTGGGCAGCAGCAGTATTCCGACCCAGGTCAAATTGGGACTGGCTGTACTGCTGACTATTCTGATTGCCCCCCTGCTGCCTCCGCTACCTCAGATTGACCCAGGCTCCGGCGTTGGCCTCATTGTCTTGTTGCAACAGATTATTATCGGGCTGGCGATGGGTTTTTCCATACGCATTGTTTTTACTGCGGTAGAAATGGCGGGAGAAATCACGGGATTGCAGATGGGGCTCGGTTTCGCAACTTTCTTTGATCCGCAGCAATCCGGCCAGGTTCAGCTGGTTGGCCGTTTTTACGGACTGCTTGCCACACTCTTGTTTCTGGCCATTGACGGACATTTACAGGTTATTGCTGTGCTCGCACAGAGTTTCACCACCCTGCCAATCAGCGCAGATGGAATGAATGTTGTTTCATTCACAACTCTTGTTAACTGGGGTGCTGAAATTTTTGCGTTGGGATTGCATCTGGCTCTGCCGGTTCTGGCAGCTTTGCTGATCACCAATCTTGCGCTAGGTATCCTGACACGCGCTGCGCCGCAATTGAATATTTTCGCAGTTGGATTTCCATTAACGCTGGGAATCGGCCTGCTGGTCATGTCATGGGCTTTGCCTTATTTCACTCCTGTGCTCACAAAAATGTTTCAAGAAAGCTTTTCTATTATGCGTTCACTCGCCGGTGGGAGTGTCAATGTAACCGGCATACCATAACCCGGCTCCGGAAAGCCATTTTCGCTATGGCTCATCTGCGATGCTCACATTCTTTTAATTAACCAGGTTTTTCACCCCTTTTTTAGCCGATTGCCATGCCACAGTGATTGATAAGGTAAGCGCCGCTCCCACATTTTTCTCGATAAACGGTACCCGCCATGCTATTCAAATCTCATCTCAGATCGATTTTGAACATTTCACCACAACCGGAAAATGAGGCTGAATTAAACGTTGTCCCCGTTCATACCGGCAAAACGCTGCTATCCGGGAATGAACTCCCGGATACAAATGATCCTCTCGGACAAGAAGGTTGCGATTCTTCTTTTGATGACAGTAACGCCTCACGACTGGAGGCTGAAAATATCGCGATCCGTGAGGCCAAGGGTCGGATTGAAACTGAGGCTCGGGCACGTGTTACCGCAGAAGCGCGTGCCCGGGTAGAAGCCAGTGCCAGATTAGCCGCCGAAGCACGCATCAAGGCCGAAACAGCAGCCACAGAAGAAGCCAGGGCACGCGCCCGGGCAGAAACATTGGTGGCACAGGAGGCTCAGGCACGCCAGGAACTGGAAGCAAGGTTGCGTCAGACTGTTGAAGACGGTCTCAGGGCGGAAAAAGAAATTGTGGCCGCTTTGCGTGCCAAAGTACAAGCCGAAGCAGCAATAACCGAAAAAGCACGCAGGCGTGCACAAGAAGAAGCGCTTGCCCTGGAAAAATCCAGAGAAAAGGAACTGGCAGAGCAAAGAGCAATAGAAGCAGCCATTGCCCGCAGAAAAACCAATGAGGAAGCACTAAAGATAGCACTTGCCGCCTCCTCTGCCGAAGCAGAAGCAACAACACTGGCACGCACCAGAGCAAAAGAGGATGAGAAAAAGACTGCACTGGCAAATGCCAAAGCCGAAGCTGAACGTCAGGCTATCGAGGAAATTCGGTTGCGTATAGAGGCTGAAGCCAATCTGGCCTCACAAACGCAAGAAAAACTACAGGCAGAAACCAGGGCGCGAGAAGCTGAACAAGCCAAACTGGATGCTGAGAAAAGAGCAGTTAAGGCAGCAGATACCCGACAAGAACTTGATCTAGCTGAAAAATCGGAGGCAGAGACTCGTACTGCAGCCGAACTGGAAGCTGCAACTGCAGTACGCAGCAGGATAGAGGCTGAACGAAACGCCAAAACAATCGCGGAACAGCTTATCCAGATCGAGCAGGAGGCTGAACAAGCCGCCCTGGAACGTACTCGAGCCGACACTCTGTTGTTGGAAAAGACACAAACCTGCATCATTGCAGAAAATGAAGCACGAGCTGCTGTTGAGGCCCGCATACAGGCAAAAGAGCAGGAAACAGCCATATTCAACGAAAAAACACAAACTGATCTGGCTATCACGGATGCAATTCGGGAACGTATTCAGGCACAGGAAATGGCGATCAAACGATCCCGTGCTCGTGCCGCTGCAGAAGCAGTCGCCAAGAAAACAGCCGAAGATAGAATTGCAGCAGAAACCCATACAGCAAAATTGGCTGAAGAACGGATTGCACTGGACAGACAGCTTGAAAAAGAAACCAACGAACTGGCAGAAATGGAAGCACGTCTGATCGAAAACAGGAAAAAACAGGCTGAAGCTGTTCAGCAAGCCAGGTTGGCAGCCAGAGAGCGCATGGAAATGGAGCCAAAACTGACTGGACTCGCCACAACTATTGCGCAGAACCAGATTATCGCCATGGCAAAAGCGGAAGAGAGACTCCAGGCTGCTGAAATAACAGCCGCCACGGTACTGCATAAAATCCAGACAGAGGCTTCAGCCCTGATGGCAATACAAGCACGCATAGAGCAGGATGCGCTGGCTGTCGAACGTGCCATTGCGCGAGAAGCGGTTGAAACCATGGCTGTAGAAGCTGCACGGGCACGTATTCAGGCAGATGAGGCTGCGATTGCACTGGCCTCTCGGAAAATACGGGAGGAAATTGAAACAACCAGAATTATTCAGGATCGTTCCGACGAAGAAATTTCATCCAATATAATCGCAGATTATAAAGAACATTCTACTTCTTCTGATAACAGCGAAACCATGCTGGCAGATACTGAGGAAGGCACGGAAAAAGAAGTATCTGCTGAACTTATTGAGCCTGATGATCCAACAAGTCAACAAGATTCGAACACGGCAGATAATTCATTTCGATTAAATATACCCGGCCATTCAACAAAACCTGATGAAACAGAAGTACCATCAGATAAATCAGAAACTGCTGAAGTAGCATAACCTTTCAACTTGAACATCAAAACAGCAGCATGGAATACAACGTATCTATCTGCAATTTTTCAAGGCCAGACTATCAACAATACTAAAAAATCAGGAAAAAATGACATGCTGAAAGCCTTATATACAATTGTACTGCCGCTGACACTGGCAATCACCAGTGTTACTGGGTTTACCATGCACATGCAGGAAAAAACCATCACGCTCCAGGATCAAAAGCAGATCGGTGTTACGATCTACAATGAAAACCTGGCATTGATCAGGGATCTGCGACAGGTTTCCATGGAACAAGGTATAAACAGGCTAGTTTGGCGTGAAGTTTCAGCTCGGATACGTCCACAAACAGTACTGCTGCACACACCGGGGCAATCTTCCGAATCCCGGTTGCTGGAACAGAATTTTGATTTTGATCTGCTTACCCCGGAAAAACTGCTGGAAAGTTATCTCGGGCGCACCGTCAATGTTATTTATACCAATCCTGTAACCGGAAAAGAAACAATAGAAGCCGCCACCGTACTCTCCACCCTTGGAGGGGTGATACTGAAATTCACAGATCGGATCGAAACCGGTACTACAGGGCGAATCACCTTTCCGGATATCCCCGATCACCTGCATGATCGGCCCTCCTTGTCACTGGTACTGGAGAATACTTCTCCAGGAAAACGTGAACTCGAATTATCCTACCTGACCTCCGGGCTTTCCTGGCAGGCTGACTACGTGGCTAAACTCAATGCCGATGATAGCCGGATTGATCTCAGCGGATTAATTACGCTGGCCAACCATAGTGGCATTGCGTACCCGGATGCCCATCTGCAACTGGTGGCCGGAAATATCAATCAGGTTTCCTTCGAGCAACCTCAGACCAGAAAAATGATGGCCATGGTGGCTGACGCCGCCGAATATCAGGAGAGTAAGGAAGAATCCCTGTTTGAATATCATCTCTACACCATGCCTGCCTCCGCAACACTGGCAGAAAACCAGACAAAACAGGTAGCGCTGATGGCGGCTGCAGATATTCCGGTTAACAAAGAATTTCTACTGCGTGGTATTGAAGCTCATTACTTCAGCAGATATACCAGCGACGATAATAAATTGAGGCCAGATATTTTTATCCAGTTTGGAAACAAGGGAAAAGAGCTGGATAAGCCACTACCTGGAGGAACGGTACGTGTTTACAAAAATGATTCCCAGGGTAATGCGCAATTTCTGGGTGAAGATCGCATTGACCACACCGCGAAAAATGAACTCGTTCGTGTGAAGCTGGGTAAAGCTTTCGATATTACAGCCACGAGAACCCAGACAGATTTTCAGCAGCTGGATACCCCTTCTCAACATTTCACTGAAACAGCTCACAAGATTGAAATTCACAACACACGCCAGGAAGCAGTCACCATTCATGTACAGGAACCTATCCCCGGTGACTGGATAGTAATTTCAGAATCTTTTCCCCATACCAAGTCGGCCGCTAATCTGGCTGAATGGCAGATCATCATTCCCGGCAATGAGAAAACTGTGCTGAGTTACCGGGTTCGGATTAAACATTAATAAATACTGTCTGCTGCTTGCATAGGAGGCAGCAGATCTGATTACCTGTCTGACGATATTTATTACGCCTGATTTCTGAATTTCAGCAGAAAATTTCTGACCACGTTGATTTGTTCTGTATCCATCAGCATGGGCGCATGACCGATACCAGCCAGTTCAACGAACTTTACATCGGGCTGATGTAATTGCATTTCACTGACTGTTTCAGGTGTCAGAACCCCTGATTTTTCTCCCCGGAGCACCAGTACCGGAAGATCAAGCCGGTTCCAGTAGGGCCACAGATTGAGATCTCTCAAGTTCGATGGACGAAAACCGGATGAGATGACGGGATCATAGCGGTAGCCAATTGTGCCATCCTCATACTCACGTGCACTGTACAGTGCCATATGATGCCATTGCACATCTGTAAGCGCGTTATAGGGCAGTGCCGTATTGCGCATGTGTGTTTCCAGTTCTCTCAGATTCCGGAAACGGGGATCTTGTCCGATAGTCATGGCAAACGCAGACAGGATAGCGGATGAAACAAACGGGCCAATATCACTCATGACCAATGCACTGAGCCGGCAAATGGCTGACAAGCGCTGCCGGGCAGCCAGCAACATGCCAATCAGTCCTCCCATGGACACACCCACCCAGTAAAAATGGAGATAGTCGTGGTGGTTTTGCCGGTAGATATGTTTGAGCACACATTCCATATCAGACAAATAAGTCATCGCAGAATTGTAATCCTCTGCGTTTCCCAGCCAGTCACTGCGACCACGACCTGCCAGATCAATGCAAATCACCCTGAAATCTTGCTCCAGGGCTTCCGCCAGAAAATCAAAATCCCTGCAGTTGCGCGTCAGGCCATGTACACATATCACTACATGATGATTTTCCGGATTTCCCCAATCTGTATAGGCAAGCTGACGGCTGCCTCGTCCAGATTTTGCTTTTCCAGGTTGTGCCGGCACAGACAGATATTTCCATGATATATCTGAAGGGTTTTTCATAGGATATCTTTCAGAATTATGCGTAATCATAGCAAACGAGTTTGCTGAACCGCGATTGCACGAATACCAATCAGTTTATACAACCAGAGCAATCAAAGAAGAACAGAGATAGTCAGAAAAGCAGTCAACGCAGTACTTTCTGCAAATTTGATAATAAGAACTAAGAATAGCTGATCTTAGTAGCTCTACTTTCTGCTGACAGGTGCTAACTGTGTAGTTTTAAAGTCAGCACCTTAGAACCTGTTCAAGGTCTCTATCAAGGGATACAGTTCAATTTCAACGCCGTAATGCGCCCTTCAGTGAGATATTGAACAGGTTCTTAGTTAACAGGCTCCGGGATAGTCGATTTCCCTAAATCATTGCCTGCAAAGAGCTTTTGCAATTCGCATTCTCAGCGCATTAAGTTTGATGAAGCCTGCAGCATCCGCCTGATGATAAGCCCCTCCGTCTTCCTCAAAAGTAGCAATCGTGGGATCGAATAGCGAATCTGTCTGGGAATCACGCCCGACCACCATCACGTTACCCTTATAGAGCTTGACCCGGACTTGGCCATTTACATGTGCTTGGGACTCATCGATAAGCACTTGTAATAATTTTCTTTCTGGGCTCCACCAGTAACCGTTATAAATCAGTGCGGCATAGCGTGGCATCAGATCATCCTTCAAATGGGCAACTTCCCGATCAAGGGTGATTGATTCGATTGCACGGCGGGCACGCAGCATAATTGTGCCACCAGGCGTTTCATAGCAGCCACGTGACTTCATTCCAACATAACGGTTTTCCACCAGATCAAGGCGCCCGATGCCATGTTTACCGCCTAATTGATTGAGTTTAGCCAGCACAGCTGCAGGAGATAACTTCTCACCATTCAATGCAACAATATCACCCCGCTCATATTCCAGATCCAGATACTCAGGCTCATTTGGTGCAGCTTCTGGCGAAACCGTCCAGCGCCACATGCTTTCTTCTGGCTCTACAGCAGGATCTTCCAGTGCACGTCCTTCATAGGAAATATGCAAAAGATTGGCATCCATGCTGTACGGCGATCCCTGCTTTTTCTTCATCTCAATCGGAATACCCTGTTTCTCGGCATACGCCAACAGTTTTTCACGCGAAGTTAAATCCCATTCGCGCCAGGGAGCAATGACACGGATATCTGGCTGCAAGGCGTAATACCCAAGTTCGAAACGTACCTGATCGTTACCCTTTCCGGTTGCGCCGTGAGAAACCGCATCAGCACCTGTTTGCTGTGCAATTTCCACCTGTCGCTTAGCAATCAGCGGGCGCGCGATACTGGTGCCAAGCAGATATTCCCCTTCATAAACCGTATTGGCACGGAACATGGGGAAAACATAGTCGCGTACAAATTCTTCACGCAAATCTTCAATGAAGATTTCCTGGATGCCGAGCTGTAGAGCCTTGGCACGTGCAGGCTCAATTTCTTCACCTTGGCCGATATCCGCTGTAAAAGTAACCACCTCGCACTGATAGGTATCCTGCAGCCATTTCAGAATGACCGAGGTATCCAGTCCCCCCGAAAATGCCAATACCGCTTTCTTAACTTTATCCATGTCTCTTCACAATCAAAAATTTACAGGTAATTAAAAGATTACCTGACACTAATCCTGCCCAGCAGCAAGTACTCCATCAACGCCTTTTGTGTGTGTAGCCGATTTTCGGCTTCATCCCACACCACTGATTGAGGCCCGTCAATAACTTCTGCATCCACTTCCTCACCCCGATGTGCCGGCAAACAATGCATGAACAGCACTTCTTTTTTTGCACAGGCCATCATCTCAGTATCCACACGAAAATCTGCAAAATCATTTTTACGTGTATCCAACTCGTCTTCAAAACCCATGCTGGTCCACACATCCGTTGTAACCAGATCTGCATCTTTCACCGCATCATGTGGCGAGGCAAACTGTTCGTAGTGATCTGTGCCATACAAACCTGCCCGCTCAGGCTCCACTTCATAACCCGGTGGAGTAGAAACATGCACATTGAAGTCAAAAATTTCGGCAGCTTGCAGCCAGGTATTGCACACGTTATTGGAATCGCCGATCCAGGCTACAGTTTTGCCTGTGATACTTCCACGATGTTCCATGAAGGTAAAGATATCCGCCAGAATCTGGCAAGGATGATATTCGTCTGTCAGGCCATTGATCACCGGCACCCGTGAATTCTCAGCAAAACGTTCAATAATTTGATGCTCGTGAGTACGAATGGTAATGATATCGACCATTCTTGAAATAACTCTGGCAGCATCCTCCACCGGCTCGCCACGCCCCAACTGGGTATCACGTGTTGAAAGATAGATGGCACTGCCACCCAATTGATGCATGCCTGCTTCAAATGAAAGGCGTGTACGTGTGGAGTGTTTTTCAAAAATCATCGCCAGCGTACGGTCGGTCAACGGCCAGTAGCGACGATATTGCTTGAATTCATTCTTGATCCAGCGCGTCCGGTCGAACAGGTACTCGTATTCCAACCGGTCAAAATCCTTGAACTGTAAAAAATGCCTGATCTGCATAAATGATTTCCACCAACAAAAACATCCGGGGATTTTTGTATTTCTGGCTCATCTATCAAGTAGATGAAACAAAAACCACTTGAATCTGAAAAAGTAAAAAAGCGGGACAACCAAGTAGCAAGAGGAAGTCTTTCGAGTGCACTCTAGCGACAACCGTCGGCTCACACCCCTATCATTATTTCTCCCGATTCTCAAGAAACCAGGAAATAAGAGCGGATACCTCGTGTATCACCTGTTCTGCCTCTGTCTTTTGCATATTCAATGCTGGCAGTAATCGTACTACCTTTTCAGATGTCACATTGATCAGCAAATGACGTTTCAATGCTTCAGGCACAAGCTCGCCACAGGGTATCGGCAGCTCAATCCCGATCATCATTCCCTGTCCGCGAATTTTCAGCACGTTTTGCCAGGTGTGCAATCTCCGCTTGAATTCCTCTCGCATGAAATTACCGATAGTCACAGCATTAGCCATCAATCCTTCCTGCTCAATGATGTCAAGAGTGGCCAAAGCAGCTCTACATGCGAGTGGATTGCCACCGAAAGTAGAAGCATGATTACCAGGCTTGAATACTTCTGCCGCTTTTCCGCCCGCCAGACAGGCGCCAATCGGCAGGCCGGATCCCAATCCTTTTGCCAGAGTCATAACATCCGGTACGATATCACTATGCTGAAAAGCAAACCACTTGCCCGTCCGCCCAAGGCCACATTGCACTTCATCAAGCATCAGCAACCAGTCGTTCTGGTCGCAGATCTTACGCAATCCTTGCAGATAGTTTGCTTGTGGGAAATTAACTCCGCCTTCGCCCTGATAGGTTTCCAGTAGTACCGCCACAATTTCCTTGTTATTCGCTGCGACCTTGTTGACTGCCTCCAGATCATCATAGGGCACACGTACGAAACCCGTGAGTAACGGCTCAAAACCCGCCTGAGTCTTGCGATTACCCGTGGCAGTAAGTGTCGCCATGGTCCGACCATGAAATGAGCGCTCCATGACAATAATCGTTGGCAGATCTATTCCTTGGTTATGGCCGTAAAGCCGTGCCAGTTTAATAGCTGCTTCATTCGATTCTGCTCCGGAATTACAGAAAAAAACCTTCTCCAAGCCTGACAGACTAGTCAATCTGTCTGCTAAACGCTCCTGATTCTGAATGTGGTAGAGATTAGAGGTATGTATTAACGTAGCAGCCTGTTCACACAAGGCTTTCGTCAGCACCGGATGGCAATGCCCAGCCCCGCAGACCGCAATTCCTGATAGCGCATCAAGGTAGCGATTACCTTGATCATCCCACAGCCAAACGCCCTCCCCCCTGATAAAGGTAACGGGAAGCCGCGCATAAGTATTCATTAAATGAGACACAGAAAGCACACCCTATTTTTTTGTTCTAAAACACAACACGGCGGCTTGTGCCGCCAATCCCGGGAACAAATTCCTTCATGCAGAACTTCTGAATAAATTTATGCGTAAAAACAACATAGACTTATTCAGAAGCTCCTTTACACTCTAGCGAAACAATATTCACTTATTTATCAAGTCATTTCAAGCAGTTTCTCTGTCGGATATTCTGATCGAAATCAGTCACCCATACCTCGCCAGATCACTTTTTTTGCCAGGAACCGTTCTCCTGCTGATACCACCAGCCTGGTCTGGCCCACTTTATCCATCGTTGGGCAAATGTTGAACGAATGTCACTTTCCCATTCCGGATGATTGTTAGCCAGTGCTATTTCCCGATAAAGCGCATTACGATCCTGGTTCTCGGCTGTCACAAGTATATTGACCGACTGCCGTCCTGATAAAGGTACAGTATTGGAATCACGCAACACGATCAGGCCGTCACGAGTCAAACCTACTGCACCACTGTCATAAAATGGTATCAATTGACTGTGACGCTGTTTCATATTTTGTCTTAATTGGGTAACTGCTGGTGAACTGGCTTTAAAATCCACCGCACTCGCAAGGCTGATACACAGAAAGAAACCCAGTGATATCAGCGTCATGTACCAAGTTAACTGTCTGTACACGAGATTCACATCCTCAGAAGATCTTTTATGGCCTGACCTCGTCGGGTTTATTGTCAATTTTATTATTGCGAGTGTCATTGCCCGATTTCTCTCTGGGTTGCTCTCTGCCGCCAGCCTCATCATCAGCCTGCCAAACCTCATCGATAATCTTATCGGCGACTTTCTCTGCGGCGGCTGCCGGGAAGTAAATATTGATAGTTACGCAAGCCGTCACAACAAAGCCAGCGGCCACCAGCAAAACCAGGTTGGAATTGCGATTTGTCATTATCTTTAATGAATAACTGGATTGCCACTTTCAATGGCGCGCTCCAGACGTTTAAGCAGTTCAAGCCAATCCACCTCCGGATTATAGCCGGTAATAGTAATTGCAGGTATTCCACTGCCTTTAACCAGTACATATCCCTTGTCATCACGAGAAGCCGACTCAATCCCGCTCATGTAACAAATATGTCCACGCAACCTACAACCCCAGCCGATTTCAGCGTAGCGAAATTGTTCAAACATACCGAGAAAACTTTTCTGGATAGCTGTCACTGCAGACTCGCCACCTAATGCAATAATATTCTTGATTGCCGCCTGACTGATCCGACGCTTGTAATCCCCCGCGCTACTGGCAAGCTTTGCATCAAACCTCACTGGTTCCCAGTTAAGCAGCTCAAGATCGTTCACCTCAATATCAGCCCGTCCCTGTATATTTCCAAACGAATAGGCACGGGTCAACAGATCAAGATCGATATGATACATGGCCACATCCGCTGTCAGATGCGGGGTCAAGCTAAATGGCTTAGTCAGCACCAAATTTCTGGCTACCGCGACACCGTCGAATACCCCTGAAACAAGCTCGCCTTCCATTGTTATAGTTGAATTGGCATAGCTCATTTTCGGCATAATACCCGACAGCGTTCCAAACATGGGTTGAATCTGCAGGGATTCAGTCAGTTTTTCCATAGAGATCGGAAAAAGTCGCCCGTTTAACTGCCATTGCCAGCCGGATGTCTGCAAAGAAGCCATGAAATTTTCTATCAACAGCCTTCCATCCAGTATCGGCACCTCTGCACGAGGAATACCGAGCTGCACCCCGCTTGTCTCGATTGGAATATGTGTTGCACCCAGCGGAATTCTCAAGATCCGGGCATTGCTGAATCGGATTAATCCATCCAGCGCCTCGTTTCGGTTCCATGGTATATGGGCGTTCAATCCCTCTACTGCAAACCGCCCGCGAGTATCGGTTAGTGATACATCCTGCAAACCAATAATCAGTGACTGGTTTGTATTATCCTGGTAATGCCAGGCAACATTTACCTGGCCGACAGCCTCCGTTTCTGCCAGTGCCGTCTCCGCAACCAGAGGTCGGATAATACTACCGAACAAGGTGGATAATTCCAGGCTCTCGGCCGACAATCTGGCCTGCTGTAATGCTTGATCCGGAATGCTGACAACAGCAGAAAAATTCGCTTTACCTATCCCCGTCAAACTGAGTTCACCTTGCGATAGGTTAATATGATCATCTTTTATTATCCCTTTGGCAGTTAATCGGTGTCCTTCTCCGGGAAAATAAAATGGCTGCCAAAAGACCTCTCCTTCCGGCCAGGTAATCTCGCCCCACCATTGCCAAACATCCTGTTTTCTTCGTATATTCAGGTCAAATAATAGATTTATCCGTTCACCTGCATGTAACCCGCTCGCATCACTGAAAGATAATTTATTGATGCTCAACTGTGTGGATAACGCTGATATTGAAGCCTTATCTCCATTCAGGTAGATACTTCCATTGAGCTTTGCCTGATGTATCTGTAGTGGATCTTCTTTTTGAGGCAGCAAATCGGCCAAGAATTTTCCCTCTCCATTGACTATTTTCAGCACACCTCGCCACTTTTCTGCCTGCCAGTCGATCATCAGCTGCCACTTCTCTCTCGGATTTTTTGTCGGGAATGGATGAACTTCAAGTACAAGCTGCTTATGTTGCAAGGAAAGCTGGAAAGTTATCGATGAAAATAGCTTACCAAGCTGCAATGTCCCCATTTCACAACTAATTAATTCGTGATTGATACGAATTTGATTACATCTCAAACGAAGATCATGCCATCTCCAGTTTCCTGCGAGCAGCTCACCCACATTGATTTCAAGAACGGGCGATGAGATGTTAGTCAGCTTGATACTGGCTGAGCGAATATTAAAGGCAGGGTGCCGGATATTCTCCAGTACGAAATTAAAATAAGGGACAGCAGCATTAGCCGGAGAACAACAACCTGCGTAAATCAGAAAAAACAGCCAGAGGCGGGTAGCAAGCCTGCAGATACAAACCGGAAAACAGATACGAAGAAACCAGAAACACCTCGGTTTCATGCCCCTCAGGAAGGAAAAACTCCAGTTGACAGGTAGCGATCCCCACGGTCACACACAATAGCAACAATCACCGCGTTTCTCACCTGAACAGAAAGTTTCAGCACTGCTGCCAGCGCCCCTCCCGAAGAAATACCGGCGAATACTCCCTCTTCAGCTGCCAATCGACGCGCCATGACCTCGGCCTCCTGCTGAGATACCAGTAAAATGCGATCAACAAGTTCCGATTGATAAATTTTAGGCAAATAAGCTTCCGGCCATTTACGGATTCCGGGAATCTGAGCACCTTCCTGTGGCTGTACACCTACAATTTCTACCTTCTGCTCTTTTTCTCGGAAGTAGCGGGCACACCCCATGATTGTGCCGGTCGTTCCCATACTGCTTACAAAATGGGTAATCTCGCCCGCAGTATCTTGCCAGATCTCGGGAGCAGTACCTTCGTAATGCGCCAACGGATTATCAGGATTGGAAAACTGATCAAGAATAAAACCCTTGCCAGCCTCGCACAATTGTCTGGCGACATCCCGCGCCTCCTCCATACTTCCTGTCGGAATAATTTTGGCACCGTACGCAGCCATTACTTGACGACGCTCCAGACTCTGATTTTCCGGCATGACCAGAATCATGTGATAACCTAGAATTGCTGCCGACATAGCCAATGCAATCCCGGTATTGCCGCTAGTTGCCTCAATCAACGTATCTCCCGGCCGAATATCTCCGCGCTGCTGAGCTCGCATGATCATGGAGTAGGCTGGCCGATCCTTGACTGAACCCGCTGGATTATTGCCTTCCAGTTTTGCCAGGATAATATTGCTGGTTTCTCCCGGGATACGTTTGAGCTGGACCAAGGGAGTATGTCCGATGAAATGTTCGATAGTTTTATGCATGACCAGATACGTGCTGCCACCAATAAAACAAGATTATCTCATACACATACAAAAAACCCCTTGTGAATTCCTTCCACAAGGGGCTCAGTTAGGGATTAGCCTGAAAGAAATAGCACGTTAGTGTTGTCTCGTCACAGGCTTTCAAACAATTTTTTCGCTTCATCTTTCTGAGAAAAAGGTTTATCGCTACTTAGCAGTTTTTCAAGCTCCTGGCGCGCTTCAACCGTATTGCCAGATTTATATAGTCCGACTGCGTAGTGATAGTGGATTTCAGCAGCTTCCGGAACAGCTGCAACAGCCTTTTGCAGCAATGAAGTCCCTCGTTCGGCATCTCCTTGCTCAACCAGAATCCATCCAAGTGTATCCAGGATCGCCGGGCTGTCCGGAGCCTGTTTGTATGCCTTCTCGGCATAATCGAGCGCGGTAGCAGAATCTTTTTTCTGCTGGTATATCCAGGCTAGATTATTCAGTGTTGCGGCATGATCAGGATGTTGTTTCAGGATGGTTTTATATTCCCTGATGGCAGGATCATATTTTTTACCAGCAAGGTAAACACCTGCAAGATACATACGAACGCCATCATCAGCCGAGTTTTCTTTCAGCCATTGCGTGATACGTTGATCAGCCTGCTTTTCTTTTCCGCTTTGGCTAAGAGCTGTATGCAATTTGATCAATAATTGACTGGTTTTCTGTTTAGTCAGCGCCTCTTCATAAGCAGTGGTAGCGGCGGCTGCATTTTTCTGCCGCATTTGTAAATCGCCCTCCAGTTCGAATCCAACCGACAGCTTTTCGTGTTGTTTTTGTATATCTCGCGCGATCTTGAATGCATCATCCACACGATTGGCTTCAACTGCCAGTTGAGCCTGCATCAGTTTAGCTTCCCAGAAATCTGGCTTAATAGCCAACGCCTTTTTCAATGAATCAGCCGTTGCCTTGGTATTCTGCATAGAGGCATAGATCTGCGCCAGTTGAAGCTGGGCAGGGGCAGAATCCGGTAATCGGGCAGCCAGTTTCTGGAAATTTTCCAGTGCAGCATCCTTATCACCGGTAGCCAGATAAGCACGAGCCAGCAGCTCTATGACACTCAAATTATCCGGATGAATACCTTGCAGCTTCTTGGCCAGCGCAAGCGATTTCCCAGGTTCATTCATGGCCAGATAATGTGCTCCCAACTGCAAAGCTGGCGGCAGCTCATCCGGATTCTCCTGACTGGCTTTTTCCAGCCATTCCGTTGCTTTTTCTTTATTTCCTTGTGAGAGCGCGATACCTGCTAGCGCATTCATTGCCTGTACATTCTTCTTATCCTGCTTCAGTACTTCTTCAAAGCGGAGCTGTGCAGCCTCGGGATGCTTTTCCTGCAAATCAATTCTTGCCAGGTTGGAAATGGCGGGGAAATAGTCTGGCTGTATGGAAAGCGCCTGATTGAAGCTTGCACGTGCCTTGATTAGGTCTTTTTTACCCAGGTAAACACCACCTTCCAGATTATGCAGCAGCGGATTGTCAGGTTGCTCGGCAAGTTGTGATTTAACAGCTTTCAGCGCTTTATCAAATTCACGCTGCTGCAGGTGAGTCAAAACAAGCATGACACCCGCCCGACCGGATTTATCATCCAGTTGGGTAGCATGCTCCAGATCAGTAATGGCACTTTTATTTTCCCCCTGCCCCATTTTGCTCATAGCCATTGCGGTATATAACGCAGCGTTATCCGGGGATAATTCACCAGCCTTCTCAAAATACTCTGTGGCTTTCGTAAAATCTCGCATCCGCATATAGGCTTCGCCTGCCAGTGCAAACAATTGCGGGTCCTGTTGTACTGCCTTCAGCGCTGGGGTTAAAGTAGCAATCGCCTGTTTTGCCTGATTACTTTTCAACTGAATCGATGCCATAAGCTTAATGGCATAAAGATTATTCGGAATCTTCTTCAAGTATTGATCAACATACTGCTCCGCTTGTGGAAGCGACCCCAATGCAAACTGGGTGGCCCCCGCAAGTAATACACTAGGAAGATGCTCTGGTGCCGAGCTCAACACCTGTTGCAAAGTTTCAAGGGCAACCGCATGTTTACCCTGGCTAAAATTGAGTAATGCCTGCGTGTATGCAGCAGGCAGGCTACCGGGAGCAATCTTGCGAACGGCATCCAGATCTGCTTGGGCGGCTTCAAATTTTTTAGTACTGATTGATATAGTTGCCCGATTAATATACGCAGCTAATGATTCCGGGTTCAGTTTTATAGCTTTGGCATAATCGGCCAGCGCTTCATCAATCTTGTTCTGAGCACGCAACAAATCTCCTCTGAACAATACTGTATCGCTGTTTTCTGGATTAAGTTTCACCGCTTCTTCGGAAAAATTCATGGCAGATTCAATATCGTTCCGGGCAAGCGAGCACCTGGCCATACCCATCAACGCATCTGCAAATCCTGGCTTATCCTGTAAAGCCTGCTCAAACAATGCTTTGGCTTCTTCAATTTTACCTAGCGCCAATGAAGCATTGCCACGCAAGGTAAGCAGTTCAGCAAAATTCCCTTCCCCGGATAATTTCTCAGTTTCATCCAGTATTTGTTGAAATTTCCCCATTCCCAACCATGCCTGGCTCAGCCCAGGCAACACTTTGACTGGATCCATGCCAAGATCAAGTGCCTTATTCAATTCCTTTTCTGCCGACTGAATATTCCCTTCCTTGTTATAGAGCGTTCCCAACAAATAACGGATTTCAGGGTCATTGGGATTTTGTTGCAAGGCATTCTTTAACTGAATAATTGCTGCCTTGTCATTACCCTGTTGCTGATATTGTTTAGCTTCGGCTACCAGAGCTTGCGCATCCATAGGTTTCCCACAGGCTGAAAGCACCAGAATAACGGCTATCACAGGAGCAAGAATTGTTGTCGATTTCATCTGGGTGATCGTTTTACCAGAACCGCTCATATTTACCTCTTTTGGTAATTAAGTTAAATACATAAATTCACAAAACACCGTCTGAAACAAAATTCAGAATAGCAGTTTTTATATCCAAATATCATTAATGGAATAGTGATAGTTATAGCACAGTCAACTTATAGGCAAATTTGTGAAATCAATTGGGATTGCATGTTTTAACACTGTAATGATCGATTCACCAACGAGTTACCGAGATACCTCACTTCGGTCAACAGGAATACTCAATCCGAGCCAGCCCACACACCATAATCTGAGACAGACTCAACCCGCAAATCAGCTAAATCTATCAGTTTATTCAATTCATTCTTGTTTCACCGGCACAAGAAGCACAGCTAGTACCGGATACGATGACATCATCTTCCACATCAGATTCTTGACAACAAGGCCCAAATATAACATTATGCACAGCTCTTCGAGCGTATCCGGATGCCGCTATTTGCAGAGGTTACGAAATAAAAAGAGATATTTATCGTAAAAATGCGCCCGTAGCTCAGTTGGATAGAGTACTTGGCTACGAACCAAGGGGTCGTGGGTTCGAATCCTGCCGGGCGCGCCAGTAAATTAATATTATTTATCGGCGCGATAAGATATAGTCAGTTTTATAAGCTGTTTTGATTTTTGAGGCCAAGTAGCTCAGTCGGTAGAGCAGAGGACTGAAAATCCTTGTGTCGGTGGTTCGATTCCGCCCTTGGCCACCATCATTTTAGTCAATTAATTCTTCGGTTGACCTGCTCGTTTTCTGCATTTATCAGATCTCCACATGATTTTCACTAACTTCCATATTTCCTGAAATTTTCCAGGATCTCTCATCGCATCCCAAATACTCCATTAAGAGCAAATCCTACGTATTTATGCAGATTTCTCATGGATTATACTTACCAGTCTCATATCAGCTACCACAACTTTATCCATCGCTTGAAGATGCAACGTATCAATATTTGATGCAGGCAAAGCCAGCCTGGCATGTGAAAGCAGACGTACCAACGGATGCTTCGAGCCTCTGACACTCACCTGATCGATGGTCAAACAAGCCCCCGCCCCATTACGATATGAATTTTGCGGCGCGACCACAAGCACCTCACGACGTTTGCAGAAAACAATCTCTCATTAGCTATAACCCTGCAATACCGGTTTATTTCAACAAATCGCACAAAATCTATATAAATATTGGTTATTAACAACCACTTTGACTGAACCATGTAGCTCTCTGATGTACACCCGGTTAAAGTTAGCAAGGATAGTGTCGATATTGATTTTTTGGCAGGAGAATCACAAACTGCCAAAAAAAACATAAGTTGGATAACCAAAAGATTTTATCTTGTTAATTTTTATATGGAGATTCAAAAGATGAAAAAAATTTTTTTGATTCTTGTAGTATTTTTCGGGTTAAATTTATCTGTATTAGCCGGGGTAGATATCAATACAGCAAGTCAAATTGATCTTGAGTCGGTAAAAGGTTTGGGGCCGGTTAAAGCAAAAGCGATAATTGAATACCGGGAAAAGTACGGCATGTTCAAGTCAGTAGGAGACCTAGCCAATGTAAAGGGTATAGGTGTCGGGACGCTCAGACAATTAGGTGACCAGGTGAGTGTTCAGGAGGAAACCGCTTCAAATGAAGTTAAGGCTCATTAATTGAAAAATCAGTGTCTTTAGATATGATGTTTTAACCTGGTTTAAGATTTATCGGGTAGTCAGCGCGGCATGACATGAGCTGCCCGATAAATCCATACAGTCAATAATTTCTGTGCTGGTTTAATTTACACAGATACCTTTGAAGAGTGAAATACGTACTTAAATCCAGCTTAAATGACTCTTCAGCCGATTTGGCTACACAACGCTATGGAATTCTCTTATCTACTGCTTGAAGTCAAGCCATTACTACATAAAAATACTATCAATAAAAAGCTTCTTAAGATCACCCCCCACTTCGCGCAGAAGCAACTATTTGATCCTGGATAAAGACGGCTCTCTAGTAGGCAAATAGAATTTATCTAAATACCAGCTCCACCTGGTTCTTTGGAGAAATTGCGACATGGATATAATCAATCCGCATCTTAACAGCACTGCATCAATAGCCATGTGACTTTCAACTGCATATTTTTATCTATCAGCATTCAAGATGGCAAACTCGCTATCTAGAAACTACTATTACTATTCAATATTTGCCGATTCATGTCCATATCCAGATCACAAAATATAAACACAAATCAGCCATCGCAAACTATTTAATCAGTATTTTTTATGTATTTTTTCTTTTTTACTTTTTGAGAAGAAGAAGTATCCGGCACCTATAATAACGATCAATAAAGGCCAGAGGAACATATTCAACTTGATTTTACCC
>NZ_FPBL01000002.1 GCF_900116685.1 Nitrosomonas eutropha
CAGCGAACATCGGTTGAATACTCAACCTCACCATCAGGATCAACCCTGAACACACGACCATCATTGAGGACAGGTAAATCGCCACCGATATAATCCTGGCGGATGGTTGCGTAGTCGATGAAAACCGGAGAGACCT
Organism: Nitrosomonas eutropha; assembly: GCF_900116685.1. Lineage (GTDB taxonomy): Bacteria > Pseudomonadota > Gammaproteobacteria > Burkholderiales > Nitrosomonadaceae > Nitrosomonas > Nitrosomonas eutropha_A. The sequence continues at coordinate 137 of NZ_FPBL01000002.1, forward strand.
CCATGACTAAAAACAAGCAAATGTTTCAAAAATGGGACTAACTTTACGTGTTACTGGGACGTAAAGTCTTTCGGGGGGATGCGGGCGCTTCGCGTCCCCCCGCACTCCCCCCTCCTCCAACGATCCGTTTTTGACGTTCGAATACCAAAAATCAAGTACAGAAAGCAGGGCAAAAATCTGGCCGGGCGGCAGCGAGTTTGTATCGTCAAGCGCAGAGAGGTAGCAGCGGGCGGCGAAGTGATTACCGGGTTTGGTGATGTTGCGCAGCAGAAAGCCGAAAATACTGTACTGCAATGACAATTGATTAAGTGCCGGATATGGCGTAATGCTTGATTCTATTGACATTTCCCCTTACCCTAATAACCTTGTTGCAAATGAGGCTATTGTTTGATGTAGAATACGGATCAGACAAAATTGAGCCGTACAAAATTTTGTCTGATCGGAAAGTATAGTACAAAATTTTGTCTGTCAAGAGAGAAAAAGAAAATGGAAATGAAAACTTACATAGAAATGGGTGAAACCAAAGCTGGAAGCCAAATTGCGCTCGCTAAATACCTCGGACAATACGACAGCGGACTAAGAGCAGTAAAAGGCGGGAAAAAAGGACTACCAGACGCAGTATGTATAAAACTAGCGGACTACATAGGCGTAGACCGGCTGGAAGTGATCGCAGCAAGCAACCTAGTAACCGAAAAAGACGAAGAGCGGAGAGAAATTTTCAGAAGCTGCTTTGAGAAGTCAAAAGAAAGGGCAACGGCAACGATAATAGGCAGCTTAGTCATTTCACTGCTAACCCTCGCCCCGCTTGAATCTAGAGAGGCCAGCAGCCCAGTCAATTTACATTATGACAAATAACAGACGCAGAACATTCAGAAGGAAGGTTGCGCCAGGTAACCTCAGAATGGACGCTATCAGGTATGTGTCCCGATTTGTTACAGAACAAATTCGAACAGGGTTACTGGTACATAATAATACTGAGTACAGATAGAAACAGAAGTTATAAAATCGTATAACGTGCTGTAAAATAATCATATTATGAATATAATTATTTTCACTTCTAAACAGAATACGAGGCACCATCAGATCGTCTTGTTGCCACTATGAATTGTCGAATTAGCGCGTGATGATCATCCTGTAAGGAGCAAGCAATGAATTATTACACTGTTATGGAAAGCCCCATTGATCCGCTGTTGCTCACAAGCGATGGTGAATTTCTCACGGGGCTGTATATGGAAAAGGAAGCTCAGAAGCTGCTATCCGGCATGAAAGATGATTGGCAACAGGATGAAAATGCCGTTCCTTTCAAGGAAACTATTGCTCAGCTATATGCCTATTTTGCCGGGGAGCTGCATGAATTTGATCTGCCATTGAAAGCAACTGGCACACCTTTTCAGGAAATGGTCTGGCAGGCATTAACTTCTATTCCTTATGGCAAGACAGTCAGCTACAAGGATATTGCCGAGCACGTTCATCTGCCCAAAGCTGCGCGTGCGGTGGGAATGGCAAACGGTCGTAACCCTATTTCCATTATTATTCCCTGTCATCGCGTCATTGGCGCCAATGGTAAACTAACCGGATACGGGGGCGGCATTCACCGTAAAGAATGGTTACTTGGGCACGAGCACGAGGATAAGCAAACTACTCTCATCTGATTTCGTAGATGTGGCGGGTAATTGTTGAATATTGTTCAAGCGACAAGTTTTCTGCCCGCAGCCCTGGGTCAATCTCTAGCCGGTTAAAATCTTCGATGGCCAAATAATGGCGCAGCGTATTACGTAATGTTTTACGCCGTTGAGAAAACGCAGCCAGGACCAGTTCACCAAACAGTTTTTCCTGCTCAAATGGAATAACCGGTTCCACTCTTGGACGCATACTTACAATGGCAGACTGGACTCGCGGCGGTGGATTAAACGCTTCTGCGGGGACGATCAGCATTTGTTCCATTTCGAACCTGTTTTGCAGCATCAACGACAAACGCCCGTAATCTGACGTGGAAGGCTGTGCCACCATACGTTCCACTACTTCAAACTGTAACATGAAATGCATATCGGTAATCAGGTTGCTGAACTGGGACAGATGAAACAATAGTGGTGTGGAAATGTTGTAAGGCAGATTTCCAACGATTCGTAACCCCTTTCCCAGTGCTGAAAAATCAAATTTCAAAGCATCAACATTATGAATGATCAGTTTCTCAGCATAATTGCGGGATAGATAATCAACGATATCCCGGTCGATTTCAATAACTTGCAGCGCACCCAGGTTATTCAGTAACGGCTGGGTTAGTGCACCCAGTCCGGGTCCGATTTCAATTATTTGATCGCCTGATAGCGGATGAATAATGTGAATAATCTCGGCAATGATGTGATGGTCAACCAGAAAGTGTTGGCCAAAACGCTTGCGGGGAATATGCCGCATGTTAGTTCTCGGGTTGTTGGCTTGTTTGTAGCGAGTTGTTTCTGGTGTTCCTGACGAGTGTCAACGCCATTTCGATCGCAGCATGCATGCTGCCAGGATCGGCCTGTCCGGTTCCGGCCAGCTCCAACGCCGTACCGTGATCTACTGATGTGCGAATAATGAGCATTCCCAAGCTAATATTTACACCATGACCAAAACTGGCATGTTTGAGTACCGGTAATCCCTGATCGTGATACATGGCAAAGATGCAGTCATATTCCTTGAGTTTAGAAGGATTAAACAGAGTATCCGCTGGCAACGGACCCAGCAGATTCATTCCTTCGCTACGTAGCTTTGTCAGCACTGGAATAATAATGTCGATTTCCTCTCGGCCAAGGTGGCCAGACTCTCCAGCATGGGGATTTAATCCGGCCACGGCAATGCATGGATTTTCAATTAAAAAACGCGTGACCAGATCATGATGAATAATGCGCAACTTTTGCTCCAATCGCTCAGGCGTAATCGCAGCAGAAACATCTTTAAGCGGCAAATGGGTTGTGGCAAGGGTAACGCGCATACCGCCACCGGCCAGCATCATGACGGCATGGCTGTTTGTCAGCTCTGACAGATATTCAGTATGCCCGGAGAATGGAATGCCTGATTCACTGATAATGCCTTTATGTACCGGCGCTGTGACTATAGCATCGGCTTTACGGGTGCTGCAGGCTGCTACCGCCAACTGTAATGTTGTCAGTACATAAGCTGCATTGCCAGCATCCAGCTGACCTGTTACCACCGGGTTTTTGACGGGCACATGCAGTACATGCAGGCAACCTGCTTTATGTGGAGGTAGACAAGACAAATCGTCAATTGAATCAACTTCCAATACTTGCAGAGGTAATCTCAGTTTTTCTGCGCGCTGTTGCAGCACGTTGCGATCGGCAATAACTGTCAGTTGATAAGGTAGATCCTGTTGTGCAACTTGCACACTTAAATCCGGGCCAATCCCGGCAGGTTCGCCGGCTGTTACCACCAGTCTGGGGATAGAAGCAATTGTCATGTTGGAGATGATTCAGCCAGTAAATCCAGCTTGTTCATAAGAAAGACTCCCTTGTTATTGCTATGTATTCGCTTAGCCACCTTCAATTTTATATTCCACATAGGCCTGATCTCTGAGTTGCTGCAACCATTCCTGCGCAACGGCGTCTGCCTTGCGTGCGTGGATGGTCTTGCGCGCTGTTTCACGCTGTTTTTGCTCGCTTATATCCTGTGAGCGGCGTTCAATAACCTTGATCAGATGCCAGCCAAAGGATGTGCGCACAGGCTGGCTGATTTGCCCTGGCAGCAATGCATTCATCGCCTGTTCAAATTCGGGCACAGTATCTCCTGGAGAAACCCAGCCGAGATCTCCTCCGGCAGATGCACTAGCATCTTCCGAATGCGCCTTGGCCATCTCCATAAAATCTGCTCCGTTATGAATGCGTTCCATGATTTGATCAATCAATTGGTGCGCGTCTTCTTCAGAAATTATTTCACTGACCTTGATTAAAATATGTTGCGCATGTGTTTGTTCGATAATCGTTACCGATTTCTCCTGTTGCCGGCGTTCGAGCAACTTAAGAATATGGAATCCGATCGGGCTGCGTACCACTGGAGTAATTTCTCCCGGTTGCATTTGCAACAGCAATTCGGCAAAAGGTGAACCTATCTGGCCAAGCGGGCGCCAGCCAAGTTCACCTCCCTGCATCGCATCCGTTGCATCGGAATACTCAGCAGATACCTGTGCAAAACTAATGCCTTGCCGGAGATCTTCATAGGCTGCCTCGGCACGTTTGTGGCGTATATCGATCTGTGCCTCATCCATCTGTTCTGAAGTCTGCACCAGGATATGCGCAATGCGATACTCTTCGTTGGCCGCCGGTGAGTTGGCCTGATTTTCCAGAAAGTTGTCGATTTCACTCTCGGTTACGTTGACACGGCTATTTATTTCTTGTTCTTTCAGTCGGGATATCAGGATTTCATCGCGGATTTCATCCTGAAACAGGTTTAAATTAGTCCCTTCCTGCAAAAGCACCTGCCGGAACTCATCCATGGTGAGGTGGTTATCCTGAACAATCCGGCGCAGGGTTTGATCAAGATCGTTATCACTAACAGATAGCCCGACTTCCTTGGCGCGTTGCAATTGTATTCGTTTGGTAATCAGGCGCTCCAGCAACTGTTTCTCCAGAATCTCCATGCTGGGCAACTGTGTATTTTGTTTCCGCAATTGCTGGATCGTATTTTGCAGCAGCTCGTCAGTTTCCTGCTGAGTGATCACCTCCTCATTGACTACAGCCACAATACGATCAATTGGTCTGATGTCGTTTCCGGAAGGGGGATTTTGTGCGGAAACATTTATCGCCCACATGGTGATAAAAGCTCCGATCAATGCGAATTTTCCAAATTTTGACTGTATAAACCGGCTTAATCGGGTCATTGCAAATCTGTCCTCACGTAACCTGGAATGCTCTGTTGCAGCACACGTATCGGATTGGTACCGATTCTCATTAAATCGTTCAATTCCAGCTGAACGAAAATATTAGTTGAGGTTTTTTGTGTTGCCGTCGTAAAGCGGCTGGCCACCAGGCGCAGTGACCAACAGCAGGCGTTATATTCAAGACCCAGCAGGCCGGCAAGCAGCTTGTCATTTTTCAAGGAATAATTGATGGCAGCAAAGCCCTGCCATTTTTTCAGGAAAGGCCACTGAGTAGACAAGTCAACCTGTTCCAGGATGTCCCTGGTAAAACGATAGCCAGCGTTTACAATCTGACCTGGAGCCGGGTTATAGCTGATGCCGGTACGAATTTTTTCTATCAGCAGGTTATTCTGGTTAAGTTGTATTCCTGCATCAGTCTTGAAATGCTGTGCAAGACTGCCGGAAAGTTCTGCAATAAAATCGGATCCTGCCCTTGTGACTTGGGGTGAGGTTAGTAAGACCCGACGATCGCTGAAACGAATTCTTTGCCCTACAGAAAAGCGCAGGCGCTCATTACCGGTCGCCGAATGAATCAAGCGTGAGCTCATTGCCAGTGTAATTTCATTGGCATCATTGATCCGATCTTCACCACTAAACCTTTTTTCCATGAACAGCTGGGCAAAACTGAAGTCCATTTCTGCCGAATCAAAGTTGGGTAACAGCCGCTGTTCCCTGTATGGAATATAGGTGTAAAAAACGCGTGGCTCCAGGGTTTGAATGAAATTCCCTCCCCCTAATGTCATATCACGCTCCAGTACCACGCCACTATCCAGGCTGAATATCGGTACAGATCGGTCAAGATGCTTATCATTTGCGCCTGGAAAGGCCGGTGTATTCAAATCATATTTTGTATAGTGCAGCCCCACCCGTGGTCGGATGAAACCAAAGGAATTTTCTAATGGCAAGGCAACACTGGGGAATGCTGTGAAACGTAAGCCATGTGGTAATGTCGGGTGAGAAAAGTACGTAAAACTACTGGCAAGGTCAAAATCCAGGCCATAGACATTACTTTTCACCGCGTTCAGTGTAAATCGCGGCAGAATTTTGAAGGGTGAAATAATGGGCGCCCTGGGGTCCTGAACCGTCTGAAATTGTTGAACGAGTGTACTGAATGTGAGCATACCATTGCGTCCCAAGTCACTGAAATAACTTGCTGTTGCCTGCTGCAGCAGGTTGACTTGAGAGGTAAACAGAATATTGTTACCCAGATCCCGGAAATAATTATGGTCAGATACCCGGTTGTAGTTCAGCGCCCCGAACCACCCGGATCCAAGAAATTGGGCGTGATTAAACTGTAAGCCATAGCGCGTTGTATCGGTTACCAGATCATTCGGCAAATAATCAAACTGTAAACGTCCCCCGAGTCCCTTTCCAATGTAGCGGAACTCGTTATCCAGCATGACACCACGCCTGCTCATGAGGCGCGGCGTAATCGTGGCATCATAATTGGGCGCAATATTCCAGTAAAAAGGAACTGATACTTCGACTCCGCTTCTGCTTGTGTTGCCCATAATAGGCGATAGAAAGCCAGTTTTTCGTTCCTTACTGAAGGAAAAGTTCATCCACGGCAGGTAAAGAATCGGTACATCCTTGAACTGGATTGAAGCATGGCGTGCAGTTCCCACTTTTTTTTCATTGTCTATTTCCAGATCATCCGCCAGAATGTACCAGTCATGATTATCTTCTGGGCAAGTGGTATAGCGCGCTTTCTTGATTCTGTAATGATTTTCTCCTTCCAGCAGCAGCAGGTTTCCACTGCCCCGCCCACTCCCACCCTTGAGAGCGTAGCGAGGATCGCGCAACTTGCCAATATCGGTCTGCAGATTCATCTGCAGGAAGGTACCCCACAGCGTATCGTCAGGACGCTCAAGCAGTGCATTACCCTCCACTTCCACATCTTCTGTATCCTGATAATATTTAACGCGATCGGCTGATAATGTCTGATCACCACGACGCATCCGCACGCTGCCGGTTGCCTCAATTTCCTGCTGATAATGCCCATCGATCCGATCTGCCTCGATATGAACCGGTTGAGATTTGCCCGATCCGGATAATTGCTCCGCATTTACGAATCTAAGCGGCAGTAGCAACAACAGACAGATGTACAGTATTAAACGTAATTTTGACAGAAGACTCATTCAGGACCAGGGCTTAAATGGATTTTTCTGGATGTCTTTTAATAAAGGCACCATTATCCGGCAATTATCTCGGGTGGATAATCGGAACAAAGGTCTGGTTGCTGGTGATTTTGGATATATTCAGGTAAAAACACAGTTACACTTTAAAGCAGGAAATACGTCAAGGAAGGACATTTCCACATATTTTGATTAATTCTTTGCATAACTCGATTGTTTCAATGTCCGATTTGATGCCTGAATTGAGCACCATTTTTTCAGCTGATGGCATGCTCGCCCGCAATATACCAGACTATCGCCCACGCACCCAGCAGCTGGAGATGGCACAAGCTATCGCATGCGCAATAGAGAACCAGGAAATTCTGGTTGCCGAAGCGGGCACGGGTACAGGAAAAACCTTTGCCTACCTGGTGCCGGCATTATTGTCGGGAGGGAAAGTTATTTTATCCACCGGCACCAAGACATTGCAGGATCAACTTTTCCAGCGTGATATCCCAACTATACGTGCTGCGCTGAAAGTTCCAGTAACAGTTGCACTATTAAAAGGACGTGTCAATTATATCTGCCATTATCATCTTGAACGCACACTGAATTCGGATCACGTTCACTTTGCTAACCGTACTGAAGTGAAATATCTCAATCTGATTGAACGGTATGCCAATACCAGCAGTCACGGTGATAAAAGCGGGCTGGATAAAGTACCGGAACAGGCGGCTATCTGGCAGCATGTTACTTCCACGCGAGAAAACTGTCTGGGATCAGATTGCCCGCATTATCGACAGTGCTTTGTCATGGAAGCGCGCAAACGTGCATTATCCGCAGATATGATTGTCGTCAATCATCATCTGTTTTTTGCGGATGTCATGCTGCGAGATGAAGGTTTGTCCGAATTACTGCCCGCCTGTAATACCGTGATATTTGATGAAGCACATCAGTTGCCGGAAGTGGCCAGTCTGTTTTTTGGTGAATCAATCAGCACTGGCCAGATAGCGACTCTGGTGCGCGACACCCATACCGAGGCTCTACTCGTTGCGCGGGAATTTACGCCGTTGTTTGATGCGCTGGCTGCAGCAGAAAAAGCTGCACTGGATATCTTACCGATAATCACTGAAAAGCATGCGCGCCTCTCTTTCGCAACTGCCGTACAACGGCCTGGATTCAGTGAGGCGCGACAAGTACTACAGGAAAAACTGGTACAACTGGCCAGTTTGCTTGAAACCCAGGCTGTTCGATCTCAAGAATTACAAAATTGCTGGCTGCGAGCACAAGCTATTCTGAACAAAATCAGACAATGGCACGAACAATCCGAATCCGGCAAAATTATCAGCTGGATTGAGACCTACAGCCAAAGCCTGCAATTCAATACCACGCCTTTATCTATCGCGGAAACATTCAGCAGGCAGCTCAGTACCACAGTACGTGCGTGGATCTTTACCTCTGCTACGCTATCAGTCAAAAAGGATTTTTCCCATTACAATCGAATGATGGGGATGGTTGAAGCTAAAACTGCCAGCTGGGATAGCCCGTTTGATTTCCCTAATCAGGCACTGCTTTATGTGCCGACTCAGTTGCCTGATCCAAACACACAGTATTACACCGAGAGCATCATTCAGGCAGTGTTGCCGGTAATTAAGGCCAGCCGTGGACGAGCATTCATTTTATGTACTAGTTTGCGCAACATGCAGCAGATCCATGAGTTACTGCAGGATGCGTTCGAGCAGGAGCAACTCGAATATCCGTTATTGTTGCAAGGAGAAGAAACCCGCTCTGCCCTCCTGAATCAATTTCGTAAACTGGGCAATGCTGTTCTGGTGGGCAGCCAATCCTTCTGGGAAGGTGTGGATGTACGTGGCCGCGCACTTTCACTGGTCATCATTGACCGGCTACCCTTTGCCTCACCAGATGATCCGGTGTTATCTGCCCGCATCGAGAAATATACGCAGGAAGGTCGTAATGCGTTTATGGAATACCAGCTGCCACATGCAATTATCAATTTAAAACAGGGTGCTGGTCGGCTGATACGAGATGAGTATGATCGGGGGGTATTAATGATTTGTGATCCGCGCCTGATATCTAAACCCTACGGCAAACGAGTCTGGCAAAGTCTACCACCGATGAAACGCACCCGTGATCTGGATGAAGTAACTCACTTTCTGGCTACTGTTTAATGTCATTCCATTCCAATTGTTTATCTTTGTTGGACTGCACTATTGGCGTACCATACCTCACAGGAACACGCATCAGACAATTACGGGGATGATATTCACTACAAGGACTATCTGCTGTACGCCTATTTACAGCAAGGTGAAACCGAGAAAGCACGCACCATTGTGCAAGAAATCAAGAAATCCTGACTGCTTTATGACGGCCAAAGTTGCGTACGACACTCGCTGCAGGCAGGCTTCCAGGGTGCGCTTTATTCCGCAGCAGACACAACAATCAACATGCGAATGAATTCCATGATTTCAGGGCGAAACACATCGTTATGATCTGTAATCAATCGCTTATCGACTTTTACATTCAGGTAGGGATTATGAATTACTGTGCGCCCCAGACTTGTTAACTCTGTTCTGCCAAATTGTAGTGATTCTTCTGGTAGTTGACTCTCCCAGATAGTTCTGGCTTGATCATAAGCCGGCTCTATGCTTGCGCTGACAGGATGCAACTCATGACTTTGTAAAGGCTCAAAATGACCCACCGCCTGACGGTCAGCCGCGCCTTCACTATAGGAAAGTGGCAGATTGCAATCGTTACGATTGATTGTGCCGTGAGTTTCGAAGAGGGTTGAGAAAATCCGGCCAGCAGGAAAAGCATACTTAGTCGCGTAATCAGCTTCAGAGGTCAGAATAACCAATCGTGGCGGTTGATTCTGGAAGTAGCTGCAGCGTGCCTGTGCCAGATCATAAAGAGGCGCATATTTGAGCGCTTCAAAGGCCGGATTAAGCAAGACCACAAGATCCCCAAACCCTTCCGCATTACCGACATAGTTCTTGTTGCCAGCGCTGTTGACAAAGCGATCAGCGAGAATCTGGGCGGTAGCACTATAAACTGCTGCACCACCAAGGCTATGTCCTATGACCACAAGACGACTTTTTACCGGTGGTTCCTGCGTATTCTTGACATTGCGAATCTCTTCCAGCCGCAACAGCAGTTCAGTCATCCCAAGATATCCCACTTCATGTGCCGTATTCTTGCGATCCCAGAAAGTAGCATCCTTCACCAGCGGCATATCAATTGATTCCCCACGCCAACCGACATAAACACCCACGACTCTGCGCGGTGTTCTGCCTGAATGCAGTTGATTCTCAACCTTGCTAAGCTCGGCCAGACTGTGTTTGAAACTTTCTATATTGGCATCACCCGGATCGGCATTATGATGCCAGCCATGCACAAAAACATTGATTAACAGACTTTCTTTTGAAGCTAATGTGTACAACACACTCAGCAGTGCCTGCATTTGCGCACGGTTACGAAGTTGCCCCTGATCATCAATTTCGACAAAACCGAGCAAATATTCCTGATTTGTTTCCTCGTTGTGCTCCTGGATAGAATGAGATTCACATAATTCTTGAGCTGCTACCACACAACTGCTGAAGTTGTTGTGGTAGATTTCATTAGAGGCACAAGCAGATAGCAGCAATGCAAACGATGCAGTCAGCAACAATTTTGTAGCTGTATCATTCATTTCTCAATCCACGATGCCCAATATCCTGCCGCATCTGACAGCCATCGAAATGAATACTTTCTGCAATAGCATAAGCGCGTAACCGTGCCTGCCGGATGTCTTCACCCAAAGCAGTCACCCCCAGCACCCGCCCGCCAGCAGTCAGGATTTCCTTGGAATTTCCACTACTGATGGTGGTTCCGGCATGAAAAATGTGAGATCTATCATTCACATCCTGATTCTCTATAATTATATCCAGGCCGTGAATAACATCATTTTTCCGTGGACTGTCAGGATAGCCTTGTGCTGCCATCACGACACATAATGCAACTCCGGGATCCCACTCAACATTGACTTGATCCAGTGTGCCATTAACTGCATGATCCAGCAGAGAAAATAAATCAGTTTTCAGTCGCAGCATGATGACTTGAGTTTCCGGATCACCCAGGCGACAGTTGAATTCCAGCACCCTGATGTCGCCCTGAGATGAAATCATCAATCCTGCATAAAGAAACCCGGTATAAGGTTGTGATTGTTGTGCCATCCCTTCGATCACGGGCATGATGACTTCCCGCATTATTTTTTCATGCAGGTCAGGGGTAATAACCGGTGCGGGAGAATAGGCACCCATGCCACCCGTGTTGGGCCCTTCATCATTATCCAGCAAACGTTTGTGATCCTGACTGGTGGCTAGAGGCACGGTATTCTGCCCATCTGACAAGACAATAAAACTGGCTTCCTCCCCTTCCAGATATTCTTCAATCAAGATATGTGCCCCTGCAGCCCCTAATTTATTATCTATCAGCATGGTATCGACAGCTGCATGCGCTTCATCCAATGTCTGCGCGACAATCACCCCCTTACCGGCTGCCAATCCGTCAGCCTTGATGACAACAGGTAGAACATGCTGATCAAGATAGCGATGGGCAGCAGCAGCGTCGCTAAATGTTTCACTGGCAGCGGTTGAAATACCGTGGCTAAGCATGAATGCTTTGGCAAAGCTTTTGGAGCCTTCCAGCCGCGCGGCATTCCGGGTTGGTCCGAATATTTTCAGACCTGCAGTCTGAAAGGTATCAACGATACCATCCGTCAGTGGTGCTTCCGGGCCCACTACAGTCAAATCAATTTTTTCCTGCCGGGCAAATACCAGCAAATCAGAAATAGAAGTTACCGGAATATTTTCCAACTTGGCTTCCAGTGCTGTTCCGGCATTGCCAGGTGCGACAAAAACCTTCTTGACCAATGGAGATTGAGCTAGTTTCCATGCCAGAGCATGCTCTCTGCCGCCACTGCCGATCACAAGTAATTTCATCTGGCTATCTGAATAGAATTTAAGGATACAAGTTGATGAGAAGCAAGAAAAAAACGTAATCTGCTAGTGTCTAAAATGTCTGACACCGGTAAAGATCATGGCTATCCCTTGTTCGTTGGCGGCAGCGATGATTTCTTCATCGCGAATACTGCCACCTGGTTGGATGACAGCCTTGGCACCTGCCTGGGCGAGCACATCCAGTCCATCCCGAAACGGAAAAAATGCATCCGATGCAACGACAGATCCATGCAAATCAAGATGAGCCTGTTCTGCCTTAATTGAAGCAATACGGGCACTGTCCACCCGACTCATCTGTCCGGCACCAATGCCAAGTGTCTGGCCATTGCTACAAAATACAATGGTGTTGGATTTGACAAACTTTGCCACTCGCCATGCAAATAGGCAATCCTCAATTTGTGCATCCGTTGGCTTTATTTGTGTCACCATTCGTAACTGATTAACCGTGATATTAAGATCGTCCGGTGTCTGAACCAGCAAGCCACCATCCACACGCTTCAGATCATATAGATTGTCATGCGCGCCCAGTGGAACAGTCAGCACCCGGATATTGGATTTACCTGTCAGAAGTTGTCTGGCTTCTATGCTGAATTCTGGTGCAACAATCACTTCCACAAATTGTTGCAATACTGCTTTAGCCAGATCAGCCTCGACTGTACGGTTAATCGCAATAATGCCACCAAAAGCTGATACCGGGTCGGTAGTAAATGCTTTCTCATAAGCAGCAAGTGGATTATCAGCAATGGCTACACCACAGGGATTGGCATGCTTGATAATAACGCAGGCGGGTTTATCGAAAGTTCTGACACATGCCCACGCCGCGTCGGTATCAGCAATATTGTTATAGGACAACTCCTTCCCCTGGAGCTGGTTATAGCCTGCCAGACTGCCTGTTATATCTGCTGTATCGCGATAAAACGCTGCCTGCTGATGGGGATTTTCTCCATAACGCAAGGGTTGAGTTAATGTAAAGCTGAGATTGAATTGATCCGGAAATGGTTTGCGCTGTCCGGTTGCGGGTTCTAGTGCCGTTAGATAATTGCTGATTGCTCCATCGTAGCGTGCGGTATGGGAAAAAGCCTTTTGCGCTAATTTGAAACGATAATCACGATCAACTGATCCGTTGTTTGATCGTATTTGTTCCAGCAGTGGCTCATAATCCTGCGGGTCGGTTACAACGGCAACCCGCTGAAAATTCTTGGCTGCTGCCCGGATCATGGTAGGCCCGCCGATATCAATGTTCTCGATTGCCTCTTCAACTGTACAGCCTTGCCGAGCGATTGTGCTGGCAAACGGATACAGATTAACCACTACCAGATCAATCACTGGAATCTGTGCCTGCGCCATTGCCTGCTGATGCACAGGCAAATCCATCCTGGCAAGAATTCCTGCGTGCACCTTGGGATGCAGCGTCTTAACCCGTCCATCCAGCATTTCAGGGAAACCCGTGTAGTCGCTCACTTCTATGACGGGAATACCCACTTCCTGCAACAATTTTGCAGTCCCGCCAGTTGAAAGAATCACAATATCGAATTGATGCAGAACTGAGGCCAGCTCAACCACGCCTGTTTTATCTGAAACACTGATGAGTGCTTGTTTAATACACATTTGAAAAAATTATCCGATCTGATGTTTGGTTAGTCGGTTACGCAAGGTATTGCGATTGATGCCAAGTAGTTCAGCCGCCTTGCTTTGATTGCCTTGTGCATAATGCATGGCGACTTCTATTAATGGTTTTTCCACACTGCGTATCACTATTTCATAAATAGGGCATGGTTTCTCACCTTCTAGATCGCGAAAATAAGCTTCTACCGCTTTACGAACACAGAGCGCAATTTCATTTTCGTTAATAACAGTCATGCCTCAAGGATCTCTTCGTCAATATAGGTAAGTGTTTGGCTCCGATCAGCCTGCTCATGGAAAAACTGATGGGTAGCTGCCAATTGTTCCTCAACCGATGCAAGCTGGTTCATGGCATGGCGAAAAGCCGCAGAACCTGCCAACCCACGGGTATACCAGGAAATATGTTTACGAGCGATCCGTACGCCCGAATATTCACCGTAGAACTGATAAAGCTCTTGCAGATGATCAATTAAAACATGATGAATTTCAGCTACTTCAGGCAGAGGCAAAAAATTGTCGGTTGTCAGATAGTGATTAATTTCCCGAAAAATCCAAGGTCTGCCCTGGGCAGCACGACCTATCATGACAGCATCCACTCCCGTGTATTCAAGTACTTCTCTGGCCTTCTCCGGTGTATTGATATCGCCATTGGCAATCACTGGAATATTGATGGCCGCTTTGACGGTCGCGATGGTGTCGTACTCAGCCTGCCCCCGATAGGCACAAGCGCGTGTGCGCCCGTGTACAGCCAGCGCCTGGATACCTGCACTTTCAGCGATTTTAGCCACTGCAACTGCATTTTTATGCTGTGTATCCCAGCCAGTTCTGATTTTCAGGGTGACCGGAATATCCACCGCCTGCACGACTGCTTCAAGAATTTTGCTGACCAGATCTTCATCTTTCAGCAAAGCAGATCCTGCCATGACATTGCATATTTTTTTGGCTGGGCATCCCATATTGATATCAATGATTTCGGCACCATGATCCGCGTTGTGGCGCGCAGCCTGTGCCATCATAGCTGGATCAGCACCTGCAATCTGTACCGAAACCGGTTTCACCTCTCCCTCATGACAAGCACGGCGCAGGGTTTTTTCAGAGCCGTATAACAGAGAGTTACTGGAAACCATTTCAGACACCGCCATCGCAGCACCCATCCGTTTGCATAATTGTCGGAAAGGCCGATCTGTCACTCCTGCCATGGGGGCAACAATCAATTTGTTTTTAAGCGTATAGGAACCAATTTGCATAAACAGGTAAAGCCAGGTTAAAAATATCAGAAGAAAAATTCCATAGCTGCCAGCCAGTTTTAGCTGTTAATGAAATTTGGTGAAAATTATTGAATAAATCAGATCTGATTCCAATCCTGAACTGGATTATCGGATCTTTATAGCCATATCAACGTATTTTCGATTATTCGAGCAATCAATTTTTTGTACCGAATATCATTTGCCGTGCAACCAGACGTTTTACGGGCGGCAGGCAATCCAGAACGGTCAATCCTATTCCGTTACAAGTCTGTACCAGCGGCAAATCAGCTGTAAACAGTTTTATCAGAGAATCAGTAAACATTCTGCCAATATGTTTGTCACGTTGGCGCCGTTTGCTGTAGGCAGACAGCATTCTGCTTGATCCTGGCTCACCAGGCGCACCAGAAGGGGCGTGACTAATTTCACTGGCCAGCTCCCATGCGTCTCTCAATCCAAGATTAAAGCCCTGCCCGGCAACCGGATGGAGTGTTTGTGCAGCATTACCTATTATTACTGATCGATGGCCGATAATTGTTGACGCATGTTTGAGTATCAGCGGGAAACTTGATCGCTTACCTGCGTGAATAAAATTACCCAGACGATCTCCAAATTGTTCGTGTAAATGCAGCAAAAACAATCTGTCATCAAGCCTTAGTATTTTTTTTGCTTCGACAGTCGGCATTGTCCATACCAATGCATATTTATCGCCAGATGGCAGCAGTGCCAATGGCCCGTTCAGGGCAAAACGTTCAAAAGCTGTTCCTGATCGGGATGATTCGGTTTTAATGTTAGCCACAATCGCCGTATGTCGGTAGTCATGAACGTGATAACAGATGCCATCAATTTGCTCTGCAAGTTTTCCACCATCCGCCAGCACCAGCAATTTGGCTTGAACCTGTTTTTCCATCTCATTTTGTCGATACGTTATCCGGGCTTGCTGCTGACTTGTCTGTATGGTCGTAACCAGCGCATTTGTCCGGTATACGACACCGTAATCTCGCACGGATCGGCCCATGGTATGGTAAAGGTTGTGATAATTGACCACATAACCCAGTGCCGGAACTCCTGCATCATCAGGGGTAAGCACAGTATGGCCAAAATGACCACAATTCGAAATATGAATTGTGGTGATTGGCGTAGGTTGTGTCAGATTTTTCCAGATACCCAGGTGCTGCAGAATTAAACGGCTACCATATGAAAGAGCTAGCGGCCGCGGGTCGTCCACTTCCTCTGGTAGCTCACGTGCTTCAAGCAGCAAAATCGAGAGCTTATGTTCACGCAATGCCAATGCCAGAGCCATTCCAACCGGACCACCTCCAACAATGACAATATCGAATTGCTGATCAATCATGGCCGTTCATATTAAGCAGTAGAATCAAGCAGACAGGTTGATCACAGGCGTTTGAGCCTGTGATCTATCGATAACGGAACTCAGCAGATCTAGCGTGCGCCTCAAGCCCTTCCCCCTTTGCCAGAATGGATGCAATCTTGCCTAATCTGGATGCTCCCTCAGCTGAAACTTGAATCAGGCTGGTACGTTTCTGGAAATCATAAACACCCAGTGGAGAGGAAAAACGAGCTGTGCCAGAAGTAGGAAGCACATGGTTAGGGCCAGCACAATAATCTCCCAGTGCCTCACAGGTATATCGCCCAAGGAAAATTGCGCCAGCGTGCCGAATACTGTCTACCCATTGTTCTGGCTGATCAACGGATAACTCCAGATGTTCAGGTGCAATCCGGTTTGCGATCAAACAAGCTTCTTCCAGATCACGCACCTTGACTAATGCACCACGATTCTTCAGTGAAGCGTGGATAATCTCTCGGCGCGGCAGTGTATCAACCAATCTGACAATACTTTCTGCTACCGCATCCAGAAAGGCTTCATCCGGGCAAAGCAGAATTGATTGTGCCTGCTCGTCATGTTCGGCTTGCGAGAACAGATCCATCGCAATCCAGTCAGGATCGGTTTTTCCATCACATATCACCAGAATTTCTGATGGCCCTGCCAGCATATCAATTCCAACTTCTCCAAACACATGCCGCTTTGCCGTTGCTACATAGGCATTGCCAGGACCAACAATTTTATCCACTTTTGGAATAGTCGCCGTACCATAAGCCAGGGCACCGATTGCCTGCGCCCCCCCTATAGTAAAAACACGATCTACTTCACAAATTGCAGCCGCCGCCATTACCAGCGGATTTTTCTCTCCCCCTGGCGTTGGCGTTACCATAATCAATTCATTGACACCGGCAACCCGGGCGGGAATTGCGTTCATTAACACTGATGATGGGTAAGCGGCCTTGCCTCCGGGCACATAGAGCCCTACCCGATCCAACGCGGTAATTTTCTGTCCCAGCCGTGTGCCGTCCGGCTCAACATAATCCCATGATTGGGCTATTTGTTTTTCATGATAGGTGCGTATACGGAAAGCAGCCTGTTCCAAGGCATCACGCTGATCACCATGCAAGGATTTCAGGGCTGATTGCCACTGATCACGAGGCAATTCGATCTGGTCAATTTGGGTTATATCCAAGTTATCAAATCGACATGTAAGCTCAAGTAATGCCTCATCTCCATATTTTCTGATCTGGTTCAGAATATGAATCACAGTCCGATCAATCTCATCATCAAGAGATATTTCAAAATGCAATAGTGATTCAAGTTTCTCTTGAAAATGGGTATCCGAAGATGACAGCCGTCTGATTGGAGTCATGGTAATTTAAGAGTTGGGCTATATGTTTGCAGGAATTGCTGCATTAAACGCTTCCAGCAAAGGTTGTATCGTGGGATTTTTCAGCTTCAACGCCGCCTGATTTACAATCAGGCGAGCTGAGATTGGCATAATTTCCTCGACTGCTTGCAAACGATTTGCTTTGAGTGTTCCGCCAGTCGAAACCAGATCAACAATTGCATCCGCCAAGTCAACAAGCGGAGCAAGCTCCATTGAACCATATAATTTGATCAGATCGACATGCATCCCTTTTGCAGCAAAATGGCTGCGCGCAGTTTTGACATATTTGGTAGCCACACGCAAGCGTGCACCTTGAAAAACTGCTGAAGCGTAATCATAGCTGTCTCGCACTGCAACCATCATGCGACAGCGGGCGATTTTTAAATCCAGAGGCTGATATAGTCCGACTCCATCATGCTCCAGCAGCACATCTTTCCCGGCCACACCCAGATCAGCGGCACCATATTGCACGTAAGTCGGTACATCTGTAGCTCGCACCATGACAAGCCTGATATCGGGACGATTAGTCCCAATAATCAGCTTACGAGAAGTGTCCGGATCATCCAGCGGGACAATGCCAGCAGCTTTCAGAAACGGGATGGTATCCTCAAAGATTCGCCCTTTAGAAAGAGCTATAGTGATATCCGGCATTAACTGTTGTTATGCGAGATTTGCAGCAGCAAATTCCCAGTTAATCAATTTCTCGATTACTGTATTAACGTAATCAGGGCGACGATTCTGGAAATCCAGATAGTAAGCATGTTCCCACACATCAATCGTTAACAGAGGACGAATATTGCGAGTCAAAGGTGAATCCGCATTGCTTGTTTTGACAATGGATAATTTCGTTCCTTCTTGTACAAGCCAAGCCCAGCCGCTACCAAATTGTGTAATCGCTGCATTGGCAAATTCCTGTTTAAAGGCCTCTACGCTGCCGAATGCTTCTTCAATTTTCTGTTTTAATGCAGCAGGAGGCTCACCCCCCCCATTGGGACTGAGGCTGTTCCAGTAAAACATGTGGTTCCAAACCTGTGCTGCATTATTGAAAATCCCGATTTTATCAGCATGGTCAGCTGTGGCCGTAATAATCTGTTCCAGCGATTGCCCAGCAAATGGAGTGCCTGCAACGAGTTTATTCAGATTATCTACATAGCCTTTATGGTGTTTGCCGTAATGAAAACTTAATGTATGAGCAGAAATAACTGGTTCCAGCGCGTTATCCGCATAAGGAAGGGGAGGCAATACATATACATTACCTGATTGTGCTGCTTTCGAAAAATTATCCAGACTGGTACTCATTTTCTCTCCTTTATTTCTGAAAACAAATTTGAATAATGAAATCATACGATTGAATGTTATTAGTAAAAATGTTATTGGCTGGCGCCCGTAACTTCTGTAGTAAAAGTCACCTGATTATATCCAGCTGTTCTTGCAGCCTCCATAATCGTGATAACTGACTGATGAGTAGCTTTTGCATCAGCACTGATTACAATAACCGGGTTGTCCTGATCTCGGGCAGCTGATCGCAAGGCATCCCGCAAACCTTCAATGCTGGTGAATTTTATTGGACTATGGTTAATCGTATAGTCGCCCGCTGCACTGACTGATATATCAATCATCTTTGAAGCATCTGATGCGTGATCTTCTTCAGTAGCAGTTGCTTGTGGCAATGTTATTTCCAGCTCTGAAAACTTCGAGTAGGTAGTGGTAATTACCAGAAAAATAAGAATTACCAGTAGCACATCAATCATAGGGACGAGATTGATCTCGGGCTCTTCTTTTTTTTGTCCTCGCTGAAAATTCATTAGATTTTGGATATTAGGGCCAGTAAAACTGCTGAATCCACCCTGCTGGGATTACTCCAGCAAATTGGGATTTGCTCTTAAAACTTGCAAGCTGATGAACTATTCTAGTTTATTATTACCACTTTCACCATGCTTAGGTATATTTCGAGTTATTCCGGATTTTTGTAAAAGGTCTTTCAAGTGGATCGTCCAGCAGTCAGTGTTGTAATGGGCAGCAGCAGCGATTGGCATATCATGCAGCATGCTGCAAATATTTTGAAGAAATTCTGTATCCCGCATGAAACCATAATTGTCTCAGCGCACCGCACACCCGACAGGATGTTCGACTACGCTGAAGCGGCGCATGAACGTGGAATCAAATGTATTATTGCCGGAGCAGGTGGTGCGGCACATCTGCCAGGGATGATTGCTGCCAAGACCACACTGCCTGTTCTTGGCGTTCCGGTTACTTCAAAGCACTTACAGGGCATTGATTCACTCCTGTCCATCGTACAAATGCCCAAAGGGGTGCCGGTTGCCACTTTCGCTATTGGCGAGGCCGGTGCGGTGAATGCTGCGCTGTTTGCCGTTGCCATGCTGGCTGGGGAGGATACCCTGTTGGCCGAGAAACTTGATCAGTTTCGCAAGGATCAGGCAGCTTCTGTTGCCGCAATGACTCTCCCTGAATCATGTATATAAGACCAGGCACCATGCTAGGCATGTTGGGTGGCGGACAACTGGGAAGAATGTTCACCATGGCAGCACAGCAAATGGGTTACCGGGTAACTGTACTTGATCCGGCCGCAGAAAGTCCTGCCGCAAACATTGCTGAACGCCATCTGCAAGCAGATTATCTGGATTATCGGGCACTGGATGAATTAGGATCAACATGTGCCGCAGTCACCATCGAATTTGAAAATGTCCCCGCTCAGGCACTACACTATCTGGCGCAACGCTGTATAGTCAGCCCTGATGCCAAAAGTGTCTCAATCGCACAAGACCGTATCCTTGAGAAACAATTTCTTATAGAAAATGGTTTTCCAGTTGTGCCTTTCGTCGCTATCCGTAGCGAAAAGGATATATCCCGGAAAATTGATGCATCCTTACTCCCCGGTATACTCAAAATCAGTCAGTTTGGTTATGACGGTAAAGGACAAATACAAATTGAAAACGCGAGTATTTTGCTTGAACGATTTGCTGATTTGGGAAGCAGGCCCTGCGTACTGGAAAAGCGATTACCGCTTGCCCATGAAATTTCCGTTATTCTTGCTCGTGATAATCGCAATCAGATTACTTTCTTTCCCGTTCCGGAAAACAGGCACGTAAAAGGTATTCTTGATACAAGTATTGTACCAGCCGGGTTATCTGACAAGATCATTGAAGAAGCTTGTGAAATTGCGAGGCGAGTGGCTATAAGGCTGAATTATATTGGTGTTCTGTGTGTGGAATTTTTTGTTCTGAATAATGATCAGGTTCTGGTCAATGAAATTGCACCACGTCCGCACAACAGCGGACATTATTCGCTTGATGCCTGTATCACCTCACAATTTGAGCAACAGGTTCGCGTATTGTGTGGGCTTCCACACGGCAGCACAAAACAGGTACAGGCTGCTGTAATGATTAATATACTCGGAGACCTGTGGCAAAATGATGAACCTGCCTGGAATCAGATATTACGTCACTCACAAGCCAAACTGCATTTGTACGGTAAACGTGAAGCAAAACCGGGTAGAAAAATGGGGCATTTCACTGTACTGGCAAACTCAACTGAAGAGGCTTTTCTGCAAGCTCAGCATATCAGGCATGATTTCCAACCCTAATACAACACACCAGGAATAAGCTCCCCATCAACCATGACAACTGCGACGCTGCTTGAAACCAATATAACAAGCCTCCCCCTGCTACACCGGGGAAAAGTACGGGATATTTATGTGGTAGATGAAAACAACCTGCTGATTATACAAACAGATCGCATTTCTGCTTTTGATGTAATATTACCGACCCCGATTCCAGGAAAAGGTAAGATCCTGACAAAAATTTCCCGTTTCTGGTTCGAGAGACTAGCTCATATTATTCCCAACCACCTTACCGACATACCACCCGAATCCGTTATTCTGCCTGGAGAACGAGATCAGGTTACAGACCGCGCTTTTATTGTCAAAAAATTGAAGCCACTCCCTATCGAGGCAATCGTACGCGGTTATATTTCTGGCTCTGGTTGGAGAGATTATCAGCACAGCGGTACCATTTGTGGCATTACTCTGCCTGAGGGATTGCGAGAGGCTGATAGAATTCCTGGTGGCGCAATTTTTACGCCATCAACTAAAGCGCAAGCAGGATCACATGATGAGAATATTTCATATACCTCTTGCGAACAAATATTGGGAGCACCGCTTGCTTCAGTTGTCAGCAAATATGCAATTGCACTTTACAGCGCTGCAGCTGACTATGCGTTGACGCGAAATATTATTATTGCTGATACCAAGTTTGAATTTGGCCTGGATGATAACAATCAGATTTACCTGATCGATGAAGCACTAACACCGGACTCCTCTCGTTTCTGGCCTACTGAAGGCTATCAGCCTGGTAAAACCCCATCTAGTTATGATAAACAGTTTATTCGCGACTGGCTGGAACAAACTGGCTGGAACAAAACCCCACCTGCTCCTGCTATTCCAGCTGAAATTCTCACGAAAACAGTAGAAAAATATCAGGAAGCATATCAAGTATTGGTGCAGTAATAACATACTTGCAACTCATGGTAAGTTAATAGTGGAGCGACTTATGGTTTCAATCGGGTGTGGCCGTCCGACAGCAAATCCCTGAGCATAATCGATCCCAATTTCTGCGAGTTTTTCCAGAATAGCTTGTGTTTCTACCAGCTCTCCTATTGTCTCGATCTTTAGAGCACGCGCAAATTTGTTGATATTCTCAATTTTTTTCAGATCTTCTGCATTGCGTAAAATGTTACAAACTATGCTGCCATCTATCTTCAAAAAATCTGCTCTGATGTACTTCAATAAATCAAATGATGTACGGTCATGATTGAAGCTACATAATGAAACCAGGCACCCTAATTGCTGCATTTTCTTTACAAACAGTACTGTATTTTGCAAATTGGCTATAACATCAAATGTTTCTATTTCAAAACATAATTTATCAGGCGATACCTTGGCACTCTTCAGGAGATCTTGAACGTGATCAACAAACGCCGGATCTTTAAGTGTGCTACCGGATAAATTTATACAAAATGAAATTTCAGTGCCAATATTCTTTTTTGAAAGGTATTGGATAATTTTCTTCACGACCCATCTGTCCAGACGCGGCATCAGGTTATGTTTTTCGACAAGCGGGAGAAACGCGCCCGGAGGAATAAGACTAGATTCTTCCTCTGCCATACGAATAAGGATTTCGTAGTAGATTGCAGCATCCTGACCAGGTTTAACCGGCAGTATTTTCTGACAAAAAAGACGGAACTCCTCTTGCTCAATAGCCAGGATAATACGGCTGGATGAATCTGTAGGTGCTCGTGCCGGTTGATATGTCGTGTCTCCGCCTGAATACTGGGTAAGCTTTCTTTTCCGCAATTGCTCATTTTCAGATACAGATTTTTCTTTAAGATTCTCCAGAGACAGCTCGTCTTTCTTCATGAACCGAGGTGTATAAAGAGTATAAAACCCGATTACCTTTCCGCCAGAATCGAAATGCGGTATTAAATGAGCGGTAACTAAACAGATAGATTGATTTGGAAGTTGCTGAATTTGTTGATTTTGCACCGTATCGCCAGATAATACACGTCCGATTTCATGCTTGATATGGGTATAAAATGATCCATTGAGAAACTCATGCAAAAATCGATTTTCTATTTGTTCGGATCTTAATCCAAACCATTGACGAAAAGCCCGGTTGTGATAGCGGCATTGCTGCTCTGAATTAAAGTAAGCCAGCATGACTGGGAAGTTTTCATCTACAATTTGTAGCTTGGCTTTATTCTCCGAAGAAGTTTTTTCAGCCCAGATTCGATATTTTATTTCATTGGCAAGACGTTCTTTTTGAGCAGCCAACTGTGCAAATTGTGTTGAAAATATTTTTTCAGTATGCACAATCTGGATAATTGTAATTAGTATTGTTGTTACCAGAATTACCCATAACCCTGTAATGACATGTGGTTCAATAGAGAGCATGGAACGATCCAGCGCGATCAACAAACCGGCAACAACCATTGTTATAGCTGTCGGTAGAAAAGGTTTAATCGTATTGATTTTTGAGTAGCTATACATAGCTGTGAGGGCAATCTGGTTAAAAAATCTTGTTTCCCTAAAACTAACTATAAGATCCAAACGGACGTACAGCAGCCCAAAATTTCCAAAGGCTACCAGGTATTAACGTGAAGTTTCTGGTTGAATGTTCGCTGATAACTGTAAGCTTTAACTGAGTTATTTGCTTTTTCCTCAATGCCTGAAGTAATGGAGCGAACCAGCCCTGCTCAATTTTCGTCAATTCATTTCTCCAATTGAATGCATCTCTGTAGTTAGCGTACTTCTGGAGATTATCCAGAAATACCAATTGTCCACCTGAGTCATCAGAGTATCTTAGTAACTCGCCTGCATCTTCCGGCAAATCATGACACGTAACTTTTGCCATTTTTGCCAGAGCAGAAGCAAGAATGTGATTGCTCCAAATTCTGGTATAGGGCGCATGCACTTTCTGTGGCATAACGCCTCCTCCCCACACCCATACGCTATTGACTACCAGATCTCCTTGAGCTTCTCTTATTTGATTTAACGGATGATCATATAAAAGCATTTGTATTTCATTGATTTTGCTGTTCCAGATCGAACTATCATTACCATGGGGTAGAAGATTATTTATATTTTGACCAACCGCTTCGCTCAAGAGAAACGTTTGTAGCTCAGGTGTTTCACTACACCGTAGATACCAGCGGTCAGAATGAAGGGGTAGCAGGGTTAAACCATCATCTAAAATTAGCTCATTAATACTATCGGTAAATGAAATTGCTTCCTTTAGAGAAATATTCAAAATGTGATTGTCGCCCAAAAGTATATGGTTGTTTTTAATCCGGAGATGAACCGGGTCAACACGTAACCAATAATCATCTCTAAATTTGGCGCACCCTCCATCCAACTGCAGAACTATGGGAGCAACGGGCCAATCATGCTGTTTTTGCACATTAAAAACCTCGCATAGCCAGGATTCTACGGTGCGCCCTGGATCTTCAGTACGGAGGCTTTTTGCAAGCATTGTTTCTAGTGCCGGCAATTCCAGGTGACGGTAAATATCTGCTTGCGAATTATCTGGCCAGAATAAGGCGGGAATACATAAATGTAGATTCATACAAAATTGGAAATAAATATAAAAGCATCATTGAAGCTATGCTCGCTGAGCAAAAGCAATTCATTGATGAAAAATCATAAAAACCACATCGCCCTATGTTATTTACTGTTCACACACCCCTGACAATACAGCTTTATTACCCCGTTACAGAGTAATTAACATTTTTACACAAATATATAAAAGATCTCTGCATACCCATGAAATTTTGCAGGAGAGCGAGGAAAGAAATTTAGCTGAAGTAGTTTTTGCTGATTGATTCAGGGGAGAAGGGAAGTTTTCCTCATTTTTCAGGGGATTCCCTCTTTTATGCTGCAACAGGACAGATTTTTCTTACTGATGGATCATTAATAAAAAATTTCTTGGCGGTTTTTTCAGATTCATGCCAATATAGATGATTTGGGTGTCGATTTTTATCGTGCTGAAGTAGCTAGCATACTTTATTCTGGATAAACGTTTAGCAGTGCCAAAACACCATTCAACGATATTTAGCACTTTTTGCTGATGCGTTTGTTTGTTTGCCAGCTTCTGCCAGGCGGAAAGTAGTTTGTTCTTGTAAGCCCGGACAACCAGGTGGTTACGGAAACGACACAAGCTCGTTTCATCAGGAACAGCATCTGCCAGGGCACAGAAATACATAAAATCAATTCACACACAACACCTTCCCCAGCGTTGTAGCCGACAAACGATGCCATTGGCTCAGCAGAATTGCTTTGAGCATCATCAGGTATCAAATAGTTCTTATCCGCTACCGCGCGATTAATCCCATTTATATAAACCACCTAAACCTGACCTTGGCTGTTTCCAGTCAACCAACCTATCAATCTTCACTAATACGCTATCTTGCTTCAAACGGCGTGCCAGCTTGATCGATTCAAAACTTATTTGCATTTTGCAAACTTCGGTCAGATATTTATATCCCTCCATTTTAAGGATTCTTTGACCAATAGGAACAATTCTGCAGGGAGGCTTTAAAAACTACCAGTTGCAAAATTTTCAAAGATGAATATAATTTTAAGAACTATTCTCATTATTGATTAGGATTATTGCAACAACTGTAATCAATTGAGTATACCCCGTGTTTTCTGAAAATTATTCGACAAAAGTTATCTTTCATGTATATTTGTGTATGTAAGGGAGTAACTGAACGCGACATTCACGAGGCCGTAAAACAAGGTGCCGTAAGAATGCGTGATCTAAGGAGCTGCTTGGGCGTTACCGGTCAATGTGGTATTTGTGCTTGCCATGCCAAGATAACCTTGGATAAGGTATTGAACCAGGAGCTTTCTCAACAAACTGCTGCAAGACCCTCCTGAAGTCTTTCTGACTTACTGAAGCTTGCAGGCTGATCATCCGGAGAAAGAAAATTATGAAAGGTAATGCCGATATAATTCGCTGGCTAAATCGTCAGCTACAGCTCGAATTGACTGCTATCAATCAATATTTTCTTCATGCTCGCATGTATAAGAACTGGGGATTTAATAAACTCGGTGAGCATGAATACCACGAATCTATCGAAGAAATGAAGCATGCGGATCAATTAATTGAGCGCATTCTTTTTCTTGAGGGCTTGCCTAATCTACAAGAACTTGGGAAATTGATGATAGGTGAAAATGCACAAGAATGTATAGCTTGTGACCTCGAGCTGGAACGTGCAGGCCGGGAAACTCTCATAAGTGCGATAGCTGCTTGTGAAACAGCACAGGATTTTGTCTCACGTGAAATTTTTAAAGAGATTCTTGAGGATACAGAAGAGCACATTGACTGGCTGGAAACACAGCAAGACGTAATTCAAAATATCGGTCTCCAGAACTGGCTGCAGAGCCAGATTTAATAGCTTGTCATCTGATCTGCCGTCAAATATGCATCTGCAGGGCTATTTTATAACTGAAAACAACACAAGGCATCAGGGAGTCGGAAGCAGCACACTTCCCTTTTGTCTGCATCAGAATAAGAATATGGCTGGATCTAATCATAACCAGTTAGATTCAGCCAGTGCTGCTTCTGTATGCAATCGTCTGCATATCGTCTATTACTGATCGAAATTAGAAATGTGCTGATAGAATACAAGTCTAGCTTGCTATTTTATTAATATCTGTATTTCTAACTTAGTATTATGACTATTAATTGTACTCAGTGTGGTAGTAGCCGGACGCATAAATCCCGTTTCAGGCCAGGTGAACGTACTCCTTCAAACTTACTACTATCTCCCTATCGCTGTCGCGACTGCAAGGCACGTTTCTGGGGCCGAAATAGTGATGCTTATTTTGTGGCTGCAACAAGTGTCGGTAGTGTATTTCTGCTAGGAACATTAATCTGGATTGGATTTTCTACTGACGAGTCCATAAGAAACAACCTGCAATCTCAATCACAAGCGGCTTCTGCAGAATTGCTTCGAAGCCCTCCTCAATCCCCATTAGTTATTGTATCAACGAAACCAACGCTATCTGAGGCAATTGCGCGCGGAGAGAAAATCAATCTTGAATCGATCAGAAACGAAGAATCCCATTCTGTACCAAACCCCAGCGACAATCGATTTTACACGATTAGCCTTTTCCTTGAAAAGGCCAGAAAAGGCAGTGCTGACGCCCAATATCAACTAGGTTTACTATACCTGACTGGTAAAGGAACACTTCAAGATTTCTCTGAAGCTTCAAAATGGTTCATCTTGGCTGCCGAACAAAATCATCCTCTTGCGCAGTATGAACTCGGTCTGCTTTACCAAATTGGCCAAGGCGTGGAAATGGATAGCGAAAAAAGTTATGTATGGTTCAATCTGGCTGCTGCAGCTGGTGTAGAACAGGCGGCATTGGCACGCGATAAAGCCATGCGTTCACTCAGTAGAGTACAACTTACATCAGCACAAAAAACAGCCCGAGAGTGGCTGAATTCCAGAAATAAATCTGAAAAACAGCTATCCGGGCTAGAGTAATAATATTAAAGTGCTTTAACCATATCTTCCACGACTTTCTTGGCATCACCAAATACCATCATGGTCTTATCCATATAAAAAAGATCATTGTCCAAACCCGCATAGCCAGCAGCCATACTGCGTTTGACAACCATTACTGTACGCGCCTTATATGCTTCCAAGATTGGCATCCCGTAAATGGGGCTTCCTGGAATATTTGCTGCCGGATTGACCACGTCGTTTGCACCTAACACCAGTACAACATCAGTATTCGGAAAATCACTGTTGATCTCTTCCATTTCCTGAACCATCTCATAGGGAATCTCAGCCTCTGCAAGCAGTACATTCATATGGCCAGGCATACGACCTGCGACAGGATGAATGGCGAAGCGAATATTGATTCCTTTTTTATGCAGTGCCAATGCTAATTCTTTAACAGCATGCTGAGCACGTGCCACAGCTAGCCCATATCCGGGAATGATGATAACACTGTCTGAATTCCCCAACAAAAATGCAGCATCATCTGCACTACCGCTACGGTAGGTTTTCTGTGCCCCATCACTAGCACCCTGGCTTCCTCCATCACTACCAAAACCACCAAGAATCACAGAAAGAAATGGTCGATTCATGGCCTTACACATAATGTAAGAGAGAATCGCACCAGAGCTACCTACCAGAGATCCAGCGATAATCAACATCGGGTTCCCAAGCGAAAAACCAATTCCTGCTGCTGCCCATCCCGAATATGAGTTCAACATAGAAATCACAACCGGCATGTCTGCACCGCCGATTGGGATAATAATGAGAAAACCCAACAGGAAGGCAATCGCTGTCATTGTAGAAAATGCAGTCCAGTTCGTTGTTTCACTAAAGAAAAACCATAAACCAAAACCGACCATGACAATTGCCAGCAGCAGATTAACCATATGCTGACCGCTAAAGGTAATTGGCGCACCACTCATACGTCCGGATAGTTTAAGGAAAGCAATAACGGATCCGGACCATGTCATGGCACCGATGAAAGTCCCCAGAAAAAGCTCAAGCTTATTACCAGCAGGTAATATTTCCGGTAAACCAAATGAAACTGGATTGTTGACAGCCGCAATTGCAATAAATACTGCAGCAAGCCCAACAAGCGAATGCATGAATGCAATGAGTTCAGGCATTGCGGTCATCTGAATACGTTGTGCCACGATTGAACCGATGATTGCACCCACAGCAATACAGCTTAAAATCAATACCCAGTTCCCGGTAATGGTTAGAGTTGTACTAACAGCAATACCCATCCCTAACATGCCAAGCAGATTGCCACGACGTGCAGCAGTGGGTGAACTTAATCCCTTGAGTGAAAGAATAAAAAATACAGCCGCTACCAGATAGGCCAGCGCGATGAAGTTAACAGACATTTAGGCTTGTCCTTTTTTATCTTTTTTCTTAAACATTTCCAGCATACGCTGGGTAACGAGAAATCCACCAAACACATTGATGGATGCGAGGACCACGGCTGCAGCCCCTAACCATGCTCCCCAGTCCGCTTCAGCCGAGCCCGCTGCCAACATTGCTCCGACCAGAATGATACTGGAAATTGCATTTGTTACTGACATCAGGGGGGTATGAAGAGCAGGTGTCACATTCCACACCACATGGTAGCCAACAAAAACTGCCAGGACAAATACTGTCAGGTTAATGATCGTTGGATCAATTTCTCCAATCATGTGTTTTCCTCATAGAGATTCATAAATTTTATGTGTAAACAATACAACTGGCTTACTTATGATTTACCTATAATTTCTCCAGCCGTACAGATCAGGCTTCCTTTGATAATCTCATCTTCACGATCTATTTTAAGCTCGCCAGTCTGTGCATCCAGTATTAGATTCAGGAAATTCAACAGATTACGTGCATATAACGCACTGGCGTCAGTTGCCACCAATCCCGGGAGATTTGCTACGCCAATCAAATGCACGCCGTGTTTAACCACAGTTTTGCCAAGCTCTGATAACGGACAATTTCCACCTGCTTCAACGGCCATATCCACTATTACCGAACCGGGTTTCATTGCCTTGACTGTTTCTTCGCTAATCAGGACAGGAGCTGGGCGACCCGGAATCAAAGCAGTTGTAATGATAATATCTGCTGCAGCGGCACGCTCATGAATCAGATTGCTCTGTCGACGCTTGTAATCCTCCGACATTTCGGCTGCGTATCCGCCAGCAGTTTCTGCTTTAGCTTTTTCCTCATCCGTCAGTGGAACTTCCACAAACTTAGCTCCTAGGCTTTCTACCTGCTCTTTGACTGCTGGCCTCACATCAAATGCTTCAATCACTGCACCCAGGCGTTTGGCTGTTGCAATAGCCTGCAACCCTGCTACACCAGCTCCCAGAATCAACATACGTGCGGCTTTAACCGTACCGGCTGCCGTCATCAGCATGGGAAAAAATCTCTGGTATATATTAGCAGCCAGAATAACCGCTTTGTAACCACCAATATTTGCCTGAGAAGACAGCACATCCATACTTTGAGCCCGCGATATACGAGGCAGTT
The DNA here is from genome assembly GCF_900116685.1 of Nitrosomonas eutropha. GTDB lineage: Bacteria > Pseudomonadota > Gammaproteobacteria > Burkholderiales > Nitrosomonadaceae > Nitrosomonas > Nitrosomonas eutropha_A. The sequence goes on from NZ_FPBL01000002.1 coordinate 30,368, forward strand.
TTTCCATCGCAAATGCAGTGACACCATGCCGAGCTACCATCTCGATTTCTTCTGCAAGATGAGGTGCAAGCAAACCAATCAGTACCGCATCTTTTTTCATATGAACCAGTTCACTGGCTTCAGGACCCCGAACCTTCAGTATGATCTGGGATTGCTCATATAGCTGCGAAGCACCAGAGACGATAACGGCGCCTGCTTCCTGGTATGCGGAATCAGGAATGCTGGCGCTTATGCCCGCTCCTGCCTGCACCAGAACAGTATGCAGCCCCTTGGCAATCAATTTCTTGACGGTTTCTGGCGTAGCCGCCACGCGCGTTTCTCCTGCACGCGTTTCGGCAGGTATGCCTATGTGCATGGATATTCTCCCTTGTTATTTTGTTCATTAATCAAAAATTATCGTACTGATTACCACAGCAAAATCCATCACATTCATTCAGTTTAACGTCAAATTATAAATCAATTTAGAGCAAATTGATCTTGGCAGCATTCATGATATCTGACTAAGATACATGATTATTACTGCGTTGCAGACAATGTCCGATCCAGCGACTTGTCAGTTTTTCCTGAACACTATTTTGGCGTAAACGTGAAGCCAATCCACCGAAATCAACCAGATCCAATGGTTGATCTTGATTAAAACAGGAAAAAACGTATGAAATCTCGCCTGTCTCTGGATTCTTTTGAGGTTGTAGGCATTGCGCACAGATCTCCTTCATCATGCACTGCATCGGAGAATTAATTGAACCCACTGCAAAATGCTCGGTTTTAAGATAAGGTGCCAGTTGTTGATGCCGTGCAGCAGCTACTGCCGCCATCATGCGATCGGAACCGATTGCTATAATACGGTCGGCAATCTGCATGGAAATCGGTGTATGACCTAGCTCACCATTGGCATAAGCAACCATTGCCTGCACAATATTACCCACATAACTCAAATCACCTGGACGAGAAGGTTGGAATCCTGGTGATTCGTCACTGCACCAGACAATGGTGTCGGCTGCCGCTTCTATTTCTGCCACTTTATAGCGATCAGCCAATTTTTTGTAGCCTGCAAAATACAATACTTTACAACCGGCTGCTCTCGCAGTAGCACCAATCGAGAACAATACCGCATTACCCAGCCCGCCACCAACTAATATAACGGTTTCATTGGGTTCAATTTCTGTTGGAGTTCCGGTTGGCCCCATCAGAATAACCGGCTCCCCCGGTTGAAGTAATGAACATAAATTTGCTGATCCTCCCATTTCAAGGGCAATCAACGATACCAAACCTTTAGAGGTATCAACTGAAGCGCCCGTAAGGGCAATGCCTTCCATGGCCAAACAGGTTTGCTCAGGAACTCTTGCAAATGAAGCATAATTCTGAAAACGATAAAACTGTCCGGGGTGAAAATGGCGAGCAGCTAAAGGCGCGTGAACAACGACCTCTATGATATTCGGTGTCAGACGCTCCACTTTATGCACGGTAGCGCGTAACTGATCTCCAATCCCAATGAAAAACTGAGGAGTGGTTTGTGCTGATGCGGGGTTAATCTGAGCAAGCACCCGGCTAACCACTGGATACCCTTGTTTGGCACTTGCCATTGCCTTGACCACATTGCCAGAATAGGATGGGTGCAAGTCACCAAAGAAGCTAATGAAACGTCCGTCACTGGAGTGGCTCAACAATACTGCGGGTACTTCGGGCTTGGGATTACCCCTGCTGATATCTACAGGCTGACCCTGTTCATCACAGGAAGCAAAATAGCGTCCATTCAGTTTGAAATACTGCGCGTCTTCACGTGCCAGAACAGTATTCGGCTGGGTTCCAGCCGCTACCAATATTGTTCGGGCAGGTTGAACTACTTCCCTCGCTTTATACCAATTACCCTCCTCATCCACTGCTTGAACAGCAAAACAGATAGATTGAATATGCTCCCATTGATCAATATCAATCCTCAATGGAGTCAGGCCTTCAGCAAAATAGATGCCCTCCTCCAACGCTTTCTCCACTTCTTCATGATTCAAAGTATAGGAAGGGCTATCGATCAATCGTTTTCGATAAGCAACCATGGCGCCCCCCCAGGATTGCAGCAATGCCGCAACACGAGGTTCACGGTTTTCCTGCACTGCCTGAGCTTTCTCATTGCGGATAGCCCGTGCGTGACGCATAAATTCTTCAGCAATTTCGCGTTCTTCAGTGTCCCAGCCAGCCCGTATTACAGCTTCTCCTTGTATCACTGCCAATATTTCATAGCGCTTCAGAAATTTCTCTACCTGAACCGGATAATAGGCCAGTGCTTCTGTTGCAGCATCAATTGCTGTCAATCCGCCTCCTATTACGACTACTGGCAAGCGTAACTGCATATTGGCAATAGAATCACTCTGAGCAGCTCCCGTTAGCTGAAGCGCCATCAGGAAGTCAGATGCGGCTCGCACGCCTCGAGCTAATCCGTTGGGTATATTCAGAATAGTTGGGCGACCGGCGCCTGCTGCCAGTGCGATATGATCAAATCCCAGCTGCCATACGTCATCAACAGTCAGTGTACCCCCAAAGCGCACACCACCGAAAAGAGCAAATTCTGAGCGACGTTCCAGCAATAAACGGATCAATTTAAGGAAATTCTTATCCCAGCGTACTGTAATGCCATATTCAGCCACGCCACCAAATCCGGCTGGCAATCGTTCATTCAGATCTTCGCTTAACTGCTTGACATCATAAATCGGCATAAAAGAACTACGCTCGCCTTTTATATCTATTCCAGAGATGTTGGCTGATAAAGGCTCTATTTTTAATCCATCCACACCCACTACGGTATGTCCATCATTCATAAGATGATGTGACAATGTGTAGCCTGCCGGTCCTATACCAACCACCAGCACTTTCTTGTCCGTTGCCGCTTTGGGATAGGGTCTGTGCAAATCAAGTGGATTCCAGCGCGTTAGTAAGCTGTAAATCTCGAATCCCCAAGGTAATTCGAGTACATCCTTAAGTGTACGTGTTTCAGCTTGGGGAATATTGACGGGATCCTGTTTCTGATAAATGCATGATTTCATGCAATCATTACAAATACGGTGCCCGGTTCCTGCACACATCGGATTATCCAGCACGATCATGGCTAAACTGCCAATCGCAACTCCCTGAGTTTTAAGCTTGTGAAATTCTGAAATACGTTCTTCCAGCGGACAGCCGGCAAGTAACACTCCCAGATCATTTCTTTTAAAGGCTTTTACTTCTGGTGTTTCTTTTGATTTTTGCAGAAATCCTTTTGAACAGGAATCCTTGCCCTGTTCGTGACACCAGATACAGTAGTTCGCTTCATCCAGTGCACCTGACAGATCGGTTCCCTGATCTGTCAATGAGAAGCCTTCCCGATACCGGATATGATCAAGACGATGTGTTATATAGCCATTACGCTCATCACTCTCCAGTGACAACAGATGCCTCGGATCCAGTTTGCGTGGGGATTTGAATAAAATACCCTGATGGGTGTGCACCTGCCCTTCAGATGTGCGCAGCGCCCAGGCGGCATAATGCAGCGCAAGCTCAAGCTGCACCGAATAATTTGCTTCATCCGTCATCCAGTGAGCAACATGAGATGCAAAAATAAGCTCCGAAAAAGGCTGGCCAAATTCTTCTGCCAGTTTCCATTCCAGCTCCAGGCCATTCAGTGTTTGCAATATCTCATCACTCACCTTGGTTTTGGCGCGCCGCTGTACAAACTGACGTTTACAAAAATAAAGAGGGGCCAGTTCATGATGTCGTGCAGCTAAGGTATTAACCTCACTTTTAATGCCAAACAATATTGCAATAAAGTCTTCCAACCAGGGGGCCACTTCAATCAGTAAGGCGGATTCATCCTTGGGCGGCAGTTGTCCTGGATGCTTCCGAGCCTGAATCAGTCGATCACATAATCCGGGATCACCTTCTCCAAGAAAACTCAGGAATATCTGATCCAGTTTAACCAGGCCAGCACGTTCGTACAGTTCCGGAAAAGACATGCCAAATTCAAGAACAAGCCTGGTATCAGGTACCATTGAGGAATAGTTGTGCATTGATTGAGAATCAATCATATATTTTAGTCAAATATCCAGGATATTTTTCTAATATGAAAATATGAAAATAGGAATAAGCAGATGGCCAATATTTGCTGATCAGAATAATTTTCGGTTGGGAAAATGTAATCAGCTTTCCTGGATACAAATCATACCGGCTGCCACAGTATTATTGCTGACTTCATCAATCAGAATAAAACAACCGGTTCCCCGATTTTGGGCATATGCATCAATGACGAGTGGTTGCTGTACTTTCATTCCAATTCTGGCAATATCATTCATTGTCAGAATATTAACCGACTCTTGATGCATCGTATTTATATCAACCCGATAGTCAATTCGAGTAATTAATCCTTTAACGATACGAGTGGTATGCTTGATGATATATTTACGATCGGGGTCAAATGCCTGTTCGGATAACCAGCAGAGCATGGCATCAAACTCTCTGGTAATTCGAGGCAACTCTCCACCATTGATTAGCATATCTCCGCGAGAGATATCCAGATGATCTTCAATGGTCAAAGTAATGGATTGTGGCGCAAAAGCGGTTTCAAAGCTGTCGTTATATAAAAGAATTTCTTTGATGCGGGATGTTAATCCAGATGGTAATACTGTCACTGTATCCCCCACGTGTATTGTTCCGGATTCAATTCTCCCCGTATAGCCACGGAAATCACGCATTTCTTCCGTTTGCGGACGGCATACCCACTGTACCGGGAAGCGAAAATCTAGTGTATTGATATCATGTTCTATATTAATGGATTCCAGATAATCCAATAATGGTTTGCCCGAATACCAGTCAAGGTTGTCACCACGTTCCACGACCATATCTCCAAGTAGCGCAGACATTGGTATATATTCAATGGAACGAAACCCCAGCCCTTGCAAAAATACAGAGAATTCAGCACAAATCTGTTTGAAGATCTCCTGGGAATAGCCAACCAGATCCATTTTATTAATTGCCACAACCAGATGAGGGATACCAACCAGACTGGCAAGATAGGCGTGTCGCCTGGATTGTGTCAGAACCCCCTTGCGCGCATCGATAAGAACAATTGCAAGATTGGCAGTAGAAGCACCCGTTACCATATTACGCGTATATTGCTCATGGCCTGGTGTATCCGCAATAATAAACTTGCGTTTGGGTGTATTGAAATAACGATACGCTACGTCAATAGTGATCCCCTGCTCCCGCTCTGCTTGCAATCCGTCAGTAAAAAGCGAGAGATCAATTTTTTCCATCCCGCGTTTGTTAGAAGTTTTTGTAACAGCATTCAGCTGATCTTCGAAGATGGATTTTGAATCATGCAGCAAACGACCTATCAGCGTGCTTTTACCATCATCTACACTACCTGCACTAATAAATCGCAGCAGCTCGGCATGATCGGGTTCAATATTTTCAACAACAGACATGTCCTAGAAAAACCTATGAAGATAAAAAATTAAAACCGGGTATTATTTCAGAACGCTATCCTAGAAATAACCTTCTCGTTTACGCAACTCCATTGATGCCTCGGAAGTCCGATCATCCATACGTGTTGCCCCGCGCTCAGTAATCCGTGTTAATGCCGTTTCTACAATAATTTCCTCAACATCCCTGGCCTGAGAAGCCACCGGACAGGTACAGCTCATATCACCAACCGTGCGGAATCGTACCATCATATTTTGTACACTTTCCCCCGCCTCTGGCTGAACCAGGTACGACACCGGCAGCAGACTGCTATTTCGCACGATTACATCTCTCTCATGAGCATAGTAGATAGATGGAATTTCCAGCTGTTCCCGGCCGATATATTGCCATATATCCAATTCTGTCCAGTTACTGATAGGGAAAACTCTGATGTTTTCTCCAGGGTGAGTTCGCGCATTATAGAGACTCCATAATTCCGGACGCTGATTCTTTGGATCCCATTGTCCAAACTCATCCCGAAACGAAAAAATACGTTCTTTTGCACGTGCTTTTTCCTCATCTCTGCGAGCGCCACCAATGCAGGCATCAAACCCGAATTCTGAAATGGCATCCAATAAAGTAACTGCCTGAAAAGGATTGCGGCTTTGGTTTTTGGATCGCAATATAACCCTGCCACGCTGAATAGAATCCTCCATGCTGCGTACAATCAGGCGCTCTCCTAATTGTTTGGCCCGATAATCCCGAAATTCAATTACTTCCGGAAAATTATGGCCCGTATCAATATGCATCAACGGAAAAGGAAAATGGCTGGGACGAAAGGCCTTTTCAGCCAACCTCAGCAGGACAACCGAATCCTTACCCCCTGAAAACAACAGCACCGGATTGGCACACTCTGCTGCAACTTCTCGCATGATATGGATAGCCTCGCTTTCCAAGGCATCCAAATGTGTAAAATATGACCGTTGATTCATTTTATTTTGATTTAAGAACATTAACTTATGTTTCTATTTTTGAGTATGCAAGCCACACTCTTTAGAGTCCATATTTTCCCACCACCAACGCCCGGATCGAATATCCTCCCCGGGAGTGATTGCCCGGGTACATGGAGCACAGCCGATGCTGGGATAAAATTGATCATGTAGCGCATTGTAGGGAATATCGTGCTGCTTTATATAGTCCCATACATCCTTCTCAGTCCAATCGCACAAAGGATTAAACTTATGTATACCGTGAATGTTATCAAATACTGACAACTTCAACTCCTCTCGGGTGGCTGATTGCTCGCGACGCATTCCTGTAATCCAGGCACGCTTTCCAGCTAAAGCACGTTTTAGAGGTTCAACTTTTCGTATATAACAACAACGCTTTCGCAGATCGATACTTTCATAAAACCCATTCGGGCCATATTGCGTCACATAGTTTTCAACAGACGATGAATCAGGAAAATAAGTATGGATGGAAACACCATAACGCTCCTTCGTCTTTTGCATCAGATCATAGGTTTCCTGTGGAAGACGTCCGGTATCAAGCGTAAATATGCTAATTTCCGGATAATGGCGAGCGATTATATCGGTCAACACCATATCTTCAGCACCAAAGCTGTTGGCAAATACTGCGGGAGAATAATCCTGCTGGATATTACCTAATAAACTATGTAACTGCTCAACCTTCTGTTGCAATGTTTGCTCATCCATATTAATAAAACGTTATTTTACCTCACAAATACTTGTCCATAAAAAATCCATATAAGTACGACAACCTCAGATCGATGTGAATATCCTTACGCTACTTGTCATAGCTTCGAATGATATACAACACGAATGACATCATTTTTACACTGTTCTTTAAACATATATGCAAGCATAACAATAATATTTATAATACAAAAGAATATTAAATTAATTACATATTACATATTGCTATATAAATGAAGCTCCAGCAGTTGAGATATCTTCGTGAAATTGCAAAACAAAAGCTGAATTTATCCAAGGCTGCGAATGCTCTGCATACTTCACAACCCGGAATCAGTCGACAAATCCAGCTGTTGGAACAAGAGCTGGGGGTCGAGATTTTTACACGCCACGGTAAACGTATTACCAGCATTACTCAGCCAGGGCTTGCGATCCTGGAAACTGCCCAACGGATGCTGCAGGACGCAGATAATCTAAAAAAAATTGGAAATGAATTTAATGATAAGGAGAGCGGTACATTTATTATTGCGACTACTCACACGCAAGCACGGTATGTACTCCCTCCTGTAATCAAGCGCTTTATCGAACGCCACCCAAAAATCAGACTATCCTTGCGGCAGGGAAGCCCCATAGAAATATCCACTTGGGTTTCATCTGGTGAAGCCGATTTGGCTATCGCAACTGAAGCCATCGAATTATTCGATGAACTCGTTATGTTGCCTTGTTATGAATGGAATCGTTGCGTCGTCGTTCCACCTCGGCATCCACTACTCCAACTTAAGGAGTTAACGCTTGAATCCATCGCTCAATACACTATTGTTACCTACGATTTTGCTTTTACCGGTCGATCCAAAATCAATCAGGCATTTGAATCCAGAGGGCTAAAACCCAACGTGGTATTGACAGCACTTGACGCAGATGTAATCAAAACTTACGTAGAAATCGGTTTGGGCGTAGGCATTCTGGCAAAGATGGCCTTTGATCCGACTCGCGATAGAAAGCTGAGAGCCATTGATGCCGCACATCTGTTTGAACCCAGTACTACTCGCATCGGTATCTGTCGCAACAGCTATATTCGCCACTACATTTACGATTTTATTGAGATGTTTGCGGCACATCTTGATGCAGAAACAGTCAATGGGTTACTCAGAAATCCTGAAAACTAACTGCTATTGGCGGTACCAACTGGAATAGACAGGAAGGCTTCTGCCCTGCCCGGATTGATGATCAGAATACTTTCTGATAGACTCCGCCCCTTAAAATTTCAGTACCTTCTTCGGAAATTAGAGGCAGCATTACAACATAAACGCCGCTGAAATACACGTTCTGCCTGACAGCTCGCAACAATAAAGCCGAATAAGCGAGCACTAGTATCATAAAGAATAAATTTTCTGACCAGGGGCTGGGATAGCTCACGCCCCTATAATTTTATATTCAATTAGCATTATTAATTTTTCTGGCCATCCAGATATCCTTTATATAACAAAATACGATATACAATTAATTTAATATTCTTTTGGATTATAAAAATAATTGCTATCCTTACACTCTTTATTTAAAGAGTGCTGTAACAGCAACACTTAAACAGGTTTTCGATTGATTTGTCCATGTCTACAAAATTTTAACCACCAGCCGGATATCTCACTTCTACGTATTTCTACGTGTGAAAAACTTCCAAAATATAAAATAAAATGACGGTATCACAATTCTCAGGAGCCGCTCTGACCGCAGAACAGTGGCGTCTTGTCGAAACGCTAGGCACTTCTCTTACATCTGAACATGCATATTGGATCAGCGGCTACTTTGCTGGCCTTGGAACAGCCTTGTTACACAGGGGCAATACTGCTGCCCAGTCTCCAGATGTACGCATTCCCGCAGTAGTGGCACAAGCAGAACCAGTTGCAGCTCGTTCACTTACAATTCTTCATATCAGCGAAACCGGTAACAGCACTGAGCTGGCAATCCGTTTGGTAGCGCTGGCTGTTGAACAAGGACTCAACCCGACACTGGTTGACATAGCTGATTACAAAATTCGTAAACTCAAAGAAGAACAGGATCTTCTGATCATTACCTCCACCCATGGAGAAGGAGATCCACCCCAATCCGGAATGGAATTTTTTGAATTGATTGAAGGCCGTAAGGCACCAGCACTATCCGGATTGCGTTACGCCATACTTGCGCTGGGTGATATGAGCTATGAACATTTTTGTGGCGCCGGCAAACGTCTTGATGAGCGTTTCGAGGAACTGGGTGCAAAACGGTTGCAGCCACGCATTGACTGTGATGTGGACTATGAAGAACCAGCTGCTGCATGGAGTACCAATATACTAGCGTTGCTTGCCGCAGAAAAAACAGCGGTGACATCATCTGTCGCATCACAATCAGAGACAACAGGAAATACTCAGCAAGCTGATAATTCAGCTTACAGTAAACGAAACCCCTTCCCTGCAACTGTTATTGACAATATCGTTCTCTCGGGTCGCGGTTCTACCCGAGAAACACACCACATCGAAATCTCACTCGCTGATTCCGGTTTAACCTATGAACCGGGTGATGCATTGGGCGTCGTGGCGAACAACGATCCTGCGATGGTTGAGGCACTACTGACTGCGCTCGACATGAATCCAAGCACATCGCTGACCGTAAAAGGTCAGGCGACAACACTCTTTGATGCGCTTAACAAGTCATTAGAAATCACCACGGCAACACTGCGTTTCCTTGATCACTGGGGGGAATTAACCGGCACAACCGACATTTTTACTGCAAAGGATAATGTCGAACGTGCGGCATTCCTTCATGAGCATCATATTATTGATATTATTCGCGCCTTCCCGCTCAAAGGACTTGATCCACAACGTTTTATCGATGGGCTACGCCCTCTGCAACCGCGCCTCTACTCTATTTCTTCCAGCCTGGCGATTTGTCCTGATGAGGCACATATCACTGTCGCACCAGTACGTTATAAGCTGCATGGCGAAATTCGGTCAGGTGTTGCATCCAGTCACCTTGCTGATCGTGCAAATGCTGATTCCATATTGCCAGTCTACATTCAGAGCAACCCACATTTTCGCCTGCCACCTAGCGGCGAACCCATTATTATGATTGGTGCCGGTACCGGTGTGGCACCTTATCGTGCCTTTATGCAGGAACGCGAAGCAAATGGTGGTGGCCGTTCATGGTTATTTTTCGGAGAACGCAATTTCCGTGTGGATTTTCTTTATCAGACCGAATGGCAGGATTGGTTGAAAAATAGCATCCTGACAAAAATGGATGTCGCATTCTCGCGCGATGATACAGAGAAAATCTATGTCCAGCACCGTATTCGCAAACATGCACACGATGTTTATGCCTGGCTGGAAGAAGGTGCGTATATTTATATATGTGGTGACGCTTCACGCCTGGCGCCTGATGTCCACAATACATTGGTCACCGTAATCGAAGAACAAGCAAGCGTTCAGCGCGAAGAGGCAGAAGAATATCTTCGCAACCTGCAACGCGATGGGCGCTATCAGCGCGACGTTTATTGAGAATAGAAATGGCAGACACACTCCCTCACACTGATCGTAGTTGCGATATTTCCCAACCACTTGAGCGCCTAAGCCCGGATGAGACACTGAAGGCTGGAAGTGAATATCTGCGTGGCACAATCGCACTTGGATTGCTCGATCGCATTACATCTGCTGTACCAGGCGATGATATCAAGCTGATGAAATTTCACGGTATTTATCAGCAAGATGACCGGAATGTTCGTGATGAACGCCGTCGCCAGAAACTGGAACCCGCTTTTCAGTTCATGATCCGCGTGCGTTTGCCGGGAGGTATCTGCACGACTGAACGCTGGCTGAAGATTTCAGAGCTTGCCTGTGCACACGGCAATGAAACGTTACGCATGACCACCAGACAGACTTTCCAGTTTCATTGGGTGCTCAAGCACAATATTGTTTCGGTTATTCGTGGTCTTCATGAAGTATTGCTCGATACAGTTGCTGCGTGCGGGGATGATTCACGTGGTGTAATGGCTACGGTCAATCCTCAATTTCCAGCTCTGCAGGCAGAACTGGCAGCACTGGCAAAAACAGTCAGCGATCATGTCATTCCCAAGACCAAGGGCTATCATGAAATCTGGTATGGTGAAGAACGTATTGCTTCATCTGAACCGGAAGAACCATTCTACGGGCGAACCTATATGCCTCGTAAGTTCAAGATTGGATTTGTGATCCCGCCCAATAATGATATTGATATTTACGCGCAGGATCTGGGTTATATCGCGATCGTGAGTAAAGATGGAAAAATAGCGGGATTCAATATAGCAATCGGCGGTGGAATGGGGCGTACCGACAAGGCACCGCATACCTATCCGCGCACTGCATCAGTTATCGGCTTCATTACACCAGACAGACTTATTTCCGTTACCGAAGCTATCATGGGAGTCCAGCGTGACTATGGCAATCGCGCTGACCGGTCACGTGCACGCTTTAAATACACAATCGATGATAAAGGATTGGATTGGATCAAATTGGCAATTGAAGATCGTGCTGGATTGCTTGAACCCGCCCGCTCTTACCACTTCACATCCAATGCGGATATCTATGGTTGGGTAGAATCGGATGATGGTTATCATCATTTCACATTATTTATTGAGAATGGCCGACTCAACCGCGATACGCTTGATAAAATTGCACAGATTGCGCATGTACACAAAGGACACTTTCGCCTGACTCCCAATCAAAATCTCATGATTGCCAACGTTGCCACGACTGACAAACCGAAGATAGAAGTGTTACTGGCAGAATCCGGATTGATTACTTTTAATGAACACAGCGTGCTGCGCCTGAATTCGATGGCGTGTGTCGCTTTTCCAACCTGTGGTTTGGCAATGGCAGACAGTGAACGTTATCTGCCTGCTTTGATTACGAAGATTGAGGGAATCCTCACTCGATACAATCTGCAAAATGAGCCAATTACACTCAGAATGACAGGATGTCCTAACGGGTGCAGCCGCCCTTTCATTGCAGAAATTGGACTTACCGGCCGTGCACCAGGTAAATACAATCTTTATCTGGGTGGCGGTTTTCACGGCCAGCGCCTCAATCGCCTTTATCGTGAAAATATCGGCGAGGCCGCAATTCTTGAAGCGCTTGATGAAGTACTTCGTCGTTATGCAACTGAACGATTACCTAACGAGCACTTTGGCGATTTTACAATTCGCGCCGGAATTATCCGTGAAGTAACAGAAGGACGTTTTGCAAATGACTAACCGATGTTATGCGGTGATACTCTGTAAAGCGAGACTGTGCGTAACTAAATAACTGCCAGCTATACTCTTTTTCCAAGTTCCAGTAGCACAACTATCGCTTACCGATGCCTGATAATCACCTACCTTTGCGGGGTAATCATCAGGCTATAAACCGGGTTACAGTTTGGCGCCGGTACCCACCAGTGTGGCCGAAGTAATTTTGTAAGAAAAGGATTCCGGTTCCAGACTATCTTGTTGTCGCCCGTCAATTTCAGCATGTGGGTAGAGGAAAAATGGCAGTTTGCCAGCTGCACATGCCTTGCCCAAATCTACATTTTCACCGTCGTTGAATGCGACCCAGTTCATTTCCCAAGAGCCAAACAGCTTTTCTCTTAGCTGACTGATCGAATCATGGTTGCTCGGCAGAGATTCCAGTGCCATGACTTTTGCCACATCAGACGGATCGACCGGCACCCAACCAAACCCGGAAAGATAAAATTCTGCCTGACAATGCTGGGAAGTACTAACATCACCGGATTTCCCAAGATTTTTGTTAAGAGAGGATTCACCAATACGGATTCCGTACTGGATTCTAGCCGGAATGCCAGAAGCACGTGCAAGCCCGACAAAAAGCGAATGGATGTCCGCACATTTTCCACTGAGATTTTCTCCTCCGGCCAGCATACTTCGAATATCCCCCCTACCCTGACCGCGCACACTGTTGTCATAGGTAACGTTATTAATCATCCAATCATAAATGGCGCGCGCCTGTTGCAGATGAGTACGGGCATTAGCCTGGCTAGTCACGAAATGTGCTATTTTCTTCACGGTATTATCTAATGGGATCTGGCTGGTAGGCTGCAGATAGCGTTTGATATTCTGGGGAATTGAAGCTTTGGCAGGAGCCTGGTAAAAGCTCAGATCAGCAGTGCGATAGGCTGTTTTGACAATACTACTCACCTTGACCGTCCGCTCTTCTCCCTTTTGCCAGGTTGCAAAAAATACCGGGGAAGAGGTACCGGGTAACATATAAAATGCAGAAGCGGTTGCTTTCCCACTCCAGTTACTTCCTTGCGTAAACTGATAAATCGTATCATTTGTATCCGGCAACGGCAGCCATAGTTTTGCAACCTTGCCTGCGGCTGGCAGAGTAATCTGATACGTTAATTGATAGCCGCGCCATTTCGCCTGATTCAACGGTAACGCGGAGGCTCGCGAAACAGACGGAGCCAAGACAGCTGCTGCAGCGCCTGTACCAACCAACTTGAAAAAATCCCTGCGTTTCATACGATCCCTCATCAATGATAATATTGAACCCGATAAACTTATCGCTACTGGCCAACCACATCAATTTTCCGTAGCCTATGTCTGACAGCCCACTTCAGCTTTCCGCAATCGATATTGTAACCGGACCGAATCCCTTATATACCGTCTTGTGGATGCACGGATTAGGAGCCGATGGCAATGATTTTGTACCCGTTGTACAAACACTCGACTTGCCAGCAATCCCCATCCGTTTTTTATTCCCCCATGCTCCTCTGCAACCTGTCACCATCAATGGGAACTATACAATGAGAGCGTGGTATGACATCCAACATGCTGATTTTATTAAACAGGAAGATAAAGCCGGGTTACACAGATCACAGCGCGCAATCGTAGCACTGATTGAACACGAAAACCAGAGAGGTATCCCATCCAATCGCATCATCCTGGCTGGATTTTCGCAGGGTGCTGCCATGGCTCTACAAACAGGATTGCGTCACCCTGACCAGCTGGCTGGCATTATGGTTCTGTCAGGATATCTTCCCCTTGCTCACGAGATCAGGCAGGAGGCACATGCAGCCAATCAGGCAACTCCCATATTTATGGCCCATGGCAGTTATGATCCTATCGTCCCTGTTAAATTAGCCAGATCTTCGCTACAGTTGCTGCGCGATTACCATTACTCTGTTGACTGGCATGAATATCCCATGGCGCATGCTGTATGTGATCAGGAGCTGGCTGATATCTCCCGCTGGCTAAAAAATATTCTGAAGGAAACATGAATTTTCAGATCATCAAAACAGATAGCCATGACGTATGACAATAATCACTACTCGCATCGAACCGGCTGGCTACGGGCAGCGGTACTGGGCGCTAATGATGGTATCGTTTCCACAGCTAGCCTGATCATTGGTGTGGCATCCGCGCATGCAGGTGCTGAGGATATTCTGCTGGCAGGTGTAGCAGGTCTCGTTGCTGGAGCCATGTCTATGGCTGCAGGAGAATACGTTTCTGTAAGCTCCCAGGCAGACACAGAAAAAGCGGATATCGCACTTGAACAGTATCATCTTATCCGGGATATCAATTATGAGATCCAGGAGCTGACAGATATTTACATCGGAAGAGGCGTTGAGCCCAGGCTGGCTAAGGAGGTGGCCAAACAGCTGATGGCACATGATGCACTGGGCGCTCACCTCAGAGATGAATTGGGCCTGCATGAGCACATCAATGCAAAACCTGTTCACGCCGCTCTCACCTCGGCAGGCATGTTTACTCTCGGGGCATCCATGCCGCTCCTGGCAACCATCGTTGCTCCTGCATCACAGATTATCCCTGTTGTGACAGCCACCTCTCTTCTTTCTCTGACTGCCCTGGGTACACTGGCTGCTTATCTTGGAAGAGCAAATATATTGAAAGGTGCTGCGCGTGTGGTTTTCTGGGGGGCGCTTGCCATGGGGTTTACCGCACTCACCGGTACACTTTTTGAAAAAATTACCTGAGCACAATTAAATAACGGCAATACTGTCGGCTCTACATCATTTCAATCAACACAATACACGAGCTGGTTCATTCATAAAGGAGTGTAATCTTGGATCTGATTTTATGGCGCCACGCTGAAGCAGAAGATCGTATTCCCGATGCAGCACGTGAATTAACTGAAAAAGGTTTGCAACAGGCACAAAAAATGGCTGGATGGCTGGAATCTAAATTGCCACCAGATACGCGCATCATAGTCAGCCCGGCCAAACGCACCCAGCAAACCGTTTCGGCACTGACTACCCGTTTTGAAACCAGCGATCAAGTAGGAACGGGCGCTACTCCGTACAAAGTGCTTAACGCAATTGCCTGGCCGGAGGCAGAAGGTACTGTACTGGTAGTGGGACACCAACCAACGCTGGGAAAAATAGCCTCTCTCCTGTTAAAGAGAGATGAAACGGGTTTTAGTGTACGAAAGGGTTCTGTCTGGTGGTTCAGTTGCAAGCAAAAAGATGAGCGAGAAAGTATTATCCTGCGAGCAGTAATGACTCCCGAGATATTGTAAATCTCTTAAATGGCATGAAAAATGACTGCTGACACTGATCCCATACAGCAGAATTACCCGTATCCTTGCTTATTTCGAGATCCCTTATCAAGAGATTGGATCAAAACACAAATACGTTTCCAATGAAAATACTGCCCTCCCTGTTTTCACCTGCTGGCAAGAATGCAAAGTTATCTATTGTTATTCATCATCGTGTTTTACCCGAGCCTGATCTTCTGCTTGGCAGCAGCGGGATAAAAGAGTTTGAAACAGGCCTGAGCTACCTGATTAAGAATTTTAATGTTCTGCCCTTATCCGAAGCAGTAAACAGGGTGCGCAGCGGCACTTTACCCGGTCGTGCCGCCTGCATCACATTTGACGACGGCTATGCGGATAATGCTGAAATAGCACTTCCTCTTCTCCAACAATATGGGGCACCTGCCACTTTTTTCGTTGCTTCTGGTTTTCTTGATGGTGGAAGAATGTGGAACGATACCGTCATTGAGTCAGTGCGCCTTGCCAAAGGAGATAAACTTGACCTGAGTTCAATCAATCTGGGTATTCATGTAATTACCACGCTTGAACAAAGACGGAAAGCTTTAATTTTTTTGATAGATAAGCTGAAATATCTGCCTCATGAAACAAGGGCTTCTCAGGTAGAAAAACTAAACACCATTATTTCTGCTGAACTGCCAGACAATCTTATGATGACTTCGGCACAAGTCAAACGGTTACACGATGCAGGAATGGAAATAGGCGGCCACACCGTCACCCATCCGATACTTGCGAGCATTGATGATGCGACTGCTCATATGGAAATAACGGAAGGCAAGACAAGGCTTGAAGCAATCATTGGTGCGCCAGTACGCCTGTTTGCCTACCCAAATGGCAAGCCGGGAAAAGACTATCTGCCTGCACACGTAAAAATGGTTAAAGAAGCCGGGTTTGAAGCCGCCGTCTCAACAGCATGGGGAGCTGCCCGGCAGAATAGCGACCTATTTCAGCTGCCACGCTTCACCCCCTGGGATAAAAGTGAATTGTTCTATGTACTACGCATGACTCGCAACATGAAGCAGGAAATTCAGGTTGTGTGACACAAAATAAGACCCGCAGGAACACCATGGTAAATGTCCCTCACTGTGAATAGCAGCGCAATCAGTGGCTGTGCCCGGTAGGGTACAGCCTGAAAAAGGCCTGTACGGAAATTCCGTACAGGCTCGAAGGGAGGCCAAATAAAATTGGCCGTTAGGGTTTACGGTTAAGAATCTGTTCAAGGTCTCGATCAAGGGATGCGGTGCCATTTCAGCGCCGTAATATGCCCTTCAGTGAGATATTGAACAGGTTCTAAGAAAAATCTGCGTAAAAAATTACTGTATACGACGTGGAATCTGCAAAATCGTTCAGTAACAGCTGAAATTGTGTTAAATCTAAAATTCTCAACATTCAATCAAACTTACTACTGAGAATGATCATAAACCCATACTACAACGAATATCGTTTCAGCATCTTCCGGAGGACGCATGGATAAACAGGCCATATTGCAGTCATACCAACCACTTGATAGCCAATTCGCTTGAAAATATTTGTCTCGTTATCATTAGAATCACTGCGCTAAATATCAGCCTCGATAGCAATACTCCCAGTACTTGGCAAAAGGTTCATTGCAATGCATCGAAACAGTTAATAGCAAGACAACTAACAGGAGATCACAAATGAAGATTTCAGCAATCTTGAAAACACATGATAAAACTGATTTGGCAATACTGCTGTTGCGTGTAACAACAGGTGGAACGCTTATGGCACGTGGTGCACAGAAACTATTTGGCTGGTTTGGTGGTTACGGTCTGGAAGCCACGGGTCAATGGATGGATTCAATCGGCCTCAGTCCGGGTTATCTGATGGCGTTGCTGGCCAGTTCGGGCGAGTTTTTTGGAGGCCTGGCACTGTTGCTGGGTATGCTGACTCGCCCGGCGGCGCTGGGAACCGCACTAATCATGCTGGTGGCGATGGTTGCTGTACATTGGACAAATGGCTTTTTCATCACAAATAGTGGTTACGAATACTCCCTTATTTTAATGGTAATAAGCATTTGTATCCTGCTGCACGGTGCAGGCAAGTACTCACTTGATCACACTCTGCAAGCAATGTTTCCTAATAAACCGGAGAAATAATCTGTGGGACTTTTGATTGATGGCACATGGCGTGACCAGTGGTATACCTCTGAAAATGGAGAATTTGTGCGTGAGAATGCTCAATATCGCAACTGGGTCACGGCAGATGGACAACCTGGCTCATCCGGAAACGGCGGTTTTGCTGCTGAATCGGGACGCTACCATTTATTCGTATCACTGGCCTGTCCCTGGGCGCACCGCACCCTTATTTTCCGCCACTTAAAAGATCTGGAGAAACATATCGGCGTTACCATCGTTGACCCAAAAATGCTGGAACATGGGTGGACATTCAGTGAAATCTCCCGGGATAATCCCGTGCCAAATATTCAATACCTGCACCAGCTCTACACTCACGTCAAACCGGATTACACCGGTCGGGTTACTGTACCGGTATTGTGGGATAAGCAACGTAACACGATCGTCAGTAATGAATCGTCTGAAATCATCCGCATGTTTAACAACGCATTTGGCGCACTTACCGGCAACGATCTGGATTTTTATCCTGAAGCATTACGTAATGAAATTGATGCAATTAATGAAGTGGTGTACCGGGATTTCAATAATGGTGTTTACAGAGCCGGTTTTGCCACCGAGCAGTCAGCTTATGAAAGGGCTTACGATCAGGTTTTCGCCAGGCTGGATAAAATTGATAGCCTACTAGGTAAATGCCGTTACCTCACGGGAGATCAGCTAACTGAAGCTGACTGGCGATTATTCACTACCCTCATCCGCTTTGACAGCGTGTATTACAGCCATTTTAAACTCAACAAACAGCGAATTGAGGATTATCCCAATTTATCCAATTACCTGCGCGCGCTGTATCAGATACCGGGTATTGCCAATACCGTAAATTTTGAACATATTAAAACTCATTATTACTACAGCCATTCAACCATCAATCCAACCAGGATTGTCCCAAAAGGGCCGGAGATTGATTACACCCGACCGCACAACCGGGGATAAGACGAGATATAGACTTTCCCCCGGGCGATCAGGTGTTATCAGGCTTTGTGATACCCCAATACTACCTCAACCTCATTCTTTGAGCCCAGAATTACTGGCACGCGCTGATGTAAATCCTGCGGAACAATATCCAGAATACGCTCATACCCGGTTGAGGATATTCCGCCAGCTTGCTCAACAATGAAGCTCATCGGATTGGCTTCATACATTAGGCGCAATCTACCGGGTTTGGAAGGATCCTTGTTATCACGCGGATACATAAAAATACCACCACGGGTAAGAATACGATGCACCTCCGCCACCATTGAAGCCACCCAGCGCATATTGAAATCACGGCCGCGCGGCCCGGTACTGCCAGCCAGACATTCCGATACATAACGCTGCACTGGTGCTTCCCAGAAACGCTGATTGGATGCATTGATGGCAAATTCCCTGGTATCAGCGGGAATTTTCATATTCGGATGAGTCAGCACAAATTCACCAATATCGCGATCCAGTGTAAAACCATTGACGCCATGGCCGGTAGTCAGCACCAGCATGGTGGAAGAACCATACAAGGCATAGCCGGCACAGACTTGCTTAGTGCCAGGCTGTAAAAAACCTTCCATGCTGGCAGCCTGCCCGGGCACCGGAGCACGCAGAATAGAGAAAATGGTTCCGACCGAAATATTGAGATCGACGTTACTGGAACCATCCAGTGGATCGAACACCAGCAGATACTTGCCAAGCGGATACCGGTTCGGGATCGAATAAACATCATCCATTTCTTCCGAGGCCATACCTGCCAGATGACCGGCCCATTCATTATGGTGAATCATGATTTCATTGGTGATCACATCCAGCTTCTTTTGTGTTTCACCCTGGATATTTTCCGTATCCAGCGCCCCCATGACACCAATCAGCGCGCCTTTGTTCACCGCGTTGGAAATGGTCTTGATGGCGGTCACGATATCGTTCAGCAATGCAGTGAAATCGCCACTTGCGCCTGCAATGTGGCGCTGATCTTCAATGATGAACTGGGTAAGGGTAGTACCGGTATGCATCGGAATTCCTCTTGAGAAATTAAAAAAGCATTAATTATACTGGTTTGGCAACCTGGGCGAGTGTGTGAAAGAAATAGTTACTAATCCTCTTTCTTTAAAACTACTGTCTACCAGCAAAGAGCCAGGGTCTGAAATCTCAAATTGCCAATAATACTCAGCCCTGTTCTTCGATTCTTTCTAATCTGCCTTTTTACCTGCTCCAGTCTCATGTGCCATACTTGTACGGATTGTTTTACATCCACACTTTTGAAAGGAGGATTGTGATGTCTTCAGATACAACAGAAAACACGGGGTTCGATCTGACCAAAGGGATTACCCTGGCTGATTTTGGTGATCAACAGCTATTGCGCGGACAGGTGGGTGATGAACCTATAGTACTGGTGCGTACTGGTAATGAGATCATGGCAATTGGCGCTCATTGCACGCATTACGGTGGCCCCTTGGAAGAAGGCCTGGTTGTCGGTGAAACAATACGTTGCCCTTGGCATCACGCTTGTTTTTCACTACGTAGTGGTGAGGCACTGGGTGCACCTGCTTTTGATCCACTGCTTTGCTGGAAAGTCGAGCGCGATGGGGAACGTGTTTTTGTCCATAATAGAATCTCTCCTGCAGCACAACCAGAACTACTGATAGCAGTAACTGATCGACCCAAAAATATTGTCATTGTGGGAGGTGGCGCAGCAGGATTTGCCTGTGCCGAAATGTTGCGTCGACGCGGCTATCAGGGGCACCTTACTATGCTAAGTGAGGATACCGACGCCCCTTGTGACCGTCCCAATTTATCCAAAGATTATCTGGCCGGTACGGCGCCTGAAAAATGGATGCCTTTGCGCCCTGATGACTTCTATAAAGACAATCATATTGATCTGCAACTCGGTACCGTAGTGCAGCATATCGATACTGCTAATCATCGGATAACTACAAAAGATGATCGCAGTATTTTATTCGATCGTCTCGTACTGGCCACCGGAGCTGAGCCCGTCCGGCTACCCATTCCCGGTCAGGACAGCGCACATGTATTTACCCTGCGTTCTTTCTCCGATAGCCGCCGCATCATTGAACATGCAAAAAATGCCAGGACAGCCGTAGTGCTTGGTTCAGGATTCATTGGCCTGGAAGTGGCCGCTGCTTTGCACACACGTGGGCTTGCTGTGCATGTCGTGTCGCTCGATCAGAGTCCATTGCAAAACGTACTGGGTTCCAAGCTGGGTAATTTCATCCGCAGCCTGCATGAAGCACACGGCGTGACATTTCATATGGAGACATCCCTGACGAATATTGAATCCGAATCAGTGACATTAAGTAATGGCGACAAGCTGACTGCTGATCTCGTCATACTTGGCGTGGGAGTACGACCACGTACTGCACTGGCTGAATCAGCCGGACTCAATGTGAATAAAGGTATTCTGGTGGACGAATATCTGCAAACCAGTGTGCCGGGAATTTATGCTGCAGGTGATGTGGCCCGCTGGCGTGATGAAGCAAGTAGGCAGGCGTTGCGTATCGAACATTGGGTGGTGGCAGAGCGACAAGGACAAGTAGTTGCTGAAAATCTGCTGGGGGCCAACAAAAAATTTCAGGACGTACCATTTTTCTGGAGCGTGCATTACGACCTGACTATCAATTATGCTGGCCATGCCCAATCATGGGATACGATTGAAATCGATGGTGATATTGCTGCTCGTGACTGTTTGGTGCGTTATCAGAGAAATGGGGTAACCACTGCCGTTGCCGGAATCGGGCGTGATAAACAGATTCTGGAATTTGCAGCAGCAAGCGCATAGCCAGATACTCCGACCACTGCGCCATTCCATGTCAATCAGAGTTAAATTATTTCTGGCTTTTCTACTCACTACTCTGCTGGTAGTTATGAGGATGCATTTTTTCACTCGCTGGTCCTTGGAGAAAGGATTTACCGAGTTCATCGAAAAAAGACAGCAGGAACGACTGGATAAAATCATCGATGTGTTGGAGGAATACTACGCTGATCATCATGGTTGGGATAATTTAATAAAAAGCAAGCGGGATTGGATGGCGTTACTGTAGCACGCTGATCCGCACCGCCACCACCCACCAAAATGGGTCGTCGAACAATCCCGCCGCGAACCTGAACAGTTGGTGGCCACCGGCCACTCCTGAAGAAGCCGGAAGAAAATGGATACCTTTCGGATTACGGGTAATGCTGCTGGATGCGGATGAATCAGTTTTATTCGGACAGGAAGCACTATTGCCTCAACTGGATCCACACCCGATCCAGAATGAATATCAAACGGTAGGGTTTTTCGGGTTGCTGCCGGGCAATCCAGTCAGTCAGGCCAGCGATATTTATTTTATGGAGCAGCAGGCCAATCTGTTTTTCCGGATTGCTGCAGCCATGATTCTGTTATCTGTGCTGGATTCCGGACACATCACCTTGATCAAGAGCCGGCAGTTATTCCCTGGCTAAAGGAAAACCCGGTGGATCTGATACTGCTGGATTTGATGGTGCCAAGTCGGGATGGCCTTGAAATCTGCCGCGATATTCGCAATTTTAGCCAGGTACCAATTACCATAGCAGCCTGGGCGCATTTTTTCACGCGAATAATTGATGAACCGGATCTATCCGGATCAACGCATCGTTTCAGATAGAACGATAGATAGCCACATCAAGAAACTGAGAAAAAAACTTATAGAGCTGATACCGGACAAGGAAATAATTTGTTCGGTTTACGGCGTTGGTTATCGTTATGATCTGCAGGCAATAGAACCGGATAAATAAGGATTAGTCAGGGTTTGATACAAGAAACTATTTATCCCCTACTCTATTCTTTTCATCACAATCCACCAGAGAGCGAATAGGTTCGATCAGATTTTCACCTCCGGAAGGGGTATCTATACCCAGCAGAACATGACTTCTGCGATAGCCATACAGAAAATAAAAAATCAGTCCAATCCCTGTCCAGATCGGAAATACCAGTTGAGCATCTGTTGGCAGAAACAAAAAAAGTATTATGCAACCGCCGATAGCAAGCGGCCCCATCAACCAGATTGCGGGCGTTTTGAAAGGTCTTGTGCGGTTTTTATCCTTGATTCTAAGAATCATGACAGAGAGTGCCACTATCAGAAAAGCAAATAATGTTCCGGAGTTGGAGATATTTGCCAACTTCCCTACCGGCAGGAAAGCTGCCGACACGGTAACGAAAGATCCGGTGACCAGTGTCACAATATAGGGTGTTTTGAAGCGCGGATGAATTTTACTTAATCCATCCGGTAGCAAGCCATCGCGTGACATAACGAAGAAAATACGTGTTTGCCCAAATAGCATCATCAGGACAACTGAAGGGAGCGCCAGAAAAGCAGCCAGACCAATCAGGTTTCCAACTTTTACCCATCCGATTTCGCGCAATACATGCGCCAGTGCTTCTTGCGAGCAAACCACTGGTTGCTGTCCTTGTGCAGCAAGCAGTTTGCACTGTTCTGCCATTTCTATGGAACCAGGTATAAAGCCTTCTCCCGCTGCATTGATCAATGGTTGTGCACCTGCTGCTCCAACTACCGCAACTGCTATCAGCAGGTAGAATAACGTACAAATCAGTAATGAACCTACCAGTGCGATTGGCAAGCTGCGTTGCGGATCTTTGGTCTCTTCTGCTGCGGTTGAAACAGCATCAAAGCCGACATAAGCAAAAAAAATAGAAGCCGCAGCAGCTACAACACCTGATGTACCTAATGGTAAAAAGGGATGGAAGTGATCCATATTGATAACCGGTAATGCTAGGATGGTAAAGGCTATCAAGGCAACAATTTTGACTGCAACCAGTACTGCATTGAATGTAGCGCTTTCCCGCGTACCAATAATTAATAACCCAGTTACCAGGAGGCAAATAACAACCGCAGGCAGATTGATGATGCCTCCAGCATAAGGACCATTTGCCAGTACGAAGGGTATTTCTATTCCCAATAATGAATTATTCAGTAATCCGACAAAATAACCTGACCAGCCTACCGCAACTGCTCCGGCAGCAACAGAATATTCCAGTATTAATGCCCAGCCAACCATCCACGCGATTAATTCACCCAGCACAGCATAGGAATAGGTATAGGCAGATCCGGATACCGGTACCATTGAAGAAAGTTCGGAATAGCATAGTGCAGCTACCGCACAAACAAAACCGGCAATAATAAAAGAGATCATCATGCCAGGGCCAGCTTTCTGGGCAGCTTCAGCCGTTAATACAAAAATACCGGTTCCTATGATCGCACCAATTCCCAACAAGGTGAGCTGCCATACACCCAGGGAACGATGTAGGCATTTTTTTTTGGCTGTGGCCATAATGGAGTCTAGCGATTTGACGCGCCAGAAAATCATAGGCTTTCTCCTCAATTAAAACAAATGGTTACAATACTTTCCAGTTCAATAGCAAGTAGTTTACAAGAAATATCCGAGTTGAAATTTCAAAACCAGGCTTATATTTTGTTAATTTCCACAGTTTTTACACATTCTCTGCAATTTATTTACATAACTGACAGATTATAGTTGTCATCAAGAGCAACGAGCATTCCGCTCTTTTTTAAAGAACCAATCTGGAGGATTTATCATGAATGCAAACCTTATCGCTATTATTTTCGCCTTGACATTGCCTCTGACAGCAGTTGCCAATCCGGGAGAATGCAAAGGAGATCATGATCACTATCAAGCAAAAAGAATAGGGCGAATGGATAAAGTGCTATCACTGACCGATGATCAGAAATCCAAACTTGAGACACTTTTCAAACAGAATGGGGAGAAGTTCAAAGCATTACATGAAGAAACACGATCCCAGCTGAAAGCTATCCTGACGCCCGAGCAATATACCAAGTTACAGGAAATGAAACAGCGCTGACATACACAATGGCAGGAAAAGCGTCAGAAAGGTCAGAAAGAACAATACGAACATGGACAGGAGAAATCCGATACTACGCAGCCATAACGCTACATTCTGATAATCCGATTACCTCTAAACTGTCTGCAGTGGTCTCTCCTCTTTCCCGCCATTGCAAGCAGCTTACTCATTTGCCATTCCCCCTAATGCATCCATCAATTCGGGCAGCAGCTGCCGTAATTCACCTGTCATCAGAAAAAAGTCACTGCTGAATTGCTCTTCGGCCGTTTCTGCCGGCTCACGGTCGATATCAAGTAAAGTCAGTCGTTTTAACTGTAGATTTTCATCCAGAATAAAAGAAATTTTGTCTCGCCAGGTCATCGCCAATCTGATAACTTCCTTGCCGGTTTGAACATGTCGGGTAATTTCTTGTGGATCGGGTGATTGCTGCACATAACTCACTGAAACCTTCTTATCTTCTCGGCTGCGAAAAATACTATCACTATCAATTGAGAAAATGGAAGGTGGGTCATCCCCTGACAACCATGCCGTCATGGCCGATACCGGAGCCATAGTCGTGCTGATTCGTTGCAGGCCACAGCCGGTTGATTTGATAAATGCCTCAATCAAAGTGTCCGCCTTGGCAGCACTTGCCCCTTCAACAACAAACCAGCCGCCAACCGGATCAATCCAAGCGTGATTCCGTTGCTGAACGGCAAACGCCCGCGACAACAGCTCACGATAAGCTGCTTCCTTGATATCTTTCATCTGTTTGCGGCTAGGCGGGTATCCTTGGTGCGATTCCATTTCCTGCGCACGAACTTTGGCAAGTTGATTGACAACTGATACAGGTAACAGCTTTTTCTCGATCCCCAGCGAGATCAGCATCTGCTGCCCGTAGCTGTAGACCAGATCAGCTTCCTCAGCTCCCGGGGAAACCCAGCCTTTGCTCTGTGCTTCCAGTCCTAAGCAGCCCTGCAATGTTTGCTTTGCCAGCCGCTCTTTAAGCTCGTCAGGAATGATCACTTCATCGGTAAGACGGTAAATCTGTAAATTTTTAAACCACATGGATTTGTATTGAGATAGAAACACACTATTAACTACAACAGATCCGTGGATTCCGGTAATCCGGATGGGGTCTGTTAACTGATTGGTAAGTTGTTGGCGCCCTGGAGACGAATCGAACGTCCGACCTACCCCTTAGGAGGGGGTTGCTCTATCCCCTGAGCTACCAGGGCGGGGCTGCATTTTACGCCAAAATCCTGGATGAACGAAATTGGCACACTCTCCTAATGCAGAAAAAATTTAATTTACTACCAGATTCTCCACCAGGGTTTTGCTACCAGTGAACCGGAGTCTGTGAGATAAGCACTTTCCGGAAAATTTTTTTTGATGACTTTCTCTGTATCCTCGCGCAAATCGATCATGCCCAACTCGTTGTAGGCACTTGCCATGATGTACAGCGCTTCTTCCGTCGCAGGCGTTTGCGGATATTCTTCCAGTACAAACTGCGCCCGCCTGATAGCTGCTATGTAAGCTTTCCGTTTCATATAATACCGGGCAACATGAATTTCACCTCTTGCCAGCGCATTGACCAGATAAGCCATACGCTGCAGTGCATCAGGCGTATATTTGCTATCTGGATAGCGGGTTACCAGCAGCTTGAAATCTTCAAATGATTCTCTTGAAGCCTTTGCATCCCGTTCACTCAGATCCTGTTTAATAATTTTGGTGGTTATATACCCCAATAGGCCCTGATCATCGTTAAAGCTGGCGAGTCCCTTGATATAATAAGCGTAATCAATATTATGATGATGTGGGTAGAGCTGGATAAACCGGTCTGCCGCTGCAATAGCTGAAGCCTGTTCCTGATCCTTGTAGTAAGCGTAAGCTATTTCAAGCTGTGCCTGTTGAGCAAACCGTCCGTAGGGATAACGGGCTTCTAGTGCTTCGAATAATTTGACTGCAGCTGAATAATTACCCTCGTTAAGCTCATTTTTTGCTTCTATATAAAATTTACTCGCAGACCACTGGCTGTT
This sequence comes from Nitrosomonas eutropha, assembly GCF_900116685.1. GTDB lineage: Bacteria > Pseudomonadota > Gammaproteobacteria > Burkholderiales > Nitrosomonadaceae > Nitrosomonas > Nitrosomonas eutropha_A. The sequence continues at coordinate 57,080 of NZ_FPBL01000002.1, forward strand.
ATCAACCGTTTTCTCGGACAGGATGCCACATGCGGCCAGCAATACCATCAACCACGCTGCCAAAAATTGTCGCAACATAATGAATAATCTCAGTAACGGGCAAGATGGACGCGATTATAGCGCAAAGCCCGATTCATCCACAGCCAGCGGCCAGAAAAATGAAGATATTATCGAATTGATCGCGCCAAGCAACCTTGCAGGATTGCGGCTGGATCAGGCACTGGCTCAGTTGCTTCCTCAATGGTCGCGCAGCCGGTTACAGCGATGGATAGGAGAAAACCGTGTCAGTGTGGATGGCTCGGCGGGATCAACCAGACAAAAAATATGGGGGGGAGAAACAATCCACGTCATAGCCGGCCTGGTTGAAAGTGATCAAAGCCATCAGGCTGAGGCGATTCCACTCAGCATTATCTACGAAGATGATCATTTGATTGTCATCGACAAACCCGCTAGCCTGGTCGTCCATCCAGGAAACGGTAACTGGCACGGAACATTATTAAATGCTTTGCTTAACCATGCTCCACAACTAAGCCAGGTGCCCCGTGCCGGTATCGTTCACCGGCTGGACAAAAACACTACCGGCCTGCTGGTTGTTGCTAAGACAATCGAGGCACAACTTGATCTGGTCAGGCAATTACAGCAGCGTACCGTCAAACGTCACTATTTCGCGCTCGTGCTGGGCATAATTGAGAAAGATGGCCTGGTAGACGCACCCATTGGCCGACACCCTGTGCATCGCACCCGCATGGCCGTAGTACAAAATGGCAAACCTGCCCGCACGTATTATCGGATTCTGGAAAGATTTGTTGCCTGCACATTGCTGCAATGCAGTCTGGAAACCGGACGTACGCACCAGATTCGCGTTCATCTTATGTCTATTGGCCATCCGCTGGCGGGAGATCCGGTGTATGGCAAAATTTCATCTGATCCACCAACAGCTGATGCGATCGCACACCTGCCAAGACAAGCGTTGCATGCCCGACAGCTTGAACTGACGCATCCTAACAGTGGACAGATCATGCGCTGGAAATCTTCGCTACCGGATGATATGGATAGACTCTTGCAGACAATGCGAAAGATCCCACGGCCCATCCCAATATTTTGATGAACCCGTGTTTCTGGATGCAATCGGTGTGATTGTTTCCGGATTTCTATCCAAAACACAGATAAGCCATAGTTTTCTATCTGAAATAAAATGATTGGCCTATTTATTCGATGCCTGCCCAACGGTACAATACCGGCCAACGTATCTTACAAACCGTTTCACAAGTAAATGTTATTTTTCTGGAGAAAAAACTGTGGCAGCTGATGTTTTAAAGATGATTCAGGACCATGAAGTCAAGTTCATTGATCTGCGCTTCACCGATACCAACGGCAAGGAACATCATGTCACAGTTCCCGCACATGTCTTGGATGCCGATAAATTCGAGGATGGTCATCCATTCGATGGATCCTCAATTGCCGGCTGGAAAAATATTCACGCATCCGATATGTTGCTTATACCTGATCCGGAAACTGCTTCACTGGATCCTTTCATGGAAGAAACCACATTGCTGCTGACCTGCGATGTGATTGATCCTGCTGATGGGCAGGGATACAATCGCGACCCGCGATCACTGGCCAGACGGGGAGAGACTTATCTGAAATCCACCGGCATTGGTGATGTTGCCTACTTTGGCCCGGAACTGGAATTTTTTATTTTTGACTCGGTACGCTGGCACACCGACATGTCCGGGTGCTTTGTCAAGATTGAATCGGAAGAAGCTTCCTGGAGCTCCAAAAAACGCTATGAAGGCAGTAATAATGGTTATCGTCCCGCAGTCAAAGGCGGATATATGCCGGTGCCTCCAGTAGATTCTCTGCACGACATTCGCTCAGCCATGTGTATGGTGCTTGATGAACTGGGAATCCCTGTGGAAGTTCATCACCACGAAGTTGCCAATGCCGGGCAATGTGAAATTGGTACTCGCTTCAACAGCCTGGTGAAACGCGCCGACTGGAATCAGCTGATGAAATACGTTATTCACAATATTGCTGTTTCCTACGGGAAAACAGCAACATTCATGCCCAAGCCGATTGTTGGTGACAATGGTTCGGGTATGCACGTCCATCAATCCATCTGGAAGGATGGTAAAAACCTGTTTGCAGGAAACGGTTATGCTGGCATGTCCGAAACCGCACTGTATTACATCGGGGGCATTATCCGACATGCCAAAGCACTGAATGCTTTTGCCAATCCAGGCACCAATTCGTATAAAAGGCTGGTTGCCGGCTTTGAAGCTCCTGTCAATATTGCCTATTCTTCCAGCAACCGGTCAGCCGCTGTGCGTATCCCCTATGCCAGCAGCCCAAAACAACGTCGTATCGAAATACGCTTCCCCGATCCCAGTGCCAATCCTTACCTCGCTTTTACCGCTCTGCTGATGGCAGGATTGGATGGCATACAAAATAAAATCCACCCAGGCGACCCAATGGATAAGAATTTGTATGATCTGCCCCCGGAAGAAGCATCGATGGTACCCAATACCTGCGCATCACTGGAAGAGGCTCTGGAAAGCCTGGATCAGGATCGTGAATTTTTGACACGTGGCAATGTATTTTCCAACGATATGATTGACGCCTTTATCAAGCTTAAATCGGAAGAGGCAACATTATTACGTACCACTACACATCCCGTTGAGTTTGCCCTGTACTACAGCCTGTAAAAAGACGGTATTAATCAACGCTTATTCACAGATCACCAACAACACCATCCGACTTAAAATCTAATTTTTACCGGATAAAACCTCGTATTTCTCTAATTCGTTAAATGCGAGGGTTCGGTTCAAACTCATCTATTTTAGAAATCGGGGTGGTATCCATGAAACAAACTTACTGCAAGATCATACTGGCTGGGGTCATATCACTCGGATTTTCCATTGTTTGTATGGCTTCCGGTATCCACAAGTTAGTGGATGAGCATGGACGCACCGTCTTTACTAATAATGTAACCAAAAGTTCCATAAAAATTCAATCCGAAAAATCCAGATCAACGATTTCCTCCCACCAAATAAATGTTGTTGCCGGAAATTACCCTAGAGTCAGCAAACTGCAGCAGGATCAGCGAGATACCAAACGTCGGAGAATTCTTTCTCAGGAACTCGCTAATGAAACCAGGTTGCTGGAAGATGCTCTGAAAACAATTGATCTGACTCTTCGGAAAACGGAAAATTATTTACCAAGTCACCCGTACTTCACGTCAAATTATTTTGATATCCTCCAACTGCGTAACCAGGCAGCTTCACACGAACGTAACATCAAGGCACTTAATGCGGAGCTCAGTAATCTCTGAAACAAACCTGGTTGCGGCTAGAATCCGCTGTTTGGTTGGCTGCCTCAGATTTACCATCTTGAATTTCGCAGCCACCTGCAGCTATCTGAATAGTATCCATCCCTTTTCCTTATCGCACGATAACTAATCGTGATGCTTCTGAAGGCTGGCGGTCTCCGTTATAATTGGATTTAATATCCGTATATTTTATATTTGTGGATGACGAGTAAGGCCATCGACCAGCATCTGTATTTGAAGAACACACCCTCTCACTCTATTCGAAAACGATCAGATGTCCTCTGCATTTGATTTGTTGTATCAACCAGCAATCTGGAAAGAAAATTTCATCATAAAAACAAAATCACGATAAACTGCCATCCTTTTGTGCACGCGAAATTTATTATCAGCAACTCTCCGGATAAATATTATCAATCCCGGACGGCAACTGAACAAATATGAAACAATTTGAATGTATTGCCTTGACAAAGCCAGTTACAAAAAGAAATATCAGTTCTGCTCCATACCTAATTAAGCTCCAATCCCGGCATAACAAGCTAGATCCCCGGAACACTACTTTCACAGTAGCACACAACCAGTGTAAGGATATTTTTGTATGATTGACTGGTCCTATACGGCGGCCGGCACCTTCACTGGCTTTATTATCGGATTGACTGGTGTTGGTGGCGGCGCTCTGATGACACCCATCTTGCTACTGTTTTTCGGAATATCGCCAACAACCGCTGTCGCTACCGATTTATGGTTTGCTGCCATCACCAAAATAGCTGGTGCACGGATACATCATACCAATGGCAATGTGGATTGGCAGGTAGTCAAGCGTTTGTGGGTAGGCAGTCTTCCAATGGCTTCACTGACCGTACTACTGATAAGCATGGGGACACATATCGTAAAGGTGGACTGGCTTACAAAGGGTATCGGTATAGTAGTGCTGGTTACAGCTATCGGATTACTGGTAGCTCCTAAGTTGATCGCTTTTGCCAAAAGAAAGCAGATTGGACAGCCGGAACGATTTAAGACAATGCAAGCAGTGCTAACAATTTTCGCAGGCGCAATTCTTGGAGTATGCGTTGCACTGACATCAGTAGGTGCCGGAGTCTTGGGAAGCGTAATACTTCTGTACCTGTATCCGCTACGTATAACTCCACATCGCCTAGTTGCTACAGAAATTGTACACGCTATACCACTAGCGATTATTGCTGGCTTGGGCTATTTATTCGCAGGTATGGTGGACGGAGAGATGCTCATTAGCCTGTTAGCAGGTTCAATACCGGCGGTCATTGCAGGAAGCAAGCTTGCCAGCAGGATTACAGGACGATGGATCCGATTCGCTTTAGCAATTGTGCTTGCTACAGCAGGGTTGAAAGTTCTTTTATAAAGAGCCATTTCAACTGCAGCACCCCTAGAAAGCTGTAACCAGATTATCCAGACTATTAAATATAGAAACTGCAAAAATAGGGAAAATCCACATCTATTGCAAGTTACTTGTTTATACAGCTGAGACAGGGTAATTCAGCCAAGAGTTGGGCGTCGATTCACTCAACCAAAGGTGTTAATCGGCTGGTATGTTTTGAAGCAGATCCAGCCAGAGTTGACAATACTCTGATTAGACCCGAACAGCTGTACAAAGCAGGAGAACGAGTACGCCTGACTAAAGGCTCATTTGCAGGTATTGAGAGGCTATTTATCAAATGGCGGACAGCGAGCACCGTGTTATGGTGCTAGTAAAACTATTAAGCAAACCTATTACGATGCGTGTTCTTTTGCCAGTTTACGTAAAGCAAATTAGCTAGACACTACCCGAATATCTGGCTCAATCGTTCTCAGAAGCTGCTCAATTCCACGCAATGTTCCGGAAATCGAACTGGGACAGGTTCCACACGCCCCCTGATAATGAATACGCAGAACACTGCCTTCCAAAGCCAGCACATGAAGATCACCACCATCATGTTGCAAATAGGGTCGCACCTCTTCTTCCAGTAAAATATTGATTCGCTCCAATCGTTGCTGATCCTCTTCACTAAGATTTGCCAGCGCCTCGCTAGCAGCAGCAACCACAGTGGCTGATTGATCCGTCGCAGCCGGTGCAGCCCGAATTGGATCTGCCACCTCTCGCGCCAGATCCTGCCAGTCTGCACCTCCATCCTGTGTAATCGTGATCCAACGATCCACATAAAAGACATTGATAACATGATCAATATCAAACAATGCGGCAGCAAGCGGATCATCAGTCGCCTGCTCGGCATTATTGTAAGATTTGGTAACTCCCCAAGTCAGTGGCTCCTTCAGGATAAACTTCAATGCATTAGGATTTGGAGTCCCCTCAATTTCTGCAATCTTCGGCATGGCTATATATCAGTAATTATTTGCTACGGGCTTGTTTAAGTGACCATCTGCTTCAGTTGTGGCATCTCCTGTTGAATTCATGGCAGCATGCAGGGTATGCCACGGCAAAATCGCACACTTGACTCTGGTTGGTAAATCACGTACCCCTGCAAGCACCTTGAGCCGACCAAGATGATCAAAATCCTTGTTTTCTCTACTTACCAGCATATCCCGAAATTCCTGAATTAGAGCCTCTGCTTCCTGACGAGATTTTCCCTTGACGGCACTGGTCATCATTGAAGAGGAAGCCTTGCAAATTGCGCAGGATTCACCCTGAAATACAATTTCTTCAATACGTCCATCCAGCATATTGACATCCAGATCAATACGATCGCCGCACAGCGGATTATGTCCTGTCGCATGGTGGGTAGGATGGTCAAGAGAACCATAGTTACGCGGCTTGCGATTATGATCAAGAATAACTTCCTGATAAATTGATTTCAGACTCATTGCGCAAAAACCTTTTGTACAGATCGAATACCTGCCACCAGAGCATCGATCTCTTTTTTAGTATTATAAAAAGAAAATGAGGCACGCGACGTTGCCGCCACATTAAAACGCTGCATGATCGGTTGTGCACAATGATGACCTGTACGCACAGCTATACCTTCCTGGTTCAGCAAAGTACCAACATCATGTGGATGAATACCATCAATAACAAACGATATTACCGCAACCTTATCCGGGCAATCACCTATGATTTTCACGCCCGGGATCACTCTAATTTGCTCGGAAGCGTAAAGCAGCAACTCATGTTCATAATCAGCAATAGCATCAAGGCCGATCTGCTCCAGATAATCAATTGCCGCACCAAAACCTATGGCCGCCGCAATAGGGGGAGTACCTGCCTCGAATTTGTATGGTATCTCGTTATATGTTGTTTTTTCGAAGGAAACCGAGACAATCATGTCCCCTCCCCCCTTGAATGGCTGCATGGATTCAAGCAGATGCGCCTTTCCGTACAAAATACCAACCCCGGTGGGACCGCACATTTTATGTGCCGAAAAAGCATAAAAATCACAATCTAGGTCCTGCACATCTATTTTTAAATGAGGTGCTGCCTGGGCACCATCAATCAAAACAGGAACATCATGCTGATGTGCTATGGCAATCATGCGTTTGATCGGATTGATGCTGCCAAGCGCATTGGAAACATGTGATAAAGCTACAAACCGGGTCCTGGAATTAAAAAGTTTTTCATATTCCTCCACCAGAAGCTCACCCGCATCATTAATTGGGGCTACCCGGATATGCGCACCTCTTTCCTCGGCCAACATCTGCCAAGGCACAATATTGGAATGATGTTCGAGCTCGGACAAGATAATTTCATCGCCACTCTGAATAAACTTGCGTCCATACCCATGCATTACCAGATTGATACTATCAGTTGTGCCACTGGTGAATATCACCTCTCTATCTTCATGTGCACCGATAAAATTTTGTAGTTTGCACCGTGCCGCTTCATATTCCTGCGTAGCCAGGTTGGATAAATAATGTACTGCACGATGAATATTTGCATGCTGGGTTTTCTGGTAACGGACCAGGCAATTAATGACTGCCTGCGGCATTTGGCTGGAAGCAGCGTTGTCAAGATAAACCAGCGGTTTGTCATCTACCTTGATATCAAGAATCGGGAAATCTGCACGAAATCGTCCTATTCCAGATACAGTTGTTTGCTGTGCAGATGAAGTCACTAATGTGTCAACAATTTTCATGATTTAGCTAATTCGTGTGCTTGCAAGAATATATTCTTCAAGTCGTTGTCTGAGTGAAGCCACTATAACGCGGTTAATAATTTCGCCTCCGAATGCGTATGTCAGCAAATTGCGCGCTACTTCTTCTGCAAATCCCCTGCTTTGCAGATAAAAAAGGGATTCCTTGTCAAGCTGGCCCACCGTGGCACCATGCGCACATTTAACATCATCGGCAAATATCTCAAGCTGAGGTTTGGTATCCATACGCGCTTTCTCTGACAGCAACAAATTATGATTCAACTGCCGGGCATCTGTCTGTTGTGAATGCGGACGAACCATAATTTCTCCACTAAAGACACCATGCGCTCTCTCATCCACAATGCATTTGTGAAGCTGTCTACTCCTGCCATGTGGACTAGCATGATCAATAAAAGTATGTGTATCTGCGAGCTGACGACCAGCTATTAGCGCTAATCCATCTATCTGACACTCAGCGCCCTCACCTGCTAGCGTAATTTTCTGGTCAAAACGCGAAATACGCGCGCCAAGCGCGAGACTGACCGAATCATAATGTGCTGCCTTTGCAACAAACGTAGCGTTATTAGCAATATGAAACGCCTGCAAATCTTCGCGTTGTACACGGATATGATTCACACGAGCTGATTCTCCGACGTATATTTCTGTTACTGCATTTGTCAGGGATGCGCCTTCCTGCAACGCCACATATTCTTCGACAATTGTTACTTCAGCTCCAGGTTCCGCAACAAGCAGACAGCGCGGATAGGCAGCCACTTCTTTTCCGGAAGTCATATATAAAATATGAACAGGTACCATTGTGGAAACATTGGCCGGTATAACAATACAAATACCATCATGCATGAGAGCAGTATTCAGTGCCACAAATACGTCATCCTGAAAATCAGCAAGCTGGCCGAGAAACTGTTCCGTTTTGGAAGCACATACACCAGTCAATTCGGATAAACCGCAAACAGTGACAGAGTCATCATCTGTCAGGCTGGACAACCTCGGTATATACTGACCATCAACAAATACCAGTCTGCAGGCAGGCTCATCCAGAAAAGTACTTTTCTGACTATCCAAGCTTGGTAATGAAACTATTGAAGCTCTCGAAAACAGTGTATTCCTGAGTGAAGAAATATCAGTGAAGCGCCATTCCTCATCACGGATCGTAGGCAACCTGAGTGACTCGATACGACTTAACGCATTTGCCCGAAGCCGATTCAGATAAGATGTAGTAAAAGAAGGCGAGTCTTCTTTCTTCCAAGAGTCAATTAATTTCTCAAGATAATCATCCCAGATAACGGTGCTCATGGCCGTGTCTCGGTAACTTGTTCATCTGTATGAATCCAGTCATAGCCATGTGTTTCCAGAGCCAGTGCGAGTTCTTTACCACTTGTTCTGATGATACGCCCTGCCTCCATTACATGCACATAATCAGGAGCAATATAATCCAGTAAACGCTGATAATGTGTCACCAGAATCAGGGCATTATCTTTATTGGATAACTGGTTAACCCCATTTGCAACTATCCTGAGCGCATCAATATCCAATCCTGAATCCGTTTCATCCAGCAAAGCAAGGCGAGGTTCAAGTAAAGCCATCTGCAATATTTCGTTGCGTTTCTTTTCACCTCCCGAGAACCCTTCATTGACGCTACGATCAAGAAAATCCGGGTTCATCTTGAGCAGTTTCATTTTCTCTCGCACGAAATCATCGAATTCAAGAGGATCCAGCTCTTCCTCACCACGCTGCCCCTGAACAGTGTTATAAGCCAACCGTAGAAACTGGTTATTAGCAACGCCCGGTATTTCCACCGGATATTGAAAAGCGAGAAATATCCCGGCACGCGCACGCTCTTCTGGTGCCAATGCTGACAGATCCTGACCATCAAACAACAGTGTTCCCCGAGTAACTTCATAACTTGGATGCCCGGCCAGCACCTTGGCAAAGGTACTCTTTCCCGAGCCATTTAATCCCATAATGGCATGGATCTCACCACTTCTTACTGTGATATCTACTCCTTTGAGAATCTCGGTCCCGCTAACTGTTGCATGTAAATCATGAACTTCAAGCAGAATCTTGCTGTTTGCATTTATCATCCGACACTCCCTTCCAGTTTGAAGCTGAGTAATTTAGTAGCCTCGACTGCAAATTCCAGAGGTAATTGCTGAAAAACCTCTTTACAAAAACCATTGATAATCATTGAGACTGCTTCTTCCGCGTCGATACCACGTTGTGCAAAATAAAATAGCTGATCTTCTCCAATTTTGGAAGTTGAGGCTTCATGTTCAACTTGTGCACTATTATTTTGTACCTGAATATAAGGGAAAGTATGAGCCCCGCATTGGCTGCCAATCAACATCGAATCACATTGTGAATAGTTGCGAGCATTCCGTGCTGTCGGGGTAATTCTCACCAGACCGCGATAGCTGCTGTTAGATTGGCCTGCCGAAATTCCCTTGCTCACAATAGTGCTGCGCGTATTCGGACCGATATGAATCATTTTGGTGCCGGTATCAGCCTGTTGATGATGATTGGTCACTGCAACAGAATAGAACTCTCCGACAGAGTTTTCTCCACGCAGGATACACGAAGGATATTTCCAGGTAATAGCTGAACCAGTTTCCACCTGCGTCCAGGAAATACGTGAATTCCTGCCCTTGGCCAGTCCACGCTTGGTAACAAAATTATAAATGCCCCCGATGCCATTCTCATCTCCGGCGTACCAGTTCTGTACGGTTGAGTACTTGATATCTGCATCATCCAAAGCGATCAGTTCAACTACGGCCGCATGAAGTTGATTAGTATCAAAACGCGGAGCAGTACATCCTTCCAGATAGGAAACGGACGCGCCCTCCTCTGCAACAATCAGCGTACGTTCAAATTGCCCGGATTCTTCCGTGTTGATACGGAAGTAGGTAGATAAATCCATAGGGCATTTAACCCCTTTTGGAATAAAACAGAAAGAACCGTCCGTAAATACAGCAGAATTCAGGGCTGCATAGTAGTTATCACCCGGCGGCACAACTGTACCCAGGTACTGCCTGATCAACTCGGGATACCGCTGAACGGCCTCCGAAATTGAACAGAAAATAATACCAACCTCAGCCAGTTTTTCCTTATAGGTTGTTGCGACCGATACGCTGTCAAAAATAACGTCAACAGCAACTCCTGCCAACGCCGCCCGTTCATGCATGGGGATACCTAGCTTCTCAAATGTACGCAACAGCTCAGGATCAACCTCATCCATACTGGCAAGTTTTTTCTTTGGCTTGGGCGCCGAATAATAGCTGATATTCTGGAAATCAATTTTGGGATATTTAACATTTTGCCAGACAGGCTCGACCATGTTGAGCCACCTCCGATAAGCCTCCAATCTGAATGTAAGCAGCCATTCAGGTTCATTTTTCTTGGAAGAAATCAACCGGATGATATCCTCATTGAGCCCTTTAGGCGCAATATCGGATTCTATATTCGTGACGAAGCCGTGCTTATATGGCTGATTCACCAAATTCTGTAATGCAGCACTCATTTTTATAATTCCTGAATTTCTAAGTTTTAAGGCTGAAACTCTCTCCACAGCCGCAAGTATTGTCTATATTTGGATTGCTAAATTTAAAAGAGCTGTTCAGACCTTCCTGGACAAAATCAATCTCAGAACCATCAATGAAAGACAATTGATCGCGTTTAACGATAACCTTGGCATCATTTGATTCAAACAATTGATCATCTTCCAGCACATCGTCAGCATAATCAAAACTGTACGCGAATCCTGAACAGCCTGATTTCCTGATTCCAAGTCGTAACGCAACCCCTTTGCCTCGCCTGTCCAGTTGATGCCGAATCTGTCTGGCCGCACGCTCAGTTAATGTAATCGCCATAATTTACTCTATCGCAAACAAATGATCAGAATGCAGCTTCCCGCATGTCATATAATTTGACTACTGCCTGCTCACGCTGCAGTTCACGCTGACTCTGCTCCTCCACCAGCCGTTCCAGGGTGACATTACCGAGATAATCAAATATGATCTCGTTCAGCTTTGTCCATAAATCATGGGTCATGCATTTACTGTCACCCAGACAGTTTTCCTTGCCACCACATTGCGTGCTATCGATGGGCTCATCTACAGCCAGAATAATGTCGGCCACCGATACCTCATCCAATCCCTTGGCTAGACAATACCCCCCGCCGGGTCCGCGCACGCTGTCAACCAGCTTCCGCTGACGCAACTTGGAAAACAACTGTTCCAGATAAGATAGCGAAATCCTTTGTCGCTCACTAATGTCCGCCAATGCAACCGGCCCGCCCCCATGTCGTATCGCGATATCCAGAAGTGCTGTTACTGCAAACCGCCCCTTTGTCGTTAATCTCATTTCAACCTCTTAGCATGTAATTTTGAAGCGATTAGAACCACTTACCACTGACCTTGCGCAAAACTGAAACTATATAATACCTGACTATATTAGTCAACTATAGTCAAGGGTAAATATCTGTTGTTGCGAAACGCAAATAAACACTTTATATTTACCGACATGATTCAGTTCGTTAAAATCACCTTCTCCTTTTATCCTCCTTACCCGACGACTCTGTTATGTTCGCTCGGACGACTGCTGCGCCCTGGGCGCTAATTATTCTAACTATTCCCCATCTGTTTGAAGTGTAAGGGCTGGTATACCAGCCAACCGCCCGGTTTTAGCCAGAATAATATGGAGTAGAACAATGAAAGAGCGTTTGGTTATTTTTGATACAACGTTGCGCGATGGCGAGCAAAGCCCTGGCGCATCCATGACCATGGAAGAAAAGGTGCGCATCGCCAGACAGTTGGAGCGCATGGGTGTGGATGTAATCGAAGCAGGCTTTCCAGCAGCATCAAAAGGTGATTTTGAGGCTGTCAAGGCAGTGGCAGAGGCCGTAAGCAACAGCACGGTGTGTGGCCTTTCCCGTGCAATAGAAGCTGATATCAATCGTGCCGGTGAAGCCCTGCAGGCAAATCAGAATATGCGCATCCACACCTTCATCGCCACCTCACCAATTCATATGAAGAACAAACTGCGCATGTCGCCTGATCAGGTCGTCGAACAGGCGATCAAGGCAGTAAAGTGGGCTCGCCAGTATACGGATAATGTTGAATTTTCTCCTGAAGACGCCGGACGATCCGAGATAGATTTTCTTTGCCGGATTCTGGAAGCAGTGATTGATGCGGGTGCCCGGACGTTGAATATTCCAGACACAGTGGGATACACCATGCCGGATCAGTTTGGCGGCCTGATCCGCACGTTACGTGAACGAATTCCGAATTCTGATAAAGCTGTTTTCTCCGTTCATTGTCATAATGATCTCGGCCTGGCGGTAGCCAACTCGCTGTCTGCAGTCATGAATGGCGCGCGCCAGATTGAATGTACCATCAATGGCCTGGGTGAACGCGCCGGCAATGCTGCCCTTGAAGAAGTAGTGATGGCCGTGCGTACACGACAGGATTATTTTCCATGCGACACACGCATTGATACAACCCAGATTGTATCTGCCAGCAAGCTGGTTTCGGGAATTACCGGATTTCCGGTGCAACCCAACAAAGCGATTGTCGGTGCTAATGCTTTTGCCCATGAATCAGGCATTCATCAGGATGGTGTACTCAAACATCGCGAGACCTATGAAATCATGCGCGCAGAAGATGTTGGCTGGGGAGCGAACAAATTATTGTTGGGCAAGCATTCTGGTCGTAATGCATTTCGCAGTCGCTTGAAAGAACTGGGAATCGAACTGGAATCGGAAGAGAAACTGAATGCCATGTTTATCCGCTTCAAGGATCTTGCGGACAAGAAACACGAGATTTTTGATGAAGATCTGCACGCGCTTGTTTCGGATGAAGCACAGATACCCGAAGAGCATTACCGTTTACTCTCACTGGTTGCACACAGTGAAACCGGAGAAATACCTTTTGCACAAGTCGTTATCGCTACAGGAAATAACGAGCAACAGGCTGAATCAGAAGGCAGCGGCCCGGTAGATGCAACGTTTCGTGCTATTGAAAAAATATTGAACAGCAAGGCAGAATTGCAATTGTTTTCTGTAAATAACATCACCAGCGGAACAGATGCTCTGGGTGAAGTAACTGTTCGATTGCAAAAAGCCGGACGAATCGTCAATGGCCATGGAGCAGATACAGATATCATTGCAGCTTCTGCCAAAGCCTACCTGAATGCCTGTAATAAACTGCACTCTAGCCTGGAGCGCACACACCCACAGGTTTAGATCCGAAAATAATTAAAAATTATCTACCATAAAGTTGATTTCATAAAAATAATCAAGGGAAATTCTAATTCCGGTACAGATACAATTGCTGCACCGGAATTTTACAAAAACTCAATAGATCTTATGAGACGCGTTGTCTTGGCCAGCCATATCGGGATATATGATGAAACAACAATGGGGAATTGTAACTCTGCTCGTCTTGATTTTATGCCTGCCTGTCAAAGGAGCTGGAGCATACGGCTTCCATTTCGAGGATAGCGCAGGTAAAACTCACACTTTATCGGGTTATAAAGGGAAGTGGGTGCTGGTTAATTTTTGGGCAACATGGTGCCCACCTTGCCTGAAAGAAATTCCGGATCTGTCGAGGCTGTCACAGGAAAGAAGCGATGTCGTAATCATCGGAATCGCTATGGAATACGACAATACTAAAGACGTTATGCAATTCGTAAAGAAAATGGCAATTTCCTACCCAATTATACTGGGTGACAAGGCAGCGGCGGCCCAGATCGGAGATGACATCTCGATGTTGCCGAGCACGTATCTGTTTGATCCTGATGGAAAGCCTGCAGCACGTAAAATCGGACTGATTACTCGTGCCGAAATTGAAACCTTCATTGATGCCCGCTAAGAAGGCAAGATAAATTCTGGTTATTGTAAAACTGTAGAATAAGTCCAATGACGATGCCAGGCATTAAACACGAGATTAGGGTAATCAGCCTTGCCCAAACTACCGTTATATCTCCCCAGCGCTCTGAAATAATCACCTTTCTCCAAATCGAGGTAATGGCGCAAGATTGTGCAGCCATAACGCAGGTTGACACGCAGATGAAATAAGTTGTGTTCCTTACTGCCTATCAGATCTATCCAGAACGGCATGACCTGCATATATCCGCGCGCTCCGGCAGAAGATACCGCATATTTTCTGAAGTTACTCTCAACCTGGATAATGCTAAGCACTAACTCAGGATCAAGACCAGCGCGAGTAGCTTCATAGTGAACGGTCATCAGAAATGCCTTCCGCTCTTCAATTTCAGAGATCCGTTTCTCCAGGCGCTCCGTCATGCTGTCCAGCCAATTTCGTGCCTCGAGATCGGAAAGCGTAACAAACACAGGTACAGCCCTGTCACTAACGGTACGCTGCAATACTGTCCAGGGTGCTGACCGACAAGGATTCATAAGCCTGAGATCCAGCCATAGCCGTACTTGCAATTAAAAATGATAGAAAACTTATCAGCTGCCACATATTTCCCTGATAACAGGGATGACCTCCTGTAGAGAGAGCAAACGGGATGTTTTATCCAGCCGCCCCTGGTATTCCACCATCCCATCCCGAAAATTTCGCTCACCAATAACAATACGGTGCGGGATCCCAATCAGCTCCTGATCTGCAAACATAACACCTGGTCGCTCCTCCCGGTCATCCAGCAATACTTCGATGCCTGCTGCACGACATGCTCGATACAGTTTTTCCACTTCAGCCTGGATCTGAAGGTTTTTATGATAACCAATCGGGATAATCGACAACTGAAATGGAGCAATTGCTACTGGAAATATGATGCCGCGCTCATCACAGTTTTGCTCAATAGCCGCAGCAACGATGCGTGAAACACCGATACCATAACAACCCATTTCCAGAATTTGAGTCTGGCCAGATTCATCCAGATAGGTTGCTTTCATTTTTTCAGAATATTTGGTGCGCAACTGGAAAATATGACCAACCTCAATACCACGGCAAATTTCGAGCATTCCTTTTCCGTCAGGTGAAGGATCACCTGTAACCACATTGCGGATATCGAATACCTGGGTCGGCAATGGCAGATCACATTCAAAATTAACTTGAGTCAGGTGATAGCCTTCTTCATTTGCCCCGCAGACGAAATTGCTCATTTCCAGAACTGCCTGATCAGCGATAATTTCAGTTTTCACACCGATCGGACCGAGATATCCTGGAAAGCAACCTGTTTCGGCAATAATTCTGCTTTCATCAGCAAATTCGAAGTTACGCAGAAATGGTATTTTTCTGGTTTTTGTTTCGTTGAGCTGATGATCACCTCGCAGTAACAGAAGATAAAATCGGCCATCTGCTATCACTGCCAGTGTTTTAAGAGTCTGCTCAATTGGAACGCTCAGAAATTCAGCAACATCTGAACAGGATTTACGATTAGGAGTAGCAATTTTTTTCATTACGCCCGCTGGATCCTTGCGAAGAATTCCATGTGGTACTGCTTCAGCAAGTTCAATATTGGCGGCATAATCGGAATCAGGGCAAAATGCAATAGCATCCTCACCCGAATCAGCCAGGACATGAAATTCATGCGATCCACTGCCTCCTATGGCCCCGGTATCAGCAGCCACTGCACGGAATTTCAATCCGATCCGGGTAAAAATCCTGCTGTATGTTTCGTGCATAAGCTGGTAGGTTTGTTCCAGACTGACCAGGTCAACATGAAAGGAATATGCATCCTTCATGATAAATTCCCTGGCGCGCATCACACCAAAACGTGGGCGAATTTCATCACGAAACTTGGTCTGAATCTGATAAAAATTAATAGGCAGTTGCCGATAGCTTTTAATTTCACGACGAGCAATATCGACAATAACTTCTTCATGTGTTGGCCCAAAGCAAAAATCATGCTGATGCCTATCTTGAATTTTCAGCATTTGCGGGCCAAATACATCCCAACGACCTGATTCCTGCCAAAGTTCAGCCGGATGAACAGCAGGCATCAGAAGCTCCAGTGCACCACTGCTGTTCATTTCCTCACGGATGATGTGTTCAATCTTGTGTAGAATTCTCAGGCCAAGCGGCATCCAGGTATACAATCCGCTGCCCAGACGCTTAATCAGCCCGGCCCGCAACATCAAGCGATGACTGGCCAGTTCGGCTTCAGTAGGAGCTTCTTTGAGCGTCGAAAGGAAGAATTGGGAAACACGCATGATGAGGTTCCATTTATCATAGTAGGTAATAAGATAATTTTACCTTGAAACTGTTTTGATCCGGTACGCTTTAACGGGAATTGACCACAGCATCGCAAGTCAAATTTAGCATGCTGTAAAGATTATGATGATGCTCCTGCTGAGAACAGCGGCTGTGAATTACACTCAAAATATGGAAAAATTATCGGAAATTCACTGTAAATCAAGTTAAATTGACAGATAAATCGTATGATCGACCGTAATGGATATAGAGCAAATGTCGGTATTATCCTCCTGAACTCAAAAAGCCAGGTGTTCTGGGGAAAACGTACCCGACAGAATTCATGGCAATTTCCGCAAGGCGGAATTAAATCAGGCGAAACACCAACGCAGGCAATGTACCGGGAACTGGCTGAAGAAACAGGCTTGCAACCTGTGCATGTGGAAATTTTGGGACGGACCCGAGAATGGTTACGTTACGATGTACCTGCCTGCTGGACTCGCCGCGACTGGCGTAAGAACTATCGTGGTCAGAAACAAATATGGTTTCTACTGCGCATGTTGGGAAGAGATTGTGATGTATCGCTTAAAACTTGTGCGCATCCCGAATTTGATGCCTGGCGCTGGAACCAGTATTGGGTTGAGCTGGAATCTGTGGTTGAATTCAAGCGACAGGTTTATCGTCTGGCGCTGACAGAACTTTCACGATTGCTGGATCATGAAACCTGCCTGGGCAATGATCAAGCCTACAGGGAGCCGCTAGAACCAGTTAAAGAACTTGAGGAGAAATCTTCTGATGCCCGACAGGGCTGATTCAATGTCTTGGAACCCTGACTCCGGTCCGGCAACGAGAAATTCAAGGCGCAAGCGGCTGCGCCACGTTAGCCGTTACTATTTTCAAACCTTAAGGAGAATACAATGATCAAGCGTACATTGACTGCTTCGCTGTTATC
The DNA here is from genome assembly GCF_900116685.1 of Nitrosomonas eutropha. Taxonomy (GTDB): domain Bacteria; phylum Pseudomonadota; class Gammaproteobacteria; order Burkholderiales; family Nitrosomonadaceae; genus Nitrosomonas; species Nitrosomonas eutropha_A. Next base: position 74,627 of record NZ_FPBL01000002.1, read on the forward strand.
GTTAAGTCTGGGAGCAATATTTGGATCTGTTGGCGCAATGGCTGCCAACGAACCAATCCAGCCGATTAAAGCAGTCACCCCCGAAAATGCCGAAGTAGCCGAGCTGGGGGAAATGCTTTTTTTTGATCCCAGGCTTTCCAAATCGGGATTCATTTCCTGCAATTCCTGCCACAACCTGAGCATGGGTGGCACCGACAATATTAAAACCTCAATTGGCCACAAATGGCAGCAAGGTCCAATTAATGCGCCAACTGTACTGAATTCCGGTATGAATCTGGCACAATTCTGGGATGGCAGAGCTAAAGATTTGAAAGAACAAGCTGCAGGCCCGATTGCCAACCCGAAGGAAATGGCCTTTACCCATGAGATGGCAGAAAAAGTTATCGCCTCAATGCCACAGTACCGCGAACACTTTAAAAAAGCCTTTGGATCCGATGAAGTGACAATTGATCGCATCACAACCGCGATTGCCCAATTTGAAGAAACACTGGTAACACCGGACTCAAAATTTGACAAATGGTTGGAAGGCGACAAAAACGCATTAAGTCAGAACGAACTGGAAGGTTACAACCTGTTCAAGAGCAGCGGGTGTATTCAGTGCCACAATGGACCGGCAGTAGGAGGAACCTCCTACCAGAAAATGGGAGTTTTTAAACCCTACGAGACAAAAAACCCCGCCACAGGACGGATGGGGGTAACAGGCAAGGAAGAGGATCGCAACGTATTTAAGGTACCAGTCTTACGAAATGTCGAGCTGACCTACCCCTACTTCCACGATGGAGAAGCAGCAACGCTTGAACAGGCTGTAGAAACCATGGGAAGCATTCAGTTGAATCGCGAATTCAACAAGGATGAAATCTCCAAGATTGTTGCCTTCCTGAAAACGTTGACTGGCAACCAGCCCGACTTTAAGATGCCAATTCTGCCACCTTCCAACAATGATACTCCGCATCCTCAGCCATTTGAGTAATGCTGAAAAGAAAATCCTAATTCCATCCGGAATTTTCTGAACTGCTCAGCCACTTCATTTCAAATGAAGATGGTTGAGCAGTATCAATCAAGTTTAACACTGCAAAAATATGCTTTAATCTACCCGGCTAAAACTGACAACCTGCTATTTAACAGACCCTGCATAGCAAACCAGCAGACTTAACAGAGCAAACCAACAGGTCATGGGTATTTTCAGTATTCTGAACCAGTCTCCTTCCGGCAAAAATCTGCAGCGTTTATTCCAGCTCAGGATTATTGCCATTGTTTTCCAAATCATTGTTTTTGGGGCTGTCCACAGTCTTATCGAACTTGAGCTGCCATGGATAGCAATTATTCTGACTATTTCCATACTTGCAATTCTGAATTTCTTCACCTGGGTTCGTCTGCGTTATCCTTGGCCGGTAACTCATCCCGAATTTTTCACTCAGTTGTTGATTGATGTTGCCGGATTGACTGCACTGTTGTATTTCAGTGGTGGATCAACCAATCCTTTTATCTCACTCTATCTGCTTCCGCTTACCATCGCTGCGACTGTACTGCCATGGCACTATACCTGGGGCATGGCAGCAATCACAATTTCTTGCTATACCTTCCTTCTCTTTAAGTATATTCCTTTCCCACACGATCATCTCGATGATCACAGTCGGCATATGTTTGAATTCAATTTACACGTCTCAGGAATGTGGCTGACATTTGTATTGAGTACCTTACTCATTACCTCATTTGTCGTCAGAATGAATGCCTCTATTCGTGACCGTGACAAAGAGTTATCCAGGTCGCGTGAGCGGGCACTACAAAATGAGCAGATTATTGCGCTAGGCACCCTTGCCGCCGGAGCAGCACATGAGTTAAGCACTCCTTTATCAACCATGGCTATTATTGCGGGCGAATTGCAGCAGGAATCCCTAGAAAACACTGAATTTCAGAACAATATTCGTATCCTGCGCGACCAGATCTCTCATTGCAAACAAACACTGACTCATCTGCTGGCAGATGCCGGACCAGCCAGAGTAGAAGAAGGCAACGGGCAATCTGTCGATCTTTTTCTACAACAGGTAATTGATAAATGGCAGCTGATCCGCCCATCTGTCAAATTCGCCCATCAATGTGGAGGCACAAAGCCAGCACCGATTATCATGAATACTCGCCTGTTGAGCCAATCCATCCTGAACTTGTTGAATAACGCAGCGGATGCCTCAACCAGGCTGGTAACCATCACCAGCCGTTGGGATGAAAAGCAGTTTCACCTCGAAATACTCGACGATGGGACAGGGTTAAACACAGAAGCTGTCGAACATGCAGGGGAGCCTTTTTTTACCAGCAAGGGACCAGGACAAGGTTTTGGGATCGGATTATTTCTCGCCAACACTAATATTGAACGCTTTGGCGGGAATGTACGTTTATTTAATCGACTCGAAGGAGGGGCATGTACTCATGTCACCATCCCGATTTCGTACAGAACAAGCAGTACTTCACTGTGAAAGGAGAGTGCCCTGTGAATGATTCCATGGATCACCCAAGTCTGTTAATCGTAGATGATGATGAAGTTTTTTGTGATGTACTGGCAAGGGCGATGACCAAGCGCGGGTTTGACACCACTTGTACACATAATATTAAAACTGCGATCGAACAGGCGGAATCACTCATGCCGGAATATGCCATCATCGACCTCAAATTGAGTAACGAATCCGGTTTATCGCTTGTTGAAAAAATCAGGGAATTAGACCCTGGAACCCGTATCATCGTCCTAACCGGCTATGCCAGTATCGCGACTGCAGTTGAAGCCATCAAGTTAGGTGCTACGCATTACCTGGCAAAGCCAGTCGATGCAAACGACATCATGACGGCATTCGAGCGTACTACCGGGAATGTCGATACACCTATCAGTCCTCACCCACTTTCAGTCGAACGGCTGGAATGGGAATATATACATCGCATTCTTATGGAGAATGACAATAATATCTCTGTCACAGCCAAGGCGTTAAATATGCACCGTAGAACTCTGCAGCGTAAACTCTCAAAAAAACCGGTACAGCTTTAGTTGCTGTTCCGCTTGACAGACGTACACCCACGCGCTGCGAGCGTACACCTGTCAGTAGCTGATTCTGATCAAGCGCCAGTCAGAATTCTAGTCATCAGCACAACCTAAAAATTGACCATTGCCGTTAAACGAAAAATACGTGGAGCGCCCGGCATAATGTTGTTATTGTTATGTGCGGAGGTAGCGTATTCGATATTGGCCAAATTTTCGACATTCGCCTGAATACGAACATTTTTGTGGGGTTGCACAAATACCGCCGCATCCAGCCGCGTATAGCTGGGTAACAGCACCGTATTATCAACTGCTGCATAAATGCTACCGCGGTGAATCACTCCCAATCCCAGGCCAAGATACGAGGTAAAATCATACCGGTTCCATACGGCTACCGTGTGCTTTGGAACTTGTGCCACAGTTGCCCCTTTATCTGCACCTGTAATATCCTTGGTGATTTCGGCATCAGTATAACCATACCCCCCCATCACACTCCAATGTGGAGTGATTCTTCCCATCAACCCGACCTCCGCTCCACGCGTACGTTGACCATCAACCAGTATCGTTCTAGAGAGGTCATTCGGGTCTGCTGTAATAACGTTACTGCGCTCAAGCTGATACAGGGCCGCGGTTAGCGCTAGATCTGGGCGAATATCCCATTTTGCACCAAGCTCCAAATTCATAAACTTTTCAGGCCTTAATGCTTCATTGGTCAATGACAGTGAACTTAGCTGATCACCAGCCCGCGGCACATACGCCAGGCTGTAGTTACCATAAATGGAAAGTGGCTCTATCGGCTTGAAGATCAGTCCCACTCGTGGCGAGATCAGCCCATCATTGGAATGAACCTTATCCCCATTGCGATTATTACGGACAGTCGTATCAAAATTATCGTAGCGTATTCCCAGCACTGCTTTAACTTGGGGGATAATGGTAATTTGATCTTGTGCATACACCCCTACTGCCTCGACTATACCGTGATTATCTGCATCAGTAGCACTTTGTCTGAAGGCAGCAGGCGTAAATACTGTTGGATTAAGAAAAGATACGGTTAGACTCGTACTGGTATTGTTGAAATAACCAGTATTGCGAAAATTATCTGTCACCTGACGACCGTACTCCACGCCTGTCATGAATTCATGACCTACTCCCCACGTATTCAGCTTGAACAATAAATCCGTCTGGGTAAACAGATTTTCCCGCCGGGTGGCGTTGTTATAGGCAGACAGTTTTACCGTACCTGCTGCATCTTCAGCTGTTGCTTGACTACCAGCATATACGTTCTGATAAAATTTATCGTAATCGGCATAACGAGTACGATTGCGTAGCTTGATATTGTTGTCAAAGGTATGTTCAATCAGCGAATTGAGTGACCAGGCATCGAGATGTGAGTTACTGTCATCCGGATTGCCAAAAAAAGTGGATCGATCGATATTTGCCGGTCGGCCGGAATTGACAACATTGGCCATAGTTCCGAATGAGGGAATACCGCGATCAACAACCCGGCGGTCATAAAAATATTCTCCGCTCAGGACGATCTTGGTCTTATCGGTTGGTAACAAAGTAACCGTTGGATTTATCCCCCAGCGCTTCAGATCAACGTTATCGCGAAAGCTGTCTGAATGCTCAAATACGCCATTGAGCCGAGCTGCAGCAATCTCATTGATCGGCTGACCTATATCTGCAGTGAAACGCTTGTGGTTGTAAGAACCAAATTCTGCGGTAGCCGCCCTGACCGGGTGCCAGTCAGCTTCCTTGGTGACGCGATTGATGACACCTCCTGCCCCGCCACGGCCAAATATCATTCCATTGGAGCCTTTCAAGACTTCAACACGGTCAATATTGTAAAGATCACGATAATATTGAACATCATCACGCAACCCATCAATAAAGAAATCCCCGGTGGTACTGTTGCCACGGATGATCACGGCATCCCGGTGACCTTCTCCCTGAGACGGAACAATTCCCGGAACATACCGTATAGCCTCGGTAATGCTTTGTATGGATTGATCACGAATCATATCCTGCGTGATCACAGTAACAGACTGAGGAACATCTCGTAGAGGAGTATCTGTTCTGGTTGCACTAAAACTTTCTTTGGTCACATACCCATCAGTCGGCTTGATCGAATCTGTGGAAATGTTAATGGCGGGCAGTATTGCTGAATTATCGCTGGCCGACTGGCCTGTTGATGACTGTGCCCATACTGTTTGTATCCCGCTTGAGATTACAAGAATAGTAACCGCAATGTATACACCACCCGGCCAAACTATAAACTTCATTCAAAAATTCCTTATTTATACATTATTGATAAGCATTCTCGTTCCTGTATTATATTATATAAATAAGAAAAAAACAGAAATCGAATTTTAGAAATTTTTTGCAAGGAGAATAAGTAATGAAGACGTTATTACATCAATTATCTCAACAATTCAGCATCTTATTGTCTAATAACCATATGTATAAATTTTCAGAAGAAGAATAGCTCATATTAAAAACACTGGAATCCAGTTAATTTATCTGAACCAGGCTTGAAAACAAGCTCTCGAACGTTGCTACCAGATTATTTTGAACAATAAGAAAAGAGTAGTGAAGGTTGATGCAAGAATCAAAAATATATTAGCTTTAGCAGAAAAACAACAGTCAGGAACACGAGAATAATCCGGGAACTTACACACATAATTTACCAACTCTCAAGTTGGCTAAGCTGCTTCATTCGCACACAGAAAAGACTGATCTGGATGGTAGATTGTACAAATGTCGATCATATCTAAAACAAGGCCGGCTACTTAGGTATCCTTACGTAATTCGCTGCGTCTCCTGTTTTTGTATAGCCGCCAGAGCTTCATGCCATATCCAGATAATGCATAAGTCAGGAACAATCCAAACAATACAAGCGGCGGATGACTTGGAATCAAGACGAAGAAGAACAGGAGAAGCAGCAATACTACGAAAAATGAAACTTTTCTGTGCAGATTAATTTCTTTACCACTGTAGTAAGGAATATTGGTTACCATGGTCAATCCTGCAAATAGAGTCATGGCCCAAGCTAACCATTTGATATCATCTGCAGCGACCTGAAAGCCCAGTGCTACCCACATCATACCGGCAATCAATGCAGCAGCGGCCGGGCTTGGTAATCCCTGAAAGAATTTCTTATCTACAATTTCGATTGATACATTAAACCGGGCGAGACGCAACGCTGCACAGGCACAATAGATAAAAGCAGCAATCCAGCCCAGCTTTCCCATGTCTTTCAGAGCCCATTCATACACAATCAATGCAGGAGCAGCACCAAACGAAACCATATCAGACAAACTATCGTACTCCGCACCAAATTCACTTTGTGTATGCGTCAGGCGTGCCACCCGACCATCTAGTCCATCAAACACCATGGCCACAAATACAGCTATAGCAGAATGTTCATAATGGCCATTCATTGCCTGCACAATCGCATAAAAACCGGAAAACAACGCTGCCGTTGTGAAGAGATTAGGCAACAGGTAAATACCCCGCCTTCTCCACCGGATGTTTGCAACAGGCAGTTGTTCCGAATCAGATTCCTGCATAAATAGATATGGATATCAGTCGGAAATAATCAGTGAAATTCAGCCAGTACTGTTTGGGTAGCTTGAACCTTATCGCCAATTCCAACATTGACTTTCGTTCCTAATGGAAGATAAACATCAACACGCGAACCAAAGCGAATAAAGCCAAAACGCTGTCCACGAGCAAGATGCCCTCCGGGGTGTACATGACAAACAATTCGTTTTGCAATCAGGCCAGCTATCTGCACGCAAGTTACATCCCGCCCCTCTTTGGTTCTAATCCACAAGGCATTACGCTCATTTTCCAAAGAGGCCTTAGGTAAACTTGCATTCAGAAATTTTCCGGGAAAATACCATTGATCACGTATTTCACCATCTACCGGACTGCGATTTGAATGCACATTAAAAACATTCATGAAAACACTGATTTTCAGTGCTTCACGCGAAAGATAAGGATCTTGAACTTTATCCACCGCAACAATTCTTCCATCCGCCGGGGCCAGCACTGCTCCGGCAAGTGCGGGTATAACCCGCGGGGGATCACGAAAGAACTGTAAAATGAACAGGGCAATCAGCCACAATGGCAGTGCCCATAGCCAACCCGCAAAAAATTGTACTAATAATGCAATGGCAAATGCTCCAGCGATGAAAGGCCAACCTTCGCGCGCAATAATCGGATGTGGGTAGTAAGAAGTCGGCATATACTCAGTTCTTCGCTTGATCAACCAGTTTGTTTTTCTTTATCCACGGCATCATGTCACGCAATCTGGAGCCGACTGTTTCAATCGAATGTTCGGAAGCAAGACGGCGACTCGATTTAAGTACAGGTGCACCAGCACGGTGCTCCAGAATAAATTCACGAGCATATTCACCCGTCTGAATTTCGCGCAGAATCTTGCGCATTTCATTGCGGGTTGCTTCAGTAATAATACGAGGGCCTCTGGATACATCACCGTATTCTGCATTATTTGATACGGAATAACGCATGTTGGCGATACCGCCTTCATAGATCAGATCTACTATCAGCTTGACTTCATGCAGGCATTCAAAATAGGCCATTTCCGGTGCGTAACCGGCTTCTACCAGGGTTTCAAATCCTGCCTGAATCAGTGATGTTAATCCACCGCACAACACCACCTGCTCACCAAACAAATCGGTTTCCGTTTCTTCCTTGAAAGTAGTTTCAATGACACCGCCACGAGTACCACCATTTGCGGCAGCATAAGAAAGTGCCAGATCACGCGCCTTACCAGACTTATCCTGATGAACAGCGATGAGAGATGGGACCCCTCCTCCTTGAGTATAAGTGGAACGCACCAGATGGCCAGGCCCCTTAGGCGCAATCATGATGATATCCAAATCTTCACGAGGGATGATCTGTCCGTAATGAATGTTGAAACCATGTGCAAAAGCCAGTGTGGCGTTTTTCTTCAGTGCCGGCTCAACTTCAGTCTGATAGATCGATGCCATCTGCTCATCCGGTAACAACAGCATGACAACATCGGCATCCTTGACCGCCTCACTAACTTCCTTCACAGTCAAACCAGCCTTTTTTGCTTTATCCCACGATGCTCCATCCTTACGCAGACCAATGACAACCTCGACTCCCGAATCATTCAGATTGTTAGCGTGCGCATGTCCTTGTGAACCATAACCGATAATGGCAATTTTCTTTTTCTTGATGAGGGACAGATCCGCATCTTTATCGTAATAGACTTTCATTATTTTCCTTCCTGAGTGTTTATGCAGCCACATCAGCAGATGAGCTATTGATGAAATCAGAATCTACCGACAGATTCCGGTAAAAATTTATAGCTTTAAAATCCGTTCTCCGCGGCCGAGACCTGACACACCTGTTCTGGCTATTTCCAGAATCAGATTGCGATCTATTGCCTGCAAGAAACCATCCAGTTTTGCTCTGGTACCCGTAAGTTCTATGGTGTAGATTTTATTTGTAACATCAATGATATTGCCCCGAAATATATCAACAAGTCGCTTCATCTCCTCACGATCCTTATCTACCGCCCTTACCTTTACCAGCATGAGTTCTCGCTCAACATAACCCTCATCGCTCAAATCAATCAGCTTGACAACTTCTATCAATTTGTTGAGCTGCTTGGTAATCTGTTCGACAATTTCTTCAGGGCCATTCGTGACCAGCGTCATACGAGATAATGTCGGATCTTCAGTAGGAGCAACAGACAGGGATTCAATATTGTAACCACGGGCAGAAAACAAGCCGGCTACTCGCGATAGTGCGCCAGCCTCATTTTCCATTAACAAAGAAATAATATGTCGCATACTGTTATACCAGAATCATTTCGGATAGACCTTTGCCACCGGGCACCATAGGAAAAACATTCTCGGTCTGGTCTGTAATAAAATCTATGAATACAAGCTGCTCATCCAGCTTGAAGGCTTCTTTGAGCGTACCTTCAATGTCTTCCGGTTTATCAATTCGCATGCCGACATGCCCATAACTTTCAGCCAGCTTAACAAAATCAGGTAACGCATCCACATAGGATTCAGCATAGCGGTTGCCGTGGAAAAACTCCTGCCACTGCCGCACCATTCCCATGTAGCGATTATTAAGATTGATGATTTTGATGGGCAGGTGATATTGTTTACAAGTAGATAATTCTTGTATACACATCTGAATACTTGCCTCCCCGGTAATACAGGCCACCCTGCTTCCTGGGTTGGCCATTTGCACACCCATTGCAGCAGGCAAGCCGAATCCCATCGTACCCAGACCTCCTGAATTGATCCAGCGGCGTGGCTTATCAAATTTATAAAACTGTGCTGCCCACATTTGATGCTGCCCAACATCGGATGTAATAAAGGCATCCCCACCGGTTATTTCATACAACTTTTCAACCACCATCTGGGGTTTAATGATATTAGCTGCCCGATCATATTTCAGACAATCTCGTGCACGCCACAGCTCAATCTGTTCCCACCATTTAAGCAGCGCATTAGCATCTGTTGTTTCCCTGCCAGCCTTGAGCAACATGTTCAGCTCTTTTAATACTGCCGATACACCGCCCACAATAGGAACATCCACTTTGACACGTTTGGAAATTGATGATGGGTCGATATCAATATGGATAATTTTCCTTTCTTCATTACAGAAATGTTTGGGATTCCCGATAACCCGATCATCAAAGCGGGCGCCTACTGCGATCAGCACATCGCAATATTGCATAGCCATGTTTGCCTCGTAGGTACCATGCATACCCAGCATTCCGACAAACTGCTGATCAGTTGATGGGTAACCACCTAACCCCATGAGTGTACCGGTGCATGGAAAATTCAGCGTCCGTACGAATTCCGTTAATTCTGTTGCCGCATTATCCAGAATCACCCCCCCCCCAAAATAGACCATGGGGCGTTTTGCTTCCAGAATCATCTGGATGGCTTTTTTAATCTGCTGAACATCTCCGGTAACTACTGGAGTGTAGGAGCGCAGTGAAATACTGGCAGGATAATTAAATTCGGCTTTTTGCTGCGTAACATCCTTGGGTATATCCACTAAAACGGGCCCAGGACGTCCTGTTGATGCAATATAAAAAGCTTTTTTGATCGTGGTGGCCAGCTCTGCCACGTCTTTCACCAGAAAGTTATGTTTAACACAGGGGCGCGTAATCCCCACTGTGTCCACTTCCTGGAACGCATCCTGGCCAATGGCAGCCGTTGGTACCTGCCCGCTGATAATCACCATTGGAATCGAATCCATAAAGGCGGTAGCAATGCCCGTTACAGCATTCGTAACGCCTGGGCCAGATGTAACCAAAGCCACGCCTACTTTATTGCTGGAACGTGCATAGCCATCTGCTGCGTGAAGCGCAGCCTGCTCATGGCGAACCAGAACATGCTTGATTTTATCTTGCTTGAACAATTCATCGTACAGGAACAACACGGCACCACCAGGATAACCAAAAATATGACTTACCCCTTCCTCCTGCAGACAGCGTATTGTGATTTCAGCACCTGTCAATTCAGTACTCATACCAGGAAATTCCCAGATTTAAAATAATTTTTTTCATCTTGTAATTAAAACCAATGCCAATACTCTCTTTATACCGTTTGCCGATTACAAAGCAATAAAGCACTATTGTATGACCCGCACTCAGGGCTCGAAATTAAACAGTAATACAGAAAAAAAACGCCGCTGCCCTTATCGATCAGAGATAACAAGCTTTCCAGATTTTCCTTGTTGGCTGCAAAATACGCAAGACGTGAGATAAACAATATCCAAACCATACTACTTGGATTATATATTTACTTCTCGTAAATATCTCCAGTAAAACACGCAGATAATACCAGCACGCACAACTATCCGCTTGTCCCCCCAACCGTTAAGCCATCCACCCGCAAAGTTGGCTGCCCAACACCGACCGGAACACTTTGCCCCTCCTTACCACACGAGCCGACTCCGGGGTCCAGAGCCATATCATTACCAATCATGGAAACGCGAGTCAGTACATCGGGGCCGTTACCAATTAGAGTAGCCCCTTTCACCGGATAGGTAATTTTACCATTTTCAATCATGTAGGCTTCTGCAGCAGAAAATACAAACTTGCCACTGGTGATATCAACCTGTCCGCCTCCAAAATTAGCGGCGTACAAACCATGTTTGACAGAAGCAATGATCTCTTCCGGATCTTTGTCTCCATTCAGCATGCAGGTGTTAGTCATGCGCGGCATAGGGATATGAGCAAATGATTCACGCCGGCCATTACCAGTAACAGGTTGATTCATCAACCGGGCATTTAAATTATCCTGAAGGTAACCTTTAAGCATACCATCTTCAATTAATACAGTGCATTGTGTCGGATTACCTTCATCATCGATATTCAGTGACCCGCGACGATCACGTATCGTGCCATCATCGACCACCGTCACTCCCGGCGCAGCAACTCGTTCCCCGATACGCCCAGAGAAAGCTGAACTTCCCTTGCGGTTAAAATCTGCCTCAAGACCATGGCCAATTGCTTCATGCAGCAAAATACCCGGCCACCCATTACCCAGCACAACCGTCATACTTCCTGCTGGAGCTGGTTTCGAAACCAGATTTGTTATCGCCTGATGAACAGCCTTGTGCGCATAATCCTGCAACACTGCATCAGTAAAATAACCATAGTCAAAACGTCCGCCACCCCCAGCAACACCCTGCTCCCGCTGACCGCTTTCTTCAACTATAACCTGCAAGGATACCCTCACCAGAGGCCGTACATCAGCAGCGAGCAAACCATCGCTGCGTGCAACCATAATTACTTCGTACTCTCCTGCCAACGATGCCATGACCTGAATAACCCGTTTATCCAGTGCGCGCGCAAATTCTTCCAGCCGCTCGAGTAACCTGATCTTGTCAGCATCCTGACAAAGCGCGATGGGATCCAGTGACGGATAATACAATGCCTGTCGAGTAATATTTCCTGACAAACCCATTATACGTGCCTGCTTCTCACTGCCTTGGGCAGCAATCGCGCGTGTGGCACGAGCTGCGGAAATCAGAGCCTGACTGCTGATGTCGTCCGAATAGGCAAAAGCAGTTTTCTCACCACTGATTGCTCGCACCCCGACTCCCTGGTCGATGCTAAAGCTGCCTGATTTGACGATGCCCTCTTCCAGCACCCAGCCCTCCGACCGGCTATACTGAAAATAAATGTCAGCATAATCAACTCGATGGGAAAGAATATGGCCAAATACATCCTGCAACCTGATTGTATTCAACTCATACGGGGCCAGCAAGTACTGATCAGCTATCGCAAATGAATCCATCATTCCAGAAATAAATTCTCTTTAGTAAAGCGGGTAAACAAATAAACCGCTGCTACAAGGCATGCAATGAAGGCAGCCTGTAGAAAAATTAGAGTAACGTACAGAGTCAGACCAGATCTATATTTTCTCAGCAGGCAAGCAGACACCGATGTTCCAGTGCAGGCAGGCTCGCTCGAACGCTTGACTGATATACGCGATCTATTTCTGCGAACACTACTCCGGCCCCACGCGGAAGACGATCAATAATTACTCCCCATGGATCAACAATCATACTGTCACCGTTGGTTTCACGCCCGTTCACATGGAATCCTCCCTGCGCTGGCGCAATCAGATAAGCCTGATTCTCAATCGCACGGGCTCGAATAAGTGTCTCCCAGTGAGCTTTTCCGGTAATGGCGGTAAACGCAGCAGGCGCCAAAATGATATCCACTTTGCCCATCATGCGGTATAGCTCAGGAAAACGCAGATCGTAGCAAATGGACAACCCCATACGGCCAAAGGGCGAGTCAATTGCAACCACCCGATTACCTGCGTCAATCGTTCTTTCCTCAGCGAAATTCTCGTTACCCAGTGACAATCCGAACAGGTGAATTTTATCGTATCGCGCCACCTGCTGACCATGTTCATCGTATACCAGACAGCTGTTGTACACCTTATTGGAAAAAGGTGAAACTAAAGGTACTGACCCTCCTGCCAGCCAGATACCAAATCGTTTGGCAGTTGCGCTCAGAAAATTCTGGACTTCCCCTTCTCCAGGATTTTCACGCACCGCCAACTTGTCGGTATCCTTCATCCCCATGATACAGAAATATTCCGGTAATACCACCAGTTGCGCTCCCTTTGTAGCGGCCTCTTCAATCAGACGAAAAGCTTCCTCAAGATTGGCTGTTACACTGGGACCAGAGGCCATCTGTACGGCTGCCACCCGCACTTTAGAATCAGCACCTGAACTGGGAAAAGTAGTCGGTTCAACATTTATACTAGTCGACATAGTTCTTCCCTCTCTTGTATTCAATCAATATTGTCAAGCTGCCTATGTTCAGCTTTCCTTTCTCTTCAAGTTTATTTTGCCCCGGATTTATATTTCTAATTTAATGACGAGAGCGTAAATATCAGGTCTTTTCACAATTGTTATTGTACCTGACCTGCTTAAACCCGAATAATCGTACCTTGTTTCATATTAAAAATTACATCATGACTTATGGCTGTTCAATTCTCGGCTGTCTAACCTGATTCTCTTCCTCATCCAGCCTGATTACAACCGGATCACTCCAGCTCCCGGTTATGGCATATTCATTAAGCAGCACCCGGCCAAAAGGATCTTGCAGCGTTCCCGAAGCGATCATGGCAGCAATTCCAGCAATGGGTGTTACTAATCCAAATGAGGGAAATACTTTCAAATTTAAGGCCTGAGTCTCATTTACCAGATTCCATTCCCCGCTCACGACAAGTTCGGCCGAACTCCCCATAATATATAAACCATCAGTCGCAGCAATGCCGCTCCGGATAGCAACATGACCGCCAAGTTCATCAAAGCCAAATCCTTTACCAAATACATCATAAAAATCCAACGTCAATCGGCGAGGTAAAGATTTCAGGTCAAAAACCCCCAATAATCTGCCGATACCAGGCTTCAATTCTGTGAATTGCCCATACCGGGCATCCAACTGCAGATTACCAGATAGCGTTGGAAAATCGATTGAGAACGGCTTACCTGCCCATTCCAGATTACCTGTCATCGCCCCTTCCCCACGAGCGACACGGCCTGGATAGCCATGGCGCTTAAGAAATTTCCCGATATTGCCTGATTGCAACTGAATATGGCTAAACACCCGGTAAGGTGGCCTGTGATTTTCCCACAATCCACTGGCCTGCAATGTACTATCTGGATGTCTAATATCCAAATTCTCCACCTGCCAGCCATTCTGCTTTTGTACAGCACTCAATTTCATCTGACCCAGCAACGCACTATCCACGATCAGTTCATCGGCCTCAATATCCACAGCTGGCCAATCTCCAGGGGCATCAAGATTGTGCTGTAACAATGCGGACTCAGGTGCGTCCTTCGGCATAATTAATCTGCTCAGGCGCGCCGCCACTTTCTGTGGGGATGTTGCATGCCAGTCTATTTTACCGGCGACTTCACGGCTGGAAACCTGCATTTTCCAGACATCACTCTGTCTGTCGATGACAAGGTGGGCATCATTGAAATAGCTGGATAGAAACTCAAGCTGCCCAATTCGCAAATCAAACTGCACCGGCCCGGTCAGAATATTATCCAATCCACGTGCGGTACGGTCGATCGAAACATCCGCTTCTGCATGTCTTCGGAACAATTCCCGCCACTGATCCCATTCCAATCTGGAAACAGCACCTTCAATCCGGGTAATCTGATCCTGTGGCAGCACTCCTCTTCCACCAAAGTGGATGATGCCGCGTACCGGATGGTAATGATGCACAGCCTCATGAACACGCTGAAATTCCGCAGTAACAATATCCCCGTAGCGCAAACGGGTATGATCGTCATGCGGCCAGGTAAAATATTTTTCCAGACTCAACGGAACAACCTTCTCCGCTGTTTTAGACAGAGGAGCCGGCAACGTAAGTTCCACACCCTTCAGGGAAGATTCGATCACGATGCTGGCTTTATTATGCTCGATATCCATTCCAAACTGCCAATCGGTACTACCTCGCATAAATTGTGTCCACAACTGTGACAAATTCACGGGTTCAGTTGCGATTCTGTCCGACTGAAAGCGATCAAAATCAGCTCGTCCGCTTGCAGTAATATGCATACCTCCTTCAGGAGTAGAGACAGAGGATATCTCGACTGGCCCACCCAGTACTTTGGCACGAATCCCCTCCAGTACCATGCTGGTATCAGTAAAAACCAATGATCCATTAACCTGATAAAAATCAGGAATATAGCGGTCAAAATTGATCCGGTTATCCATAAATTGGTAGCGCCCCTGCATCCTGGCAATAGAAAATTTTTTCCGGGCAACTGACAAAGAAACATCTGCCTGCAATCGTCCTTTTCCGGAAAATACAGCCTGATTTAATAACTCGCCAACATGTTGATCTACATCTGCCTTGCGCAACAAAGTAGCTATTTCACCACTTTCACCCTCCGCCAGACCTCTTATCCTGATTTTTGGTTGTTCTGCATACAGATCACCGGATTGCAGTGTGAATTTTTGCAACTTGATACCAGCAATATCGGCAGAAGAAAGTGACATATCCAGAACGCCATCCTGTAGCGAGACATATCCTGCCATGCCGGAAATTTCCGGCCAGTCACCGGGGAGTTTGATAGTAGCATTGCCAATATCCGTTTCTGCACGAATGGATAACCTGTTCTTTTTATCAGCTGATTGGCTATTTAATGTACCCTTGATATGAAGCCTTGCATCATGCAGCCGCCCTGAGATGACAGCTTTGCTGATCTCGCTCACCACAGTTTCATCGGTCATCCAGGCGATATATTGACCAAAAAGAGGTATGTCGGCTTGTGACAAATATCCGGTCAAATCTATCTGCCCGGGTAAATTACCATTAAAAGCATAGCTCCCCTGAAGTGCCCCATTCCCTGCACCGCTCGTGAAAATAATATCGTTGAATTTCAGCCGAGCTGTTTCATGACCGTGCACAGTTTCCCAATCTACTCGCCCATTCAAAGCATCCAATCGTAATTTTTCTTCTGGTTGCTGCGTCTTACGAAGTTCCATATTCTTCGAAGACAGAAACAGGGAGCCGCCTGTTTCTGTCATGTTGATGATCCCGCTGGCACCGCTGAATGCAGGGTATTTATCAAGTGACTGCACAGCAAGATCACTGAAGGCGGCATTTGCTTTGAAGGATGATTTTTCGGACCAATTGCCCTGCCATTCGAGATTTACATGTTTTACTATGCCGCGAGGGGATACTTCAGATAAGAATTTATATAACGTGTTTTCTGGTGGCAGGCTGGTGGCAAGTCTGGTCAGTACATTCAAGTCGAACTTTTCTACCTGCAATCTGTATTCCGGCAGATCACTGTCTTTGTGATTGCGCACATGCCATAACGCTGCAACTGGTTCAACAAGGGGCAAACCCTTCAACTCAACACTTAAATCACGTACAAACCACTGTTCATCTGTACCCTGTGCATCTTCTGTTTTACTCCACCCGCTACGACCATACAAATGATCTATTTCCAACAGAGGTAAATGTTGCACAAAACGAATAGCTGTTTCTCGCAGATTGATATCAGCCACCCAGTGGGAGAGATTACCAGCACTAATATCCATCCAGGTACGCACACTGCCTTGCCCATGTTTAAACGTCAGATCAGCTGGCAATGTCATCCATTCTTGCCAGTTCCCCAGATCAAAATCCTGCAACTGGACGAACAGACGCCCTTGCCACGCTGATAGCGCCTGCACAGAATCACCAATCAGATCTCCACGAATATCCACCTTGGAAAACAGTGGGCCAGATGATTGTGCCCGTAACCCGAATTGATGACGCTTGCCTCCTTGCCTGTTCCGCAGAAGCAGATTGACAGATTCAAAATAATGTACAGCGCCAAATCGCAAATCATCCTGCCAGTAGATAATCGCCTGCTTAACCACCAGGCGCTGCTGGCGTAGCAGCCAGTCAAAGAATCCACTTTCCTGCCGATCCCCACCCAAGGTGATGCCTGCAATATGTAACAAGCCCTCCGCATCCCGGCGCGTTACCAAAGCAGGTCGATCAATTACAATTTCGTGAAAATTAAGTTCGCCACGCAGCATTGATCGCCATGAAACTGTGCCTTCAATTTCTGGAAAAATTAATACCGGATGGCCTTGCTGATTGTGCACACTAACGCCTTGCATCAACAAATGTGGACGCAATCCATCCCAGTTGGCCTGGATAACATCAATTTGCACTGGTTGCCCGGCAACACGGGTGATTGCTGCAGCAATATCAGAACGGTAATTGTCAATATCTGGCAAAATCCAGTAACGTAACGCGAGCAGCACCAGGCAAAGAAATATTACGCCGGTCAGAAGACATCTGCTCGCCCAGCCCAAGCAGATCACACAATAATGCAAGAAGTAACGCGACATAAACCGACTCAATACAAAGAAAAAGCTGATTCCCGGAATATTTCATCCGTTACCTGAAATTTAGTTTCCATTTAAGAAATAACAGTCTTTACACCCTTCAACGGGATATCATTTCCGTAAAATCATGCACTACAGTAAAAACAAAGCATTTTATGCGAAGCGATCAACAAATCCGTAATACATCGAAGCAACAAAATCAGCAGTAATAACTTGTCGCGTAACCACTATCTTATATGACGACACCGGTCAGTACATCCCGTGCAGCTTCCATTGTCAGCAGTATTCTGCCTTATAGCCGATACTTGAAACGAATACTGGAAAATGAATCCGAGCTTCAACAAGAACTTCTGGAGCAATTACACAGCTCCTTTACACGGGAAGAAATGCTTGGTTTTCTGCAAGATTCCACAGCACGCCTAATAGATGAGGCAGATTTACACCGTTTATTGCGTCAACTGCGCAAGCGCGTCATTCTCCGATTGGCTACACGCGATCTGGCCGGGCTGGCTGATCTGAGCGAAGTCATGGCAACCATGACGGCTCTAGCTGATGTAACAATCCAGTTTTCACTCGAATTTCTCCATGCAGCAATGGCACAACCCGGACACTTTGGTAAACCAACAGGAGAAAAAACCGGTACAGAGCAACAATTGCTGATTGTCGCCATGGGAAAACTGGGTGGGGGCGAACTCAATGTATCCTCTGATGTGGATTTGGTTTTTATCTATCCCGAAGATGGCGAAACAGATGGCAGAAAATCCATTACCAATCATGAATTTTTTGTCAGACTCGGACGAAAGCTGATTGCCAGCCTGAATGATTATACCGTGGACGGTTATGTATTTCGTGTCGATATGCGGCTGCGTCCGTATGGTGAAAACAGCCCGCTCGCTATCAGCCTACCCATGCTTGAAGACTATTTTGTCACACAGGGCCGCGAATGGGAGCGCCACGCCTGGATCAAAAGTCGCGTAATCACCGGCTCATCAATCGCTGAAGCAGCGTTGATGGAACTGATCGTGCGCCCTTTTGTATTTCGCAAATACCTGGATTTTGAGGCCTATGAGGCGATGCGCAGCCTGCATACACAACTGCGCAAAGAAGTAGATCGACGCGAGCTGCACGATAATATCAAGCTGGGCCCCGGCGGTATTCGTGAAATTGAATTTATTACCCAGGTATTCCAGTTAATCCGGGGAGGACGGGATGCCGATCTGTGTATTCGCCCTACACTTGGCGTTTTGCAGCGATTAAAGCAGAAACAGCCTCTCCCTGAACAGACAGTAGAGGAGCTGATTGAAGCCTATTACTTTCTGCGCAAGCTCGAACACCGCCTGCAATATCTGGATGACCAGCAAACTCAAAATCTGCCACAACATTCGGATGATCAGATACTGGTTGCAAAAAGTATGGGATTTACCGACTATAGCGGTTTTCTCAAACACCTTGATCTGCATCGCCAGAATGTTACCCGTCATTTTGAACAAATTTTTGCAGTCCGCCGCAAAGCTATAAAGCTTGGCACATTCGCCCGGATCAGACCCGAGCAAACCAACGACAATGAAATAGTTAAAGCCTTCAGTAATCAACTGAAAACACTGGGATATATTGATCCTGACAAAATTACTGCACGTGTTCAGCAATTTTACGATGGCACCACTTTCCGACAGCTAAGCCACCCTAATCAGGAACGCATCCTGGAATTAATGCCTACATTAATGGAAGTGGTAACTCGATTTCCTCCTGTGGAAATTACGCTGGAACGTATGCTGCAATTACTCGAAAAAATCGGACAATATTCAGCCTACCTTGCTTTATTGCAGGAGTATCCACAAACCCTGCCACGAGTAGCCAAATTGGTCAGCATCAGCCAATGGGCCAGCGATTATCTTGGCAGCCATCCGATTCTGCTGGATGAATTACTCGCCCCATCTGGCCTGCACACCCTGCCAGACTGGCCAGCGCTTAAAACAGAACTTATCCATCAGCTGCATCATGCCAATATACCCAAGGCACAGATAATAGAATGGCAAATGGATGTACTGCGACATTTCCAGCATGCGCAGGTGTTTCGTTTGCTGGCTGTTGATCTCGAAGGAAATTTGTTGCTGGAAACACTCAGCGACCATTTAACCGCACTTGCTGATCTTATTCTTGATAATGTTTTGCAACTCGCCTGGCAGGGATTAAAAAAGAAACACCGGAAATCTCCTGTTTTTGCCATTATCGGCTACGGCAAACTGGGGGGAAAAGAACTGGGTTACGTGTCCGATCTCGATATCGTCTATCTCTACCAGGACAATCACCCTGATGCCATGGAAATTTATACTAAACTTGCTCAGAACATTAATCTATGGCTAACCAGCCACACCTCCGCCGGCGTACTTTATGAGACAGATCTAAGATTGCGTCCGAACGGCACCAGCGGATTGCTGGTCAATTCCATTGAGGCTTTTTCCCTCTATCAGCATGAGCAGGCCTGGGTGTGGGAACATCAGGCACTGACACGAGCGCGCTTTGTTATTGGCGATCATGAAGTGGGCGAAAAATTTGAACAGATACGTAAAAACATCCTTTGCCAACCACGTGATCTGGCAAATCTCAAACGGGAAATTCTGATGATGCGTACAAAAATGCTGGAAGCACACCCGAATCCCACGCCGTTATTTGATGTCAAGCATGATCACGGTGGCATTATCGACGTAGAATTTATTGTGCAATATCTGGTTCTGGGTTACGCCCATCGCTATCCACAATTAACCGGCAACCTTGGTAACATCGCTTTACTCAAGCTTGCTGGGGAACTTGGGCTGACATCTTCTGAGAAAGCAAATACAGCGTTTATCGCCTATCGTGAACTCCGGCGCACACAACATCAACTCCGGCTGAGCGGCATACCTGAAGCCACCGGTACTGCCTTGCCAAAGGATCTATCCCAGAAATTTGCTCGTGTAACGAACGATTATTTAAGCAATGCCAGACGGGCAGTCTTTCAACTGTGGGAAGATGTTTTCGGAACGTAAGGAAATATTGAAATTGCGGGCAACAAAAGCAGGATTTTTTGGGGTGGCTGATGGGACTCGAACCCACGACAACCGGAATCACAATCCGGGACTCTACCAACTGAGCTACAGCCACCATGGATCTTAAAACCAATCTAATCTGATCAAGACAAGATCAGATCTAATTTGGCGTGCCCGACAGGAATCGAACCTGTAACCCCCAGCTTAGAAGGCTGGTGCTCTATCCGGTTGAGCTACGGGCACCTTTACTCAAACCGGGCTCTGGTCCGTATCAACGATACGAAAATTGGTCGGGGTGGAGAGATTTGAACTCCCGACATCCTGGTCCCAAACCAGGCGCGCTACCAGACTACGCTACACCCCGGAAAAGTCGGTTACTATACCGATTAACTAGGAAAGCGTCAATCAGCTGTAATATTTATGTAAAAATAAATTGTCTGAATGACTCACCAGATTAGATCTGGCATTGCACATAGATCAATATAAATACAGGCAACCCTTCAAACATGCACAAGATAGAATTATGGATCTAACTGACATATCCAGTTTCTAACACCTCTTTCAACATCCATGAAAATTCTCCACACATCTGATTGGCATATCGGTAAAACTTTATATAACCGCAAACGGCATGATGAATTTAAAGCCTTTTTTAGCTGGCTGCTCAAAACAATCGAGCAGGAGCAAGTAGATGTGTTGCTGGTAGCAGGAGATATCTTTGATACTAGCACCCCTGGTAATCGTGCACAGCAGATTTATTATCGTTTTCTGCATCACGTTGCGGCTTCCGTTTGTCGGCACGTTGTTATCATCGCTGGGAATCACGATTCACCTTCCTTCCTGAGTGCACCCGGAGAATTACTGAAAACACTAGATGTGCATGTCATCGGCAGTATATCGGGCAATCCTGCCGATGAAGTACTCATTCTCCGTGATACCGAAGGTAATACAGAACTGATTGTTTGTGCCGTACCCCATTTACGAGACCGGGATATTCGTACTGTAGAAGCCGGGGAAAGTGTGGAAGACAAATCCCGCAAACTCATCGAAGGAATACGTGATCATTATGCCGAAGTAGTCAATGCAGCCAGACAACAGCGTGCGGCACTCTCTCCTTCCATCCCAATCATTGCCATGGGACATCTTTTTGTTGCAGGTGGGCAGACCATTGAAGGCGATGGCGTACGGGAACTGTATATCGGATCACTGGCACATATCCCAGCTGGAATTTTTCCACCGGATATTGATTATCTCGCGCTTGGTCACCTGCATGTCCCACAACGAGTAAACAACTCCTCCGTCATGCGCTACAGTGGCTCTCCCCTGCCGATAGGCTTCGGTGAAGCAAATCAGGAAAAAAGTGTATGCCTGATAGAGTTCGATCAGCAAATTCCTGTAGCCAGCCCGACTATCCGACTGATCAACATCCCCATTTTTCAACCGCTTGAACGCATCAAGGGAAATTGGAAGGATATTGCCAGCAGAATCTCCGCACTTACTGCCGAAGATTCTCGTGCTTGGCTGGAAATTATTTATGAGGGTGATGAAATCATTCCTAATTTACAGGAACGCCTGCAATCAGCCATAGAAGGGTCACGGCTTGAAATTCTGCGTATCAAGAATAGCCGCATCATCAGCCAGATGCAGGATCAGATCGACGATAGCGGAACACTGGAAGAACTCAGTGTCAGCGAAGTATTCGAGCAATGTCTGTCAGCCAACGCCATTTCATCAGAACAACAAACAGAACTATGGCACACCTATCGGGAAACTCTCGCCTCCCTCCAGGAAGAGGATACCAATACCGAATGAATATCAGCCACAAACTCATCTAATAAAATCAATCCAGGCAAAATTGTATTGCGATCACTTCTTCAACCCCTCACTTCAAACCGCAGAAAGTCGATAAACTGCCGCGATTTATTGACCTCAACAGGGCTTATCCGGATCTTCCAGCAGGATGCACGGCCCCAGCCCTGGCTGCTTCTTCTTTCCAATCCAAGTAAGTTCAAGTTTTTACTTGCTCATTGATATTTATTCCTCCTCAAAAATTTAGGAAGTTGCTGAAAATCTTTCATTTAGTTACTTCCAGTAAACCCATCTCAAAAAGAAAACGCGAAGATCTCTTGCTCCATCCGTTGTACTTTTCACCATAACTCATTGTCAGAGTCTCAATGGTTCGAGTGATGGCAACAAAGCAGTTACGGCGCTCTTCTTGCATCTCGCGACTGTCATCACCAGCTTTTTTGCTCTGAAAGGACGGCAATTGATCCTCGGCCATACCTACCAGGTACACGTGTTGGAACTCCAGCCCCTTGGAGCTGTGAACCGTCAGGCATCGCACCGCATTGGAGGGTGCCTCTGGCGTCTTGTTCGCCAGTGCAAGCTCTTGTAGGAACTGCCCTAACGGCAACAAGTAAGCATCGTCCTCGCCACCCACTTCACGAAGAATGCCCTGCCACACAGTCCGCTCCGTCGCGTACTCGACGTATTGCTCATTACCGTCGTTTTGGCCCGCTTTCTCCACAGAGTCAAAGTAGGCCAGAGCCGACTGGATGAATTGGGCGTACTGCCATTGCACAAGCGATGCGACAGCTTGACGAAGCTCTTGAGGCACTGCGTCGCTAGCCGCAACCAACGCACCCAGCGCCTCCAGTTGATCACCATTGATCGCCCAAAAAATCCAGCCAGGTCTTCGCCACTGGCGTCTTGCTCGACGCAATCGGATAGCGCCTTCGTGATCGTAGCCGCCAAGTCATCATCAGACCGCACCAACGCCAATTTCAGCGCTGCCACCACAAATCGCAGTGGCGCACTCTCAAACTGCGATTTGCGCCGCTGCACGTGACTTGGAACCGACAGCGCTTCCAGCGCCTGCTGCACCCGCTCCAAGAGCTTGGTGGCGCGCGCCAGGATCACGATGTCCGGTGGACGCGCGCCAACTTTGCAATCGTGCGGCCACCCGCTTGGCGATACCACGGGCCTCCTGCTGATCGTCGTCAAGTGACAGCAGCTCGATGGGGTTGGCACCCGTGCCTGCCTTCATGGAAAGCAAAGGCCTCTTGTCCGGCGAGCGTTCACCGTTATGCACGATGAGCGCATTTGCCAAGTCGACTACTTCAGGCGGGCATCGGTAGTTTTCCGGCAGCTGAATTGTGGTCAGGTCGTAGTGCTGCTCCAGCTCTTTCACTCGCCTCGGACTGGCGCCGTTCCATTGATAAATGACCTGGTCATCATCTCCAACGATGAAGACATTGGCATCCTTGTCGGGCGCGATGGCGCGAAGCATCCGGTACTGCGCAGCATTGGTGACCTGGAACTCATCGACGCAGATATACCGATACACCGTGCGGAGCTGTTTGCTGACGCGCGGTCGCTCGCGCAGCAATTCCTCGCAAAAATAAAGAATGGCACCGTAGTCCAAGCAGTTCTGCTGCCTCAAAAGCTCTTTGTACCGGACAAAAAGCGTCTGCAGCTGCTGGCCCGCCTCCGCATCTTTCAACAGGGTGGGCACCTTGTCGTCAGGTGTCACATTCCTGAGCAGGAACTCAATCGCCGTCAGTGCCTTTTCTGCCGATACGAACTTTGTGAACTCCCCCGCCTTTTCCTCCAGCACTGACTTGACGATGCCAACACGCTCAGCCTCCTCCAGAATTTCAAAATCCGGGCTGAGGCCGAAGTGACTTCCATGCTGGCGCAGGATGTCGGTGGCAAAAGAATGGAATGTCGTCAGCAACACCCGGTCTTTCGCATCGGGAACCAGCGCCAACAAACGTTCCCGCATTTCTGCAGCAGCCTTTCGTGTGAAAGTCAGACAAAGAATGCGGAAAGACTCATCCTGCCCCTGCTCAACCAAACGAGCGACACGCGCAGTCAGCGTTGCAGTTTTTCCTGATCCCGGCCCCGCAAGAACGAACAGAGGCCCAACGTCCCACTGCGCTGCAGCACGTTGATTGGTATTTAGCCGATCTAAAAAATTCATCACTTACCTCCTGCAAGCGCAATAACCGTTGTCAGGCAATCAGCAATTTCTTTGGGAATAGATGCGCTGCCCTTAGTTTTCATCTCTGCGACAACTGCGTGAGCTGCCGAGGGTTTCCCATTATTCGGCAGGCACTGATAGAGCTGCCCCGGATATGCTTCATTGCCTTTTTCAACGGTGATATAACGCTGCCGATTCTGATCGTTCGCATGCTTCTCATAAACATCTATGAATCCATTTCGACATAAGTATGGCTCCACCGGATCTCCATTGGGGAGCAATGTCAAGTGCTCTACCTCTGACCTTCCATTCACGGCGTTGCGTACTATCATCGCAATTTTAATTCCCGCAGCATCACCATCGAAAAAATATGCCATGCGATTCCAAGCGAATCTGCCGCTGAAATAAATGTAGAAAGGCCAACCTGTGCATACTCAACCAAACGTATTGCAGATTGCTCAAGATCAAGACCAAGAACCCTTGCCGAACCACTTAAAAGAATCACGTCAGTTTCGCCCTCAACCAATATCCAGACTCTGGCGAAAAATAGCTCCCCACGAGTTCCGCGAACGAAGTGATCAAATTTCTGCAACTGGCGCTCATCGAGAGTGCCGGATTGAAGCGCTCCTACCTGAACGGCGCTTCCCTTTTTGTATAAACGCCGAATTGAATAGACATCGACCTCCGACAGCAAATCACCAGAGTGCGTGGCCACAAGTTTCTTGTCCATCAATATCTTCAATCGTCTTCCACAACGCCCGCACCGCATTCGGATGCAAATGCGCCTCCGGCTCTTCCAGCGCGACAATGGGTTTGGACTCTTTCACTCCCTGCTTTCTGGCTAGAAAGCGTCGAAGAGCATCAACACCGTCAGGCTCTGGGTACCTTCCCCATGCCTGCCAATCGGCAAGCAGGCACCCGTTGCCGACGCAATGCTGACCTGGGTTCGGTTGAGCATGTCGAACACCTGCGCAGGTACCGCATCGACACTGACCACATCGTGCCCACCCAGCGCCACCAGCTCCTGCACCTTGCCCAAGTGCTCGCGCACACCTTGAAAGTGCCGTGGGCCTCAATGATCTGGGCGTTGATGGCCTCAAGCTGCTTTTCAATGTCGGCCTTGGTCGTCTCATCAATTTGGGAGTTCTTGACGAACGGCGACCAGAACTGCGAGATGCGAGAGAACTCCTTGCCTGCATCACGCACGCAGATAGGTAGAACAGTGGGCGCAATTGCTGCAGGCTGCCCAAACGGCTGCGGTTCTTTGGGGGCAGCGGCTTGCCCGCCGCATCCAGAAAATCGAAGGTGATGTCGATGTCCTGGGTGACCTTGGAATATTCGGCACTCACGCGCAACTGCACGCGGCTACGGTCATCCGGGGGCATCAAGGCAATCACGCCGCTATCACCGCCGAGTTTTTGCTCCACCTCGTCCGACCATTCGCCAGGCGTCGATTCCGCAAAGGTCAGCGTAATGGCAATAGGTGGCGCCGTCGTCGGGTCTGCCGCCCGGCTGTCGAAATGAAGGTCAAACTCGTCAAAGGGTGACGCACGGCCAGAGGAGCGCAGCGTTTGCAGGCATGCGCGCAGGGCATGCAGCACCGTGGTCTTGCCACAGTTGTTCTCGCCGATCAAGATGGTCGTCGACCCTAGATCAAGCTCAAGAGATTTTATTCCACGGTAGTACTCAATTCGCAGCTTAGTTAAAAGCATCACTGAAGCTCCCATTCAATGGTGAACAACGTCTACGCGTCTACCTGTTGCTAGAGCTAAATCTCCAACCGATTGATCAAGTTATTGCGCTGCGCTTCAACTTCGTCCTGCTGATTGAACAGCTCACGGTACAGCTTGGCGTGCTTGCCTCCGGCTGCTCGGCGCGTGAGCAGCCAGGCAATATACTGGCTTTGATGCGGTGTCAAAATCGGTGAAAGCACTACGCTCCACCAAGTTTGAGTACCGGGATCTTTTTAGCAGCGCCAAAATGATAGATCATCCATTCCGTATTTTTAGATATTCTGCGACACCCCTGATCGCAAGAATTTTACCTTCCTTACTTTTCGTAAGCATGGATCTGATTAATCGATGATAAATGACAATAGAATAGTATAAAAATATCGAACTTGAACCGTAAACAGATAGCCAAAAGCAACTCAAACGGGAAATTCATACTGTTGATTGATAGATCTAATGGTATTCAGGGGAAACTACAATGTAGTAGTACCCTACGCCAAAGCGTTATAAAGTCAGGCTATTGAGCTATGACATTGGTAATTTTTGGATATTCGACTATTTTTGTCTGTATGTATTATCGCTTAAGCGCAAGGAGAAGCACGCCCCCTGCAATCATCGCGATTCCAAACCATTCCTGAGATGATGGACGTTCTTCCAAAAAAGTGAAAGCAAATACAGCCGCCAATACAAGACTGAATTTATCCACAGGGGCAACCTTGGAAACATCGCCAATTTTAAGTGCCCGGAAGTAGCACACCCAGGAGGCCCCCGTAGCCAAACCGGATAGGCCAAGAAATAACCATGTTTTGGGTGACAGCCCGAAAGGGTTGGCCCATTTACCGGCGGAGATCACAAACACAGATAGAACGACGATGATAATCGCTGTCCGGATTAAGGTGGCCAAATCAGCATCCACATCCTGAACACCTACTTTAACAAAGATAGCGGTTAATGCCGCAAAAACAGCGGACAGCAATGCCCAATAAAACCAGTCGTTTGAAGTCATCTTCAATTTCCCTGCAAATCGTCGGTCATTCCGAATTCAATTGGTGTCTTGATGTAAAACACACTGATTTTCTCATCGCGCAGCCGCTGGAACAGACGTTTATTGTCCGCCTCGCTGAGTGCCATCGTTACCTCAATGGGCTGATCAGCCAGCTCAAAGAAACATGCAGCGTGCAACTTACGATCATGCCCGAAACCTTCAGTTGCTGCGATCAGAGTTGCACCACCTACACCGAGTTTACGCGCCTCTTCAATCAACCAATTGCCCAAGGGCTGATGTCCGTGCTTGCGGTCTTGCTGGGTAAAAAATGTTAATTGATAGCCTTGCATGGTGCCTCCCTTGTATCAAAGGTGCTTGCAAATATTATAGGTAGCCAGCCCCAAAAATGTCATCAATAATGAGCCAATCACATGCGCTGATACCGCCATACCAGCCCACAACATACGTTCCTGTTGAATCAGTGTGGTAACCTCTGCTGAAAATGTCGAAAAAGTTGTCAATCCACCCAGAAATCCGGTGATGATGAATAATCGCCATTCGGGAGTCAAATCTGCGTGCTGACTAAAGTAAGCAAGCGCTATGCCCATCAGATAGCCACCGAACATATTGGCCAGCCACGTTCCTGGTGGAATTACCGGGAACAGTGCGTTGAAAGCCATACCAAGGCCCCAGCGCAGGATGGCTCCCAATGATGCTCCCAGCGCTATCGCTAGCAGAGAGCGGATTAAGGCGCTGGTTTCCATATTTTATGAAGCAGACTCACGCCAGAATAAAATGGATAAATATACTACTGAAGCTGTCGAAAATATGATTGAGAGAACCCAGAATAATTGAACCTACTCAGAAAGGTAGAGAGTTTAAATAATAGATAACTTACTGAAGTACCACCTCAAAGGAGATTAACGTGAGTCAAGATTCCCTATGCCACTTCCTGCTTTGGTCGATAACTGTCAACTATGTAATCTTGTTGGCTTAGTTCTTTGTATTTACATTTGCACGAAAATGGATGCGTGGAATTCACGGGCGCTGGTTTCATCTTTCTGACAGCACATTTGATGCAATCTATTATGGCAGCATGGCAGCCTATAAAATCGGAATTATTTTGTTCAATTTGGCACCCTTACTCGCTCTGTACTTCATGGGTTCGAGCAGCTAACAATTCATCCAAGTCCTCAGATTGAAAACAATCGCGCTTTATCTCGTCACGGCATTGGCTGAAATCATCGGATGCTACCTGCCGTGGCTTTGGTTCAAGCAAAATGGATCGCTGTGGTTACTGTTACCCGCTGCAATCAGCCTGGCAGCATTTGCCTGGTTGCTAACCTTACACGATGCTGCATCCGGCCGCGTATACGCTGCCTACGGCGGAGTATACATTTACGTAGCCATTCTCTGGCTATGGACAGTGGATGGCATCCGCCCATCAAGCTGGGATGTAACAGGCGTCATCGTCGCACTGATTGGCATGAGTATCATCGCCTTCCAGCCCCATTGAGGAACAGCGAACCTAACTTGAATGCAAAGAGCTTTGCCCAATTCTTAACCACACCCCATCTTCCCAGTACAACCAATACCTTATAGCAGTTATCCACAGAATCACTCAAGGTTTTGGGGGATAAGTAGCTGCCCTGACGTAAAGCATAATCAGCCTGCTAAACATATCAAACCAAAAGCGAGCTGCGCTGGTTAACGGAGAGCCGTTTTGTCCACAGGTGCGCAAGGATAAACATGGAAGCAGGCTGTAGATACTAATCCAAAAAATTAATTATCCAGAAAAGAACTGGCTGCGAATTTTAATTGCCTGGCCAGCCTGGCTTTATTTTCTGGTGTAAGATCAATTCCATCAATTCGCAACCTCATACCTTCTTCACAATGAACAAAATGAAGAGCGTATTCGTAAAATCCCTGCGTTCTTAAGAGATCTTCCGCCACCCTTTCAAGATCCTTGGCAATACGATCCCTGTTCTCAGCACCGTGCTCAACATCAAAAACCTCAAGCCAGAATCCATTGTCGTCATGGAAGCATCTGATACTGTATTGATTCCCCTAACTCAATTTCCTTACTACCCATATCACACCATTTCCACGTTTTTAAACCTTATCTTATACCTGCCCAGCCCTATATAAGTTCCCAGCACTTCTGTTACTGAGTATTCCATCTCTTTTGTGGAGGCGATCTTGGGTAGACAGACGTGTGCGAGCTGCGTTGCTAGGGTTGAGGGGGTATATAAGTAATGTGTCTGTTAAGCTGGTCACCGAGCGCACAGATATCCATCTTACGAATCATTAATCGTATGGCATTGATTCAAGCAGTTGAGAAAGTGGGATTTGATGTTCTTGCAACTACCATTGAATTGGCAGTAAAAGGTATGGTATGCGCTGCATTTCAGATATAAAAATAAACAATACCCAATAAAAAACCGCCTCGGAGGGCGGTTGTATTTACTTTACTATATCTTTATTTTGTGTTTGCTTGTTCTATTCTTTGATCTACCTTATCCGGCATTGAATCACGCTCCATCATCATACTGGGTGGGTTACTACCAGGTCTATCCGTGTCAATCAGGCATCCAGTCAGCGTAATTAAAGTTATTAACAGCGTTGTAACAGTAAGTACACGTTTCATTTTTAATCTCCTCTAAGAAAAAATTTACGACAACGTCACTACTTTTTCAGTTTAGGTTCATTGCTTCAATCTCAGAAGACAACACTTGTTATCAAATACAAACCTGTTGTCAGTAAATTTTTAATCATCTATTCAGCAAAATAATATTTATATTTCCTAATATAAATACTTGATTATTAAGGAATAATTGTAGCACACTATGCTTTATTTACAAAATAATGGATTTGAAGAACAGAAATGACCTACGTGAATAGAGTCGGCACGCTTTAAAAATCTGAGCTTCTTAGGCAGTGAATAGGAAATTGATTTCACTCTCATACCGCCTTTGTACCAGATGAAATTTTTTCAATTACCGACTTGATTGATGCTGGTAAATAACTATGTTTGATACCATTTATCTTGCACTGTTACAGTGCATAGGCCCCATCTCAGCGAAGTTCAAGGAAAATAGGAAAATGCTTTATTAAATTATTAAAGTACGATCTGGGCATTTCCGACACTGCTGAAGTCTGTATCAGGCACGCACAAAACCTAGTGGATAATTACAGAGTCTCCGGCATGAGCTCGCCGAAACCGATTCTGGAAAAACTTAGGAAGCCCATCGCACTGGAGCCAGCAGAAAAATTGATTATTGGATGTAAACAAAATTACGGGAAAGATTGTAGACACAAATAAATATGTATGACAGGTATTTATAAAAACCACACTCTCAATTTCGGGCATAAAAATAAATGATGCCCAATAAAAAACCGCCCGGGGAGGGCGGTTACATTTTTTCTATCATATCTTCCTTTTTTTATTTCGTGATTGCCTGTTCCGTTTGCTGATCGGCTCTTTGATCTGTTTTTTGATCCACTTGATCCGGCATTGAATCACGTTCCATCATTAGGCTCGGCGGATAGTTACCGGGTTTATCCGTATCAAGACATCCGGTCAGGACAGTTGAAGCTACTAACAAGGTAGCGATGGTAAGTATGAGTTTCATTTTAGTCTCCTCTAAGAAAAATATATTGACAATATAACTCTTCTAGCTGCTTTGACTTATTGCCTCCCTTTTCAGAAGACAATTATTTAATAACAGATATTATACTTGTTGTCAATACTTTTTAATTGCCTCTTTTAATAAAATTATAAAGTAATCTTTATGTTATAAATAAATGATTTTTAATAGCTTTAATGAAAAAATAATATATGTTTCTCATCAAAATTTAAAATCCAGAAGTAAAAATAACCCATGCAGATATTGCAGGTACGCCTCAAAAATCTGAATTCCCTGATCGGCGAATGGGAAATTGACTTCACTCATCCTGCCTTTATATCAGATGGAATTTTTTCAATTACTGGCCCAACCGGTGCTGGTAAAACAACTGTGCTTGATGCTATCTGCCTGGCACTGTATGGCCGCACCCCTCGCCTCAATAAAGTCACCAAAAGTGAAAATGAAATCATGTCGCGACAGACGGGTGAATGTTTCACTGAAGTAACCTTTGCTACCCAATCCGGGCGCTTCCGCTGTCATTGGAGCCAGCACCGGGCGCGCAAAAAACCGGACGGAGAATTACAAAATCCCCGGCATGAGCTCGCCGAGGCTCATTCCGGAAAAATTCTGGAAACTCGGCTTGTGGAAATCAACAAGTTGATTGAAGCAATAACCGGAATGGATTTCCCCCGCTTTACTCGTTCCATGTTGCTGGCCCAAGGAGAATTTGCCGCATTTCTGCAGGCGGCAGCAGATGAACGTGCACCGATCCTGGAACAGATTACCGGCACTGAAATATACAGTCGTATCTCAATACGCGTACACGAAATTCGGGCAGCCGTACGCCGGGAGCTGGATCGACTGTCAAGCGAATTTACTGGCATGCAAGTGCTAGCAAAGGCTGATGAACAGCAGTTTCGCACTGAACTTACACAAAAAATCCAGCAGGATATTGTGCTAAACAGTCAGATCCTCCGTGAACGACAAATCCTTGTCTGGCTGGAAAATATTGCTCGGCTCAAAGCAGAATTCAAGTTGATTGCAACACAACAGCAAGCATGGCAGATCCGGAAAGAAGCATTTGTGCCCGCAAGCAAGAAACTCGACACAGCCAACCGCGCACTCGAACTGACAGGTGAATACAGCAGATTGATCTCAATCCGGAATGAACAGGAAACAGACCGAAGCAACCTGGCCATCTGTACGGAATCCTTGCCCAAATTAGAGCAAGTGGTTAGCCAAGCCGAACAAACCCTGAAATCTGCACTTGAACAACTTGAACTTGAACGGATAAAGCAGCAGAAAGCTATCCCGTTGATCCGCAGTGTGCGAGAACTGGATATCCAACTTCAGGAAAAGGAAATACCGATCAAGGCAGCAAGCACATCTATCGCGGAGCAAGAAAACACACACGCTATGCTCATTAATCAGTATCAGCAAAGCGAAGCTCAGTTCAACAATCTGCAAGAAACACTGGCAGGGTTACTGCTGCAGATTAATGTTACTCAACCGGACGGAGCACAAGTGAATCTTGCGCACAGCCAGGATCTGCTGAACCAGAAACAGACTAAATACAGGCAACTACTGGAAAACAAAAGCCTGCCAGACTGGCGACAGGAAACCACCACGCTATCTGAGCGAAAAGTTCAGATAACCCGGGCGATCGAAGCCATGCAAGCACTGGAGGGAATGAAGCAAATTTTCAATGAACTGGAGAAGCGCTTCAAGCAGTTGCAAAACGAAAATACGCAACTCACAGAACAACTCAAAACGCAGGGAATAATTCTAGCCGCCCTTGAACGAGAAGTTGGCCTGCTTGAAACACAGGCACTCCTGCTCCAAAAAATCAGCAGTCTTAAAGAAGCGCGACAACAGCTACAGGATGATCAACCCTGTCCGTTGTGTGGCGCACTACATCATCCTTATGCAGCAGGAAGCCCTCCAAAGCCGGATGAAAACATAATCGTACTGAATCAAGCGAGAATCACACTCAAAGTACAGATTGACGGTATCTCGGCACTAAAAATCAAACAAGCAGAAATAAATAAAGATATCGAACAGATTATTTGCAGACAACAGGAAAACCACAAGCAAATTCTGACAGATGAAGCGCTGCTACAACAATGCGTCACCTCTCTGCTCCCTGCCCTATCACCCGCTGCAGCACTTCCAGATTTGTTACGACAACTGCCCCCATTGTTACAAGTAACAGATGACAAATTGATTCAAACAACCCGCACCCTGCAGACAGTAGAAATGCTGGGGAACGAAATTAATACTCTGCGTGAGTCCCTGGATAAAACCAGAGGACTCAAACAGGAAATCGAGATCATGCTGGTGCAGCAACAACACCAGGCCACACAGATTCAGCAGCACGAAGCAACGCTCAAGCTGCAGCAGAAGCAATTTGATCAGCTCCGGCAGGAATTTACTGACCTGAGCACAAAGCGCTTTCAGTTGTTTGTTGATAAACAGCCCGATCAGGAAGAGCTATTGCTCACCCAGGCAATAGAAATCGCACAGAAACAGATGGATAACGCACGTCAACAACTGGAAGCTGAAATGCGGGCAATCAACAAGTTAAAAAACAGGGTGGAAGATTTAACGAAAAGCATAGCCACCCGCACCATCTCATTAAAAGTACTGGAAGAAGCCTTTGCAACTCGGCTTCACCAATCAGCATTTGCAGATGAAGTCGCTTTCACAGCCGCCTGCCTGCCAAAAGAGGAGCGCAAGTACCTGGCGCAACAGGCACAGCAGCTTACTGACGAAAAAACTGCACTAGACACAAAGCAACAGGATAAAACTACCGCACTGGAAAGTGAGCAGCTAAAACGCATGACTGATCAGCCCGATGATTTTCACGAACAGGCACTAATACAGCTGGTGACTCACCAGCAAACGCTACAGCAGGAAATTGGCGGGATACAACAAAAGCTCAAAGATAACGAACATATCAAGCAAAAACAGCAGGAACAACTTCAAGTAATTGATATGCAAAAACGGGAATATTCACACTGGGATTTGCTGCACGAGCTGATCGGCTCGGCAGATGGCAAGAAATATCGCAACTTTGCCCAGGGGCTAACTTTTGAGGTCATGATTCGCCACGCCAATCGGCAACTACAGAAAATGTCTGATCGTTATCTTTTGATTCGTGATGAAACCCGTCCGCTGGAACTTAATGTCATCGATAACTACCAGGCCGGTGAAATACGTTCTACCAAGAACCTCTCTGGAGGGGAAAGCTTCATCATCAGCCTGGCACTGGCACTTGGCCTTTCCCGCATGGTCAGCCGCAATATCCGGGTTGATTCCCTGTTTCTGGATGAAGGTTTTGGCACGTTGGATGAAGAAGCACTCGATATCGCGTTGGAAACCCTCGCTAACTTACAACAGGAAGGTAAGCTGATTGGGATCATCTCTCATGTTGCCGCGTTGCAGGAACGGATCAGCACCCGGATTCAGGTCATTCCCCAATCAGGTGGAAGAAGCCTGTTATCCGGACCGGGTTGCAGACACTTTAAATAACCGCCTCTTCTATCACCATTTTAATAAAGATCCTTGCGGTAAGAAGCGGTTATGGTTCGAATGCGCGATTACTCCGAATATCAATCCAGACTATTGCCGCAACAAATACTTCAGACTACCGTAGCTTTGCGTTTATTGTAGAAATAACCGATTACCAGCAGTAAGATGACCGCCAGTTGCGACAGGGAAGTTTGCCAGGTTGGAAAGATGCCAAGCAGATCAATATGCGGAATCGATGCCAACGACACCTCAACCCAGCCAGCCTCCTGTAGAGCAGAAACTCCTTTCCCAGTCAGTACGACGGCAAGAACGGCAATCAATGCTGAACTGGCAGCAAAAAATGTAGAAATGGGTAAACGACGACTGGTTCGCAACAACCCCCAGGTAACCAGTGCCAACACCAGGATGGCAGCACCAATACCGCCTAACAGCCAGATTTCCTGGCCTTCCTGCCACAGGGCGGCATAAAACAAAATAGTCTCAAATACCTCACGATAAACCGATACAAAGGCAAGAACAAATAAAAACCAAGCAGATCTCTTACTCAACGCATTGTTCATTTTTTCCTTAAGGTAGGCTTGCCAGCGATCTCCGGTACTCTTCTGATGCATCCATAGCCCCACCGCCAGCAAAATCAGCGCAGCGAATAATGCCGACAACCCTTCGGTAAGTTCACGGCTAGCACCACTAATATCAACTAGATAGTGTGCTACTGCCCAAGTCCCCACCCCTGCTACCAGCGCGAATATCCATCCGGCGTGAACATAAGGGATTGTTTCTTGTCTTCCGGCCTTATTCAGGAAGGCCAACAAGGCAACAACTACCAACAGCGCTTCCAGCCCCTCACGAACCAGAATAGTAAAAGCACCAAGGAAAGTAGTAGTAGCATTATCGTTTTCGCTGGCAGTGAAATCCTGGGCACTTGCCAACAGCTCATCAATTTCGGCTGCCTGAATAACGATGTTGTTAATATCAGCCCCCTTGGAAAGACTGGTACGAAAAACTCCCATACTTAGCTCTATACGAGCACGCAATGCACTATTGACGGCATTGAGGCGCGGCTCCACGGGTTCAATACCATCCAAATAGGCGGATAGCGCAAGCTGGATCGCTTCCTTACTATCTCCCGCCTGATAAGCACTAACACTGGCAGCCATCCGCCCGCGAGCAAGCGCGATACCGGTCAGTGCCTGTTCCAGTGCATCAGGCTGCATGCGCAAATAACCTATCAAGGCATGAGCCTGCTCCCTGCCCAACACAGCACTGATCTGATCGGCACGGGTACGTGACAGCTCATCAAGATTACTGATGTGAGCACGTGTACCGGTATCCTGTTGCCAGAGAGTCTGCCCTCTTTTAATATCATCTGCATAAGCAAGCGTGCCCGTGTAATAAGCCAGTGCCCAGCGATCAGCCTCGCTCAATTGCTCGCCATAGCTGATCATGGAAGTACCCTCCACTCCCTGAGAAATGGTCTGAAAGAGCGACAGAGGGCTGCGCTGATCGGCACGTTCCACGTCAGTAAAGGCAATAACAGGCGGTTCCAGTCCGACTGCAGCCGGACCATCTCCGCCCCCCTTTGCACCATGACAGCTTGCGCAGTGACTTTGATAAAGCGTGGCACCCCGGGCAAGATCGGGCGCTGCAGCAGGTGAAGTCGGAATAGGATAAGCCGCCAGCAAGGTATCCGCCAGTTGGTGAGCCTGTGAAGCAACTTTAGCAATATCCGCTTTGTTCTTTACTAAGGCCATCAGACCATCAGCCTGTTCCAGCAAAGAGGCTTTATCAGCATGCTCCGGAAGTGCAGCAATTTGCGTGCGTACCGTTGCTGAAAATTCTCGCATCTCAGCAAATTCGGTTTCATTGATAACTTTTCCCTGATCCACGGCTCCAGCATAATCAGTTGCCAGGTAATCGAGCATCTGCCAGGTTTGTGGCACCACAGAAATAACATTATCTGCCCGGATACCAAAAGTTAAAGTCAGCAACAAGAAGAAAATGGAAAAACAGGCTGAAGGATGTCGATTGATTGAGATCATGAAGCCTCACACTTAGTCGATTGATCTGTAAGAAAATACTGGGAAAGTGAGTAATATAACACGACTGCAAATGCGTGTCGTTATCATTACAGACTGTAATAATCTACACTTGGGATGATAAAATTCAGGTAAGACTCAAAAACATTGACGAGGCAGAAACATCAGCAATAATAATATTATATTCTAAAATCTGTCAAAGTGTTCTTTAATAACCGGATTTTGCAGGCAATCACCCTTGAAAAATCCTTGCTGCTGACTGCTATTTTTCGGAACGAATCGAGTTCCTCTGCTACTTACTTTCATCCCGCCATTTCCATTTTAGCCAGACACGCAGTCTCCTGAAGCTGTCTGCATCGATACTGTCCGGCAAGATGACCACTGTGCGATACCGGTACGTTTGCTCCATTTTCAAGCAGAGTACAGTCATATAGGGGGCGACAAAGGTGCTGGCGTCGATGACGGTATTAATGGACTTTCCTGCGCAAGTTTCTATTTTGCAGTGATTTCTTCCAGTCAAATGCAGTGTCATGATGGATTGCGGAAAGGCAAGCCGGGCATAGCGCTGCAGGTAATAATAGAGACTGCCTGCCAGCAGCAAGGTGATCATAATCTTCACCACCACAGGCAGTGCCAATGGCCAGAACACACCGGCTGCCGTACAATGCGCAAGACTCAGCAACATCGCCAGCTGTCTGGAAGGTTGCAGCTGAATTGACAGTGCATTCACCGATTGATTATTTATATCACCCAACGTAATTTTCCCTTTCTTTCCATGAACCCTGACTGGTTTACATTTCTGACAGGCCGTAATGCCCATATCGAACAGAAGCGGGTGTTGCATTTTGGCCAACCCGATGTTGAATTGGCACAAGCAGAATCGGCATCGGTGCTGATTGACCTTTCCCACCTCGGTCTGATCCGCTTTTCTGGCGAAGAGGCACAAAAATTCTTGCAGGGGCAGGTAAGCTGTGATGTTCACACCACTGATTCCGGCAAAGCCACTTATGGCGGCTACTGTACGCCCAAAGGTCGCCTGCTGAGCAGCTTTTTGCTATGGCAGGACATTTCCGATTACAGCTACCTGATGCAGCTCCCGGCAGAGTTGACGGAAGTTATTGCTAAACGACTAAAAATGTTTGTACTGCGGGCGAAGGTGGTTATTCAGGATCATACCGATGATTGCATTCGTATTGGTGTTGCCGGCAAGCATGCTCACACATTGCTGCAAGATACGCTGTCGGAAACGGCTCTCTCCATCGCACCATTGGCTGTAACGTCCATTCCGGGCGGGCAGGTAATTTGTCACAGTGAGAACCGGTTTGAAATTCTGATATCCCCAGCCCACGCACCTGCATTATGGAAGCAACTAAGCAGTCAAGCACGTTGCGTGGGGGCTGCTACTTGGGACTGGCTGGAAATTCAGGAAGGAGTCCCGGCAATTTTCAAAGCCACCCAAGAGCAGTTCATCCCGCAAATGATCAATCTGGATGCGATTGGCGGAGTCAATTTCAAAAAAGGATGTTATCCCGGCCAGGAAATCGTTGCCCGCACGCAATACCTTGGCAAGGTGAAGCGCCGCATGTATCGAGCCCATCTGGATTCAGATTCATTCCTGGAGATTGCGGCAGGTGATAACCTGTTCAGTGCAGATACTGGTGGCCAGGCATGTGGAATGATCGTTAATACTGCCCCTGCCCCTGTTGGAGGCGTTGATGTACTGGCAGTAATTCAGGTCAGCAGCGTAGCAGCCAATCCCATCCACTGCAAAACACCGGATGGCCCGCAGTTAGCCATCCATTCGCTTCCTTATTCAATACCTGATCAGCACACCCATTAAGCAGAAGACAACAGCAATTTAATCAGTCTTACCGTTATGCGTCAGTAACTGCACGATGTCGGTATGCCCGCGTTTCTGGGCCCAGGCCAGTGCCGTGCCGTCAGCCTCGTTTCTAACTGAAACATCTGCGCCATGTTTCAGCAGCAGGTCAACGGTATCGTAATAATTGCCACGTGCAGCCATCATCAGTGCCGTCGTGCCGTTATCCGTGGTGGCATTAATTCTTGCGCCATAGTCCAATAGAAATTCAACGATCTGCTTATAGCCTTTACTGGCCGCATAAATCAGCGGATTCCAGCCATCATGATCAATTTTTGCACCCTTTGCATAAAGTTGTTTGATCAGATCAAGCTGCCCGTAATAGCTCGCCAACATAGTGGCCGTTTCACCATATTTGTTTTGCAGATTAGGATTCGCGCCTGCCTCCAGCAGTAACCTACCCATCTCCGAATTTTTGTTGCGGGCAGCCAGCATCAGTGCTGTTTCACCATGCAGATCACGCACATCCGGGTTCGCATCTTCCTCCAGCAAGTTTTTAATGCGATGGGTTTTATTGTTCTCTACCGCCGAGATCAAGTCCTCATCCGCACCAGCGTAAGCAGGCAAATACAGGCAGAAAGCACACAACAGGGTGATGACTGATGCAATACTCCATTGATTCCACAAAGATTTGTTCATCTCAGGCCACCTTGAACAAGTTGAAGAAGTTATTGGTTGTTACCGCAGCAATTTCAGCAACATCCGTTTCACGCAACCGGGCGATTTCCTCGGCAACATGCCGGACAAATGCGGGTTGATTAGTTTCGCCTCGATGAGGAACGGGCGCAAGGTAAGGGGAATCCGTCTCGATCAGCATCCTGTCGGCTGGCACTTTCTTTGCCACCTCTTTAATGATTGCCGCATTCTTGAATGTCACAATCCCGGAGAACGAGATGTAAAAATTCAAATCGAGCGCACGCTGGGCGATTTCCCAGGATTCAGTAAAGCAGTGCATCACACCACCGATTTGATCTGCCCCCTCTTCTTTCATGATACGCAACGTATCCTCAGCCGCTGCGCGGGTATGGATAATCAGCGGTTTGTCGCATTGCCTGGCAGCACGAATATGCCGCCGAAACCGTTCACGTTGCCATTCAAGATCACCTTGCAGCCGGAAATAATCCAGTCCAGTTTCTCCCAGCGCAACCACCTTGTCGTGATTTGCCAGTTCCAGCAACTGTTCAACTTCGGGTTCTACCGTATCTTCGTAGTCGGGATGCACGCCTACCGAAGCAAACAGATTTGGATGTGATTCAGCCAGTGCGCGCACGCGCGGAAAATTTTCCAGATTAACTGCAACACATAAAGCATGCGTGACCTGACTGGCTTGCATATTCGCCAGCAGCCTATCCAGGTTACTGGCCAGATCAGGAAAATCAAGGTGACAATGAGAATCAACAAACATAAGATTTACGCATCAGTTTGATTTTATATTCAAGCAACAAGACTGGAAAAGCCTAAATAACTCCCGTTTAAGATTCAGGAACTTCGCCCACCAAATTAAATCTGAAATCCGCTTTGCTTACATCAGCCCAACAGTTAGGGGTTTCAAACAAACGGATATGTTCCAGCTCCAATCTGCCCGCATATCTGTTCTGGAATGTGCGATGCAAGCTGTCAAAAGCGATCAGTGCAAGATTTTCTGCGGTAGGCTGTACTTCCAGTACAACTGTTTTGTGATCATCCATTGATTGCAAAAATTCCAGCACGCGGGTATCACCGGCATACACCAGAAAAGCATGATCCCACTGATCCACCAGGGTTTCCAGAATAATGCGTTTGATATCTGAGAAATCCATGACCATACCTTGCTCTGGCGCTCCGGCATCAGTGATAATGCTCCCCCAAATCGTAACTTCCAGCACATAGCGGTGCCCGTGCAGATTGCGGCATTGGCTCCGGTGGGTGGAGATGCGGTGACCCGCATCAAACTCGAATTTTCGTGTAATCAACATCTTGGGAATTATAACATTGCCACCTGCCACCGGACGATTAAGCCAGAATAATCACAGCCGTGACAGCGCCGGTTTGACCTATGTCTATCCGGTCATTTCTCGTCGTGCTGGTGGAATATCCATCGGTATCAATCTCAATCCCAACAATGCTTGCAACTGGCGCTGCATTTACTGCCAGGTACCCAATCTCAAGCGCGGCGCAGCCCCTGCCATTGATTTGATCAAACTGGAGCAGGAGTTGCGTACTTTTCTGTATGAACTGCTATTTGGAAATTTCATGCAAGAGAGCGTTCCGCCGGAAGCCAGAGTAATCAAAGATATCGCCTTATCTGGCAATGGCGAGCCGACCAACGCTCAGGAATTTGAGCAGATCATTGAGATCATTGGCAGGACAAAAGCTGATTTCCCTCTGCCGGAAAAACTTAAGCTGGTACTCATCACTAACGGCAGTTTGATTAACCGGATTGTGGTACAAAAGGGCCTGCGCCGGATGGCTGAGCTCAATGGAGAAGTCTGGTTCAAGCTGGACAGTGTTACGCAAGCCGGGCGCTTGCGCATCAATAACACCCGGGCAAGTTTGCAGCGTATACGCGATAATCTGCGAATTGCAGCCTCACTCTGCCCGATCTGGCTTCAAACCTGTATATTCAAACTGAATGGTGTACATCCTGACAAAGCAGAAACCGATGCTTATATCTACTTCGTTCATACGCTGTTACAGGAAGGAACCCGAATCCAGGGAGTATTGCTTTACACCCTGGCGCGCCCTGCCTTGCAGCCGGAAGCTACCATCCTCTCAAAAGCAGATTCGGACTGGATGGAAGCCTTCGCTGACAAAATCAGGGCGCTTGGTATACAGGTAAAAACAACTGCTTAAGAACAGAAACAGTTCGAAGAAAATCAAACTTACTTCAATTGTTTGGCTGATTTTCTAAGATTCTTATACAGATCAGGGTGTTGGGTCTTCAGCATTGCTGCGATGAGGAGATCATCTCTTTTTATTCTGGTCAGATCAACGTGCTCAATATGAACCAACCTTAGTAACTCCCTCACTGCCTTCGGCATTTCCCGGCCACTTTCATAACGCGAACCACCACTCTGGGTCACGCCTACCTTGCTCCAGAATTCCTGTTGATTCAATCCCAGTTTCTGACGTATTTCTTTCGGGTTAGGTATGCTCTTAAAAAGTTTCATTTTATTTTCTTTCAGGATATCAAAAATATAAGTAGTGATTCAGTGCAATATCATATTTTTGTTATCGTCATAAAAAGATCTGACTTAAGCTTGTCCATTCATTCATTAAGAATATTTTTACCCGTCTTTTTTATCCTTTAAGCATGATCCCGGACAAAATACTTATTCTGCAAGGATAAAATTATCAATCTAAAATTAATCTTATGGAATAAAGCAGCTTGAAGGAAAACCGTTGTATCACGGTTATTGCTTATATCCGGCATGAGAGTGGAATATCGCGATAAAAGTTCGCTGGGGCTGTAGGTGCTACGCGATTATTCCCAAAAAATCAGGAAACAATTTACCGGGAAAATAAACCGAGCTTCTTTATTACCAATAACATGACATGAAAGCCCTGATCGAGCGGAATTTTATCGGTGCTCACGATCAAGCTGTCCGGGTGGATCAATTTGTACAGTAACATGATCAATGGCATAACGTTCCTGCAACCAGGACGATACCAAAGGGGGTAGAGAAAGCGGATCAACACCACGAGCAGGACTGACATGAACCGTTGCGATAGTGGTTTCATCCGCCAAA
The DNA here is from genome assembly GCF_900116685.1 of Nitrosomonas eutropha. Lineage (GTDB taxonomy): Bacteria > Pseudomonadota > Gammaproteobacteria > Burkholderiales > Nitrosomonadaceae > Nitrosomonas > Nitrosomonas eutropha_A. Next base: position 116,594 of record NZ_FPBL01000002.1, read on the forward strand.
ATCCAGGCATGAAAATGCCCGGCTTCCTCAATTTCCGGCAATTGTGCCAAGCAGTTCTCTACCACTCGTGTATCCATACCACGAGGAACAACCTGCAGCAGCACATGTACCGAATCCTTGACCAGCACCCAGGCAGAACGGATGATCAGCAAGGCAACAAGTACCGACAGGATCGGGTCAAGAATCGTCCAGCCAGTAAACATAATGCCAACAGCCGCTGCAACCGCCCCTGCTGACCCAAGCAAATCGCCAATCATGTGCAACAAGGCACCGCGCAGGTTGCCATCTTCCTTGTTACCTGACCACAAAACCCATGCCCCGACCAGATTTACAACCAGGCCAATCACAGCCACTATCAACATGGGCCCAGCCAAAATCTCCGTTGGTGTATGCATCCGTCCGATTGCTTCCAGGATGATCCAGGCTACCAGAAGCAGCAAGGTCACACCGTTGGCCAAAGCTGCCAGTACACGCACGCGGTGAAAACCATAAGTTCTCGTACCATCAGCCGGTCGTCTGGCAATGCGATAAGCTACCAGCGCCAGCAACAGTGCGGCCGCATCCGAGATCATGTGACCTGAATCAGCGATCAGCGCCAGCGATCCGGACAGCCAGCCGCCGATTGCCTGTATCAGCGCATAACCAGCAGTAAAAAAGAAGACAAACCGAATGCGGCGCTCGTTACCAGCTGTGATGACCTGTTTGTGATTATGGTCATGGCTGCCATCCCGATCATCATGACCATCCTTGCCATGCTCACGATGCGAGTGAGGCTGTGGAGCAGTCACAGGTTATTTTTCCAACCGGAGATCTTACGAAACAACTAGTGGAGGCGGCTGGAACCGACGCAAGCGCAGTGCGTTGCCCAACACAAACACACTCGACATTGCCATGGCACCTGCCGCAAATATCGGCGACAACAACAAACCCAGAGTGGGATACAGCGCACCTGCCGCCAAGGGAATCAGAGCGGTATTATAGGCAAACGCCCAGAACAGATTCTGGCGGATATTGGTAATAGTTGCTTTCGATAGCGCAATCGCATTGGGTACAGCTTGCAAATTACCGGACATCAGCACCACATCAGCCGATTCCATCGCGATATCGGTACCGGTACCAATCGCCAGGCCAACATCAGCCTCGGCCAGCGCCGGCGCATCGTTAATCCCGTCACCGATGAACGCTACTCGCCCGTAGGTGACTTTCAGACGACGCACCACCTCGACCTTTCCTTCAGGCAACACTTCGGCCACTACGTCATCGATACCCAGTTGTCTGGCAATTGCCTGTGCAGTACGTGCGTTATCACCGGTGATCATCGCTACCTTAAGGCCTAATTGATGCAGTGCCGCAATCGCTGCAGGTGTGCTGGATTTGATTGGATCTGCAACCGCCACAATGCTGGCCAGTTGACCATCGACAGCGGCATAAAGCGGTGTCTTGCCTTCATTCCCCAGACGTTCAGCTGTTTTGGCGAAACCCGTAACATCTATTCCCAGTTCACGCATATAACGATCAGAACCCACTTTTACGCTGATACCCTCCACCGTGGCGCACGCGCCTCTGCCAGTGACGGATTCAAATTCAGTCAATGCCGGTAACGTAATACCCTCCTGTGTCGCTGCTTCGACGATGGCACGAGCAATTGGATGTTCCGAGCGCGATTCCACCGCCGCAACCTGTGCTAATACCTGATTGCGATCAAAGCCGGGCACAACTTCCAGATCAGTCAGTGCAGGCCGGCCTTCGGTCAGCGTACCAGTCTTGTCCACCGCCACAACCCGAGCATCCTTGAGCAATTGCAGCGCTTCACCTTTGCGAAACAGAATGCCCATCTCGGCACCGCGACCAATGCCAACCATGATGGAAGTCGGTGTAGCCAGCCCCATCGCACAAGGGCAAGCAATAATCAGTACTGCCACCGCATTGACCAGCGCAAACGTCAGTGCCGGTGCAGGACCAAAAACCAGCCAGATCAGGAAGGTAATTACCGCAGCCAGCATGACAGCTGGTACAAACCACAGTGTCACCTTGTCCACCATTGCCTGAATGGGCAGTTTGGAACCCTGTGCCCGCTCAACCAGGCGGATGATCTGCGCCAGCATAGTTTGTCCGCCCACGGCAGTCGCACGTAATGTAAAAGCGCCTCGTTGATTGATGGTTCCGCCCACTACTTCGCTGCCAACCGTTTTTTCGACAGGAACAGGCTCGCCAGTAATCATGGATTCATCCACGAAACTGCGACCTTCCACTACTTCACCATCCACCGGTATACGCTCGCCAGGACGGACTTCAACGCTATCATCCAGTGCAACTTCGCCGATCGGTATATCAACAATGTTGCCATCCCGCAACACATGTGCCACTTTAGCTTGCAAACCAACTAGTCGCCTGATCGCTTCAGAAGTACGTCCCTTGGCGCGTGCTTCAAGAAAACGACCCAGTAAAATCAATGTAACGATGACGACTGCTGCTTCGTAATAGACGTTTACCGTGCCAGCGGGCAAAAGATCAGGCGCAAAGGTAGCAATCACGGAGTAACCGAATGCAGCAACCGTACCTACTGCCACCAGTGAATTCATGTCCGGTGCCAGCCGCAGCAGCGCTGGAAAACCTTTTTCATAGAAACGGCGACCCGGGAAGATCATCACCAGCATGGTCAATGCAAACTGCAGATACCAACTCTGCTGTATGCCGATAGTGGCCATCACCCACTCATGCACAACGGGAATCAGGTGTGATCCCATCTCAATTACAAATACAGGCAATGTCAACGCACCAGCCAGAATCAGATCCCGCTTAAGTAGCGCGCGCTCTGCGTCCTTTTTGTCTGCCGCTTCATCGCTGGCCTGCGCCGTGGTATCCATGGCTCTGGCGGTAAAACCCGTGTTCACAATGGCATTGATCAGCGCATCAGTATCGGCCACCCCATGCACTGTGGCATGTTCCGTAGCCAGATTCACGGTTGCTTCCTGTACACCGGGCACAGCTTTGAGCGCCCGTTCGATACGCCCCACACATGAAGCACATGTCATACCTTCCACTGCCAGCTCAATAGTGGTTGCAGGAACATCAAACCCCACTTTCTCAACTGCTTGAATCAATGCCATGCGATCAACCGGATTCGCAAGATGGATATCTGCGCGCTCGGTGGCCAGATTAACCGACACGTCACTCACCCCCTCAACCCTGGCCAGGGCTGCCTCCACCCGGCCAACACAACTTGCACACGTCATACCCTCGATAGGCAGACTGATCGTTGCAGCGCCAGTTTGAACTTTACTATCATTTGATGCGCTCATATTTTGCTTCCCGGAATCGATTTTCAATATACAAACAGGCCCTTTACCACCCTCTTTATATGAAGACAAACCCTAATTCGAATAAATTCCTGCTTTTATAAGAGGAATCTGCTGTCAAACCAGGATGATACCCGCCAGTGGCGGCAAGGTAATGATGATGGAATCAACCTGGCCAGACCATTGTTGCCCGGTTGGAATAATGTCCCCAGGATTACCGGTATTACTGCCGCCATAGTAAGTTGAATCGCTGTTGAATACTTCTTGGTATGTTCGGGATTCCGGTACGCCTACTTGGTAGCTGGTACGTGGCACTGGTGTGAAATTCAGGATCACCAGCATGAATGATCCGTCTCTGGCGCGGCGCTGATAGCTGATGACAGATTGTTCCGAATCATGACAGTCAATCCAGGAAAACCCTTCTGCAAAAAAATCCAGCTCATGCAACGCTGGTGTATCCCGGTAGAGATGATTCAGATTCTGCAACAGCATTTGTATACCACGATGCGGATCACGCTCCAGCAGATACCAGTCAAGTTCATGGCTAACCCGCCACTCACGTCCCTGAGCAAATTCATTGCCCATAAAATTGATTTTCTTGCCCGGGCAGGTCATCTGATAAGTAAACAGTAAACGCAAGTTAGCAAACATTTGCCAGGCATCTCCCGGCATCTTGTCCAACAGGGATTTTTTGCCATGTACCACTTCATCATGTGAAAGCGGCAAAACGAAGTTTTCGGTATAGGCATAAAGCTGATTGAACGTCAGTTCATTGTGATGATAATGCCGGTGAATTGGATCCAGTTGCATGTAATTCAGCGTATCGTTCATCCATCCCATGTTCCATTTCATGGAAAAACCCAGCCCACCCAGATAAGTCGGGCGGGATACCGCTGGCCAGGAGGTGGATTCCTCGGCAAAAGTGAGCGCGCCGGAAAACTCACCATGTACCATCGTGTTCAGTTCACGCAAGAAATCAATTGCATCGAGATTCTCACGCCCGCCAAAACGATTGGGCAGCCATTCTCCTTCTTTGCGCGAATAATCCAGATAGAGCATCGAGGCCACCGCATCCACGCGCAACCCGTCAATATGGAAAACGGACAGCCAGTAATGGGCGCTGGAAAGTAGAAAAGATTTCACCTCACTGCGTCCGTAATTGAAAATATACGTCCCCCAATCCTGGTGATAACCCAGGCGCGGATCTTCGTGCTCATACAGTGCCGTACCGTCAAACCGCGCCAATGAAAAACTGTCTTGTGGAAAATGTGCCGGTACCCAATCGAGAATCACCCCAATTCCGGCCTGATGGCATCTATCCACAAAATGCATGAATGCTTCCGGATTACCATAGCGGCTGGTTGCTGCAAAATAACCTGTTGCCTGATATCCCCAGGATTCATCCAGCGGGTGTTCGGAAATTGGCAACAGCTCAACATGGGAATAACCCATCTCTTGCAGATAAGGAATCAGATGATCGGCTAATTCCTGATATGAATAGAAACCGCCATCCGGATGACGTTTCCATGAACCGACATGCAGCTCATAAATATTGACTGGCGCATGCAGCCAGTCCCATCCTGCGCGTTGCGCCATCCAATCATTATCCTGCCACGCATAACGGTTTTCAGCCGGCGTCAATGCGGCATTATTGGGGCGCAATTCATACCAGGTTGCATAAGGATCCGTTTTGAGCAGAATTTCCCCAGTGAGACGATTACGGATTTCATATTTATATAGCGTACCCTCGGGCAGATCCGGAATAAACAGTTCCCACACCCCACTGTGATCACGCGCAGCCATAGGGCATACCCTGCCATCCCAGTGATTGAAATCCCCAACGACACTGACTCGCTCGGCATTGGGTGCCCATACAGCAAAACGTGTGCCCGTAACGCCTTGATTTTTTACCTGATGAGCACCCAGCATGTGGTATGCCTGGAGCAGGCGCCCTTCATTGAACAGATACAGATCATGTCCCGAAATCTGTACTGAAAAGGCATACGGATCATGGCGTTCCTCAATCATCCCGGTTTCCGCATGTTCCAGACGTAGCAAATAGGGACGCGCAACAGCTTCCCCTTTCCATTCGAAAATACCCGCATCGTGTGCACACTCCATTGCCTGAAAGCCGGATGAAGTCTGCAGCCATACCCGTGACATATACGGCTGAAACACTCGAACCAGCTCACCGTCCGGAACAGAATGTATCCCCAGATAAGAACCGGGGTCGTGCAGCCTCGCGGCCAGCAGCAATGATTGCGCAGAATCACCTGCTAAATATTGGGATGGAAAAGGCAAAGATTTCATTGGTATGGGCTCGCTATCACCTGCAACGCCGGCTGGTAATGGTTATTCGGATCAAGTAAGATAAACACAGAAAATACAGGGTATGCGGTTTTTTTAAACACTGCAAATCAGTGAGGTAACCATGAACGTTCAACAGGCTGTCCAGATGAATGACAACCCGCGCTTTGTCAGCACACTTACCCGCAACACACTGGCGCTAATCCTGGCAGGAGGACGCGGGACACGCCTCAAAAACCTGACAGACTGGCGCGCTAAACCGGCGGTTCCCTTCGGTGGTAAATTCCGTATTATTGATTTCACACTATCCAATTGCGTCAACTCAGGTGTACGCCGCATTGGTGTCGTCACGCAATACAAGGCACAAAGCCTGATTCGCCATATCCAGCGCGGCTGGAGTTTTCTGGATGGCCGATTCAAGGAATTCATCGAACTGCTGCCTGCCCAGCAACGTACCGAAGAAGAAACATGGTATCAGGGTACCGCTGATGCAGTTTTTCAGAATCTCGACATTATTCGCACGCACAACCCCGGCTATGTACTGGTCCTTGGCGGTGATCACATCTATAAGATGGACTATGGGCAAATACTGGCCGAACACGTCGAAAAACAAGCCGATTTGACAATCGCCTGCCTGGAAGTACCGATTGAAGACGCCAGCGCATTCGGCGTCATGGCGGTTGATGACGACTGGCGCATCACCAGCTTTACCGAGAAACCCGCTCACCCCGCCCCGATCCCAGGCAAACCTGGGCACGCCCTGATCAGTATGGGTATTTATGTCTTTAATGCAAAATTCCTGTACGAACAACTGATCCTGGATCACGATATGGATCAGTCATCACATGATTTTGGTAAAGACGTGATACCTCGCCTGGTAGCAAGCAATATTCAGGTTTATGCACACCGCTTTCAGAATAGCTGCGTCAACATGGCTTCAGGTGTACCTTACTGGCGTGATGTCGGTACAGTGGATGCATACTGGGAGGCCAATATCGATCTCACCACTGTCACACCGGATTTGAATCTGTACGATGAAGACTGGCCGATATGGACGTATCAGGAACAATTGCCACCCGCCAAATTTGTGTTTGATGACGATGATCGTCGTGGCCAGGCACTGGATTCAATGGTATCAGGCGGATGCATTATCAGCGGGGCAACAGTGCGCCGCTCCTTGTTGTTTTCCAATGTGCAAGTGCGTTGCTTCAGTACCATTGAAGATTCGGTCATTCTGCCCGACGTCAGTATCGGCCGATATGTTCGTCTCAGACGAGTAGTGGTGGAAAAGGAATGCCATATTCCAGAGGGATTCGAAATTGGTTTTGATCCTGAAGCGGACAAAAAACATTTTTATGTCACGGACAACGGAATTACTTTGATTACGCCGGAAATGTTGAGACAGCACGTTCACTATACTCGCTGGAGTTGCAATCCAGTTTTCCGGCCGATTGATCTCTATCAACTTTCTGTATACGATTTGATACGCCATGACCAGTCATTTTTCCAAACTTGAGCTCGTGTTGCTCTGGCACATGCACCAGCCGGATTACCGGGATTATAAAACCGGTGAATTCATGCTGCCGTGGGTATATCTGCACGCCATCAAGGACTATACCGATATGGCGCATCACCTTGAAAATCACCCGGGTATACGGCTAGTGGTGAACTTTGTTCCTGTTCTGCTGGATCAGCTGGAAGATTACACTGATCAGTTTGCTGGCGGTACGATTCGTGATCCATTACTGCGCTTGCTCTCTGTACCGGATCTTGATCATATTTCTCCCAGCGAACGCTTACTGATTCTGAATAGCTGCTTCCTGAATAATCACGAGACCATGCTCAAACCTTATCCGGCTTATCAGCATCTACGTGATCTGTATGATCATCTGCAAAAGACGAATGACAAGGAACTGATGTATGTCTCCGGCCAATATCTGGCCGATCTGCTGGTGTGGTACCACCTCGCCTGGATGGGCGAAAGCGTGCGCCGGGAAAATGAATGCATCGTACACCTCATGTCCCAGGAAAAACTGTTCAGCCATGGTGATCGTATCCTGCTGTTTAACCTTATTGGCGAACTCATCCAGGGTATTATTCCGCGTTATCGCAAACTGGCAGAATCCGGCCAGATCGAGCTTTCCACCACACCGCACTATCACCCGCTAGCTCCCTTGCTGATTGATCTCACCTCCGCGCGGGATAGCCTTCCTGAAACCCAACTGCCAGCCAACCCGATCTACCCTGGTGGGCGTAACCGGGTAGCGTTTCACCTGCAATCGGCCATTGACAGCCATCGACAGCGTTTTGGCAGCGAACCTTCCGGTGTATGGCCAGCCGAGGGCGCAGTATCAGAACCGTTACTGGATATCCTGGCCGGGCATGGTCGTCAATGGTGTGCCAGCGGCGAAGGCGTGCTGGCCAACAGCCTGCACAAATCTTATCCTGACCAGCCCTTGCCTGCCCGCAGCGAATATCTTTATCGCCCTTATCGGTTTGAATCCGGTAATAACAGTATTCTGTGTTTCTATCGGGATGATCAGTTATCCGACCTGATCGGATTTGAATATGCAAAATGGTTCGGGCGTGATGCCGCAGAAAATCTTGTGCAGCGGCTTGAACAAATCCGTAACGAAACAAACGGCAATCCCGCTCCAGTCGTCAGTATTATTCTTGATGGAGAAAATGCCTGGGAAACCTATCCCTACAACGGTTACTATTTTCTGGATGATCTGTATGGAATACTTGAAAAAAATGCTGACATCCGTACAACAACCTTCCATGAACACATCACCGGGTTATCCGAAAACAAAATTGAAATTACCCGATTACCGTCACTAACGGCCGGCAGCTGGGTATATGGTAATTTCTCCACCTGGATAGGGGATCGTGACAAAAATCTGGCATGGGATTTATTGTGTGCTGCCAAACAAAGTTACGATCTTGTCATGCAAGGATCGCGCCTGACGGATGAAGAAAAGGCGGCTGCCGGGCAACAGCTCGCTTCTTGCGAAAGTTCAGACTGGTTCTGGTGGTTTGGCGATTACAACTCGCCACACTCAGTAGAAAGCTTTGATCTGGCTTTCCGCAAAAACCTTGCCAACCTTTACCGCCTGCTGAACATACCTGTTCCGGTGACCATTCTCGAACCCATCAGTCACGGCGGCACATCCACAGGCAAAGGTGGCGCGATGCGGCACGCCTCCTAGAGGACTCACCAAAAATGTAATACAAACAATATGAAACAACCGATAAATATTTAAGGATATCCCGATGACCTCATCCGTATCATTGCTGTTTGGTGTCCACGCCCACCAGCCGATTGGCAATTTCCCCGAGGTCGTCATTGATGCGCACGAACGCTGTTACAAGCCCTTCCTGCAAACCTTATACCGCTATCCGGAATTTCGTTTTGCCATCCATTTTTCCGGCTGGCTGTTGGATTTTCTATTTGAACACTACCCGCAAGATATGGCGTTATTACGCGAAATGGTCACACGCGGGCAGATCGAGATATTTGGTGCAGGCGATACCGAGCCGGTACTGGCAGCCATTCCCGAACGGGATCGCATCGGCCAGCTCAAGACTTTTTCGACTAAACTCAAGAAAAAGCTGGGGCAACCGCCACAAGGCGCCTGGCTGACTGAGCGCGTATGGGAATCCACTATCGTACCCGCTTTGGTCAATTGCGGTATCCGCTATGTCATTGTGGATGATTACCACTTCATTTGTGCCGGAAAAAATAAAACAGAGCTCGATGGTTACTTCACCACCGAAGAAGATCATCACACGCTTGATCTCTTTCCCATCTCCGAAGCATTGCGCTACCGGCTCCCATTTTCTCCTGCGCCGGAAGCCATTGCTTATATTGAATCCCTGATTGATCAGACTACAACCGAGCATCAACCTGCTGCAGTCTATTTTGATGATATTGAGAAATTTGGCATCTGGCCGGAAACCTATCAGTGGGTTTACGAACACGGCTGGCTGGAGAAATTTATCCAGGGCGTACTGGCTTCTCCTCATATCCAGCTGCAGCACTACCGGGATTACCATGCCAGCGAAAAAACCCGTGGCATTGTTTACCTCCCCACCACCTCCTATATCGAGATGAACGAATGGACACTGCCCGCTGAACCTGCTCATATTTATGATGATCTGGTGCAGCAAGCCAAGTCTACAGGTCAGTACGAACAAACCAGATCTTTCCTGCGCGGAGGAATGTGGAAAAACTTTTTTTCACGCTACCCTGAATCCAACTGGATGCACAAGCGTATGCTCGACCTGTCTGCACGTTACGCCAGTCTGCCGACCAGGCAACGCACTTCTGCCATGCAACAATGCTTGTACGCTTCCCAGGCCAATGATGCCTACTGGCATGGTCTGTTTGGTGGCTTATACCTACCGCATTTGCGGCGCACCGTCTACAACAATCTGATTGAACTGGAAGCGCTGCTTGACCAGTGCACGCCCCGCTCTACCTCATATCGAGAAGATACCGATCTGGATGGCACGGAGGAAATCTATCTGCAAAACGGGGCTGTGCAGGCAGTTCTGAAACTCAACAACCGTGCCAGTATTTGTGAGCTGGACAGCTATCCACTCAAACACAACTTTGCCGATACTCTCGCCCGCCAGACTGAGCATTACTACCGAAAGATCCAACCGGATCTACAGGGAACTTCATCCCATCAGCAATCAGGAATAGCTTCAGCACATGATCGGGTAAGTTTCAAACATGCCATTAGCCAGGCAGATCTGGAACCGGATCTGTATGCACAGCACCTGTTTATTGACCATTTAAACGACGAGCTACTGGATTATCAACTGCAGCACCCCTCAGATCAAGCAGATGAAGTCATCTTTCAGGCGATGACAGATTTCGGGTCAATCAATAAATGCTTCCGGATTACCGGCAACCAACTGCTTGTCAGCTATGTATGCAGCGGAGAAGCCAGCGGGCACATGCAGACAGAAATCAATCTGGCTATGCCCAGTTGCGACGGACCGGGCGGACGTTACATCCGGAATCACACCGTGCTGTCCGGCTTCGGACAACCCATCGAACTGGATGATCTGACAGCCATAACACTGGAAGACGACACGCTGGGCGGCAGTCTATCGCTTGAAATCACACCTGCGACAAAACTTCATGCCAGCCCGCACTTCACCGTCTCTCAATCGGAAGGTGGATTTGAAAAAATCATGCAGGCAGTCAAACTGACACTTACCTGGAAGGTAGTGGATGGCCAGCAACAACATATCACCCTTCATTTTGATGAAATGAACACCGCTGCCTGACCCAGATAAAGAACAATGGAGCTACACCATGACAGAAGAATCCAATCGTCTCAAACTATGTGATGAAGAGCAGATTCCCTGGAAAAAATGGGGGCCCTATCTGAGTGAGCGACAATGGGGCACGGTGCGCGAGGATTACAGCGACAACGGCGATGCCTGGAATTACTTTCCACATAGTCAGTCTGGCGCTCGCGCTTATCGCTGGGGAGAAGATGGCCTGGCTGGTATTAGTGATGACCGACAGTTGCTTTGTTTCGCCCTGGCACTATGGAACGGCCGCGATCCCGTCCTGAAGGAACGTCTGTTTGGCCTGACCAATCCACAAGGCAACCATGGCGAAGACGTCAAGGAATATTATTTCTACCTGGACGCCACACCCACTCACAGTTATCTAAAATATCTCTACAAATATCCGCAAACTGCCTATCCCTATGAAGATTTGGTCACCACTAGCGGGCGACGCTCCCGGCAGGAATCGGAATATGAACTGCTGGACACAGGCATCTTTGATGAAAACCGGTATTTTGATATTTTTGTGGAATACGCTCAAGCTGCGCCGGAAGATATCCTGATCCGCATCAGCGTCATCAACCGTGGCCCTGAAACAGCAGATCTGCGGCTGCTACCGACACTCTGGTTCCGCAATACCTGGTCATGGGAACCCGGTTCAGTCAAACCACAGCTATCCCAAGAGGGTAATCAGAACGATTACCGGATCATTCGCGCCAGGCATAACGAACTGGGAGATTACCAACTATATTGTGCAGATACACCAACCCTGCTCTTTTGCGAAAACGAAACCAATGCCTGGCGGCTGTTTCGCAGCAACAATAAAGGCCCCTACACCAAGGATGGCATTGACGACTATGTCGTTCATGGTAAAACAGATGCCATCAACCCTGCCAACAACGGCACCAAAGCAGTGGCAGACTATGCACTAAGCATCCTCTCCGGAGAAACTCGCATAATCAGGTTGCGGTTGTGCAAAGCTGATTCCGTCAAGGCAGATACATTTTTTACCGGTTTCGACGAACGCATCGACCAGAGAAAAAAGGAAGCAGATCATTTCTATGAATCACTGTCCGGCGACCGGTTGAACAAGGAACAGCAATGTATCCTGCGGCAGGCATTGGCCGGTATGATATGGACCAAGCAATATTACGAGTTTGATGTAGCGCGCTGGCTGAATGAGCACCCCCGGCACAGCACACGCAATGCTGACTGGCAACACATGCAATGCCGGGACATCATTTCCATGCCGGATAAATGGGAATACCCGTGGTTTGCCGCATGGGATTCCGCTTTTCACGTTCTGCCCCTGGCCATGATAGATCCTACCTTTGCCAAACAGCAGCTCAATCTGTTTCTGGGAAACCGCTACCAGCACCCGAATGGACAGATTCCAGCTTATGAATGGAACTTCAATGATGTCAACCCGCCCGTTCACGCCTGGGCCGTCTATGTGGTTTATCAGATCTGCCAGGATTACCATAGCCAGAACGACCTGACATTCCTGAAATCCGCCTTTGCCAGCCTGGAACATAATTTCTCCTGGTGGGAATCTCACCGTGAGCCGGATAAAAACGTGTACGAAGGCGGGTTTCTGGGACTGGATAATATCGGGGTATTCGATCGCAGTGCCGCGCTGCCAACCGGCGGCCATCTGGAACAATCAGATGCCACCGCCTGGATGACATTGTTCTCGCAGAGTATGTTGCAGATTGCATTGGAGCTCAGCCTGCACGATCCAGACTATGAACAAAGAGTGCTCTCCTACCTGAACAAATTCATGGCCACTGCCGCCGCCATGCAGGATATCAGCGACGAACACCGCGACATGTGGGACGAAGAGGATGGCTTTTTCTACAATGTCCTGCGTTTCCCGGACGGCCACTCCACCCGCATCAAGGTACGTTCACTCGTCGGGCTGCTGCCGTTATGTGCAGTGACTGTAGTAGAGGAATCCACGCTAAACAAGCTGCCGCAGGTTGCAAAATATTTTGAAAACCTGGTCAAACGCAGGAATCATCTAACCGCCCATATCTTTTGTCCAATCAAACCTGGCGTGGAAAATCGCCGTCTGCTGGCAATTATGGATGAAAAGAAATTGCGGCAAATATTGACAAAAATGCTCGATGAACAGGAATTCCTGAGCCCTCACGGTATTCGATCATTATCGAAATATCATCAGGAACATCCCTACGAATTTCACTGGAACGGACAGACTTTCTCTGCAAATTACCAGCCAGGTGAATCTGATTCAGCCATGTTTGGAGGAAATTCCAACTGGCGCGGTCCTGTCTGGGTGCCGGTCAATATCCTGATCATTCGCGCATTGCTGGCGCTGTATGCCTACTACGGAGAGAATTTCCAGATCGAATGCCCTACCGGATCTGGCAGGCAGTGCAACCTGTTCCAGGTTGCGAGAATGATTGCCGTAAGGCTACTCCATATCTTCCTGCCGGATGAATATGGCCGACGACCGGTGTTTGGCGGCACTGAAAAATTTCAGACTGATCCCCACTGGCGGGATTGCCTGCTGTTTTATGAATACTTCCACGGCGAGGATGGCTCCGGGCTGGGCGCCAGCCACCAAACCGGCTGGACAGGCGTAATGGCCGCCCTGCTGAGTATCTTCGGCTCCCTGGAAGAAGAGGAGCTGGCAGAACTGGGCATGCAGGAAATACCGGCCATCCTCGCAGGAAATAACAGCGTATAAACCCATCTATCCCTATCAACCCCTTCTTGTTCACACCAATCGGCATACCGGTTATTAACGCCCTCCAAAAATAAACACATCACTTGCCTGATCTCGCGCCGGAATGATGACGTGTTTTTTATCTCTTTTTCGCTATGGTCTGTTGATACAGAATAAAAGAACGCAACAACGGGATATATCAGACAAATAGGCGAGAGATGAGCTCTACGCAATGCTGCTAAAAAATCAGTTTCTAGAAGAGATTTTTATGTAAAAGATTTGCACATGAGCAAGCGCAAGACTAATATTCTGAATAACCAGCTCTATAAGAGAGTTGGTATATTTAGATAAACTGAAAGGAGATCACGATGAAAAAAATTACCGGAGCAACCATCCTCACCGCAGCCATGCTTTTCTCGTTTAATAGTGCATTTGCTGGCAATGAAGGATTACCAGCGGATCAGGTAATTTCAGCTGTTCAGGCAGCTGTTGCTGCAAATCCTGGAAATATCCATGAGGTGGAAATCGAAAAGGAACAAGGAAAGCTAATTGTCGAGGTAAAAATCATCGACGCCAACGGCAAAAAAATCAAAGTAAAAATCGATCCAGCAAAAAATGCAGTCATCCCGAACAAATAACCCTGACTGACACCATTCGATAAAATTGCTGCTGGATTCTTTTACGCCGCTGGCATTCGCACAATAACACCCCGCCTGTTATGGCAAGGTTCTGTCTTTGAGCCATCTGCACATAACCCCGTTATTGCGAATGTCGCAGACATGAAACAGTCCAGCAGAGTCGGTAACATAAAAATCAGACCGTTATTCTCACTCCCTCGTTGCTACCCTTCTGCTGAATCCTGGTTTTTCCAGGAAAATGATTGAACCGGCAAAAATCTTGTGCAATATATTCCCCGGTGGCACCATACCGCCTTTCATCCGGAGCCAGGAAAACGGTGATGGATATAAACTATTGTATATACGGAAATCTGAATGACATCTGCTCCATCCCCACACCCCCCTGCAATTCCGCGTGTTGGTTTTGTATCACTTGGCTGCCCCAAGGCAACGGTTGATTCCGAACGTATCCTCACCTGCCTGCGAGCAGAGGGCTACCTGATCTCACCCAACTACGCCGATGCTGATCTGGTGGTCGTCAACACCTGTGGTTTTATTGATAGTGCCGTGGCGGAATCACTGGAAACCATTGGCGAAGCACTGACTGAAAATGGCAAGGTGATTGTAACCGGCTGCCTGGGTGCAAAAGAGGATGTCATCCGACAGGCGCACCCCAGCGTGCTGGCAGTGACCGGCCCGCAGGCAACCGAGGAAGTGATGGCCGCTATTCACCATCATTTACCCAAACCGCACGATCCTTATCTTGATCTGGTACCGCCACAGGGAATCAAGCTCACGCCGAAGCATTACGCCTATCTCAAAATTTCCGAAGGCTGCAATCATCGTTGCACGTTCTGCATTATTCCCAGCATGCGCGGTGATCTGGTCAGTCGACCGGTGGGTGGTGTACTGCAGGAGGCGCAAAGTCTGGTCGAAGCGGGCGTCAAGGAGTTGCTGATTATTTCCCAGGATACCAGTGCTTACGGAGTGGATATCAAATACCGGACCGGCTTCTGGCAAGGCAGACCAATTCGCACTCGCATCACCGAACTGGCGAACGCACTGGGGGAATTCGGTATCTGGGTACGGCTGCACTATGTCTATCCCTATCCACATGTGGATGAACTGATCCCATTAATGGCAGAAGGCAAGCTCCTGCCTTATCTGGACATTCCTTTTCAGCACGCCAACAAACGCATACTTAAGCTGATGAAACGCCCAGCCAACAGTGAAAACGTACTGGCGCGTATTCAGCAGTGGCGCAAAACCTGCCCGGACATTGCTCTGCGCAGCACTTTTATTGTTGGTTTTCCGGGAGAAACCGAAGCAGAATTCGAGGAACTGCTCGCTTTTCTGGAAGAAGCACAACTGGATCGGGTGGGGGCATTTACCTACTCGCCGGTCAAAGGCGCGGCTGCCAATGTATTGCCTGATCATATTCCTCCTGAAATCCAGCAGGAACGACTGGAAAGATTAATGCAACAGCAGGAAATCATTAGCAAACAACGCCTGGCTGCGAAGAAAGGCCGACAGCTCAGAGTACTGGTGGATACCGTTGATGAAGAAGGTGCCATCGCCAGAAGTTATGCCGATGCACCGGAAATTGACGGCGTTGTTTACATTAATGATGCCTCAGCCCTTAAACCAGGTGACTGGGCAGATGTGCGCGTTACCGATACTGACATTCACGACCTGTGGGCAGAGAAAATCTGACGCGAACAGTAAACTCCTGGATTGCTTCGGCGACTGCCTGTCCGCAAAAGCGGCATTTGTATCATTGCCACTTTTTCCTCAATCTTTACAAGGTGCTGTGTTGAAGCAACGCCGAAGCAATCCAGTACCGCGTTGACCAGTAACTGATTCTGATTGAGTGGCTGTGCTTTTGCACGCCACTACTCGAAACCATTCCGTGTCATTGATTTGGCACAATGCCAAAGCCAAAATCCTCTCCAGCCCCACAACTTTTCCTATATTTCCTCGTATAAACCAGCCCCCCTGGCTCTCCATACAAAATATCAATGGAGAAAACAAGAGTTCAGGTTATCTCCTTATAACAAACAAATTGCTATAAAAATTCCAGCAAGTATCAAGGCTTGTCAGAAAAATTTACAAGCAAAGAATTGTTCTACTTAGCCACCCCTGCAAATAGAACATATATCTATTAATGTCATGCACTTATATTGCAAATAAAGTGTTGGCATGTAATGTGCTTATAGTAAATCAAGGTTGTTCAGAATCGATGCTTCATTAGCCCTGATAGTCGGTAGTGGTAACCAATTAAATAAAAACAAAATTTTTAATCCGAAGGAGATTTACTATGAAGAAAGCACTTATTGCAGCAGCTCTATTTGCAGCAATTGGAACAGCGCATGCTGATCCAGTTACATTGACCCATACAGATACATTTAGAAATGAACAAGTAGGAACCCTTCCTAATAATTCATCTTGGTCAGGAAACCCATGGAATCAGGGAAAACCTATTCAAGGAAATGTATATGCGGGAGAATTTAAATTCCAAACATCTGAAGGATTAGATTTTTACGCATTCTGTGCTGATATTTTCCATACGCTAAAATCTGGAACTACATACCAAATGGATGCCCTGACAACAGGAAGCGTAGCTGGTATTGGTTCCTGGGAAATTGCCCGGATTGGTTACCTGTTCGATAATTATGGCAATTACCTTGACAAGTCGGCAAATGGAAAAGAATTGACGGCATTCCAGCTCACAATGTGGGAAATTCTATTTGAAAATGGCAAAAACCAGGGCAATCAAAACGGAAGCTCACTTTCAAAAGGCAACTTCCAGGTAGGAGGATTTGGTGATGCCGACGATCTGGCAAATACATGGATAAACGATATTTATAAAAATGCTAAAGAGGGCGAAGAAAGTAAGAAATATAATTTATTTTTCCTGACATCAAGCGAGCATGTATCTGGTAAAGAGTTGACTGGTTACGAACAAAAATGTAGTAAATATAAAAATGGAGTCTGTACAAAATGGAAAGACGATAAAACCAAACCAATCTACCGTGATATATATACTCAAGACTCTCAAAACCTTATTTCCTGGGTGGCTAAAAAAGACATAGAGGAAGATCCAAACGCACCTAGCGAAATCCCCGAACCTATGCCATTGGTGCTTTTAACTGCCGGTTTACTAGCATTGGGATTCACCAGAAAGCTGCGCTGCTGCTAATCTACCATCAAGCCGGAGAATTTATCTCCGGCTTTCTAAAGTCATTTTCAGGCGAAGCACTGCGTTGCGTGGTACTCGCCCTTCCAACCTATTCGGTATATTTTGCAGGCACCCTCAATTCGGCCTGCGCCTCCAAAAAAAGAACACCCTCCATATATTGATTAATATCTACAACTCATAAGAAAATTGTCAATTTTTACAATTGACTGAACCCATTTTTCATAAAGAAGTCTCACCGGAAGCATATCAATCTGAGCCAGGAAATAACAACAGAAGATCACAATACATGACAGACATGAAGAACAGGATTGAAAGCAGGCTGCAATCGTTACAGCCGCAGTTTCTGGAAGTACTTAATGAAAGCCATCGTCACAATGTCCCGGTGGGATCCGAGTCTCATTTCAAGGTAACAATCGTATCCGCTGTATTTGATGACAAACCGCTGGTGGCGCGTCACCGGCTGATCAACGCCACACTGACGAATGAGATAATTCACTCCATTCACGCACTGGCGCTGCACACGTTCACACCTGCGGAATGGCAGAAACGTCATGATGCGACACGCACATCCCCACCCTGCCTTGGTGGATCGGCTGCCGAATGAAGCCGGGAGTGATAACCTCACGCTGCGAAAACACCAATCAATTTTCGGAGAGATCTTTATGCAAAAACTGTTAAGTTTTCTGACACTTGCCAGCATTCTGCTGCTCAGTGGTTGCGGTTATAACACCCTGCAATCGACTGATGAGCAGATTAAGGCGAGTTGGGCGGAGGTGGTTAATCAGTATCAGCGCCGGGCGGATCTGATTCCGAACCTGGTCAATACGGTAAAAGGTTTTGCCACACAGGAAAAAGAAGTGTTGCTGGGAGTGACTGCTGCCCGTTCCAGGGCAGGCAGTATTCAGGCGACGCCGGAACTAATCAACGACGCGGCAGCCTTTGCCCGTTTTCAGAACGCTCAGAGTGAGCTGACCGGTGCGCTTACTCGTTTGCTGGCGGTGGCGGAGAATTACCCGCAGCTCAAATCCAATGCCAATTTCCGTGATCTGCAGGCACAGTTGGAAGGTACCGAAAATCGTATCGCGGTCGCCCGTAACCGTTACATCCAGGCAGTACAGGAATATAACGTAACAGTTCGCTCTTTTCCAGGCAACCTGACTGCGATGATGTTCGGCTTTCAGATCAAACCCAACTTCACGGTGGAAAACGAACAAGCGATCGCTGTTCCACCCACGGTAGAATTTGGTGTACCAGCAACCGCGCAATAAATCAGCGTAAGACACTGGATTGCTTCATCGCTGCGCTTCTCGCAATGATTGGACAAGGTGGCAAAGTCCTCTGGGTTGTGGTGATCCAGTGTTATGACGGCAGCCCAGTGATGGGATGGCGATCCAGTAATGGATACTTCCTTCATTTCCCACAGGGATACCAGTTACCATGACTTTTAGCACGATAAGTTGATATGTCAGCTATCTTTACAGGGATCAAACAGTACGCCCGTTTGCTGGTGGTGGCATTGTTGTGCATCGCCAGCACCGGGACGCTGGCCGATGTCGCCATTCCTCCGTTTAAATCATACATTACCGATCTGACCGGAACGCTCACCAAAATAGAAGCTACTAAACTGGAACAACAACTGGCCAATTTTGAAGCAAAAAAAGGTAGCCAGATCGCCGTATTAATTGTCCCCACCACACAGCCTGAAACGATTGAGCAGTACTCAATTCGTGTGGTTGAGGCGTGGAAACTCGGCCGCAAAGGGATCGATGATGGCGTATTGTTGCTGGTTGCCAGGAATGACAGAACCCTGCGCATTGAAACCGGCTACGGGCTTGAAGGTGCGTTACCGGATGCTATCACCCGACGGATTATTGATGAGGGAATTACTCCGGAATTCAAGCAAGGCAATTTTTTTGGCGGTTTACAGACAGGGATCAGGCAGATTATCAGCGTAATTGAAGGTGAACCACTGCCTGCTCCTGCACAACAAGCGAGAGAATCAACCGGCACGAACCTTGTGCTGGAGAACATTATTCCTGTTTTATTTGTCATGCTGATGCTGGGCAGGATGCTGCAAGCCACATTCGGGAAAATATCCGGTGCAACCATAACCAGTGGTATTGCAGGGTTGCTGATCTGGTTGATTTCCTCTTCACTGCTGATCGCTATCCTGATTGCCATCGCAGCATTCGTCATCAGCCTGTTTGAGCAGACAGGGAGAATCATTCACCAGCGCGGACCTAGGAGCGGATACGGAAACTGGCCGGGAGGAGGTGGTTTTTCCAGCGGTGGATTCCGTGGCGGGGGTGGCGGCGGCTTTGGTGGCGGCGGTGCTTCAGGAAGATGGTAATCAGGAGGAATTAATGAATTTGATGCGCATCATCTGCCATCTTGCAACTGGTCAATCAGTTGTAAAGCGTGCATTTCCGTCGGATACTCTGAACATAATCAAGCAGACAATTACGCACTCTGAAGCTACACATGACGGTGAAATCGTTTTTGCAGTGGAAGCATCGCTTGATCTGTCATTGTTGCTGAAAAACCATTCCAGCCGTGAGCGGGCCATTGATGTTTTTTCCCTGCTGCGGGTCTGGGATACCGGACAGAACAATGGCGTGCTGATTTATTTGTTAATGGCAGATCACAGCGTAGAGATCATAGCGGATCGGGGTATTCACACCCGCGTGGAACAGGTAGAATGGGAAGCTGCCTGCGATACCATGGAAACTGCTTTCAGCCAGGGACAGTTTGAACAGGGCATTCTCACCGGAATTGATGCGATTACCAGAGTGCTACAGCAATATTTTCCATCCGACAGCGCTGACAAAAGGAAAAACGAACTTTCAGATAGCCCGGTCGTGTTATAAGCCCATCCTCCGCTTCTCTGACAATCTGTTCAATACCTCACTGAAGGGCGCATTACGGTGTTGAAATTGAACTCAAAATGCTCACCATACGTTCTGAAAGACAGATCAGCCGGATCAGCATAAATCCAATCAGGCTGATCTCCCCCTGGTCCACTACCTGATTCAATGTACCTGCTACACAGCAGGAAGTTATAATATTGCTGTCGTGGTGCTGTATACCTCTATGTATCCGATAACGACGATGGCCGTTGCATTACCGAAAATGAATCATCAATTCCAAGGCAGGTTATTCTGGCTACTCGGCAAGAACTTTCTGATTTCCTGAGCGAAGTCGAGCTGCGCGCATACAAGCAAGCATTATTCGCGGTGCAGGATGAGCACACGGCACTGGATATCGTGCAGGACTCGATGATGAAGCTGGCCGAGAAGTATGCGCATAAACCGCCTGCCGAGCTCCCCCCCCTGTTTCAGCGCATTCTGCAAAATACGATTCGTGATTATTATCGACGGCAGAAATCCCGTTCACTCTGGGTGACGCTGTTCTCGGCATTTATGCCTGCTTCAGGTGAAAAAGATACTGAATATTCCGACATCCCCGAATCATTGCCGCTGGCGCAGGATTTCGACCAGAAAAACAATCCTGGCGCTGCAGCAGAGCAATCTCAATTGATCGAACTGATCAGCAAGGCGCTGGAAACTTTACCACCACGTCAACGGGAGGCCTTCCTGTTGCGTTACTGGGAAGAGATGGATGTATCCGAAACAGCAAAAATCATGGATTGCTCGGAAGGAAGCGTAAAGACACATTGCTCCCGTGCGACACACACACTTGCCGCTATATTAGAGGGTAAAGGAGTCAAACGATGAATAAAGAGGAAAAAACAGGGAGAACGATCGCAAGATTGCTGGATCACAGCCTGCATGACATTACCCCGGGTACTCTGTATCAACTGCGAGCTGCACGCAGAGCCGCCCTGGAAAGTTATCAACCGGCAGAAAAAATGCTGCACGCTGGCGCGGGAATATCAGCCCGGAACGGGCATCACTGGTTTGCCAATCATGCCGGCAAATTATTATTATCAGCCAGCTTTCTGCTTCTTCTGATAATTCATAGTTTCTGGCAGGTAAATTACAGGATTGAAGATAAATCGGCGGCATCGCATGCCATATTTACCAATAATGCACCTGCCGAATCATTCAGTACCGAGGACACTACCAATTTCGAAGAAGATACTGACGATGGAACTTCTGATGAAACGGCTCCTCACGATACTGAAAATAATGATAATTCGGAGAACACGACTGATGTTTCCGAAACTGATGTCAATGAGGAAGCAGATTCTGATGCGATTACCGATTCCGTTGATTCCAGTGAAGCTCAGGATTCCGACTGGATGGATGAACCCTCCGATAGTAAAGATGACAGTAATTCAGAAACGGATACCGTCCCTGATGAAACCAGTGATGTTCAGGATTTTGAGGAAGCGGGAGACGCTCATGATGCAGAATCCCCGGATACAGATTCCGAAGACAGGGATATGCAGGATACAGAAATCGATAGTGAGATATCTGCCCCATAGCCCAACCGATATATAACCGGGGATTTGATCCAGCTACTTCGGTTTCATCCCGGACGATAAAATTCATTTCTGCTTAAGCACTCTGCCCCAGCCAATGCACTCCAACACCAGTGATTTACTCCACCTTGTTCCTACTGATTTCCCATCCGCTTGGAACAGGCAAATTGAGCCCGCACTGATCAACCATGAACAGGTAATTGCCTGGCTGGAAACTGATCTCGATCATCAGTTACATTTCTCACCAGGGTTGATTGTGCTTACCACCCGGCGAATTCTGGGCAGAATGGCGGACAATGAGCACTGGCAGGCATGGCAGTATCAACAAAATATGAAACTGGCTTATCAGGATCACGCCGGAATTTGCAGCATCGAACTGTCTGACACAAGCGCCCGGCTGGCGCGCTGGCATTGCACATTGAGCAAACAGCAGGTAGTGGATCAACTGATTATCCATTTTATCCGGCGAATTAATGCACTTGATACCCAGGCAGTCCTGCCAGCGGGAGGAGCGGCAGAACAAGCCAGCAATAATCAGAATACTGCTGGCAACGATGATAGCGAAGCGGCACACGCTCACGATCAGGAAGCAATCTCCACTCCACCCTCCACCTGGACATTGTTTCGCCTGTGGCGCTTTGCCCGGCCGTACAAGTGGCAATTGTTTACCGGTTTTATGTTGATGCTGGGCAGTACGGCTGCTGCACTGGTGCCACCCTACCTGACCATGCCACTGATGGATAATGTATTGATCCCTTATCAGAACGGCCATCCGATCGATGTTAATCTGGTGATATTTTATCTGTCCGGTCTGCTGGGAGCGGCAATAGTAGCCTGGATTCTCGGTTGGGCGCGCACCTATGTTCTGGCCAGGATATCAGAGCGCATCGGCGCTGATTTGCGAACAACAACTTACGAACATCTGCTCAAACTGTCACAAGCCTATTTCGGTGGGAAACGTACCGGGGATCTGATGGCGCGCATCGGTGCAGAAACCGACCGGATCAACCTGTTTCTTTCGCTCAACCTGCTTGATTTCGCTACGGATGTGCTCATGATCGTCCTGACCGTCATCATCCTGGTTTCAATCGACCCATGGCTCGCGCTTATTACCCTGCTCCCATTGCCGATCATTGCCTGGCTGATTCATTTGGTGCGTGATCGCTTGCGCGTCGGCTTTGAAAAAACCAATCGTGTCTGGGCGGAAGTCAATAATGTTCTGGCTGATACTCTGCCCGGCATCCGGGTGGTCAAGGCATTCGCGCAAGAAGTACGGGAAATCGAGCGCTTCCGTGCAGTCAATCAGCGTAATGTAGAGATCAATGATCGTGTCAACAAAGTCTGGGCATTGTTTACCCCTACGGTAACCCTGTTGACAGAATGCGGTCTGCTGGTTGTGTGGATTTTTGGTATCTGGCAAGTATCACAAGATCACATCACCGTCGGGGTACTCACCGCTTTTCTGGCCTATATCGGTCGCTTCTATCTGCGGCTGGATTCAATGAGCCGGATCGTTTCAGCCACACAAAAAGCAGCAGCTGGAACCAAACGGATATTCGATATTCTCGATCACGTTTCCAGCGTACCGGAACCGGTCAAGCCTGTTCATTTACCAGCTATAAAAGGCCATATTGAGTTGCGTAATATCGGTTTCCGTTATGGAACACGCCGGGTAATACAAAATTTCAATTTTTCAATTGAACCAGGCGAAATGATCGGGCTGGTCGGGCACAGTGGCTCAGGTAAAAGCACGCTCATCAACCTGATCTGCCGCTTTTATGATGTGACCGAGGGCGCTATCCTGATTGATGGCATCGATATCCGCTCATTGCCTATCGCAGATTATCGGAAACATATCGGGCTGGTGCTACAGGAACCTTTTCTCTTTTTCGGCACGATTGCCGAGAATATTGCCTATGGCAAACCCGATGCTTCCCGCAAGGAAATTATTGCAGCAGCACGCGCTGCCCATGCCCATGAATTTATTTTGCGCCTGCCTTACGGCTATGATTCTCTGGTGGGCGAACGCGGCCAGGCACTCTCAGGTGGCGAGAGGCAGCGTATTTCCATCGCCCGGGCACTGCTGATTGACCCTCGTATCCTGATACTGGATGAGGCCACTTCATCTGTGGATACCCAGACGGAACAGGAAATTCAAGGGGCACTCGATAATCTTGTTTCCGGTCGGACAACCCTTGCCATTGCTCATCGCCTGTCAACTCTACAGGAAGCAAACCGGCTGATTGTACTCGACCACGGCAAAATCGTAGAAACGGGCAATCATGCGGAACTCATGGCCTGCCAGGGACATTACTACCAGCTTTATCAGTCACAGTCACGCAGCTCGGATAATGAAGAATCCTCTATTGAACCCGGTAACCTATCTGATATCAGGGGAAATCGTGTATGAAACTATCTGAATACAAACTGGAAAGGAATGCTTTCGGTCGGTTGGTAGCTATAGGCAAAGATCAGATCTACGAAAGCATCATACCCGTGCGTGCATTTCCAATTACTGCTGCCGATGAAGGAATAGCTTTGGTCGATGGTCATGGCCATGAAGTGACCTGGATTGACAATCTTGTTGAATTGCCGGAATCAGAGCGAACTTTGATCGAAGAAGAACTTGCCAGCCGCGAATTCATGCCTGAAATAAAGCGTATTGACAAGGTTTCCAGCTTCGCGACTCCCAGCACCTGGCAAATACAAACAAATCGAGGGGAAACCAGCCTCATCCTCAAGGGAGAAGAAGATATCCGCCGGCTATCACTCGCTACACTACTGATCACCGACAGCCACGGTATTCACTTCCTGATTCGCGATCGGTTAATGCTGGATCATCACAGCAACAGATTGCTGGATCGTTTTTTGTGAAATAAAACAAAAACAATATCCCCAAATATCAACACATCAAGATTTTCTTTATCACGCTGCAGTAATTCCAAACAGATGGTGCAGAAATCGCGTGACCTGAATAACAGAGACCAGCACTAACCAGATTATTGAATGTGGCTGTATCCAAGAGTACGGGTACCAGACGGTTTTTGGCAACTGTGCAATCGGCAAACGGGAAAGGCACTTTCAACACCGTGAAGCGCTCATAATTCACGATAAAATTTCTCATCAGTTACGTTTGCCCACTCGGGAAGCGTCCCTCCCACTGCTTTCAGGTATTCGATATCGAGCAGTTGTACACGCGGATGCATGTAAATATAAAACAACCCTCCACAACCAGCAGCAGTATCAACAGCTGTGAATCCCTTCCTGTACGCTCACTCTCAGCAAAAAATAAGAGGTATCCAGAAATTCCGGATTCCTTGTAAACCGATTGAATACGTCTCGCGTTAATTGGAGGGTGTACATTCGGTTTTTCACTCATGTTGATTCAATCTGATTTTCCCGCTTGCAGTAAAAAAGATTTTAGGTTTCTTGAGATTCGTTATCTGAATGGCCCCAATACGTGGACGTACAACCCCGTCCTGGAGGCAATTGTTGATATCGGTGAACTGGAGGATTATCCATCAGATACGATCCCTGGTTTTTATGAGCGCTTGTCAGCCTGGTTGCCATCCCTAATTGAACATCGCTGCAGCTATGGTGAGAGAGGTGGATTTTTACGTCGAATCAGGGAAGGAACCTGGCCCTGTCATATTCTTGAGCATGTAACACTTGAATTGCAAAATCTTGCCGGGATGCGGGGAGGATTTGGCCGGGCACGCGAGACCACGGAGCGAGGAGTTTACAAAGTAGTTGTCAGCGCGTGGCATGAGGAAATAACGCTCAAAGCTTTGTATCTGGCGCGGGAACTAGTATTGGCCGCAATGGGGTTTGACCAGGAACAGCCAGTTTATGATGTGGAAAATGCTATCGAGCAGTTGCGTGACATGATTGATTCACTCTGGATTGGTCCTTCTACCGCTTGTATTGTCGATGCCGCTGCAGCGCGCAACATTCCATTCATTCGTTTGCTGGATAAAGGCAATCTTATCCAGTTAGGGCAAGGAGCATGCAGTCGATATATCTGGACCGCTGAAACCGATCGGACCACCGCCATTGCTGAAAGTATTTCGCGTGATAAAGAACTGACCAAATCACTGTTGCGTGCTTGTGGCATACCGGTTCCGGAAGGACGTGTCGTGACTGACCCGGCAGATGCCTGGCTGGCCGCTGAAGATATCGGGTTGCCAGTTGTTGTCAAGCCCAGCGATGGCAATCACGGCCGCGGGGTGTTTATTGAGCTGGGTACGCGCGAAGAAATTGAATCTGCTTTCTCGATTGCACAACAGGAAGGCAGCGATGTATTGGTTGAGCGCTATATTCCGGGAATAGAACATCGCTTGCTTATTGTTGGTGGACGAGTTATCGCCGTAGCACGGGGAGATTCCGCACTTGTTACTGGTGATGGTGTTTCCACAATTGCAGAATTGATTGAGAATCAGGTCAATGCCGACCCGCGCCGGGGCACTACTGAAAATCATCCTCTCAATCTTGTCAAGCTGGACGATGCAGTCAAAATGGAACTCACACATCAGGGCTGCACCTGTGATTCTATCCCACCTGCTGATTCAAAAGTACGGGTACAGCGTAACGGTAATCACGCAATTGATGTCACCGATAGCATACATCCGGCCACTGCCGATCTGGCTACGCTGGCTGCACGAGTCGTTGGTCTGGACATTGCCGGGATTGATCTAGTGGTGGAAGATATTTCACGGCCGCTTGCCGAACAGGAAGGAGCCATTGTTGAAGTCAATGCCGGACCCGGTTTGCTGATGCATATCAAACCTGCTATCGGCAAACCACAGCCGGTTGGTGAAGCGATTATCAATCATTTGTTTCCGGATCAGAATCAGGGCCGTATTCCCGTTGTTGGCGTTACCGGCAGTCATGGCAAAACCACTATCGCCCGTCTTGTTGCCTATCTGTTCATGCTTGCGGGTAAACGTACAGGTTTAGCATGCAGCAATGGACTTTACCTCGACCACAAAAAAATTGATTACAACGACTGCGCCAATCACAAATCGGCTCGTCGCATTCTGATGAACCGTACCGTTGAAGCAGCTGTTTTTGAAAATGGTTTCAATAGTATGCTTGAGGAAGGGTTGGCGTATGACAGTTGTCAGGTAGGTATTGTTACCCGGATTGAGCCCGCACAGTATATTGGCTATCGGGGAATTGAAACACCTGAGCAGATTTTCAAGGTGCTGAGAACTCAGGTTGATGTGGTTTCTCCCACCGGAGGTAAGAAAGATGACATCTTGCCGGAAGTTACGCTGCCAATCGGTACCGCTATTCTTGATGCGGGAGATCCTGCGCTGATCCAGATGGCAGATTTGTGCCATGGTGAGGTCATTTACATCAGTCATAATCCCGAATTGCCTGCAATGAATACTCACCGGCAAGAGGGAACAGGTCCAACCCGTGGGAAACGGGCTGTTACTGTACGCAACTGGGAAATCCTGCTGATTGACGGCTCTGTAGAAACACCTCTTGTCCGGCTGGATAAGCTGCGGGCAGAAACCGGCAATCATATCGTGGAAACGATACATCTTCTGGCGGGCGTTGGGGCCGGCTGGGCCTTGGGCATGTCGCCCGATCTCATCAAAACCGGTTTAACGGCCTTCTTGCAGGATCAGGAAGACCATCCACCGGTATATCAAACTCTCGAAGGTTAGATAACTTAAGGAAAGTATCCATGAAGGTATTACAAGTTCGTGCACTGCGGGGACCCAACGTCTGGGGAAAACGTACCGCCATCGAAGC
The DNA here is from genome assembly GCF_900116685.1 of Nitrosomonas eutropha. GTDB lineage: Bacteria > Pseudomonadota > Gammaproteobacteria > Burkholderiales > Nitrosomonadaceae > Nitrosomonas > Nitrosomonas eutropha_A. The sequence goes on from NZ_FPBL01000002.1 coordinate 144,222, forward strand.
CACACTAGATCTGGAACAGAATAAACACACGCCTGACACTATTTCCTCCCTGGAAGAGCGCTTATGTAGCTATTTCCCGGATATTGCACAGCTGCAGCCAATTGATTGGCAAGAGACAACACCAGCCAATATTCTGGCATTTATTGCCCTGAAACTGCAAGAACAGGCCGGTTGCCCCGTAAGCTTCAGTTGTGTGGTCAGAATGGCCGAGCCGAATATTTGTCGTATCGTCGTGGAATACACTGAAGAAGCCGTTGGAAGAATGGCATTTGAACAAGCTCTTGCGTTATATCAGGCAGCAGCAGAATCTGCCCCATTCAATGTTGCTGAAACAATAATCCGTTTACATGAACTGTACGAGGATGTTCGTCTGGGACCTAGTACAAACTCGATCGTGCAGGCGGCTGTCCGACACAAGATTCCATATCGCCGTCTGACTGATGGAAGTCTGGTTCAATTTGGCTGGGGAAGCCGGCAGCGGCGTATTCTGGCTTCTGAAAGCGATCAAACCAGTGTGGTGGCAGAATCCGTTGTACAAGACAAGGATCTGACCAAGATACTTTTACACGCAGCCGGCATTCCCGTTCCGACCGGGAGACCGGTGATCAGTGCTGATGATGCCTGGGTAGCAGCCTGCGAAATTGGCGCGCCTGTCGTTGTCAAGCCGCAGGATGGGAACCATGGTAGAGGGGTTACAGCCAACCTCACTGATCGTGATCAGATAAGAACTGCCTATCATGTCGCAGCAGAGGAAAGTAGCAGTATATTGGTTGAACGTTACGTAAGCGGATACGATTACCGATTGTTGGTCGTAGGCAACAAGTTGGTTGCAGCCGCAAGACGTGATCCACCCCAGGTGGTGGGTGATGGTACTCACAATATTGCCCAGCTGGTGAATCAGATCAATAGCAGCCCGTTGCGCAGCGAAGGCCATGCAAATCTGCTGACCAAAATTCATTTGGATGAAATTTCTCTTGCACACCTTGCATCGCAAGGATTGGGCGCCACCTCTGTCCCTGAAAAAGACAGGAAAATAGTATTGCGTAACAATGCCAATCTCTCTACCGGGGGAACAGCAAGAGATGTAACGGATGAAGTTCATCCGGATATTGCTGATTGCGCAGTGATGGCTGCCCGAATGGTTGGCATTGATATCTGTGGTATCGACGTAATATGCAGCAACATCTCGCAACCACTGGAAGAACAGGGTGGCGCAATCATCGAAATCAACGCCGCACCGGGTTTGCGCATGCATCTGCAACCTTCATTCGGCAAGCCGCGCGCAGTGGGAGAGGCTATCGTCAATCATCTGTTTGCACAGGATGAAGATGCCCGTATTCCAGTGATCGCAGTAACCGGCACCAATGGAAAAACTACTACGGCACGCTTGATTGCCAACATACTGGAACACAACCGGATGCGGGTTGGTATTGCCTGCACAGATGGTGTATTTGTTAATAATCAGTGTGTGGATACGGGCGACTGCAGCGGCCCCAAGAGTGCCAGGAATATTCTGTTTCACCCCGATGTTGATGCTGCAGTGCTGGAAACTGCACGTGGCGGCATTCTGCGTGAAGGTTTGGGTTTTGATTACTGTGATGTGGCAGTTGTTACGAATATTGGCCGGGGAGATCATCTTGGTCTGGCTAATATTAATACAGCCGAGGAATTGGCGGCTGTCAAACGTACTATCGTGGAAAACGTCAATCCGGAGAAAGGTGTTGCCGTATTGAATGCTGACGATCCACTGGTTCTCGGTATGGCAAGCCACTGCCCGGGTTCTGTCACATTTTTTTCCTGCAATAGCCGTCATCCGGCGATTCTGGAACAACGCATCCAGGGAAAACGTGTGATCTACCTGGAAGAACAGCATATTGTTGTAACGGAAGCCGGAACCGAACGGCGGATACCTCTCAGTAACATCCAGCTGACGAAGAATGGAATGATCAGCTTCCAGATTGAGAATGTCATGGCGGCTATCGGTGCAGGATTAGCATCCGGGCTGGATTGGTCAACTATTTGCGCGGGCCTGGCCAATTTTGTCAGTGATGCGCAGACTGTCCCGGGCAGATTTAATCTGTTTAATTATCGTGAAGCCACGCTAATTGCGGATTACGGACATAACCCGGATGCGATGGAAGCACTGGTATGTGCCATTGATCATATCCCGGCCAAGAAACGTACAGTCGTCATCAGTGCAGCTGGAGATCGCCGGAATGAAGATATTCGGTTACAAACACAGATTCTGGGTGATGTCTTTGATGAGGTTGTTTTATTTCAGGATAAGTGCCAGCGTGGACGTGCTGATGGTGAAGTGCTTGGGTTATTGCGAGAAGGCCTGGAAAATGCAAAACGCGTACGCAAAGTCAGTGAAATTCGTGGTGAGTTCAAGGCGATTGATACCGCATTGACCAATCTGGAAGCCGGGGAGCTTTGCCTTATTCTGATTGATCAGGTGGAGCAGGCGCTTGGATACATCCACTCTCGCATTGCCGCTGATACTCGTATTGCCGTTGCCTGACAATGGGTATTATGTTGCTATCCTGAAGAGGATATTTCATGGAGCCCTGAAGTACAGCCCCATGATGCTACAGTTACACAATGTTATTACAGCAGCTTATCTGACCAGGATATTGTCACCTTTACCAGCTTCCGGATCAGCATCATCACTAAACATGATTACGGCGATTGCGCCAGTCAATGCATGATTCATGGCATGGTCAACGATTGCATTAGCGCCTGCAACTGGAGAAATCAGATCAAGTGTTGCCGCATCACCTGGTCCAATCGTATAGGATTGCAATGCATACTGGACATTCTTGGGATTTCCACTGGCGTAGACATTTTCCCAGATCCCGGCGATAGGATGCAGTGAGGAAAATTCATTGGGTCCAGCGTTGACAAAGTAGATACGAACCCGCTCACCCGGCTTGGCTTGCAACCAGCGTGTCGCTTCCGGATCATGTACCGGATCGTATTTGAAAACGCCACCATTAAAAACGGCATTGGACCACTGATTCTTCATCATGGCTGTTTTGTCATCCGGATTTTCGTAGTGCTCGGCCTGAATCAGCACATATTCACGATCAGCCTTGGGCAAAGCATTCTCATCCTTCGGATCGACAATAATAACGCCATACATACCACGGGCGATATGCTGAATCATCGGATCCGAACCACAGTGATAAAAGAACACACCTGGATTATCAGCAGTAAAAGTGAATTTTTTTGTTTCGCCTGGTTTGACAGAATCAAAATCCGTTACTACGTCCACTCTGGCGGCATGAAAATCCATACTATGTGAGTTTTTATTACTTTCTTCATTCACCAGAGTAAATTCGACTGTGTCACCTTCAGTAACACGCACAACCGGACCCGGAACAACACCACCAAAAGTCCATGCATGATAGGTGCTGCCCTTATTATCGTAGGCCACATCTTTTTCCACTGCATGAATCGTGACTGGTACCGTTTTAGCTACGGCTTCTGCATGAAATCCTGGCAGGGCAACACTGGCTGCCAGTGCAGCAAAACTTGCATTAAATAATTTCTTATATTTCATATTATTTTCTTCCTCTACTTTATTTACAGATCAGCTTTTAATTAATTTGAACCACACTTACAGATATGACGCAGGTAGGCAGCCAGCTGATCAACCTCTTCATCACTGAAAATTTCTCCCCAGGCTGGCATCAACACTGATTTATTGGCGGCAAGACCTCCTTTCTTGATTACTTCGATAATCTCGTCGTTGGGAATATCACCCATACCCTTCGGATCGCTATGATCGCGCGGCTGAACAGATATAAAAGTACTGTTAAGACCATTGCCATCACGATCGGCACCATGACATTGTGCACAATACGTATCGTAGAGTTTTTCGGCATGTTTAAACTGGTCATCTGCTGCAGAAACTGGCGTAGCCAGTGATCCTAAAAAGATCAAACTCATTCCTGCAAGCAGTGAAACAGAACGACTGATATTCATTATTTACCCTCCTTTCCTTTCAATTGAGCAATATAGCCGGTCAGATTCTGCAAATCCTGCTCGGAAATTTTGAGTTTTGGCATCCAGATACCCTTATCAATTTTCTGCGGATCTTTGATATAGCTGTAAATGAAATCAGGCTGTAAACGGTCACCAGCTGTTTCTAGGCTCGAGCCAGATAACCCACCCTTTCCATCACCGGTTGAATGGCAGGCATAACAGCCACGCAGTTTGGTGAAGAGCATTTTTGCCATTGGAGATGGTTTCTTGCCTGCATCGTATTTTCCTGTCTCGATCAACCCTTCTGGTCCTTTCAGGGCCAGCAAGGCATCAGCAGCTGCTTCAGCATCGGCCTGTGCCAGTTTTGGATGTACCGTGAGCGTAGACTCATCCACAACATCCGTCTTATCACCCTTCTTGATATGTTTGCGATAGAACTCACCAGCCGGGCGAATTCTGGCCGGATCCTGCAGCCATTTCACCAGCCATGGCTTGTTAAATTTAACTCCGGCGTAATAAAGATCCGGCCCTTTACGTTCCCACAAACGATCCAGGGAAGTGTTTTCCGGCTGGGTCAGCGCATGACAGGAAGCGCATTGTGATTGCAGTATTGCGGATCCGTCCGCAGCGGAGGCTGTCAGCGATGATGCAAGAAAACCTGCACCAATCATCGCCGCAAGCAAATAGGCTTTCATCATATTTCTTCTCCTTTGGTTGTTGTATTACACATACACATCATTCTTCGATGAGTTCCCCTTTGAAAACTTTGGAATTGTGCATTCCGAAGTCTTTTTTCAGAGATTCTTCATAGTAGAAATCAGGTACAAATTTTTTGTCTTTCCATACATAGAAATCGTGGTCAAGCCCGACTTCCTCATACTCAATGGTTGTCATGATTCCACCGTCAGGCTTGTCTCCATTGGTGGTATGCGTATCAACGTGATCATGTATCATCCATAAACCAGGGTTATCCATTTCGAGGATAACGTCATAACGTTCGCCCGGGCCGATGAGGACGGTATCACCGAGGATCGGATTGGCCAATGGGAATCCATCCTTGAATACAATTTGCGAGATATGTCCGTGGGTATGAATGGCGTGAACATGATCCCCTGCACCGATGAGGCGTAATCGAATCACATCACCTTTTTTGACACGTATTGGCTGTGTTTCGGGGAAAGATTTACCATTGATGGTGTAGTAATCAAATACATCTCCTGGAATACCGCCTTCGCCTGGCTTGTGTGCCCAGGACGATACCCAATCGGAAAGCATCATGATGTATTCCTTAGTTACCCTTTTCTCGATCGGAAGAGGATTTTTCGGTTCCACAATGAAGGGTCCCCACATGCCACGCATGGTAACGTGTTCATTAACGTTGACGTGGCAGTGATACCACATGGTGCCGGAAGGTCCTGCCTTGAATTTATAAGTAAACGTATCACCAGGCTCTATCGCATGCTGGGTAGCGTGAGGAACGCCATCGTTCTGCCAGGAGCCATGCTGAAGCATGCCGTGCCAGTGGATGGTATGTGGCAGCGTGGTCATGTTGGTCACGTTTACTACGACGTCATCGTCTTCCTTGACGTGAATAAGCGGCGCAGGAACCTGGCCATTAAAGGCAAATGTGTGAAAATCTCTCTTGCCGACCAGAACGATCCGGGTATCTTCGATTGACATATCGAATTCACGTTTTTCGGCCCAGCTTGTTGCAGGAATCATCACCAGTGCATACAGTCCAAGAATGATGCCGATGATGAATCGGTAATGCGGAAATATCGAATTTGAATTTCTCATAAATCGGTCCTTTTAGTGTATATTTAATACGCCTTTGATGCACAAAACTCTCTTAGATACTGTGGTAATACCTCATCAACACTTGATAGATCCCTCCTTGCAGCGATAAAGATATATTTAGAATGTATCTTTGTGCGAATTTTACTTATATCAATCCAATTGTCAATAACTTTTATCGGGGGAAAACGAAATAATCAGCCTGTTGCTCCCGGCACCTATGCTTTCCGGGCTGAAATAAAATGTGGGGGTATATTGTTATCCGCGCCTATTACTAAAGGGGGTATGCCTCATGAAACTGACGAATTACAGTGATTACGCTTTGCGTATCCTGATTTATCTCGGCTTAAAAAGAGAAAAATTATCTACCATTACTGAAATATCTGATTGTTACCGCATTTCACGTAATCATGTCGTCAAGATCGTGCATCATCTAGGCCAACTCGGCTACCTGGATACATTGCGCGGAAAACACGGGGGCATTCGTCTGGCACGAGCACCTGAAATGATCAATATCGGTGAAGTAATGCGTCATACGGAAGCTTCCATGGATCTCGTTGAGTGCTTCAGCGACCAGAATGCATGCATTATCTGCGACAGTTGTGTGTTGCGCTCAATCATCGCGGAAGCGCTCGCGGCGTTTATGACCGTGCTTGATAGCTATACTCTGGCTGATCTGATGGTTCCTAAACGCCAGTTAAAAAAGCAACTACAAACTATGGGAATGTTCGATAACCTGACGGATCAATCAAACTGAAAGTCATAAAACAGATCAACCGCACTGTCATCTCCTGCCCGGGTCACCACTGAAACATGAGGAAATAAACTGTAAGTCAGCTTGGCGATCCCGGCCGATGCAGAAGTCAATCCATGCTCGAAACTCAGGTAGGCGCGTGATGAAAGCCGTTTGCCGATCGTGCCCACCTGATCGGTCAAAGAACCGCCCTCCTGCTGCCGGATTGAGAAATCATCAATACCCAACCCTTGGGTAATACTGTCCAGAATACCTTCATCAGACCCACCCAGAATACTGCCAGCCGCACTCAACAATAATCCGCTGTCCAGACCGCTTTTATCGGCAGGCCTCCCCAATACAATCCAGGACAACTTCTCAGAATCAGGGACTTCCGGCTGAGACACCAGATTGATTTTAGGCTGCCTGACTGTCCCTGTGATCTCCACACCGGCTTCCACACGCAAACCGCTGCTGCGTACAGTCAATGCGTTAACACTACTATTCTGAGAAAGTTCATCAATACTCCTGGATGCTTCGGTTTCGGAACCCGGTGGAAGATTTGTACGCACCGCCAAGATATTTAGCCCCGGATTATCAAGTGGTCCATCAAAGTTCACAATACCGCGCCGTACCTGCAAACGCTGGCCATAGGCTTCAAAGCGGGTGTCGCGAGTGGCGATGGTTCCGACGGCACTGAGTAGTTGATCCGGTTTGCTGTGCAGATGCAGTTGGCCGGCTAATCGCCCTTCCAACCCGGATGCCCGTAAAAAGAACCGATCTCCCAGATCAAGAGTTGCATCCAGATTCATTTTCAGAGCCTGGGATTTTGGCTCAGGTTCTGCTTTGCCCGTAATAATGACATCATCTGCCAGCCCGGGCATTCCGGCTTCCGGCTGCTTGATAAAGCCAATATCTGTCATGATTTTCCCAGTGATATCAAGTACATTATCCCTGAAGCCAACCGAACTGTTTCCGGAAACGACGATCCAGCGATCTTCCTGTTGTGCAACAGGCAAATGATCAATTTCAATGGCAAGATTACTGTGCTGGTTATGGATATCTACACTACCATGCGCACTTAGCCGGCCGGACTTCTGCCTCAACTTCAGTCCTTTAAGCAATTTATCCTTCGTGGGTTTCTCAAGCGGCGCAGTAAAATTGAGCGTTTCAAGCAAAACTCTATCCTGGTTAAAATCCACAACAAGCTTGCCTTCTTTTAATTGCAACCCCTGATCCAGCAGCGCAATCACCAATGCATCCCCTGTCATACTGCCCTGCAGCTCGGGTTGTTCAAGCGTTCCTGTCAACCGGGCACGTGCAGCTAGCCGCCCCTCACTGCGCAGATTATCGCCTATAACCGAGCCAACCCAGGTAAGATCAGGCAGATTGAGGTGCAGATCTCCATTCAACGGGGCATTTTTCCGGATTTCCCAGGCGGAACCAGCTGGCTGCAACGGGATACTAACCCTCGCCGTGGCTTCGCCGACGTGCTCCCCACGAATAACCAACTGTCCGTTCAGATTATTATTTTCAGCCAGCAGATTGAGTGCAAGCGTTTGTAAACCTAATGCAAACGGTGTTTCTGTCGGCAGGATAAAGTCCCCTTTCTCTCGCTGTACATGCAGACGCCCGGTTAAGTGTCGATCAGCTGCAAACTGCCAGTCTCCACCCAGTTTCAGTGGCTCAGAATTTTTCGGAGGCAGCCCGCCCGATTGCAATGCAATACCGGAAAAATTACCCCGGGTAGACCATTGTTTGGGGGCCCAGCGTGCATCAAGAATATTAATATCGCCTGCAGCAACCTTTATACGAGTATGCCCCAATACAACCGCCTCTGGACTGATCCGGACACTTGGCTGAGTTACCAGATCAAGGGGTACCGAGCCAGTCAGAGCAAGTTTATCGATGACCCCATCCCATTGAAAATGCTGTGCATCCCCATGACGGGTGATCAACCCTCCTTTTGCCTGAAATTGTGCTTCAGTTGCCTGGTCGATCTGACTGTTGACCGATAGCTGGTGATTTGATTGAGTCCCGGCCAATCCGATTGATAATTGCTGCAAGAATATTTCTGTACCTTGTTGATAGGCTCCTGTCTGAAGATCAAGTTGAATGGCAGTTCCACGCAAACTGCCCTTGACTTTGAGCTGGGCAAGCTGATGTTTATTATCAAAATTGAAATGATCTGAATCAAGCTCAAATGCCACATCCGGACGATCAATCTTACCGCTTAGCTCAATCCGGGAATGCATATCGCCTTGCAGCCCGAATCCGATCTGGGCCAATTTGGGTGCAGCCAGTACCACTGACAGATGATCCTCTGAACCGCCCAATGCCCCCTTTATCTCAAGCTGGTTATCCCCCAGACGCAAGCGGGTATCACTTTTAACTCGCCTGGATTGCAGTAAAGCCAAAGCCCCCTGACCAGTCACCGGCTGGTTAGAGAAGTGACTTTGATCAATCGAAAAATCAATATTAGCAATTGGCTGTGGTACCAGCTGCCCCCCCAGATTAAATTTGGCATTGAGATTGGAGGATGGCACATCAGCAAATGCAGAAACGTCAAACTGTTTAAGTAACCCCTCAAACGTAAAGGGCTGTGATTCATCCAGCTGCAATGCACCGTGACCTGACAGATTGGAATCCCCTCGGGTGAGATCAAGTTTTCCGATGGTGATGGTTGAAGCTGTACGCACCAATGCCATATCCATATTCATTTGTAACGCTTCATCACGCAGCTTGATCATTCCCTGCTGAGCATCCTGATCGCCTGCAAAACGCAGATTCCCAGACAGATTTGCCGGATGTAAATCACTTTTTAAAGAAGCCGGATTCAATTGCCGGACCTGAATGTTTATCTGCCCTGTTTTAGTGCTGATTTGCCAGTTGGCTTTTCCTGTCAGGCTGCCAGGCGCAGCTTCCTGTTCCGACAAACGCAACGCGATATCATCCAGCTGAATGTCATCACCGGTAAATAAAAATTGTAAACGTGCCTCTTTCAGTGGAATACCTTCCTGATCCAACGGATGTGCCATAGCATTACTCACAGCAATACGCCCTTCCAGGCGCTCAACCTGTGTTTGCTCAAGATAGCTGCGAATACTCAGATCAGCTTTGGGTAGATCTGGAGAAAAAACATGAGGATTCAGTCCATTGAATACCAGACGGGCATCAAGTAAAGGTAATTTATCAAAAGGACGAATGGTAAAAGTACCTGCTCCATTCAATTCACCATCTTTTACAGCCAGTTTTGCCTTTACCTGTTGCAAGTTACCGCCCAGCTGAAGCACTGCATAACTTGGTTTATTGTCAGTATTGACGGCATTCGTCCAGCTGTAAAACACCAGTTGTGATGTCAGGTCAAACGGTGCATCGGGAGCAATCTCCAGATTGCCTGCAATTTTTCCCTGCGCCAGTTCAAGTGCCAGTGTTTGCAGACGATGGCGCTTGCCATCACTGTCCAGCCGCAAGGCAAGATCAGAGATTTCCAGATCTGGCCGATCATTACCCAATGTATAGGTCTTGAGGGAGCGGATACCGAATTTCTCGATTACCATACCGATTGGCAGCGACAGGGTTTCAGGTTGTGTAGCTGGCTCTTCAGCTTCTTCAGATGGCGCACTATGTACTGCAACCGATTGAATGGTCAGCGCTTCAATCAACAGATTACCCGTTAGCAGGCGTTGTGGTTGCCAGCGAAAATCCAGATTTTCTACCCGGGCATCCAGCTCATCACTTTTGAAAGTGATGAGCTGCGCATGAAAAGCATGCTGCAAACTGCCGGATACACCTGAAAATGTCAGCGCACCATCCGTAGCTCGGGAAGCAGTTGCAAACAACCAGTGCAGGCCGGAAGAAGTAAAAACCAGCCAATAAAAACCACCTGTCATGGCCAGCATCAACGTGACCAGTATTACTGACAGCCATTTCCTGAAACGCCGTGGAGGTTTTACAGAAGATTGCGCTGCCGGATTTTCGTTATCTGTTTGATGATCCATATCAGAACGCCACCGCAATGGAGAAATGCACCCGTAATGTGCCGGTATCGTGCCGCCTGGCCAGATCCAGTGCAAACGGGCCAGCCGGGCTGCGCCAGCGTGCACCCACCCCGTAACCTAGCGCCAGTTTAAAATCTTCCCACCTGTCTGCCGCATCACCCGCATCAACAAATGCCGCCCCGCCCCAGTCATTCGAGAACCAGTGAACATATTCAGCCGTTCCAGTTGCCACAACACGTCCGCCAACAATAGCATTCCCTTCGCGCACGCCCAGACTCAGAAAATCGTAACCCCGGATAGATTGAATGCCCCCGGCACGAAACAGGTATTCCTGTGGAATCCCCTGACGCGAGGAAGCCAGGGTATAACCAGCCTCTGCACGGAAATACAATGTATCCCGCCGGCCAACAGGAAACCACTGTTGATGTCGCAGGTAGCTGCGGACAAAGTTCCGATCAGACAGCACATAGCTGGAACCGCCACCCAATCGCACCTCTGAAACAAAACCACTGTGAACATTTACCGGATCGTCAATATCGTGGTAGCGATACCATGAATCCAGTGCCAGGGTTTCATTCACGGTATTGGGTGCGCCAGAAGGTTCCCGTTCCTCGCGCTGCCAATTGACGCCCACTTGCAAAATGGAATGAGCCGTAGTGCGTATTCTTGAAAAATCTACGCGCTGATTAAAGGTTTTCAGGTTCTTGATATCAGTCTTCTCGACGCGTACACCAGATGAATACTGGTAACGATTGGCATCCGGCAAGGTATCCACTCTGGCGGAAAACGTCTGACGTTTTTGCTCCAGGCGCAGCAGACTACCCAAGTTCCAGGCACGTCCCAGAAAATTGTAATCACGATAATTGATTTCACCGCGTGCGCCATTATTGGAACTGTAACCAACACCTGCACCAAAACGTTTGGATTTAGCCTCGGTTAGCGTGACGATCACCGGCACGGCTTCGTGCAAGGCGGGATCGGGTTTGATCGTGACAGCAGCCGAGTTAAATAACTGGCCATTTTGCAGCACTGCCTGGAAAGCAAGCAACTGATTCCGACGATAGGGATCACCCGGACGGAAAGGTACGCTGTTTTGAATCACATCCAGCTGATAGCGCTCCAGTCCGGTAATTTGTAACGCGCCATACCGGAATGCCGGGCCAGAATCAATAATGATCGACAAGGTTGCCTGAGCAGCATCAGGATCCACTTTTGCCTGGCTCTCAACGATCCTGGCTGCGGCGTAATCTACATCCGCCACATTGGAAAGCAGGGCAGATTTAGCATCTTCCCAGCGCGCGCTGCGAAAAATCTTGCCCGGCTGCAATGGCCATTCGGCACGCAACTGCTCTACCCGTGCGCGCTGTTCAGGTTCATCCATCGCCAGATCCCCCCGAAATTCGATAGATACCGCAGTGACACGTGTGCGGGGGCCAGGTGTAACGCGCAATTCATACGCCTTACTATTACTTTCCCGTTCATCAAATTCAATTTCGGGGGTAAAGTATCCTTCTGTTGCTAGCAGCTCAGTGGATTCCTGTTTGATTTTGCGTGCATAAGCCGCTCGACTGATTTCATCCTTGAATGGCTTGACCGGAGGGGTAATATATTTTTCCAGCAGCTTTTTGGCAGTTGAGGGTGCAATAATCGTCACTTCAACAGGATCCGGTTTCTTTTCTTTTTCTGCATCCTTGCCAGTGGCAGAAGCTGCCAAAGCAGTACCACAGCAGGATAAATACAACAAACAGAGCAATAACAACGCAGCACGCCAGTTACATTTTGCCTGGTCAAAAAACTTGTCCAGCCTGTTCATACAAGCGAAACAGTATTTGAATATATACCACGAATACATATCCCGTTTGCTTGAGACGCTGGTATAAATTTTTGTGGTGAAAGGGAAATTCATGGATAGCATGGCTGCGGTAAGTAACCCCCATTTTACAACAAGAGGACAACATGTCTGTATCAAGACTATTCCAGCAGGATTGTCGTGACTGCCCGCGCCTGGCACAACATCTGGATCAGGTTAAAATGGATCACCCGGATTATCATGCCCGGCCGGTTGCCCCCTTCGGAGATACTTCAGCAAAGTTACTGATCATCGGGCTCGCACCCGGATTGCATGGCGCTAACCGAACCAGCCGCCCGTTTACCGGTGATTACGCCGGTATCTTACTGTATCAAACATTACATAAATTTGGCCTCGCCAACCATAGTAAATCTGTTGCGGCCGATGATGCACTTCGCCTGATTAACTGCCGGATAACCAATGCAGTCAAATGTTTACCACCTGCCAACAAACCACTACCGGCAGAAATACGGCAGTGCAATGTCTTTTTGGCGTCCGAACTGCACGATTTTGCGAACAATGGCGGGCAGGCATTACTGGCACTGGGAACGATTGCCCATCAGGCTACATTAACAGCCTTGCAACATCGAAAAGCAGATTATCCCTTCAGTCATGGTGCTGTTCACCCTGTTGCGGGAGGATTGAGGCTTTATGACAGCTATCATTGCAGTCGCTACAATACCCAGACCAAACGCCTGACGGAATCCATGTTTGAACAGATTTTTGACAGAATTTGTCAGGATATGGCTGCAACTTGATAAATAACAGGAGATAAAGATGCCTTATGTGAACATCCGGCTGGCTGGTACACTAACCAACGAACAAAAGCAGCAGATCGCTACTGAAATTACCGATACGCTGGAACGTATCGCGCACAAGCCTAAATCTTACGTTTATATCGCCTTTGACGAAATGCCACATGAAAGCTGGGCAATCGGCGGCAAATTGCTGGGTGACGACAAATAGTGAGGTAATTCTGTCTTGCCGGATTCCCTTTTTGACGGTAAAGCATTTGTTCTGACGCTCCCTTCACAGCCGGGCGTATATCGCATGCTGAATGCGGCCGGCGATGTGATTTATGTAGGCAAAGCCATTGATCTGAGGAAAAGGGTGTCATCCTATTTTCAGAAATCAAATCTGTCGCCACGTATCCAGCTCATGGTGTCGCAGATTATGGGGATTGAGACGACAGTCACCCGCTCCGAAGCGGAAGCGCTGCTGCTTGAAAATAATCTGATCAAAAGCCTTGCACCCCGCTACAACATCCTGTTCCGGGATGACAAATCCTACCCCTACCTGCTACTGACGAATCATGCTTTTCCCAGGTTGGCATTTTATCGCGGTGCACTGGATAACCGTCACCAGTATTTTGGTCCATTTCCCAATGCAGGCGTGGTCAAATCCAGCATCCAGCTGTTGCAGAAAATTTTTCGCCTGCGCACCTGTGAAAATTCGGTGTTCAATAACCGTACACGGCCATGCCTGCTTCACCAGATCAAGCGCTGCAGCGCGCCATGCGTTAACCTGATCACTCCGGAAGCGTATCGGGAAGATGTCAACAGTGCAGCCCTGTTTCTGCAAGGCAAACAGGACGAAGTATTAAAAACCATAGAACAGAAAATGTTTGAAGCATCGGATCGGCAAGCGTATGAACAGGCAGTGCTGTTCCGTGACCAGATGCAGGCTTTACGCATGATTCAGGAAAAACAGTTTGTTGACAGCGGCAGAGCACTGGATGCTGATGTTATCGCCTGCACAACCGGGACAAACAAACATGCTGTTGCGGTCAACCTGGTCATGATCCGCAGCGGACGGCATCTGGGTGACAAAACCTTTTTCCCACAGAACACACATGAAGACAACATCAGCACTGTACTGGAAGCTTTTGTCAGCCAGCATTACCTGAATCGCAGCGTTCCACCACTGATCATCCTGGGCAAAAAAATTCGGGTGACACTCCTGCAAACATTGCTATCCGAACAGGCTGGTCATAAAGTCACCCTGACGATCAATCCAATTGGAGAACGACGCAAGTGGCTGGACATGGCAACCGAAAATGCACAACTGGCGCTGCAGCAAAAACAAATCCAGCAAGCCAGCCAGGAAGAGCGGTTGCAGGCACTGCAGGAAGTTTTGAATCTGCCAGGTCTGGCACGTATCGAATGTTTTGACATCAGCCATACCATGGGAGAAGCAACGATTGCCTCCTGCGTGGTGTATGACCATTATGCCATGCGTAACGGTGAATATCGGCGTTATAACATTACCGGTATCACGCCGGGAAACGACTATGCAGCGATGCGTGATGTATTACAACGACGCTACGCAAAAATTGCCATGGAAGAAGGAAAGCTGCCCGATCTGATCCTGATTGATGGTGGCAAAGGGCAAATAGGCGTTGCCAGCGAAGTAATGACAGAACTGGGACTAAACGACATTCCATTGGTGGGCGTTGCCAAGGGAGAAACACGTAAACCAGGACTGGAACAGCTGATCCTCCCCTGGCAGGAAGAAACCTTGCATCTGCCAAATGACCACCCGACGCTGCACCTTATCCAGCAGATTCGTGATGAAGCACACCGTTTTGCCATCCAGGGACATCGAGCAAAACGTGCCAAAACTCGTAAAACCTCCTCCCTTGAACAGATTGCCGGCATCGGCAGCAAACGCCGCCAGAACCTGCTCACCCGCTTTGGCGGGCTTAAAGGTGTAAAAAATGCCAGCATCGAAGAATTGCAGCAGACAGAAGGGGTCAGCCGGGCGCTGGCAGAAAAAATCTACCGGGAATTACACTGATCCTCGCTCACCTCTCGTGAACGTAAAATCCAATCTGATTAGCAATGAACGTCAGCAACGTCATTCCGGCATAAGCCGGAATTCAGCTCAGCTATCTGATTCAAGAATTACCGCTACACGCTCCCGCAGAGCAGGAATAACTTCTTCCATAAACCATGGATTACGCTTCAGCCAGAGATTATTACGCGGGCTTGGATGTGGAAGTGGCACAACATCTGGCCAAAATTCCCGCCACGCACGAATATTTTCAGTGAGTGATGCACCAGGTTTTCTGCCTGATTCCTCCTTTTCTTTAGCAAAAGAATAAGCTTGTGCATACTGGCCCACCAGCAGCGTCAGCCGGATACTTTTCAGATATGACAGTAACTCCGATCGCCATGCAGGCGCACATTCAGGTCGAGGAGGAAAATCACCGGATTTACCTGTTCCCGGAAAACACAAGCCCATGGGTAAAATAGCTATCTGACGCGAATCGTAAAATTTTTCACGAGACACGCCCAACCACTCGCGCAACCGGTTGCCACTGGGGTCATCAAACGGCACTCCGGTTTCATGAACCCGCCTGCCGGGTGCCTGGCTGGCAATCAGAATGCGGGCTGATTCATGCAATTGAAATACTGGTTTTGGCCCCAGCGGTAAATGTTCAGCACATAAAGTACACCGGCGTACCTGGTGAATCAGTGATATGAAATCATCCATATTGGTTTGATCTGCCGCAAAATGGTTTTCTATTCACTTTAAAATCAGAAATAACACAAAAATTCATGCCTGATTATGGCTTTGAGAAAGATAGAAGTTCCAATTTTTTCTATCTGCCAGGAACATTTCTCTTGACAGGTATAAAAATATCCACATTTTTTACCCGAGGTATTGACAACTCCCCAAACCCGCGTCAATACTGGTTGTAAATATAACATACTGTTTCTAATGAAAAAAATAAGTGTGCAAAATTTCAGCAGATTTCAAAATCCTGTTTGAAAAGACACCCTTAAGGCAATCATCCTCAAGTTATACACAAACTTATCCACAGGAATTGTGGACAAGTATGCGCGTGATCGAAGTATAAGTACTTAAGGAACCTCTGGATAAACTTTCTAAAAACAGACAGCGTGATTGTTACAATCCCACCCGTTTCAATTTCTCTAAATTTATTGTTGATATGTTGCGTAAATTTCTGCTTTTTCTGCTCGTACTCATAGCGATTATCCCGGCTGCTGCGTGGTTATTTCTCAGAGGTAGCCTGCCCGTTTATGAAGGAAACCTGCCGCTTCCCGGGTTGGCTGATACGGTGACGGTTGAACGGGATGCACTCGGCACGGTAACACTAAGTGCCGAGAACAGACTTGATCTGGCGCGCGGCCTGGGTTTCATTCATGCGCAGGAACGTTTCTTTGAAATGGATCTGATGCGTCGCAAGGCCGCCGGAGAACTGGCGGAACTATTCGGCGCGGCCGCATTACCGGTGGATCGCAAGGCGCGTGCTTATCGGATGCGTACCCGTGCACAGTCAATGCTGCAAAAGCTGCCGCAAGATCAGCTTCGCCTGCTTGAAGCATATCGCGACGGAGTCAATACTGGGCTGAACAATCTCAAAATTAAACAATTTGGTTACCTGCTTACACAAACATCACCCCGACCCTGGCGTAGCGAAGATAGCCTGCTGATCGTGCTTGCTATGCACATAACACTGCAGGAAAACAGCATTGATCGTGAACTGGGATTATCAATGATGCATGCTTCCCTGCCGGAATCTGCCTACCGTTTTCTGACTGCCAGCGGCGGGGAATGGGATGCCCCCCTGGATGACAGCCAATTTGAATGGCCACCCTATCCTCCTGCTTCCGATATTGATTTGCGCTCAATCAACCGGCAAACCTTGTCAGATAACAGTTTTCAGGAATTACCTGCAATCGGCAGTAATGCTTTTGCGGTTGGGGGTAATCTGACTAATGGCAGCTCATTGGTCGCCAATGACATGCATCTGTCTCTGCGCGTTCCTGGCTTATGGTTTCGTACTCGCCTGGTTTATCCGGATCCTTCGCATGTGAATCGGAAGATCGATATCACCGGGGTCAGCCTCCCTGGTAACCCGGTTATTGTTGCCGGTTCCAATCGTCATATTGCCTGGGGATTCACCAATTCTTATGGAGATTTTGCCGACTGGGTTAGAGTCAAGCCTGACCCGAATAACCCCGCCCGTTATGCCGATCATGGTGAGTGGAAAGCAATCAAGGTATGGCAAGAAACGCTGCATGTACGTGATGCGCTCGATGAAAAGCTCGAAATCCATGAAACTGAGTGGGGCCCTATCCTTGCTAGAGATTATGATGACATCCCTCTGGCACTGGTCTGGACAGCTCTCCAGCCGGACGCTGTCAACCTTGATATTATTGAATTGGAACAGGCAGATAATCTGGAAGAAGCAGTCAAGATTGCGCAAAGGATGGGCATTCCAGCACAGAATTTTATTGCAGGCAGTAGAAATGGCGATATCGCCTGGACAATTGCCGGCCGCATTCCTGTACGCATGGGCAGCTATGATGCAAATCTGCCCGCAAATTGGGGTCAGCAGACAATCGGTTGGAGTAGCTGGCTTGCGCCTGCTGATTATCCATTGGTTATCAATCCGCCAGAGATGCGGCTCTGGAATGGCAATTCCAGGATGATTGATGGCACTTTACTGAAAAAACTGGGGGATGGCGGGTATGATCTCGGCGCACGCAGTCAGCAGATCCGTGATCAATTACATGTGCTCAATCATGCTGCACCAAAAGATCTGCTGGCCATACAACTGGATGATCGCGCACTGCTGCTTGCTCGCTGGAAACAATTGCTGGAAGAAACATTGCAAAAAACCTCACCAGTTGCGTGGCGCCAGGAAATGCAACAAGCCTTACGCGACTGGGATGGCCACGCATCACCTCAATCGGTAGCTTATCGCGTTGTGCACGGTTTTCGTTACGCTGTTATGGAACATACTCTCAGTGCCTTCGCGGCAATAGTAAAGCTCGATTACCCTAATTTTGTGCTGCCCCGCCTGAGTCAGATTGAACATGCAGTCTGGGAGCTGATCAAGCACCGCCCGCTACATTTATTGCCCCCCGGTGATGATAGCTGGGACGATATGCTCGCAGCTTGTGCACAGCGTGTGACAGAATGGCTGCAAGCGCAGCCAGGTGGCATTAGCGCGCGCAGCTGGGGGGAAGAAAATACTGCCGCTATCCAGCATCCACTCAGCCGCGCCCTGCCAACATGGATTACTGCATGGCTGGATATGCCTGCAGATCAATTGCCTGGAGATCACCACATGCCTCGTGTCCAGACACCAAATTTTGGTGCATCTCTGCGTTTTGTAGTTGCACCCGGAGAAGAAGAAAATGGCTATTTTCAGATGCCGGGAGGACAAAGCGGCCATCCGCTCTCCCCTTACTACGGCAGCGGCCATTCTGATTGGGTGGCAGGAAATGCCAGCCCGTTCCTGCCGGGCCCACCACAACAAACTTTGTACCTGCACCCCACCGAAATTAAGCCATATTAATAAAACAGGCCTGGCTGATACATTGCGTTGCTCTAGCGGTATTTGAGTATCAGCAAGTAACTGTTTTCTTCCTGATTAATTCGATTTAGCTTAATATTTTTGCAATGGTGTCGATAAAACTTACACAATTTAATGACAGCTTAATAGCCGCATTCTTTAAAGATAGCAGTATGCTGAAATCGGTTAAATTTGACTGAGATTCAATTTTCGGCTGAAAACCAATTTTGGTTTTAATGTCAGTAAATTATACGTAGAACAGCAAAACTATTCCGTTATCCATATTAAATTCACAATGGCGGTCACGATATGAAAGCAAATGAAACACAAAAAAAATTGCTTGTTGTAGAAGATGATCCCGGGCTCCAGAAACAATTGCGCTGGAGTTTTGATGATTGCAACGTGGCTGTTGCTTCTGATCGTGAAAGTGCGTTGGCACAAATCCGCCGGCATGAACCCGCAGTTGTAACCATGGATCTTGGTTTGCCCCCCGATCCGGATGGGGCAACAGAAGGCCTGGCAACTTTGCAGCAGATTCTTGCATTGGCTCCCGACACCAAGGTAATTGTGCTGACCGGCAATCAGAATCATGAGAATGCGCTGAAAGCAATTGACATGGGTGCTTATGATTTTCATCAGAAGCCCCTTGATGCGGGCGTACTTAACCTGATCGTCAATCGGGCCTTTTATCTGCACCGGTTACAAAGGGAAAATTATAAGCTGCAACAAGCCGGCCTGATTTCGTCCGTTCCTGGATTTATTACCGGAGATCCGGGAATAGCCAAAATCTGTCAACAGATTGAACGTATTGCATCTTCTGATGTTGCAGTTGCATTGCTGGGTGAAAGCGGTACTGGAAAGGAAGTACTGGCTAAAGCACTTCACCTACTCAGTGGTAGAAACAGTAAACGCATGGTTGCAGTAAATTGCGCAGCAATTCCGGAATCGTTACTGGAAGCCGAATTGTTTGGTTACGAAAAAGGAGCTTTTACCAATGCTGCAAAACAAACCCTCGGTAAAATCGAAACCGCACAAGGGGGCACATTTTTTCTGGATGAAGTTGGTGATCTACCTCTCTCACTGCAGGCCAAGCTGCTAAGATTCTTACAGGAGCGCGTTATTGAACGTATTGGCGGCAGAGAAGAAATTCCGGTGGATGTGCGTATTATCTGTGCAACCCATCAAGATCTGAAGAAAATGATCGATGCCGGTACTTTCCGAGAAGATTTGTTCTATCGGCTGTGCGAGATCAGCATTCATATACCACCAGTGCGTGAACGTATCGGTGATGCCGTATTGCTTGCGCATCACTTCAAGAATCAGTTCCGTATCAAGGAAAAGCGCCAAACACTCAACTTCAGCCAGGATGCACTGAACGCAATCAGTAACCACCGCTGGCCGGGTAATGTCCGGGAAATTGAAAATTGCATCAAGCGTGCTGTCATTATGGCGGAGGGTTCCCAAATTACGGCCCAGGATCTGGGATTGAAACCAGCAGATAATCCTGAGCAACCCGTCACCCTGCGTGAAGTCCGGGAACAGGCAGAACGCGAAGTAGTCGCCAAGGCTTTAGCTCGGATGGATGGTAATATCGTTAAAACTGCGGAACTGCTCGGCGTCACCCGGCCGACACTTTACGACCTGATGAATCGCCACGGACTTAAATAGACTATAAAATCTACCAACCTCGTTAGTTACCAAACCAACTCATGACTTCTCTTTTTCACGAACTGGTTTATCAGTCTGTCGATCGGAATATAAACCCTATAGCTCTGATCGATCGGAAACGTCATTTATCTTATCCAGCGCTGGCCGAAGCAGTGCAATCATTCGCTGGTACTTTGCATACATTAGGGCTAAGCCGGGGAGAGCGTGTCGCCGTTTACCTTGAAAAGCGGCTTGAAGCGGTTATTGCCCTGTTTGGCACATCTGCCGCCGGAGGGGCATTTGTACCGGTCAACCCGTTGCTCAAAGCTGAACAGGTGGCCTATATTCTTAACGATTGTAACGTTAGAGTACTGGTCACTTCCATTGATCGATTCAGCCTGCTCAACCCGGCATTATCACAATGTCATGATTTGCATACTGTAATCACAGTTGATGAAGCACAAGAATCATCGTCAACACCCGGGCTCAATGTCATCTCATGGAGACAAACACAAACATCCTCTTCTGAAGCTGTACGCTTACCACGTTGCATCGACAGCGATATGGCGGCAATTTTGTACACCTCCGGCAGCACCGGCAAACCCAAAGGAGTGGTACTTTCCCACCGCAACCTGGTAACTGGCGCCAAAAGTGTTTCGCAATATCTGAACAATCAATCGAATGATCGGATCCTAGCGGTACTGCCACTTAGCTTTGATTACGGATTGAGCCAGCTGAATACTGCGTTTTATGTGGGTGCCACTGCCGTTCTGATGAATTATCTACTGCCACGTGACATTCTTTCCATCATCAAACGTGAGCAGATCACCGGGCTGGCGGCTGTCCCGCCACTGTGGACACAACTGGCACAACTGGACTGGCAAGGTGCACAGACACTGCGTTACATCACCAATTCCGGGGGAGCCATGCCGCGAACCACCCTGGCATGTTTACGCGAAGCACTACCAAGTACAGAGATCTTTTTAATGTATGGTCTGACGGAGGCTTTTCGTTCAACCTATCTGCCGCCGGAAGAAGCGGATAAACGCCCGGATTCCATGGGCAAAGCAATTCCCAATGCTGAAGTTATGGTATTGCGGGAAGATGGCTCCCATTGCGCACCAGGTGAACCAGGCGAACTGGTGCACCGTGGGCCACTGGTCTCGCTGGGTTACTGGAACGATCCGGACAAAACGTCAGCTCGCTTTCGCCCCCTTGCTCCCCGTCAGTCCGGATTGACCATTCCCGAGCTGGCTGTCTGGTCAGGTGATACTGTGCGGATGGATGAAGAAGGCTATCTGTATTTTATTGGCCGGCGTGATGACATGATCAAAACCTCCGGTTACCGTGTCAGTCCGACAGAAATCGAGGAAGTTATCTATGCAACAGAAACAGTCGCAGAAACTGCTGCATTTGGAGCACCACACCCAACGCTTGGCCAGGCAATTGTTGTTATTGCCGTCCCCAAAACAGGAATCGAACTGAAACAGGATACCCTGATGGCTGCCTGCAAAAATCATTTACCTGCTTTTATGCAACCTGGTTTGATTGAGTTACGACAGACCAGTCTGCCGCGTAACCCGAATGGAAAGATCGATCGAAAAAGTCTGGCCAGTGAATTTCAACAAATTTTCCAAACAGAAAAAATATGACGACGAATCAACCTAAACATGCGCCGATGACACAGTTTCCGGTACAGGATCATTGCCTTGTTATCGGCGGCATTCCACTCACACGACTGGCTCAACGGGTTGGAAGCACTCCTTTCTACGTCTACGATCGCCAGTTGATTTCCACGCGCGTACAGTCCCTGAGACAACACCTGCCGTCAGGTATACTTCTGCACTATGCGATGAAGGCCAATCCGATGCCGGCTGTGGTACAACACCTGGCTGGCCTGGTAGACGGGATTGATGTCGCCTCGGTTGGTGAAATGAAAGTAGCACTGGACGCAGGCGTGACTCCAGAGAATATCAGTTTTGCAGGCCCCGGCAAAAGTCGTCAGGAGCTGGCCTGTGCCATTGCTGCTGGCATTGTTATTAATATGGAATCCGAACAGGAGCTGGAAATAATTGCTCAACTGGCAGACGAAACCGGTTTCCATCCTAAAGTCGCAGTACGGGTCAATCCTGATTTTGAGCTGAAATCTTCCGGCATGAAAATGGGAGGAGGCTCCAAACAGTTTGGTATCGATGCCGAGCACGTCCCGGCCGTGTTGCAACGTATTGCGCAATTGAAACTGGATTTTGAGGGATTGCATATCTTTAGCGGCTCACAAAATCTCAGAGTGGAAGCCATTCAGGAAGCACACGAAAAGACACTGCAGCTCGGCTTGCAGCTTGCTTCAATCTCACCCGTTCCAATACGCACAGTCAACATCGGCGGTGGATTCGGCGTTCCTTATTTCCCCGGTGAAAACCCGCTCGATTTGAGTGCCGTTGGCACTAATCTGAAACAATTGCTGGCAGAAATCCCTGCTTCTTCCCCGAATATCCGGTTCGTGGTTGAGCTGGGACGCTATATCGTGGCAGAAGCGGGTATTTATGTATGCCGTGTACTGGAAAAGAAACTATCAAGAGGGCAGGTTTTTCTTATTACCAATGGTGGTTTACATCATCATCTTGCCGCTTCAGGAAATTTTGGCCAGGTTATCCGCAAAAATTACCCTGTTGCGGTCGGAAATAAAATGTACATCAGTGAAGCTGAAACTGCCTCAGTGGTCGGGCCACTTTGCACGCCACTGGATTTACTCGCCAACCAGATGGAACTGTCCAAAGCTGAACCCGGGGATCTGATCGTTGTTTTCCAGTCCGGTGCCTATGGATTAACAGCCAGTCCCACCTCTTTTCTTAGTCACCCTGCCCCGCTGGAAATACTGGCCTGAGAATCTGCTGCCAAACTGATACCTTTCTCTGCAATGATACAACATGCAAATCAAATAGCCATTGGTAACAAGTACAAGAAAGTAAATAAATTAAGTATACCCAGGTGCTATTATGACGACAGCATTTAGGGGCAATCCGGAAAGATGAGGAGATGATATGAGTGGTATATGTGGCTGGCTGAGTGTTGAGCATTCAGCAATAGAGAACCAACAGGTTGTTGATCGTATGGCCCGTTTGCTAACCCGTTTTGACAGCAATCCTGCACAAACAGCAGCACAAGGCAGCGCAGCCCTGTCTGTTGTTGCAAAAGCAAGCCATGCTCATCTCTATGAAAAAGATGGTTTGTTAGTTGGTATCTGGGGAAGGATAAAATCCCGGAATAAACAGCTGCAGGCAGATATTGATGTCAAAGGAATGGCTGCAACCCTTGCAGATCTATGGCGGCAGAAAGGTGAAAAATTATTCTCTGACCTCGCCGGTGAGTTCGTGTGCTGCATCGTGGACAGCCATGCACGCAAAGCCGCTCTGGCCATTGATCCACTGGGGACACATACGCTCTACTATCAACAATTGGATAATGGAATCCTGTTTGGCTCCTCGGCTGATGTCTTGCTCGCACATCCGCAAGCCAGCCAGGAAATCAATCCACAAGGGCTGCTCAACTACCTTTATTTTCACATGATCCCGGGGCCTGGCACCATTTATCAGGCTCAACAGCGTTTGCTTCCCGGTGAATGCCTGTATTTTCACGATGGCCGTGCAGAAATCAATCGCTACACGCAGGCTCAGTTTAATGAGGATATAAAACGTCCGTTTCCAGAGCTCCAACAGGAATTTCTCTCGCTGCTTAAAAAAAGTGTCAGTGAAGTGATACAAGATCAGCAAGCTGGAGCATTTCTAAGTGGGGGCACAGATAGCTCCACTCTGGCAGGGATACTGACAGAAGTTACCGGAAAACCGGCTAAAACCTATTCAATCGGTTTTGAAGCAACCGGCTATGACGAGATGTACTACGCACGGATTGCTGCTCGGCATTTCTCGACAGATCATCACGAATACTATGTCACACCGGATGATGTAGTCGAAACTATCCCACTGATCGCCTCGGTCTTTGATCAACCTTTTGGCAATGCATCGGCACTACCAGCCTATTACTGTGCACGCATGGCCAGGAAAGATGGCCTGGATCTGTTGCTTGGAGGCGACGGTGGTGACGAGTTGTTCGGTGGCAATGTGCGTTATGCAAAACAGTATATTTTTTCGCTGTATGACAGAATTCCGGCGCCCTTGAGAAATTATCTGCTCTCACCGCTTATCCTGTCTATCTCGCCCGATACCGGCCCTAAATTGCTCCGCAAGGCACGCAGTTATGTCGCACAGGCAACTGTCCCCATGCCTCATCGGATGGAAACTTATAATCTATTGACGCATTACGGTTTTGAGACTGTATTTTCACCGGAATTACTGGCACAGGTTAATACCGGGCAACCTGCGCAGTTGATCGAACAAACTTACCACGATGCTTCTCATGCACGCAGCCTGATCAACCGCATGCTTGCCTTCGACTGGAAATTTACGCTAGCGGACAATGATTTTCCCAAAGTAGTCCAGGCCTGTCGTTTGGGAGGTATGGAAGTAGCTTTTCCGTTTGCCAATGATGAAATACTCGCTTTCTCTCTCGCTCTGGATCCGGATCAGAAGTTGAAGGGGACACAGCTGCGCTATTTCTTTAAACAAGCATTACGGGGGTTTTTGCCGGATGAGATCATCGCCAAGCAAAAACAGGGATTTGGCTTGCCGTTTGGTGTCTGGCTGCAATCACATAAACCATTACGGGAGATTTCTGCAGACAGTTTGAGCGATCTCAAGGCCCGCAACATCATACGGAACGATTTCATCGACAAGCTGCTTGATCAGCACCTTCACGAACACGCCAGCTACCACGGTACCATGGTATGGCTGTTAATGATGCTGGAATACTGGTTCAAACAGCATCACCCGGCAAAAGTGCAAACCTCATTCAACTAACATAAAAACAACACCGAAAATATCATTAATTTGTCATGTTTTGATGACATGAGTATAGTTGTGTATGTCTTATTTTAACGACACAGTTATCCTGCTCTTATTCTATTGTTTAACATCCTCCAAAATATGATCAACTGCAATCACGCCAGCAGAAAAATGCAAATAAAATATAAAGTCATATCGTTGACATATTCCCTGAATTGAAAACTGGTTCAGGCAATAAAATTTATCCTATTTAAACAGGATTTAGTCAGGGGAAAATATGAAACATATGAACAATCTTGAAGCAGCTTTTCACCAGTATTTTGAAATTGTGCATGCCAACACACCGGAGTTGCTTAAAGAGGCTTTCAGTTTACGATTCCGAGTTTTGTGCGTACATAACGATATCTCTGGCTTCAATTCAGTAAATTATCCGAACAAACTGGAAAGTGACGAATACGATAGTCGCTCTGTGCATCTCTTGCTGCGCCATCGGCCAACCGATACATTTATCGGGACCACTCGCCTGATTCTGCCTGATTCGCAACACCCGGAAAATAAACTGCCAACCGAGCTGCATACCCGGTTTTATCCTGAATTTCAGGTAGATCCATTATCTCGTAAACATACTGCTGAAATATCCCGCTTTGCCATATCAAGTAATTTCTTTAAACGCAAGAATGAACACTATACGTTAGCTGGACCTGTTGATATACCCACTCGATCCGTTGACAAACCTCAGGAACGACGTCATTTTCCTCACCCGATGTTGGCGCTTGTCGTCGGAATTATACAAATATGTGCCCAGTATGAAATTTATCATTTACTTTCATCCATGGAACCAGCCTTGAACAAATTACTGGGATTTTACGGCTTGCAATTAAATGCCATTGGCCCATCAACTGATTACCACGGACTTCGCAGCCCTTATCATGTCTGCCTGCTGGATGTTCTGGATAGAATTTACCGCAATCAGCAAGTGATCTGGGAACTTGTTACTGACCATGGGAATATCTGGCCGGCCGATCTAACTTTTCTGCGTCAACAAAACAGACTACAACCGGTTGGCTCCGATAGTGTTTGCATACCGGGATAGCCAATAACATTCACTATTGTGACGGGAATTTTTACTTACTGCCTTCGGGGTATTCTTCTCCCCGCACTGCTAATCATACTTCTTTTCACGGATAATGCCTTATCCTCCGGTGAGGCAGTCGAAGTAATTACTCATCCCGGTACCAATGTAAATTATCTTTCCAAGAATTTATTACGTTCTGTCTTTAGTATGCGCCTCAGAACCTGGCAGAACGGTGTACCAATCCGGGTTTTCGTGCTGCCCGACGATGCACCGTTACACAATATATTTGCCAAAAAAAAACTCAACGTCTTCCCTTATCAATTACGCTCTGCATGGGATCGCCTGGTCTATTCAGGAACCGGGCAAGCACCACTTGTCGTGCACTCTGAAGAAGAGATGCGCACAAAAATTGCGACGACACCGGGGTCAATCGGCTATTTAAGTGAAATCAAGATTGATGGAAGCGTCCAGATCGTTCATATCAATGAATAGCAAAAAGTTTTTCACCAATCTTTTTTTGAGCATCGCGGGGTTACTCCTGACGCTTTCCGCACCTTCCGGATTTGCCAATGAGCATCAGGGAGTGCAGATTCTGAAGCAGCTGCAGGTACATGGCTTCCTCAGCCAAGGATACATCAAGACAACCGGAAACAATGTTTTCGGTCACAGCAACAACTCGGGCAGCTTTGATTTCAGGGAAATTGGCCTGACAGCCTCTCTGCGCCCACTGCCCGGGTTGCAACTTTCCGGGCAATTACTTCATCGCAGGGCGGGAGAAGGCAGTGACGGTGGCATCCATATCGATTTTGGCTTCCTTGATTACAATTTTATTAATATGCCTGAGGTAGAGCTCGGCGTACGCCTGGGCAGAATGAAGAATCCATTTGGGTTCTATAACGATACCCGTGATGTGCCTTTTACCCGACCAAGTATACTGTTACCTCAATCAATCTATTTCGATCGGACCCGTAACCTGGCACTGGCTTCGGATGGTGTTCAGCTGTACGGAGAATCACGTACAGATTGGGGAAACATTACCATTCAGCTTGGCGCTGCTTTTCCGCAGGTGGATGACAAAGATTCCGAAACATCTATTTTTGGTCATATGACCCCCGTCCGGGGAGAGCTGAAAAGCAGGCTCTCATATATCGGCCGCATCCTCTATGAGCTACCTGACGGGCGGCTACGCCTGGCTGTCAGCAGCGCTCAACTCAATGTTGGCTATGACCCCAGCCAAAATGATATTTTTGAATCAGGTTCATTCAGATTTTCTCCCCTGATTCTGTCAGCGCAATACAATGCAGAACGCTGGAGCATAACGTCAGAATATGCGTTACGTTATTCTCGTCGTCATGGGTTTGGCAATCCCAGACTTGATCAGAGTTCTACCGGGGATAGCTTCTATCTGCAGGGTATCTACCGTTTTTTACCAAACTGGGAAGCCGTATTACGCTACGATCTACTTTTCGCCAACAAAAAGGATCGCAATGGCAAGAAGTTTTTGGCGGCGAGCAGTCATCCGGCATACAGTCAGTACGCCAGAGATCTGACGGTAGGATTACGCTGGAATATAACCCCATCCATTATGCTGAGTACTGAATATCATCGGATCAATGGAGCCGCCTGGCTTTCTCCACTGGATAATCCGGACATTGACAGTGCCGAGAAAAACTGGAATCTGTTTGCCGCACAAATTTCCTACCGGTTCTGATGCAAAATCAAGTGAAACCTGCCGTTTCCGAGGAGCCAGTTGATTTAAAAAATACTGGCCATAAATTTTCCCGGATATTTGTCGGACTAAGCTGGAAAATTTCCCTGCTGAGCAGCCTGATTTTGCTGCTTGTGGTAACAGCGTTCAGCATGATCAACTACAACAGTCTGATCGACAGCATTGATCAGCAAAGAGAAACGCAATACCAGCGCTACGCTAGAGAAATAGAAAGCCTGATCGGGCGCAATTCTGAAAATCTACATGGACTTGTCAGAATTATTCCCTATCTGAAAGGAATGAAAACCAGCCTGCAGGCAGATGATTCTCAAGAAATACTCACCACCTTTGAACGGTACTGGACATTGTTCCAGATTCAGAGTGATATCGAAGATATCCGTTTTTATAACTCTTCCGGATCATTGCTCGCACAGTGGGGTAATTTTGATGCCAATGCATACCGGGACAATCTTATTCTTGAGCATGTTCGTGAAGTCAATGCACGTGAACAGCCTGCTACGCTGATGATCTGTGTTGAAAGCTGTACCCAATATATTATTGAACCATTGCTGATTAATGGAATACGAACGGGTGCCGTTGTCATTGGTTCTTCTCTGGTTGATGTTTTTTTAAATTTCAAACGTGCTTCCGGTTCTGATATTGGCTTGTTTGTTGGATATGCCGCTAATGACTCACACAGCATACTGTCAGATAACGCTGCTTTTATGGGGATACCCGAATGGAATGTCAGTATTACGGCTCTGACAAATAGCGTCAAAAATCTCACCATCCTGAGTAGAGCAGCCAAAAGCTACCCGAATCTTGCTAAGATCGAACAGGGTATCCAATATGAATGGAATAACAGACATTATCAGATCAAGTTGCTCCCGTTGCACGGTATCCGTATACCTGACCAAGGGCAGCTGGTTATCATTACCGAAGTAACTGATACTGTCCAGGCAATCCAGAATTCCATCTGGCGTATTGTCGTCATCGGGCTGATCGGGATGGTATTTTCAGAGATCATCTTGTTTAGCATGATTTCAAGGCCGCTATCCCGCCTCAAATATATCGTATCTCTCCTGCCATTGCTGGCCGGGAGAGGATTTAGCAATTTCCGCAGCGCTCTTTCCTCACGCTGGCGAAAGCGTCGGTTAAGTGATGAAATTGATCTCCTGCACGATGCATCACTCGCACTTTCACATAAGCTTGAAAAATTGGAAGAGAAAGTTGCCTATCGCACCCGCATGCTGGTTCAGCAGCGCGACGAACTCAGCAAGGAAAAAGATTTCATTGAGAATCTGCTGGATACCGCACAAGTTATCGTCCTGACACAGGATGCCAGCGGAAAAATAATCATGACCAATACATACGGCGAAATACTGACCCGGTATAGTGAAGAGGAACTGCAGGGCAAGCACTTTATGGAACTGCTGGCGCCGGATGGCGAGCAATACAACCTGGATGTATATTTACTGGAAATCCGCCAGGGAAATCGCGATCAATTGCGGCATGAAGCAATCGTGCTATGTAAAGATGATTCAAAACGGAATGTTGCCTGGCTCCATTCTCGCTTGACGTGGCAATCCAAGGATGATCCTTCCGTGATTCTTTCCGTTGGACTCGACATCACCGAGTATAAGCGGGTGGAAGGTCATCTAGCGTGGCTTGCTGACCATGATCCACTGACAAACCTGTACAACCGCCGCCGTTTCAGTGAAGAATTGGAGCAGATTCTCAGTTGGGCAGAAAGATATCAGCATCCTGGGGCATTACTGTTTTTCGATCTTGATCGATTCAAGTTTGTGAATGACACCAGTGGCCACCAGGCGGGTGACGCGATGTTGAAAATGGTCGCTGATATGTTATCCCGTACCGTTCGTACTGCTGATATTGCTGCTCGGTTGGGTGGGGATGAATTTGCTGTTATCCTGCCTGAAATTACGCCCGAAGCAGCCATTGAGGTTGCCAAAAAAATTCTGGCCAGGCTGAATGAAACCCAGCTTTCACTTAATGGCAGAACACACAGTATTTCAGCCAGTATTGGCATTGCGGTCTTTCCCGAACATGGCAATAATGTTCACGATTTGCTGGCCGCTGCTGACCTCGCAATGTACCAGGCCAAGGAAACGGGACGTGGAACCTGGCATCTGTTTTCCAGCAATGATCAGTCGCGTGAGCGCGTGCGTACACTGGTTTACTGGAAAGAAAAAATTGAATATGCCAATGCGCATGACCGGTATCTGCTCTATCTGCAGCCCATTCAAACCTTGCGCGACGGAATAACCCATCATTACGAAGTCTTGCTGCGTATGCAGGATGAAGATGGAACCATTCATTCTCCCGGAGCATTCATCCGCGCAGCAGAACACACCGGCCTTATCCATAAAATCGATCATCTGGTGTTACACAAGGCAATTGCATTGGCCGCAAGAATCAATCAAGCAGAAAACAGACGTATTGGTCTGTCCATTAACCTGTCAGCACACGCCTTTAACGATCCGGAATTATTACCGACCATCAGCCAGGCGCTTTCAGTTAACCAGATTGATCCTGGTCTGTTAATGTTTGAAATAACAGAAACAGCCGCCTTGGATAATTTGCCTGGGACACGCGGCCTTTTGTACGATCTCAAGCAACTTGGTTGTGGCTTTGTACTGGATGATTTTGGGGTGGGGTTCTCTTCCTTCTACTATCTTCGCGAATTGCCGGTTGATGCGGTCAAGATCGATGGCTCGTTTATCCGTAACCTGGCGAGCAATCCCGATGATCAGATACTTGTCAGTGCATTGTGCAGCGTAGCAAAGGGATTTGGTAAAAAGATCACTGCAGAATTTGTTGAAAACAAGGAAGTACTAAGCATCCTTGATAAGCTGGAGGTTGATTTTGCACAGGGCTATTACATCGGCATGCCAACCTTGGCAGAAAAACTCTTTCCTGATACTAACGACTAACGCTTAAAGAATTATGCGAATAAAAAACCGCCCCGAGGGGCGGTTAGAAAATTTGAACCATATCTCTTCTCAATTTTTGTTTTGTTCCGTCTTATGTTCAGACTTATCTACGTTGTCAGGCATGGAATCACGTTCCATTGACATGCTGGGCGGATAGTTAGCAGGTTTGTCCGTATCAAGACATCCAGTCAAAGTAACAGCTGTAATCATTGCAGCAATCAGTATATGTAAGAGCTTCATTTTCCCTGTCTCCCTATAGATATTTAAAAATAATATAGTGTCTTTTTCTACACTTTTTCTGCCTGGCCTTCGTTCTCGAAGAACCAGCGCTCACTATTATTATCAGAATCAAAATTTATTGTCCAGATATTTATAAGCGGCGTGTAGACCGACTTTGGGATCGTTTTGGAACTCATTGAAAATTTGGAAAAATCAACATCCCCACCTTGTTTCAATCTGTATTTTTAAGGTGCCTGTTTAACCAACAATGACTTCATAATCGTGCGTGATGTTAACTGTTGCCTTAAGCATTATGGAAGCAGAGCAGTATTTTTCAGCAGATAAATTGATGGACCGTTCCACTTGCCGCGAATCCAGATTTTTCCCGGTAATGATGAAATGCAAATGAATATGGGTGAACACTTTTGGATCTTCAATTGCGCGTTGCGCATCCACTTCAACCTGGCATCCGGTAATTTCCTGACGACCTTTACGCAAAATATGTACGACATCAAAGGAGGTACACCCTCCCAGGCCCAGCAATATCATTTCCATTGGACGTGGGCCCTGATTTTTCCCACCGGCTTCCGGTGCGCCATCCATGAGTACAGAATGCCCACTCCCAACCTGTCCAAGAAAACTGACTCCTTCCTGCCATGCGATTTTTGCTTTCATTTATTTTATGAGATAAGTTGATCGTAGATAGAAAACTATTCTTTTCGATTACCTTAGAACCTGTTCAAGGTCTCGATCAGGGGATGCAGTGCAAGGCAAAATTGAACGAGAAAGCGGAGCATATTTGAAGTATGTGAGTATTTTGAGTTTAATCTCAACACCGTAATGCACCCTTCAGGGTGATATTGAACAGGTTCTGACAACGATTGTCATTAACAGCAAAATACATCCCGAGTTTCAAAAGCTCTTCCCAGACATCTCCTTTCGCGACTCCCTTGATCATTCGATCAATGGCAGCCGCCCGCAGCAAAGCCTGCACCAGTAATTGATAGTGAATACGGTGAAAGACACTTGCAATCAGTTTTTGCCTTGAAGGCCACACGCGCAATGCTGCCATGGCTTGTTCCAGCGTCATGCTCCGACTGGAGTTCTTGGCCAGATGGATTTTTATCAGCAAACGAATCTGCTCTGACAAAACAGCCAGGATCAGCGGCGGAGCTGTCCCCTCCCCCTGCAACCCCTCCAGAATACGGTTATAACGTACCATATCGGCTGTCAACATGGCTTCCGGCAACTGCAGTACATCAAAACGTGTAACATCCAGAATGGCATTCCTGATCTGCTCAAAAGTCAGTCTACCGGCAGGATAGAGTAATCCCAGCTTTCTTATTTCCTGATGAGCTGCCAGCAGATTACCTTCGACCTTATCCGCAAAGAATTGCAGCGTATCCCGATCTGTCGTTTGTTTCTGTTGTTCAAGACGCTGTTTAATCCAGTGGGGCAGCTGATCACGCCTGACCGGTTTTATTTCAGCGATCCGGCCAGTACGTTCGAGTGCCTTGAACCACTTGCTGGCACGTCCCTGTTTATCAATTTCCGGTAACGTCACAATGGTTACCGTATCACGCGGCAGATCCTGACAAAATTTTTCGATAGCCGCACTGCCTTCCCTGCCCGGTTTGCCGGTTGGAATACGTAAATCAAGTGTACGGCGTTCGCTGAACAGGGAGGATTGACGTCCCCAATGAAACAGGTTTACCCATTCAAATCGCTGATCAACCGTAAAGATTTCGCGCTCAATGTAACCCTGATCCTTGGCATGGGCACGAATCCGGTCGGTTGCTTCCATAACCAGCAGTAACTCATCTCCCAGCACGATATACAGAGAGGCAATACTTTCACCAGGTTGACTGGTCAAAGACTTCGGATCTAATCGCATGAGTTATACACATTTCACCCGGAAGCGGCAGCCGTAATCTGGCGAAGAATCTGTTGCACGGCATCTTTTTGCATATCTTTATACAACATTTCCTCCTCTGCTGCCTTGGCCAGCTCCTGTGCATCCAGGTACGGAAGAATACGTGTCAATCTGATTTCCTGCAAAGGTGCCAGCTCGGTATTGTGTGAATCCAGCAATCGGGCAGCTACCCGGTAAATTAGCTCAAACTCACGCACCCTTCCCCCCTCCGAGAGAGAAAGGATTCTTTTTTCCCTGATCGCATGCACAATCTGAACAACTGCGTCAGATTTTTCGATCTTCTTTACTACCCGTGCTTGCGTATGGGTACTAATTACTCGTTCAAGATCAGAGCCAATAGTCATCCCTGCAGGTGCCGTAATATAGATCCGCTCAAAAGGGAGTTCGGAAACCTGTCCGCGCAACTTAAAGCCGCAGGCAACCAGATTCAATATCAGCAAGATGGACAGTAAAGCTCGCAACGTTATCATCCGCAGCATACCTGCCTCGTTAAACAACAATATTGACCAGTCTTCCCGGCACGATAACCACCTTCCTGATCGGCTGCCCGGCAATATTTTTCTGAACATGCTCATGCTCCAGCGCTACCCGCTCAATAGTGGCCTGATCTGCTTCCCTGGCAATACGTATTTGTCCGCGTAACTTGCCATTGATTTGAACCACGATTTCGATCTCATCCTGGATCAGCGCCTGCTCATCCGCCTGTGGCCAGGGCTGATCAAGCAGCTCGGTACCAGGTCTGAGTTCACGCCACAAGACATGACAGATATGCGGAACAATGGGTGAAAGTAACAGCACGCTGTTCTCCAGTGCTTCCTGCATGAGCTGGCGTGCAGCCGGGCTGATATCTTGTATGCTGGCTAGCTTGTTCATCAGCTCCATCACCGCAGCAATTGCGGTATTAAATGTATGGCGCCGCTCAAGATCATCACTCACTTTGACTATTGTCTGATGCAATTGACAACGTAAATCCTGCAGATCAGTCGGATACTCCTGATACGGTATTACATCTGCAGACATGTCACCTTCTTGCTGCTTGTGCAGATAAACCTGTCGCCATAACCGTTTGAGAAAACGGAAAGCACCTTCGACACCGGCATCTGACCATTCCAGCGTCTGCGTGGGTGGGCTGGCAAACATCATAAACAAACGGGCAGTATCAGCACCATATTGTTCGATAATTTCCTGCGGATCGATACCATTATTCTTTGATTTCGACATGGTACCGATACCACCAGATTCAACCGGTTGACCATCCGCCTGCAGCACGGCACCGGTTTTTTTTCCTTCTGTATCATGCTGCACATCAACTTCTACCGGACTAAAGTACTGAATACGGCCGCTGCCGGTTTTACGGAAAAATATTTCATTCAGCACCATACCTTGCGTCAACAGATTGGTAAAAGGCTCATCGAATGACACCAGCCCGAGATCACGCATAACCCTGCTCCAGAAACGTGAATACAGCAGATGCAGGATGGCGTGCTCAATGCCACCGATATATTGATCAACCGGCAGCCAGTAATTGACTCGCTGATCAGTCATAGCGGCCTGCTGATCCTGACAAGCGTAACGGATGAAATACCAGGAAGAATCAACGAATGTATCCATGGTGTCAGTTTCACGACGCGCCTGCTGCCCGCAGCGCGGGCAGGTACATTCATAGAACGAAGGTGTTTTTGTCAGTGGATTACCAGAGCCATCCGGCACCAGGTCTTCCGGCAGGGTAACGGGTAACTGATCATCCGGCACCGGTACCACACCACATTGGTCACAATGAACCAGCGGAATCGGACAACCCCAGTAACGCTGCCGTGAGATACCCCAGTCACGCAGGCGATACCGCACACGCTTCTCCCCCTGTTCCTTCAGCTTCAGCTTGGTAGCGATAGCATCAACCGCATCCCTCGATTTCAGGCCAGAAAATTCACCGGAATCGAATGCCACACCATAGTCAGTAAAAGCTTGCACAAATGGTACAGGCAATTCATCATCTTCCGGTCTAATAACAGGTCTGATTGGCAAAGCATACTGGCGGGCAAAATCAAAATCGCGTTCATCATGCGCCGGTACCGCCATGACAGCCCCTTCGCCATAGCTCATCAGCACATAGTTGGCGACCCACACCGGCAAGCGTTCGCCCGTCAATGGATGCAGGACATAAAGCCCGGTAGCCATTCCTTTTTTTTCCTGGAGCGCTAGCTCAGCTTCCATGGTGGCACCTTGCCGGCAGGATTCAATAAAAGTGATCAGATCAGGCTGATTTTGTGCTGCGTGCAAAGCAACTGGATGTTCTGCAGCAACTGCCACATAAGTCACCCCCATCAGCGTATCCGCCCGGGTAGTAAAGACTTTCAGCGCTTGTGGCATTCCGGATACAATATCAGGTGAGAAGGTAATATCCACGCCGAAGCTTTTGCCAATCCAGTTGGCCTGCATAGCTTTTACGCGCTCTGGCCAGCCCGGTAATTTCTCTAGATCAGCCAGCAGTTCATCCGCATAACGGGTAATAGCCAGGTAATAACCGGGGATTTCTCGTTTTTCGACCACCGCTCCGGTACGCCAGCCGCACCCATCAATGACCTGTTCATTGGCCAGTACGGTCTGATCAACCGGATCCCAGTTAACTACCTGTGTTTTCTGATAAGCAATACCCTTTTCCAGCATGCGCAAAAATAACCACTGATTCCAGCGATAATATTCTGGATCACACGTGGCCAATTCCCGTTTCCAATCAATAGCAAACCCCAGGCTTTGCAACTGGCCGCGCATGTAGGCGATATTGTCATACGTCCATTTTGCAGGCGGCACACCCTTCTGGATGGCAGCATTTTCAGCCGGTAATCCGAATGCATCCCAGCCCATCGGCTGCATAACGTTATACCCCTGCATACGACGATAACGCGACAACACATCCCCAATCGTATAGTTGCGCACATGCCCCATATGTAACTTGCCGGAAGGATAAGGAAACATGGACAGGCAATAATATTTCGGCTTATCAGGTATTTCAGTTGTATTGAAAATGCCCGTTTCCTGCCAGCTTTGCCGGGCCTGCTGTTCTATTTCCTGTGGATGATATTTTTCTTGCATGGATAGATGAAGTTTTCTGCCGAATAATAAAAATTAAAAAATTAATTATACAGTCAACCATTCTGACTGGCAGAAAGCTCCTTGCAAAAACCTCTCATCCCAGCACTCTCTCCTAAAAAACACAGGCGCTTTACTGGTCACCGGTATAATCCGCAGCATGAAAACTGATGATTTTAATTTTCCCCTTCCCGATGAGCTGATTGCACAGTTCCCACTCGCAAACCGGGCAGACAGCCGCATGCTGTATGTAAATAGCAATCAATCTGCTTTACGTGATGCAGCTTTCAAAGATCTGCCCGCTTACCTCAAACAAGGCGATGTAATCGTGTTCAACAATACTCGTGTCGTCAAAGCACGGTTGGCAGGCTTCAAATCCACCGGCGGCAAGGTTGAAGTCATGATCGAGCGCATTCTGGATACGCAGCTAGCGCGGGCATTGATCCGCGCCAGCCATGCTCCGGCGATTGGTTCCACGTTATTGCTGGAAAATGTGATTACCGCACAGGTAGAAGCACGCGAGCAGGATATTTATACACTGCGCTTTATACACTCACAGCCACTCATCGAATTGCTTGATCAATACGGACATACTCCGCTGCCTCCCTATATTGAACGTATAGCTACAATTTCTGATGAAAGTCGTTATCAGACTGTGTTTGCCCAAGAAACCGGAGCGGTTGCAGCACCCACTGCAGGCTTGCATTTTGATGAAACAATGCTGACAACATTACAGACTCTGGGAGTAAAGGTCGCCTGGATCACGTTGCATGTCGGAGCTGGGACTTTCCAGCCAGTGCGCGTGGAAAACATTGATCAGCACATTATGCACACCGAGCAATACCATATCCCGGCAGAAACGATAGAAATTATCCGGGAATGCAAGGCGGGTGGTGGAAGTGTGCTCGCGGTTGGTACCACCAGTTTGCGTGCACTCGAAGCCAGTGCGTTGATTGGTGATGGAGAGCTGGTTGCTGGATCGAACGAAACCAATCTGTTTATCACGCCCGGATTTCAGTTCCGCGTTGTAGATCAACTGCTGACCAATTTTCATCTGCCCCGCTCCACCTTATTGATGCTGGTATCCGCTTTTGCTGGCATAGAAACTATTCGTCATGCCTATCAGCACGCCGTTGATAATCATTATCGTTTTTTTAGTTACGGTGACGCCATGCTGATCAAGGGTGATAGTCAATCATGAAGTTTCAGCTACATTGCTGCGACCATCACGCCCGACGAGGAACGCTGACGCTTGCCCATGGCACGATAGAAACACCGGCCTTCATGCCAGTTGGCACTTATGGTGCAGTCAAAGGATTATCTCCAGACGAGCTGCAAACCCTGGGGGCCGAGATCATTCTGGGTAATACTTTTCATTTGTGGTTGCGTCCCGGGCTGGAGGTCATTGAAGCGCATGGCGGGTTGCACCGATTCATGCACTGGGACGGGCCGATCCTGACCGACTCAGGCGGATTCCAGGTATTCAGCCTGGGCGCGTTACGCAAAATCAGCGAAGAAGGAGTGCGTTTCCGCTCGCCAGTCAATGGCGATACCTGCTTTCTAACACCGGAAGAATCCATGCGCATCCAGCGCGTGCTGAATTCGGATATTGTCATGATCTTCGATGAATGCACCCCCTATCCGGTGGATATGCAGATTGCCGAAGATTCCATGCAACTGAGTCTGCGCTGGGCCGAGCGCTCTAAAGCAGCGCATACCGGTAATACAAACGCACTGTTCGGTATCGTGCAAGGTGGTATGTACGAATCGCTACGTGATCGCTCAGTAGCCGGTTTGTGTGATACCGGTTTTGATGGATACGCTATTGGCGGATTATCCGTAGGAGAACCCAAGCCGGAAATGCAGCGGATCCTCAGCCATACCGCGCCACAGCTACCAGCAGACAAGCCACGTTATCTGATGGGGGTAGGTACGCCTGAAGATATTGTTCATGCTGTTGAACAGGGCATCGATATGTTCGATTGCGTGTTGCCTACCCGCAATGCGCGCAATGGCTGGCTCTATACCAGCCAGGGTGTTCTCAAGCTGCGCAACAGCCGTTACCGGCTAGACACCTCCCCGCCGGATGAAAATTGCGATTGCTACACTTGTCGCCATTTTACCCGTGCCTATCTGCACCATCTGCAGCGCACCGGAGAAATGCTCGGCGCCCGGCTCAACTCACTGCACAACTTGTATTACTACCAACGACTCATGTCCGATATCCGTAAGGCGATTGAAGCTGGTCAGTTTGAACAGTTTGCACGCAGATTTTCCGGCTAGAACTTCATGCTAAAATACACAACGATTCAGTTTTCATTCATACCCGATTGAAGGAGAAGACCTTATGCTCATAAAAGAAGCTTTCGCCCAGGCTGCCAATGGCGCGGCTCAGACTTCCGACCCCACACTGATGAGCTTTCTGCCCATGATTGGTATCGTGGTCATTTTTTATTTTTTGCTGATCCGTCCACAAACCAAGCGGGCTAAAGAACAAAAACAAATGCAGAACGAATTACAGAAAGGTGACGAGATCGTCATCAGTGGAGGAGAACTGGGCCGAGTTGTAAGTGCCGGGGACAGCTACCTCACCATGGAAATTGCAGTAGGCGTTGAAATTACCGTACTCAAATCTTCTGTTCAAACATTATTGCCTAAGGGAACACTCAGAAGCATAGAAACCGGCAAAAGCAGCCGGGCACTCAAAAACGGCAAGCAGAAATCTAATGAACCCCGCCAGGCCGAACCAGAAAATAAGGAAACTGAAATCAGTCAAGCCGATTCAACAAAACAGGATAACGAAAAGAATTAATTTACCGGTATGCTCCGCTCTTTTTTAATTATCTGAAATTGTGGCGTAACTTCCGGCACCCCCTTTTCTTCTGAAATACTGGCCATTATGAACCGCTACCCCCTCTGGAAATATATTGTCATCGCCGTTTCGATCCTGCTTGGATTGCTGTATACCCTGCCTAATTTTTTTGGTGAATCCCCCGCCGTTCAGATTTCACCACTACGAACTGACGCACGGACCGATGCAGCACTTTTGCAACGTTTGGAACAAGTCCTTAACCAGCAAAATCTCCCGTATAGCGGAACAATATTGGAAGCAACCGGGATTAAAATTCGGTTTGCCGATACAGATACCCAGATCAAGGCGAAAGATATTCTAAGTTCCGAGGTTGGTAGCGATTATGTTGTTGCATTAAACTTGCTGCCAAATTCCCCGCAATGGATGCGTCATATCGGTGCTTTACCCATGTATCTGGGTCTGGATCTGCGCGGTGGAGTTCATTTCATGTTGCAGGTGGATA
Organism: Nitrosomonas eutropha; assembly: GCF_900116685.1. Classification (GTDB taxonomy): domain Bacteria; phylum Pseudomonadota; class Gammaproteobacteria; order Burkholderiales; family Nitrosomonadaceae; genus Nitrosomonas; species Nitrosomonas eutropha_A. Next base: position 183,755 of record NZ_FPBL01000002.1, read on the forward strand.
TGGAGGGCGCACTCACAAAATCCCTCGATCGTTTCAGCGCCGATCTGCGCAGTACACTGCGTGAACAAAGAATCCCGTCTGCCGGTATTGAGCGGGATCGGTCAAAAATTGTAATCAGATTCCGTGATGAGCAGGCACGGGAAAAAGCAATTACGGAATTTGGAAAAGCATTTGAAGATCTCGCCTTTCAATCAGGAGATGCTGGCGGAGAGGCACGTCTGACAATCTCCATTAAGCCGGAAGCGCTAGTGCGTATGCAAAATACTGCCGTCCAGCGCAATATCACCACGCTGCGCAACCGAGTCAACGAGTTGGGTGTAGCAGAACCAATTATTCAGCAGGCAGGAGCTGATCGGGTAATCGTGCAGTTACCGGGGGTACAGGATACTGCCAAGGCGAAGGATATTCTGGGCAGAACCGCCACGCTGGAAGTACGCATGGTAGATGAAGAGGGTGATATTGATGCTGCCTTGCGCGGATCAGTTCCCCCTGGTACCGAACTGTTCACCGAGCGTGGGGGTGGCCCACTCTTGGTCAAAAAACAGATCCTGCTTACCGGTGACCGCATTACGGACGCCCAACCTGGATTTGATCAGGATCACCAGCCTGCTGTCCATTTAACACTAGACAACAATGGTTCACGAATTTTCAAACAGCTAACACGTAATAACGTAGGTAAGCGCATGGCCATTCTGCTGGTGGAAAAAAACCTGACCGAGGTGGTTACCGCACCAGTCATTCGCGAAGAAATCGGTGGTGGGCGCGTACAGATCAGTGGAAAAATGAGCAGTATCGAGGCACGTGATGTTGCTCTGCTGTTGCGTGCGGGCGCGCTGGCTGCCCCCATGGAAATTGTCGAGGAGCGTACAATAGGACCAAGCTTGGGGGCTGAAAATATCTCCAAAGGTTTCAATTCAACCCTGTTTGGTTTCCTGGCGGTAGCCACATTCATCATGGCTTATTACTCGGCCATTGGTGTCATCTCTGTCGTGGCACTCGCCGTCAACCTGCTATTTCTCATTGGATTGCTCTCAATCCTGCAGGCGACATTAACGCTCCCCGGAATGGCCGGAATGGCGCTGACTGTTGGGATGGCGATTGACGCAAACGTACTGATCAATGAACGTATCCGCGACGAAATACGTCATGGTGCTTCGCCACAGGCAGCTATCCATGCTGGGTATGAGCGCGCATGGGATGCGATTATCGACACCAACCTCACCACATTACTGGCCGGTCTTGGCCTGATGATATTCGGCAGCGGGCCGATAAAGGGTTTCGCCATCGTGCTATGTCTGGGAATTTTGACCACGCTCTTCAGTGCGGTCACCGTTTCGCGCGCGATGGTTAATCTGTTGTACGGCAACCGCAAACTTGCGCGTGTCCCGATTGGAACCATAAAAATGCCGAAGAAAAGTAACCACAAATATTAAAACTTACTGAAACCAGATAACCATGGATTTTTTCAGATTCGAACGCGATATTCCCTTTACCCGCTGGGGAAAGTTATCAATGACTTTTTCCCTAATCATCTCTATCCTGGCGATTTATTCTCTCGTCACGAAGGGGTTAAATCTCGCCGTAGATTTTACTGGTGGTACTGTGATGGAAATCAGCTACCAGCAACCTGCTGATCTTAATAAAACCCGCAAAATCCTTGCTGACATTGGAATGCCTGATGCAATCGTGCAGAATTTCGGTACATCCCGAGATGTCATGATCAGACTCCCTGCCAAGGCAGAACACACTGGGGGCAATCTGTCCGAAGCTGTTATAGCTGCGCTCAAGAAAGACGATCCTTCAGTTGAAATGAGGCGAGTGGAATTCGTGGGCCCGCAGGTTGGAGATGAATTACTGGAAAATGGCTTATTGGCAATGCTGTTTGTTTCCATGGGTATAGTTGCCTATCTGGCTTTCCGATTTGAATGGAAATTTGGTGTTTCTTGTATAGTTGCCAACCTGCATGACGTATTAATTATTCTGGGTTGTTTCTCCTTTTTTCAGTGGGAATTCGACCTGACTGTTCTGGCTGCTGTACTAGCTATCCTGGGCTATTCGGTAAATGAGTCTGTAGTCATCTCTGATCGGGTTCGGGAAAATTTCCGCAAACTACGCAAAGCAGATGTAACAAGAGTGATTAATAACGCAATTACCGAAACCATGTCGCGCACTATAATTACTCATGGAAGTACGCAACTGGTGGTGGTTTCCATGCTTCTATTTGGCGGAGAAGCATTACATAATTTTGCGTTGGCACTCACCATTGGCATTTTGTTCGGTATCTATTCTTCCATTATGATTGCCAGCCCGATACTTATATTGTTAGGGGCTAAACGAGAGGATCTGGTCAAAATTGAGCGTAAACCTCAGGAAGAAGCTGTGCCATGATGTTATTTTTGATGTCTTGAATAAAAAATTCCAATTTTATGGCCGGACTCAATCCACAAACGCCCATTCCCACAGAGTTAAAGCTGCACCGTAAATCAGGGATGTTGAGTGTAACCTTCAATGATGGAAAATCTTTCAGCTTCCCGTGTGAATTCCTGCGAGTTTACTCTCCTTCTGCTGAGGTACGTGGCCACGAGCCTGGTCAGGAAGTTTTGCAAACCGGTAAAAAAGACGTAACTATCACGCATATTGAACCGGTTGGCCGGTATGCTGTTAGGCTGGATTTTTCTGATAGCCACAATACTGGATTGTATTCATGGGACTTGCTTTATGATTATGGCTTGAACCAGGGAATCATGTGGCAAGATTACCTGCAACGACTGGAAGCTTCCGGCAGCAGCCGCGAAGTAAAATAGTAATACTTTTTACCAGACATAAATTACTCATTCGGAATATATCTCCAGAACAATGAATACCACACACTTTGGTTTCGCAACTGTTTCAGAAACAGAGAAAGCTCGTAAGGTTGCAGAAGTCTTCCACTCAGTAGCGGCACGTTATAATCTGATGAACGATCTGATGTCCATGGGATTGCACCGTTTGTGGAAGAAATTTGCAATCGATGTCAGCGGTGCAAAAAGAGGTGACAAGGTATTGGATATCGCCGGTGGAACCGCTGATTTAACTGCTTTGTTCCGGGAGAAAGTGGGGGACACGGGGGAAGTCTGGCTGACCGACATCAACAATTCCATGCTGTCGATTGGCCGTGATCGTATGCTGAATGATGGTAAGAGTGTGCCGGTGGCTCAATGTGATGCTGAAAAGCTACCCTTCCCGGATAATTATTTTGATCGAGTTTGTGTCGCTTTTGGTTTGAGGAACATGACGCACAAAGATATTGCTCTCCGGGAAATGTGGCGTGTGTTATCTCCAGGTGGTTCGCTCATCGTGCTGGAATTCTCCAAAGTGTGGAAACCACTGCAGCCTTTATATGATACTTACTCCTTTAAGGCCCTCCCGTTCATGGGGAAAATTGTTACCCGTGACGATGCTAGTTACCGCTACCTCGCGGAATCCATTCGGATGCATCCCTCCCAGGAAGATCTAAAACAGATCATGCAGCAGGTTGGATTTGAACGGGTTGAATATTTCAATCTGACAGCGGGTGTTGTAGCACTGCATCGCGGATACAAATTCTGATCTCGTTGATTATTATATTCAAACAGGATTTACAACAACCCCTCAGCTTTGCGTTTTGCCAGCAGACAAATCAGATCACAAGCAATATGTGCCGCAGCCAGTGCGGTTATCTGGCTGTGATCGTAGGGCGGAGATACTTCTACGATATCCATTCCAATCAGGTTGATCGCAGTAAGCCCACGAATGATTGATAACGCTTGTGCAGTTGATAGCCCCCCACAAACCGGCGTGCCTGTACCCGGTGCATAAGCTGGATCAAGGCAATCGATATCAAACGTAAAATATGCTGGCTGATTACCAACGATACGTTTAATTTCTGCAACCACCGCATCTGTCCCCTGCCGATGTACTCGATCAGCATCCAGAATATTAATCCCCATGAAATTATCATTCCAGGTACGAATGCCAATCTGTACTGAATGCTCGATATCAATCAAACCATCCTGTACCGCCTTGTAAAACATGGAACCATGATTCAGTGAAGCGGGTGAATCATCCGGCCAGGTATCGCAATGCGCATCAAAATGGATTAAAGACAGTGGAGTTCCAGTTTTCTCTACATATGCTTCCAACAACGGATAAGAAATAGAGTGATCACCACCGAACGTCAACATGCGTGCACCAGATGCCAGAATATGTCGGGCATGATCGATAATCGCCTCATGAATCGTCATTGGATTATGCACATCAAGAAAGCAGTCTCCAAAATCGATCACAGCAAGATTTTCGAATGGATCAAATCCCCATGGATAAGGTTTGAGCGAAGCCACTTCAGCAGAAGCCTGGCGAATTCCCAGCGGTCCGAAGCGGGCGCCAGAGCGATAAGATACCGCTAGATCCAGTGGAATGCCGCTAATCACCAGCTCGGCACCTGTCAAGTCTTTCTGAAAACTGCAACGCATAAAAGAAAGCATGCCTGAAAATGTTGGTTCCCGCAGCATGCCATAAGGTGTTTTGCGTACTATCGCTCCATCAACTTTGACAGGGTTGTCGTTCGACATGATCCAGTTTTGTTTCCTTTATCGTTGAATGTGTTTGTATGACGTGATTAGAATCTTGCTGCCATGACGGTATCCTGATAATAGGTAGGAGAGACCATTGATCCTAATACGCGGCAGGGTGAATCAGCTCGCGCTGATCACAGATAAATCCCTGAAGATTCTGTCTCACCCTCCCCGAATGGAATCATTCTGTCTGTTTATAACCCCGTCCAGAATCAGCAAGCACGCTCCACAGACTATGGCCGAATCGGCAAAATTAAATGCTGGCCAATGATAGCCACTCACATGGAAATCCAGAAAATCGACAACATGCCCCAGCATAATCCGATCCCAGAGATTACCCAATGCCCCCCCCAGAATAAAGCTCAACGCAATACAAAATAGCCGGTTTGTTGTGTTTTTGTACAGCAGATAAATAATCAGAGCTGATACAAGAAGAGCAATTGCACTCAAAAACCAGCGCTGCCAGCCAGAGGCATCACTCAGAAAACTGAAGGCCGCTCCTGCATTGTAAGCAAGTACAAGGTTGAAGAATTCGGTGACAACAATCTGCTGACCATACGATAAATTAAGCTCAACCCAGCGTTTGCTGAGCAAATCCAGCATCAGGATGACTGTGGCCAAACTCAGACTGAAATACAGCTTCATCACGTACTCCTATATATTTTTCCAGTGATTCTTCACGGAAATCAGGCATAGCGCCGGTATTCACCAGGCCCCGAAAGATTGATCACACAGCGGCCACACAGTGACGGATGTTCAGCGATTGATCCTACATCCTGCCGATAATGCCAGCAACGCTCACATTTCTGATAAGAGCTGGCAGTTACAATAATTGTTTCTTCAGTCGCATTATCCACGCACTGTAAATGGACTTCGGACGTGATCAGTACGAATCTGAGATCGTCTTCCAGTGAATCGAGCAATGTATAGTTTTCCCCGATTGTGCGAATTTCTACTGTAGCGGCAAGCGATGAACCAATTTTTCCCTGAATACGCGCATCTTCCAGTTGTTTCAACACCCGAGCGCGCAACTCACGCAGCTGCTGCCAGCGCTGGATCAGAATTTGCGCATCTCCCGGCTGCTCCGGGAAGCGATGCCAGGTATGTAAAAAAACACTGTCATCCGTCGATCCACTCAGTTGCTGCCAGACTTCTTCTGCGGTAAAGCTTAGCGCTGGTGCAAGCAGACGTGCGAGACTGTGCACAATGTGATAGAGCGCATTCTGGGCAGAGCGTCGTGGAATCCCACCCGCCATCGTGGTATAGAGACGATCTTTGAGGATATCCAGATAGAACCCTCCCAGATCTTCGGAGCAAAAATGATGTAACCGGGCAACCGCCTGATGGAATTCATAACGTTCATAAAGCTGGATAAGCTCATTCTGCAATGCTTCAGTATAGACGAGCATGTAGCGGTCAATTTCTATCCATTCCTGTAGTGGCAATGCATCTGTAACCAGGTTGAAATCAGCCAGATTGGCCAGCAGAAAACGCAAAGTATTGCGGATGCGTCGATAGGTTTCAACCGTGCGCTTAAGAATTTCATCAGAAATGGACAATTCCCCAGAGTAATCGGTAGAAGCTACCCACAGCCGCAAAATATCAGCACCAAGCGTATCAGCAATTTTTTGCGGAGCAATGACGTTACCTTTCGATTTACTCATTTTGTAACCTTGCCCATCTACTACAAAACCATGCGTAAGCAGGGCGGAGTAAGGTGCACAGCTGTCAATTGCACACCCTGTCAGCAGCGACGACTGAAACCAGCCACGATGCTGATCAGAGCCTTCCAGGTAAAGATCAGCCGGGTGCTTTAACTGTGGATTCGTTTTTAGTACAGTTTCATGCGTGGTGCCAGAATCAAACCAGACATCCAGTGTGTCTGTCAGCTTTAGGTAATGTTGTGCTTCTTCTCCCAGCAACTCAGCCGCATCAAGGCTAAACCATGCTTCAATCCCCTGTTTCTCAACCAAATCGGCCACTTTCTCCAGCAATTCTTGTGTCCGGGGATGCAATGCATGCGTTTCCTTGTGGATAAAAAAGGTCATCGGTACTCCCCAGTTGCGCTGGCGAGAAATACACCAGTCAGGGCGGTTCCCAATCATTGCTTCCAGCCGCGCCCTGCCCCATGCTGGATAAAAACGGGTGAGTTCCACTGAGCGAAGAGCAAGGTCACGTAATGATTTTTCGGGAGAGTGCGAATCAGCGGATTGCTGCATACCAATGAACCACTGCGGTGTCGCACGAAAAATAATTGGTGTTTTATGGCGCCAGCAGTGCGGGTAACTATGCTCAATTTCTTCCGCATGCAACAGATGGTCGTCGGCTTGCAGTGCATCAATTACAACAGCATTGGCTTTCCAGACAAACAACCCACCAACCAGTGGAGTTTCCTCCCGGAATTTACCATCCCCCTTGACCGGGCTGTCGCTGGGCAATCCATATCGCTGACCAACAAAATAGTCATCCAGGCCGTGCGCAGGTGCGGTATGAACAAGACCTGTGCCGGCTTCCAGCGTTACATGTCGCCCGCAGATTATTTTAATGGGACGATCTGCAAAAGGATGACGCAAGGGTAACCCTTCCAGCGCCTGCCCCTTGCAAGTTGCCATCACCTGCCCTTCAAGCTGGTAACGGGCAAGACAGATATCCACCAGCTCGGAAGCCAGCAACAGCCACCCCTGGGCAGTACTGATCAGACTGTACTCAAACTCGGGATGCACACATACCGCCTGATTGGCAGGAAGCGTCCACGGCGTTGTCGTCCAGATCACGGCAAGAATACGGGCATCAGCTGGTATCTGTGCATGCATTGCTGCGGCAAGCTGGTGATAAGTACTCTGCTCGTTTGTCACTTCAAAGCCAACATCAATCGCTGGAGAACGCTTGTTTTCATACTCCACCTCAGCTTCTGCCAAGGCTGAGCCACAGTCGATACACCAATTGACCGGTTTTTGCCCCTGATAAAGATGACCATTACGATAAATTTTCCCAAGCGCACGGATAATGCCTGCCTCAGTTGCATAATTCATCGTAAGGTAAGGATGTTCCCAGCCACCCAGTACCCCTAGCCGTATGAAATCAGCTTTTTGTCGATCCACCTGTTGCTGCGCGAAGGCTCGGCACAGCTTGCGCACCTGATCTGCCGGCAGATGTTTGCCATGCTTCTTCTCAATCTGGTGCTCGATTGGCAGACCATGACAATCCCAGCCTGGAATATAAGGTGCATCAAAGCCAGATAGGGTTTTACTCTTGACAATGATGTCCTTGAGAATTTTATTGACAGCGTGGCCAATATGAATATCACCATTCGCGTAGGGTGGACCGTCATGCAGAATAAATTTCGGCCGCCCCTGACTGGCAACCCTGATTTTCTGGTAAAGATTCTTTTCCTGCCAGGCCTTGAGCATGACGGGTTCACGCCGAGCCAAATCTCCGCGCATAGGAAAAGGTGTATCAGGCAGGTTAAGTGTTTTCTTATAATCGTTCGTCATATCAGCAATCCAGGCAAGCTGTTGCGTGCATGGAAGAATCCATTTGGGAAAAATAGGCCCTGGCACGGACAGCATCCTGCTCTATTTGTTTCACCAACGTTTCCATATCCGGAAATTTTTCCTCATCCCTAAGTTTTTGTAGAAACTCGATTCGCAATCGTTGCCCGTAAATATCTTCATCAAAATCAAATAAATGTACTTCAAGTACGGGTTGGGCATATTCGAGAACAGTTGGCCGAACCCCCAGACTGGCCACTCCCCTTGCCCGTCGTGTGAAACCGGAACCATCACCATCGCGCCAACTTGCTTCCACCACAAAAATACCATTTAACAATGGATAATGATCCTTGAGTTGAATATTGGCGGTTGGAAACCCCAGTTTCTTGCCCAGCTTCAAACCATCCACAACCCGCCCGCCCATGGTAAAAGGGCGCCCAAGGAGCTCTGCTGCCAAATCAAGATCATCAGACGCTAGCGCATGACGAACTGCCGTACTTGAGACTCTCAGCTCATCCAATGCAACTGGGGACATTACCTCCAGTTCCCTCTCGCCTGATTCCGAAAAGAATTTCTGCAACAAGGCAATATCTCCTGACCGCCGGGCACCGAAGCGAAAATCTTCTCCTATCAGTAACCAGCGGACATTCATTTCCTGCAACAAAATGCGTGTAATGAACAATTCCGCGCTGATTTTCGCAAATGCATGGTTGAAACGATAGATCTGCACCCGATCCACACCCAGATTCGCCAACAATTCAAGTTTTTCATGCAAATTTGTCAATCGAGCAGGGGCACGATCAGGCATCAGAAGCTCCCGAGGATGCGGCTCAAATGTCATAACGCAAGATGCAACCCCCAGACGACGCGCGGCGCGCTTCAATCGCGCAATCATCGCCTGGTGGCCAAGATGAACACCATCGAAATTCCCTATAGTCAGAGCAACTGGCTCCTCCCTGCTGGCTGCAGCCCGCCTGGTTATACGCATATCAACAATTCGATGACTGATCAAGCAGAAATATAACCTGATTGAACAGCTACCTCGTGATAGCCTGATGATTGTTCCATGACGATCAGTAGCGTGGATTTATTATTTTTATACCTCTACAGTATTAAGACCAACCGGCTCACGATGCGGGAAATGACTCATCTGATAGCCCATCCAGAGACGTCCGGCGATAAATTCAGCGACAGTATCCGCGTGCTGCTTCAGATCCGGATTTCCCAGTTCATGGGTCGTTTCCCGGAAAAGCTGCAACCAGCGTCTAAATAATGCTGCGCTGAGCTCAGGTAAAGCAACATGCTTGGGCATGGGCGCACCACGAAAACGGCTGGTGCCACGCAACTGTGCTGACCAGAAATTGATCATCTGCACAAAATGTGCATCCCAATCAATCACATGCTCCTCAAAGATGGGGCCCAATGCAGCATCTTTTCTCGCCTTGGCATAAAATTCGTGCACCAGTTTTGAAACTTCTTCTTCGGTATACAGATCGGGGCTAGGTTCCGGAATAGGACGAGGTATCATGATGTTGTGTTTAATATATTCATTGGATTAAAGTTCGCACAGATCGGATAGTTTGGATAACGATCCGGCAGCCTGAAACGCCTATTTTCTCATATTTGCAATATAGCTTCGAGCCTTTGTATATAAAGCCCGGATGTTATTTAACCTCCCTCAATCGTTCATGAAAAGAAACTGGATGCGGGTAATTGACGCGAATTGCTTTTCTGCACTGGTCGGCTTCTGCCTGAAAGTGAAATTTAATAAAATATGCCACATCAGCTTGTTAATACCGTGCCTAATATCATCCGGCTGCTCAGATACCTGGAACAACCCATACCCGGTTTCGGATTCTGGTAAAAACATTCTTTACAATGCTTTTGCTGAGCGTCCAAAACACCTGGATCCTGTACAATCGTACAGTTCAAATGAAATCCTGTTCACCGCCCAGATTTATCAACCACCTTTGCAATACCATTTTTTGAAACGCCCGCTGGTTCTGGTTCCTCAAACGGCCAGCAAAATACCCGTTGTAAGCTATCAGGATGACAATGGCGTGCAACTGCCTTCCAATTCGGCTGACACTCGTGTTGCCTACTCTGTTTACAAAATTACCATCAGACCCGGTATTCTTTATCAACCTCACCCGGCATTCGCGCAGGATAAGCATAAACACCTGCTTTACCATACATTAACTCGGCAAGATATACAGGCAGTCCAAAAAATCAGTGATTTTGAGCACGCAGGGACACGAGAACTGATTGCTGACGATTTTATCTACCAAATCAAGCGGCTGGCCCATCCTCGGCTGCACTCCCCTATCTTTGGCCTAATGGCAGATTACATTGTGGGGCTGCGCGAATATGCTGACACTTTAAGAGATCAGGACAAAACCCAACCCCCAAACAGCTTCCTGGATTTACGCAAATTTCCTTTGGCCGGAGTCGAACGGATAGATGATTACACTTACCATATTCGTATCAAGGGTAAATATCCGCAGTTTATCTACTGGCTGACCATGGCATTCTTTGCACCAGTTCCATGGGAAGCCGATCACTTCTTCTCACAACCGGGCATGACCGAGAAGAATTTTACGCTTGACTGGCATCCGGTCGGAACCGGCCCGTACATGCTAACTGAAAACAACCCGAACCGGATTATGGTGCTGGAGCGCAACCCGAACTTCAAAGGCGAGTACTATCCGGATGAGGGTATGCCGGAAGATATGGAAAATGGCTTGCTGCGTGATGCCGGTAAAGCATTGCCATTCATAGATAAAATCATATTCAGCCGCGAAAAGGAAAGTATCCCCTACTGGAATAAATTTTTGCAGGGATATTACGATGCCTCCAGTATTGGCTCGGATAGCTTTGATCAAGCGGTACAAATAACCGGACAAGGTGAAGCAGCTATCACCGAAGAAATGGAGGCACAAGGTATTCGCCTTGGAACAGAAGTAGCCCCATCCACCTATTACATGGGGTTCAATATGCTTGATCCAGTGGTAGGTGGTCGTACTCCAGAAGAGAAAGCGGCAGCGCGCAAACTGCGTCAGGCCATTTCTATAGCTGTCAATTATGAAGAATTTTTGACTATCTTTGCCAATGGCCGGGGTATTGCTGCGCAAGGTCCCATTCCACCGGGCATTGAAGGCTATCATGAAGGTGAAGCGGGCATAAACCCGGTTTCCTATGAATGGCATAACGGGGAAGCCCGACGTAAATCCATCAAACAGGCACAAGCATTGCTTGCAGAAGCCGGTTATCCCGGAGGAATCAGTCGTAAAACCGGTAAACCGCTTGTACTGTATTATGATGTCACCGCACGCAGTGCAGATGACAGATCAATCCTGGACTGGATGCGGATGCAGTTTCAGAAACTCAATATCCAGCTGGTAGTGCGCAGTACTGATTACAATCGTTTCCAGGACAAGATACGCAAGGGAAACGCACAGATTTTTGAATGGGGCTGGAATGCAGATTATCCGGATCCGGAAAACTTTCTGTTTTTATTGTATGGGCCGCAGCGAAAAGTGGAAAATAGTGGTGAAAACGCGGCCAATTACGATAATGCTGAATACAATCGGCTGTTCGAGCAGATGAAAAATATGGAACATGGCCCGCAGCGCATACAGATTATTGATCGGATGGTTGCTATTTTACGGGAAGACGCTCCCTGGTTATGGGGCTATCATCCAAAAATATTCGCTTTGTATCATGCCTGGTATCAGAACGTGAAGCCTAACAGAATGGCGTATAACACACTCAAGTATTATCGGATTGATCCTGAATTGCGTGATCAAAAGCGCCATGAATGGAATACACCGATAGTATGGCCAATTGGCGCAGGAATAGTACTATTGATAATCGTTCTATTCCCGGCATGGGCAACTTATCGCCGTAAAGAGCAACGCAGAATATTGCAAAGCAGATAGCCTGATTCAATGCTAAATTACATTATTCGCCGGCTGTTTTATGCGATTCCGATACTTGTTGGCGTCAATCTCATCACATTTGCACTTTTCTTTGTAGTGAACACTCCTGACGATATGGCTCGCATGCATCTGGGGACGAAACACGTTACAGAAGAAGCTATCTGGAAGTGGAAACAAGAGCATGGGTACAACAAGCCACTGCTCTACAACAACGCTGCTTACGGAATCGAAAAGTTCACCGACACTATTTTTTTTGAAAAATCCGTTTCAATGTTTGCTTTCGATTTTGGCCGTGCCGATGACGGGCGTGATATCGCTCACGAAATTCAATCACGCATGTGGCCCAGCCTGGCTATTGCATTACCTGTATTTTTGCTTGGGTTACTGGTCTATATTACCTTCGCATTGATAATGGTTTTCTTTCGGGCTACCTACATTGATTTCTGGGGCATCGTTCTGTGTGTCATGCTCATGTCCATCTCCAGCCTGTTTTATATCATCGCCGGCCAATTTCTGATCGGCAAGCTATGGCACTTGGTACCCATATCCGGATACGGCAGTGGGCTGGATACCACCCGCTTTCTTTTATTGCCGATTATTGTGGGTGTCATCAGCAGTGCTGGTGCCAATACGCGCTGGTATCGCACCCTTTTCATGGAAGAAATCAATAAAGAATATGTACGAACAGCCCGAGCCAAGGGATTATCAGAAAATATAGTATTGTTCAGGCATGTGCTCAGGAATGCGATGATTCCTATATTAACCGGGGCAGTTGTTGTCATTCCATTGTTATTTCTTGGGGGATTGATTACTGAATCATTTTTTGGCATTCCCGGATTGGGCAGCTACACCATTGACGCCATTCAATCACAGGATTTTGCAGTAGTACGCGCAATGGTGTTTTTGGGATCATTGTTGTATATCGCGGGATTAGTACTGACAGATATTTCCTATACCCTTGCAGATCCAAGAGTACGATTGGGATAATTGTTTTTGCTATTGTTTTATCCCTTTCTCCAAACAACTGTCAATACCTCCGTAATTGGCATGAAGCGCTGGCTGCAAATATCAAGCAATACTATTTTTATCATTTTATGATGGTTTAACTCATCTTGAGACCGGTTCTGTACAGTATAAAAAGCAAGATTGTGATTTTTGCTGTGATTGCCACTTTGCTACCTACAATCGGTCTCGGGCTATTGTCGTTCAAGCAGAATGAAGCACTGATCAGCGACAGCGTTACCCGTGAACTGCGCATACTTGCTGACAACATCAACCGCCAACTAGATCAATGGGCAGGAGAAAATACGCTTGCCATCCGTGCATTATCAACATCCAATCCCGTTATTGAGGGGCTAGCCACTTTAAAACGGTTTTCAGATAGCGAGAATACTAATGCCGTAAAACAGACGCAATCTGTCATGACCAGTTATTTGCGCTCGGTGGAGATGAAATTGGACGAAGTACTTGAATTAACTGTTTTCGATAACACCCGAAAAATTGTGGCAAGCAGCGCTAGTACACCTGAAGTGCGCGAACCTCCTGAACAATGGACGCATGCTTCCCTTACCTCGGGAACCATTGCCACCCCCCCCGCCTGGAACAATCGCTTTGCTACGGCAACCATCAGTATTATTTATCCAGTGCTGTCGTATGACAGCCAGTTAATAGGCGCCATCGCTGCTACTCTGGATTTGGGAACCTTCAAAAACAGATTAATTGAAATTAAAAAATTTTCATCCGGTGAAATTGCCATACTGGATCGGAATGGCAAGGTATTGCTGGGTAGCGCCCCTGGCGTTGATCACCAGGCAGCATTAAGTCCACATCAATGGGAATTAATTCAGATGTTCGACGAGTCAATATCCTATGATGGATTGTCTTACCCCAAAGCAATCGGCCTGGCTTATACATCAGAAAATATTCCCGTAACGATTCTGGTAGAGCAGGATCACAGCGCCATACAAGCTGCATGGATAAAGTTACGTAATCGTTTTCTTGAGTTTGTCGGCATACTTATCATTATCGTAACCGGCGTAGCCTTGTATATGGGGCATTCTATCGTTACACCACTAAAACAGCTGATTAACGCCGTAAAAGGGATTGTGGAAGGTAATTTGGATATTTATCTGCCAGCCAAGCGAAGAGATGAAGTCGGGCAGCTTACCGACATGTTCAATCAAATGACGGATGCATTACGCAACAAGCATACAGAAATCATGACCGCCAATCAGGCTATGCAACAACAAAACCAGCTGCTGCAGAAACTCTCGATCACAGATGGCCTGACGGGTCTGTATAACCGCACAAAACTCAATACTATCCTGTCAGAACAACTGGCCAGATTCAAGCGCCATGATCGCCCCTTCTGCCTGCTGATGATAGACGTTGATTATTTCAAAACTATAAATGATAAACTTGGCCACATTGTAGGGGACAGGATTCTGGTCACGGTAGCTTCCGTCCTGCTGAAATCGATCAGAACAATAGACTATGCCGCACGTTATGGGGGGGATGAGTTCATGGTTATTCTGACTGAAACCAGCTCCAGCGCAGCGATCAAAACAGCAGAACGAATCCGGGCTGAAGTCAGTTCTGCCTGCCTTACATTCAAGGAACACCCAGTCCACATTACTCTGAGTATCGGTATTACCCAAAGTCGTCACGACGATATAACACCGAATGATCTGATTGCTCGCGCAGATGCAGCACTGTATGAAGCCAAGGAATCTGGGCGCAACCGAGTACACTGTGCTGATGCATAATACACTCTAACCAGCTTCAACATAACTTACTCCATCCGGGTACAACAGAAATGGAATACAAGGATTACTATCAGATTATGGGTATCCCGCGTGATGCAACGCAGGATGATATCAAACGCGCATATCGCAAACTGGCGCGTAAATACCATCCCGATGTCAGCAAAGAGCCGGAAGCTGAGGCACGTTTCAAGGAAATCGGTGAAGCGTACGAGGTACTTAAGGATCCTGAAAAACGGGCAGCTTATGATCGCCTGGGAACACGCTGGAAAAGTGGACAGGAATTTCAACCCCCGCCTGAATGGGATCAGGGATTTGAATTTCATGGCGGTGAATTTACACAATCTGCCGCTTCACAATTCAGCAGTTTTTTCGAAGCACTATTTGGGAAAAACCAGAGTAGTCAGCGGCATGGTAATCAAGGATTCAATTTGCAGGGAGAAGATTCTCATGCAAAAATTTCGATAGATCTCGAAGATTCCTTCAATGGGGGCGTTCGTAGCCTGACTCTGCAACATACGGAACCCGGCCAGGATGGAAGGCCACACATCCGGGAACGCACATTAAATGTTCGTATACCCAAAGGGATACAGCAGGGGCAGCATATTCGGCTGGCCGGCCAGGGAAGCCCCGGGGCAGGCCGAGGCAAGGCGGGTGATCTATATCTCGAAATTGTATTCAAGTCTCATCCGTACTTTAGCGTGGAAGGTAAAGATATTTTCATGGAGTTACCTGTCGCACCCTGGGAAGCTGCGCTGGGCACAACCATTTCGATCCCGACCCCTGCCAGCAAGGTTGATCTAAAAATTCCAGCCAATTCCCGTTCAGGACAAAAATTGCGCTTGAAAGGACGTGGAATCCCGAGCAAATTACCGGGTGATCTATATGTAGTTTTGCAGATTGTTTTGCCCGCTGCTGATAGCGAGCAAGCTCGAACATTTTATCGCGATATGGAGCAGAAACTCGCATTCAACCCAAGAGCCAGATTCAATACCTGATTACCTGACACATATGGAGCACGGCATATTAAATGGCATTATTATTGAAGAAAATGAAGAGATTTCACTGCTTGAACTCTGCCAGATTTGCAAGGTCGATACTGAATGGGTAACAGCACTGGTGCATGAAGGCATTCTCGAACCTGTTGGAGCCGAGCCGGAACACTGGTTTTTCAGTGGGGTTTCTTTGAGACGTGTGTTGATTGTTAATCGTCTGCAGCATGATCTGGATATTAACCTGGCAGGCGCTGCGCTAGTGGTGAGGTTACTGGAAGAAAGGGATGCCCTGCTTGCTAAAACAAATTTGTAATCGCTCGTAATTGTATTAAAAGCAGTCTCATAAAACCACCAAGCCCCCATTGAACGGCTGGTTGATTTCATACAATACCCGATCGTTATGTCCAATACCCAGTTAAAAATTCGCATCCGGCTAGATCAGCCAATTGATCACTCTGCAACTGAGCAAGACTTGCTGGAACTAGCGGAAGAATCTGTATTGCCAGTCCCTCCCCCTATTTATGTATATAACTGGCCCAGAATCATTGGTGCATCGCTGGTACTGCTGCTTGTATTGGCAGTACTTTTCCGGCTGGCTTCAGACTGGATATCTGGCGATAAAGAATCCGGGATAAATCCAGCTAAAATATCCTCATCAGCAGCACTTTCAACCAACCCCGATATTCCTCCTATTCCGCCAGCACAATCTATTTCAGCCATAACCGAGCTTTCGCCCAACCAGTCATCCGGAAACAATCCAGAAGCCGACGAACTCGCTGGTATACATACCGAACTCGAGCATATTGAAGATATACCCAGTCCGATATTCGATTCAATTTCTGCAGCCACATCGGAGCCACCAACCAGACCAGGATCCAAGCCTGGGAGCATTACTTTTCAATCCACAGAAAGTGGTACACAAAAAATCAATTATCCTGTTGGTTTGGTTAAAGCACAGCTGACTTCAAATATTCGACAAAGAGCTCCGGTTGATGACATCAACAGGATTTCACTCACAGGAAAGTCAAGCCGACCAATCTTCCTCTTTTTACATTTTAATAAATTCAAAGGTGGAAAAATATTTATCAATTGGTACTATCGTGACAAACGTGTCGCCAAGGTTATGCTTCCGGTTAGCAACAATGACTGGCGCACTTATTCCAGCAAGATACTTAATCAGAACAGATTGGGTTCGTGGCGTGTTACAGCCACAGATCAATCAGGCAAATGGCTTGCTGAATTCAAATTCAGAGTAACACGTTAATTACATCTTTCTAGACATGAAATTTTGTAGCGAATGTGGCAGCAAAGTTGTTTTACGTATTCCGGAAGGTGACACACTGCCACGCTACATCTGCTCAAACTGTCACGCCATCCATTATCAGAACCCCAAAGTAATTGTTGGGTGTATTCCAGAATGGGAAAACAAGATCCTGTTATGCAAACGAGCAATTGCACCTCATCGGGGTAAGTGGACATTGCCTGCAGGATTCATGGAAAATAATGAAACTCTGGCTCAGGGTGCAACGCGGGAGACTTTCGAAGAAGCCAATGCCCGAGTAGAAATTCGCGAACTCTATGCAATTTATAGTTTGCCGCATATCAGTCAGGTTTACCTTTTATTCCAGGCAAAATTACTGGATCTTGATTTTTCCCCGGGAATCGAAAGTCTAGAAGTCAGGCTTTTCGAAGAACAGGAAATTCCTTGGGACGATATCGCTTTTCGTGTAATTCATGATCCACTAAAACGTTATCTGAAAGAACGACATCACGGACAACCTGAGCCTCACATAGGAATAATCGACAAACGCCAGGATTAACACTGCTTAATCAAATAGGAAGTTGGAAAATTTTAAAAAACTAGAGATCAATTTCAATCAATTTTCTTTGACAGGAAGCTAAATGGAATAACTCATTAGATTATCCGGATTAAAATCAGTAAACCATGGCTGGTATTTAATACTAAGAAATTATCATTTGACTAAAATTAATTCTTGCTTTAAAGTTACAAGTTCAGTCGCGGGGTGGAGCAGTCTGGCAGCTCGTCGGGCTCATAACCCGAAGGTCGTAGGTTCAAATCCTGCCCCCGCAACCACTTTCCCACTATCAAACCCCTTGGTCATTTGATACGATTTATAGAAATCGTCAGTAATATTTGCGCATCCTTACAGGACGACCCATCAATAGTTTACAATTGCTGTTTTTAACAGACGGCTGAAGTACTACTCTTGTTATCGAACTCAGATTTACCACAGACTAGTAATTTCTTCTGAGCCAGTTACTTATTGTCGTAGCAAAGAAAAAACCCAGGCTACAAACAGACAAGCACCTGTAATTTCACCGCTTCTGATTATTAGTCTGCTGTATTTCCTACACCCTTGACTTGCCTGAGAAAAGAAAATGACGAGACATTTGTCGCGAGCCTGACTAATTCCATTTACCGATCAATAATGTAGTAATTTTTTTATCATTAAGACACGGATGAGGTAATGTATGTCACGCTCCCCCCTGCGAGGCCAAGAGGTACTTGATGACGCACTCCGTGCCCTGGCCTCGGCCACAACGATTGAGCAACTACGGCAAGCACAGGCGGTTGTTTTGCCGCCCCAATATGGCATGAGCCTGGAACAAACGGCACAGGCCACCGGATTATCCAAAGGTTGGGTGTGTCGTATGCGTAACAAATTCATTACAGGCGAGGCAGTCGGCGATCAAGGCAAATCTGTGCACGGAGGGCGGCACAGAGAGAACTTTACTCCTGAGCGCGAGGCCGAACTGCTCAAACCGTTCCTGGAATCTGCTGGTGTCGGCGGTATTTTGGTGGTCGGCCAGATCAAAACTCCAACTCGAAGCGGCGCTGGGATGGAAGATGGCGTTGTCGTCAGTGTACAAGTTGCTGCATCGGCATAACTGGCGCAAACTCGCTCCTGACAAAAGACACCCGCAAAGCGATCCTGTACGCAGGAAGACTGGAAAAAAACTCGCCGAAATCCGCCAGAACTGGGCCCAAGACGAGCCTGTCCGATTGATGTTCCAGGACGGAGCACGTTTTGAGCGCATCAACGACGTGCGCCGATGCCGGGCTCCCAAGCCCATCCGCCCGCTATGCCAAGCCATGCTGACCCACGAGTACGCCTATGCGGCAGTGGAGGCCAAAGCGGTGAGCTCGATTCTTTGATCTTGCCGCATGTCAACAGCGCGTGTATGCAACTGTTTCTGAACGAGGTGGGAGCATGCCACCCTAATGAGAAGATCGTTATGGTGCTTGACGGCGCAGGCTGGCACACCAGTGGATCGCTCAAGCCGCTACTGAACATGAAACTGCTGCCCTTGCCACCCTATGCGCCTGAACTCAACCCAGTCGGGCATGTATGGGATGAATTGCGCGAGAAGCACTTTCACAACAAAGTCTTCGATAGTCTTGATGCGCTTGAAAATCAACTGGAAGTTGCCCTACGAGCATTCGAAAACAACACATCAGCGGTTAAGTCCATTGTGACATGGAATTGGATTATTACTGCTTTATTGAATTAGAAATTGAATAACTCACACTTACTGAAGCAGGCCTATGGAACTCTGGTATAAATAATGGCAATCAACAATAATCTGAACTAGCACCTGAATGAATGAAAAAATTTTGAATTAGCCCACTTGCCGGTTGGCACTACGAGACAGAATCATCAAGTGATATTAGGCAGACGGAGAAGAGCAGCTTGGTCATGCGAGTGTTACCATGACAAAGACATATATTGGAGACAGGAAAGGTGATGAAATCTCCCCGACAAAATAGAGAATTGTGGAAATGCCACAACAAGTAAAATACATACAATCATTTGATTTATATGGCTCCCCGACCTGGGCTCGAACCAGGGACCTGCGGATTAACAGTCCGTCGCTCTACCGACTGAGCTATCGGGGAATATGGGCAATCACTACAAGCGCGGTATGTTAGACTTTTATGTCGTTCTGGTCAACTTTTCTTGTAGTCAGTTATGGGATCAATAATACCATTTGCCGGACTAAACTGATTTGTTAAAAAACGGTGCTAAATTCGGTTATTTCATTGAATTGACCTTTTTATATGTCGAGAGTCAATGTCTGCATGTACCCCAGAAAAACCTTCTATCCGAATGAAAAAAAAATCACTAAGCAAAGAGGAATCGGCATTACTTGCTCCCCCGGAAAATTTCGAAACAGCCACTACTGAACTGGAACAGATTGTGGCAAATATGGAAACCGGGCAAATGTCTTTGGAAGATGCTCTTTCTGCGTACAAACGCGGAGCGGAATTGTTACAATACTGCCAAAATATGCTGAAAGACTCACAGCAACAGATAAAAATACTTGAAGCAAACATTTTGAAAAATTTTTCTACTACCGAACACGATGCACCCTGATTTCCAGCTGTGGGCAGCTGAATGCCTTGCTGTAATTGAATCTTTCCTGGAGAAGGATCTTCCTGCCACGAATTGTGCTCCTGCACGCCTGCATGAAGCAATGCGTTACGCGGTACTGAATGGGGGTAAGCGAGTACGGCCACTGCTATCCTTTGCCGCTGGAGAACTCAGTGGAGCTGATAAAACACAAGTTGTTGCTGCCAGTGCAGCAGTAGAGTTAATTCATGCCTACTCCCTAGTACATGACGATCTTCCTTGTATGGATAATGATGTACTCCGGCGCGGCAAACCAACCTGCCACATCAGATATGACGAACCTACCGCCTTGCTGGTAGGAGATAGCCTGCAAAGTCTGGCTTTTCAATTATTGGCTGAACCTGCTCTGATCGAAGATCCTCGTACACAGCTGGAAATGATTCGGCATCTCGCATTCGCTGCCGGATCTCGAGGTATGGCCGGAGGGCAGGCAATTGACTTAGACAGTGTTGGCAAAACACTCAGCCTTCCGGAACTCGAATTCATGCACATTCATAAAACTGGTGCACTGATCCGGGCTGCGGTAATACTTGGAGCCCGCTGCGGCAGCAGATTGAATGAAGACCAATTTAAGCAGTTGGACCACTTTGCCAAAAGTATCGGCCTGGCATTTCAGGTAGTAGATGATATTCTCGATGCAGAAGCCTCCACTACCGCACTCGGCAAAACCGCAGGAAAGGATGCAGAAAACAACAAACCTACCTATGTTAGTATACTGGGTATCAAACAAGCCCGAGAACTTGCACACGAGCTTCAGCGCGAAGCCAGCGGAGTGCTGGATAAATTTGGTTCCAAAGCCCTGCGTTTGCAGCAAATCACTGATTTCATTGTACAGCGTGAGTTTTAGTTTTACGCTACTAATCCAATCTTTACCAATCTTTACGTTACCCACTCTTAGCTACAATTCGCATGTATCCATTACTCGATCGCATTGAGATACCCGCACAGTTACGTACCCTGAAACGCAGCCAATTGCCACAGTTAGCAGATGAACTGCGAAACTTTCTGGTCGAATCCGTAGCGAAAACCGGTGGACATCTGTCTTCCAATCTCGGGACAGTCGAACTGACCATCGCGCTGCACTATATATTTGATACACCCTTTGATCGACTGGTATGGGATGTCGGGCATCAAACCTATGCACATAAAATACTAACAGGTCGACGAACGGGAATGGCTCATTTGCGCATGCAGGGAGGCATTGCAGGATTTCCCAGAAGAGATGAGAGTGAATATGACGCTTTCGGCACAGCACATTCCAGTACCTCTATTAGCGCCGCGCTGGGTATGGCTGTCGCAGCGCGAATCAATAAAATAAAACAGCACGCAATTGCGGTTATCGGTGATGGTGCGATGAGTGCGGGAATGGCTTTTGAAGCGCTAAACAATGCCGGTGTAATGGATGCAGACTTGCTGGTTATCCTGAATGACAATGACATGTCTATCTCCCCTCCCGTGGGAGCACTCAACCACTATCTGGCCAAACTGATGTCAGGTCGTTTTTATGCCACTGCAAGACGCGCAGGAGAAAAAATGCTGGGTGTAGTTCCTCCAGTACTGGAGCTGGCGAAGCGTGCCGAGGAGCATGTTAAAGGCATGGTAACTCCAAGCACACTGTTCGAGGAATTTGGTTTCAACTATATTGGCCCAATTGATGGCCACGATCTGGATATCCTGCTCACTACGCTAAATAACATCAAGCAGCTTGATGGGCCGCAATTCCTGCACATTGTGACACGCAAGGGCAAAGGCTACAAACCGGCAGAAGAAGATCCTGTTTTGTATCACGGGGTTGGAAAATTCGAGCCAAGGCAGGGAATTGTACCGAAACCATCTAGCAGGCCAGCTTATACCCAAATATTTGGTGACTGGTTATGTGATATGGCAGCTAAAGATCCACGACTGATTAGCATAACACCCGCCATGAGAGAAGGCTCTGGGCTTATCCGTTTTTCAAAAGAATACCCGGATCGCTATTTTGATGTGGGCATTGCTGAACAACATGCCGTAACATTTGCTGCCGGTGCGGCCTGCGAAGGATTGAAACCAGTTGTGGCAATTTACTCAACGTTCCTGCAACGTGCCTACGATCAGCTGATTCATGATGTTGCCATTCAGAATTTACCAGTTGTTTTCGCGATTGACCGGGCCGGACTTGTCGGTGCAGATGGCCCGACTCATGCAGGAAGTTTTGATTTGAGTTATTTACGTTGTATCCCCAATATCACAGTGATGACACCTGCTGATGAGAATGAATGTCGTCAGATGCTCTATACCGCCTTCCAGCTCGACACCCCCACTGCCGTCCGGTATCCGCGTGGCACTGGCCCTGGTGTGCAAATAAAACAGGAGATGCGGATCGTTCCACTGGGCAAAGGTGAAATTCGCCGTCAGGGTAATAAACGCATTGCATTACTTGCATTCGGCAGCATGCTGGCCCCCTGTCTTGAAGCAGGGGATGAATTGGATGCTACGGTCGTCAATATGCGTTTTGTAAAACCACTAGATCAGGAATTGGTTATAACACTTGCGGCCGAACACGAATTACTTGTGACTGTTGAAGAAAATACGATTATGGGAGGGGCAGGCAGTGCTGTGCTGGAATGCCTTGCTAGTCAGGGTATGAATGTCAGATTACTGCAACTAGGTTTGTCAGATAGTTTCCTTGATCAGGGTGATCCTGCTCAAATGTTATCTGATTGCGGATTGGATAAAACCGGGATCATTAAATCAGTAAAAGAAAGACTCTCTCTATAGTGCTCGCATACGTAACAAATTAGCAGCAAAGCTGGCGAGCTCTACTCCTTACCGGTTGCTCCAATACTTTTATACAGCTTCACAGCCAGATAATCTGGACAGGAAGGAATTTTTTATGAAAAAACATACTGATCAGCCTATCGCTGACGTGCAGGGCTCACTAGATACCCGACATATCGCAATTGACAGAGTCGGAATCAAAGCAATTCGTCATCCAGTTCTCGTCGCTGATAAGGATGGCGGTTCCCAGCACACTGTGGCGCAATTTAATATGTACGTCAATCTGCCACATAACTTCAAAGGGACACATATGTCCCGTTTTGTGGAGATACTAAATAGCCACGAACGTGAAATTTCGGTTGAATCATTTGAAGAAATTTTGCGCTCCATGGTCAGCAGACTGGAATCTGATTCCGGCCATATTGAAATGACTTTTCCCTACTTCGTCAGTAAATCAGCCCCTATCTCAGGTGTAAAAAGCTTGCTGGATTATGAGGTAACCTTTATTGGTGAGATTAAACATGGCAATCAATATGGATTTACCATGAAAGTAATCGTTCCTGTTACCAGCCTGTGCCCCTGCTCCAAGAAAATATCCGATTATGGTGCACATAACCAGCGTTCACATGTCACTATTTCCGTGCACACCAACAGCTTCATCTGGATTGAGGACGTGATCAGAATTGCGGAAGAACAGGCCTCATGCGAACTGTTCGGTCTGCTGAAGCGGCCGGATGAAAAATATGTCACAGAAAAGGCCTACAATAATCCAAAATTTGTCGAAGATATCGTCCGTGATGTCGCCGAAATACTTAATCATGATGACCGGATAGATGCCTATGTTGTTGAATCAGAAAATTTTGAATCCATACATAATCACTCTGCATATGCGCTGATAGAGCGCGACAAGCGAAAGCAATAAGTCAGGGCTACTGTGTCTCTGGTATACAACAGCAATTCCAAAACTACGGTAATGAATATACTTAACTTTGGCAGCCTTCTTACTGTGATAATTTTAAAGTAACAATCTTCGCATTTGCCTGTTGTCATGGTAATCTTTTGCGCTTTTCAGGAAACAGATCACCATGCAACAGGATCATGATACCCCTCCTCCTTCAAAACGAATATCCTCTATCGCTTACTTCCTGTTTCTGTCTCGCTGGTTACAGCTACCTTTATATTTGGGACTGGTGCTGGCGCAGTGTGTCTATGTATATCACTTCTGGATCGAGCTATCAGATCTGATTGGCGCCGTATTTTCTAACCAGAATGCTTTACAGCATGTCCTTGATATGGTGGCAGTCAAAGGAACAGAAAGGACCGAGAAGGATCTGACCGAAACAGCCATTATGCTGGTAGTACTCGGTTTGATTGATGTGGTAATGATTTCGAACTTACTCATCATGGTAATTATCGGTGGATATGAAACCTTCGTTTCACGCATGAATCTTGAGGGTCATCCCGATCAGCCGGAATGGCTGTCACATGTCAACGCTTCGGTATTAAAGGTCAAACTGGCAACTGCTATTATCGGTATTTCATCGATTCACCTGCTAAAGACATTTATCAACGCTACTGCTCATGATGAAAAAACATTGATTGCGCAGACTGCTATTCACCTTGCATTTCTGCTCTCAGCGCTCGCAATAGCGTATTGCGACCGGATCATTTCACAAACTATACAGTATCCCGGCGAGCACGAATGAGAAGCTAATATACAGCCAGCACGATGTCAAAGGTTAATACTGCGTCCGCCATCGACAGCAATAATCTGCCCGGTAATAAAGGGAGCATCTTCAATCAGAAAGCTGACAGCTCGTGCGATATCATCCGGCTCCCCCATACGTTTGAGTAGCGTCCTATCAATAATATGTGCGCGTGTTACTTCATCCTGCCACTCACCTGCTTCCGGCCATAGAATTGGCCCGGGTGAAATACCGTTGACACGGATTTGCGGCGCAAGCTCCATGGCCAGTGAACGTGTTAATGCTGCCAGCCCGCCTTTGGCAGTATTGTAAATAACATAACGTTTGAGGGGTTGATCGGCGTGAATATCAATAATATTGACAATACTTCCCTGGTTTTTTTTTAAGTGGGGGGCCGCTGCCTGGGATAAAAAAAGTGGGGCCTTCAGATTACTGCCAATCAAATCATCCCAAGCCTGTTCAGTACATTCCCCAACAGGGGTTGGAAAGAAGCTGGAGGCATTGTTAACCAGAGTGTCCAGTCTGCCAAATTGTGAAATAGCCCGATCAATCAATGTCGGAATTCCGTCGATATCCAGCAAATCACCCTGCAGTAATGCAACCGAATCCGGGCGTTCCTGCTCAAGCTCCTGTTTCAACAGTTGTGCGTCAGCAGATGAATTGCGATAATGAACCACAAGCTTGGCACCCTCGCGATGCAATCGCTTACAGATGGCAGCACCCACTCGCCGCGCCCCTCCCGTCACCAAAATTATTTTATCTTTCACGAACACTCCTTCTGTTTACGCTACACTTCAGCACTACAATCTACCATAAACTTTTTTGCTGCTAAAAACACCCGTGACTCTACCCCTACCGAATTCTCCCGAACAAAAATACAGCGATACTCTGAAAACCATACTTCACAATCGAATCTCCCTTTCCGGTGGCTGGATTTCATTCGCGGATTACATGGAAGCTGTTTTGTATACGCCTGAAACAGGATATTACAGTGGTGGTGCAGCTAAATTTGGCGCAGCAGGTGATTTTGTCACGGCGCCTGAAGTCTCTCCGTTATTTGGTCAAACACTGGCGCGACAGGTCGCACAAGTACTAAGATCAGTAAATCATGGTTCAATCCTGGAGTTTGGTGCAGGTTCAGGGAAATTGGCTGTTGATCTGCTATTGGCGCTTGAGGCACTGGAAAGTCTGCCGGAGTACTACAACATCCTTGATCTCAGCGCAGATTTACAGCAACGACAGCAAGCAATCATCGAACAGCAAATTCCACATTTAGCCACACGGGTACACTGGCTTACCGCCCTGCCAGATCAGTTCAATGGGCTGATACTTGCTAACGAAGTGCTTGATGCCATGCCCGTCCACCTAGTTATCTGGCAAAACGGTAACATTGCAGAACGCGGCGTAATCTGGAAAGATCACGGGTTGGCATGGCAAGATCAGCCTCTGGCAGAAGGTGAACTACTCGATATCGCCCGACAACTTCCTCCATCTGATCAACCTTCCCTCCCCCATCCCTATGTCAGTGAAATCAGCCTTGCCAACCGGCATTTTATCCACTCCCTTGCAAGCATATTGCAACAAGGATCCATTCTGTTGGTTGATTATGGATTTGGTCAAAGCGAGTACTACCACCCGCAACGTCATCAGGGCACGCTAATGTGCCATTATCGACATCATGCTCATGATGACCCGTTTTTTTTGCCGGGGTTACAGGACATCACCAGTCATGTCGATTTCAGCGCCATTTCCCGGATCGCACTGGATTCCGGGTTGCAGTTAGCTGGCTATACTACGCAGGCGCATTTCCTGATTAACTGCGGAATTACTGATTTACTGGCACGCACACCAGCAGACCAACCGGGGGATTACCTGCCGCTGGTCAGCCAGGTACAGTGCCTGATCAGCCCAGCTGAAATGGGAGAATTGTTCAAAGTCATGACTTTAAGTAAGGCTATCAACATTGATACCACCTCTTGCGGTTTCGTGCGGGGAGACTTACGGCGTCTGCTTTAGTTGAAGCGCTGATTACTGGTAGCTTGCCCTTTCCGACCCAGTTCATGCCGGGCAGACTGGGCAACCTGTTTCAAGGTCCTGCAGGCTGCCTGCATACCGGGTACAAGATGCAACAATTCATTCAGATTGAGTGAGCGCTTTAGCAATAAGGTCAGCAAAGGAATTGGCTTGACGCTGCCATCCGGCTGCAGTGCATCCATCAGTACAGTAGGGGGAGAAAACTGTACCGGATCTGAAATGGCCCGTATTACCAGAAATGAAATTCCTTTTTCCGCTGCAACCGCAGCAATAGCTCCACTTTCCATATCAACTGCACACCCGCCGCTTTGTAATGCCAGCATACGTTTGGCAGCTTCTGTGGTCAGCACTTCATCGCTGGTTGCCAACGGATCACAGGTCACATTGATGTGATCCGGCAGGCAATGCTGGACTCGTGTACGCCACATATCATCTGTTGGATAATTCTTGTCCGCCAACACCGATTCCGGCAAAACCAGATGGCCAGGTTGCAGACCATCATCCAGTGCACCTGCCACGCCAAAACTGATCAGTCCGGTAACTCCCGCCTGATTACATAAATCGGCTGCTGCGCGGCGAGCAGCTGCGCCACCCATACCGCATATTCTGATCGTCAGACTTTCATCCAATGCTACTGCTCGATCAAAAGCCAAACGGCGCGGCGTGATACATCTGGCCTCTGCTCGCAAGGCAACAATGATGCCAACACGACTACTCATGCGGCAGATCTACTACTTAGTGTGCGATATCTATTCAGTGCCCATAGTGGGAAATATTTGGAGTAACCGTGATATTTCAGGTAGAAAACCCTTGGGAAGCCGGGCGCGGTGAACCATGGCTCTTCCCATAACCCGGTAGCAATCTGGGTACGCAGCAGATAATCAATCCCTTTTCTCACTGCTGTATTTTCCACCTCTCCAGCAGCCATCAGTCCAAGCACAGCCCACGCGGTCTGGAAGGAAGTGCTGGCTTCCAGTTGTCCGGCCAATTGTGGATCGAGATATGAATTATTGGTTTCTCCCCATCCACCATCGGCACGCTGTACCGATTCCAGCCATTGAATAGCACGCTGCACTGCCTGATGGCCTTGATCCACACGCGCCAGCCTGAATGCTTCCAATACGGACCAGGTGCCATAAATGTAGTTACTGCCCCAGCGCCCAAACCATGCCCCGGATAATTCCTGTTCCTTGAACAGAAAATCCAGGCCGCGCTTCACAGCTTCCTGATGTCTCACCTCGCCATTCAAGGCAAGCAGGCCTACACAACGTGCTGATACATCGCTTGTGGGCGGATCCAGCAATGCGCCATGATCTGCGAACGGAATTTCATTCAGGTAATAATACGCATTGTCTATATCAAATGCAGCAAAGCCACCATTACTCGATTGCATACCCGCCAGCCAGTCTGCTGCCCGGGTAATACTGACACGGTAATCTTCCGCACCAGTCTGGATTAATGCCCACGCTACAGCAGCTGTATCATCCAGATCCGGATAATGCGGGTTAGCGTACTGGAATGCCCAGCCACCTCCTGACAGATTGGGCCGGCTATCGCGCCAGTCACCCGGTTCGTCAAGTATTTGCAGGGGCACAATCCAGTCGAGTGCACGACGAATCGGCTCGCTATCAACCTGTTTATCTTCCTGCAGCGCCAAGGTGGCCAGCACAGTATCCCACACGGGAGATACACAAGGCTGACACCAGGTAATCTCTTCCCCTTCATCCACCAGCAGCTCACGTAAAGATTGGCGACATTGTTGAAGTAGCGGGTGATCACGATCATGACCCAACAATGTCAATGCCTCATAGGCATTAACCATCGCCGGAAAAATTGCCCCCAGACCATCTTTGCCATTAAGACGTTCGATTATCCATTGTTCAGCCTTTTTCAAAGCCCTGCGACGGATGAACGATGGAATAAGCGGCTCCAGCTTTGAAGCCAATCGCTCCACATACAGCAACAAACGATTAAGAGAGGTACGTACCGGGAAGTAGTTTTTTTCCTTCTCCGGATCAACAGTAAACAGTTCTTGTACATGCACATTGCGAGGATTGATTGCCTTGGCTTTCAGCGTGCATAGAATAGAAAGCGGTACCATCACCGTACGTGACCAGTACGCCACTTTGCTCAGGTGAAAAGGAAACCAGCGTGGTAACAGCATGATTTCAGCTGGAATAAACGGTACTCCACGCCATGGAATCTGCCGATACATGGCAAGCAACAAACGGGTAAATACATTCGAGCACACCGCCCCCCCTCGCTCCAGTATGGCGTTACGGGCATGAACCATATGTGCTGCTTCCGGCGAGTCTCCAGCCAGCTTCAAAGCGTAATAGGTCTTAACACTGCAACTCATGTCAAAATCACCGCCATAGTATAGTGGCCAGCCACCATGCCCATCGGTTACCTGCCGGGCGCGCAAGAAATTTGCAATTTTGCGCTCCAGCACAATGTCCACTTCATCCATGAAATGCATCATCAGGATATATTCAGCTGGAATTGTACAGTCTGCTTCCAGTGGAAAGCACCAGTGACCATCTTCCCGCTGCTGCACTAGCAAAGCTGTGCATGCGCGGGCAATGGCACTATCCAGTGAAATAGCAGGAATACTATTCATCCCGTTATCAATTGCATCAGCTGACGGATAATCGTGTAATGAAGATTTTTGTATCGGAGATCCGGAAAATATTTTAAAAATGGACATAAAGCGTAAAGCCCTCATTTGGTAAGTTGGCACGAAATGATTGTGTAGCCACCAATTGTGAAAGATAGCTCAACCACCTATGAAGTTGTATTTTTTGAAAAAAATTATATAACAAACCACAACGTTTAAGAGGTGGGACTGGTTTCTGTGGGATCCGCTTCTATCGGATTGATTTCTGCGGGGTCATCCAGATCGTCAGTCAGCAAATCATCGTAATGACTGATGGGAGGATTCCCATCATATATCTGGTACTCACGCTGCTGCATATAACCTTCGCGAACAAATAGATAAGGATCTAATGCCGATTCATCACGTATTTTCATTGGCCCTGAGAAGCTAGCTCTTTTTTCAATGATACGCAAAATAGCCAGCGGAATGATTACCGGCCCACTCAGCACATAGGCCAGATAAAAAAGCCCATCTGCAAACACACTCACCGGTATATCCGCCACATCACGTGAATTGCTCGGGCCATAAGCGGGAATGAAGAGATAAGGTCCGCTATCCATTCCCCACACTGCCAATGTCTGCCCGAAGTCCTCATTATGCTCCTCAAACCCCATGTGCCCGGCCATGTCGGAAAGTCCTCCAACACCAATCGTAGTATTAATCACAAAACGCATCGTATCCGAAAATCCCTGGCGTATTTTTCCCTGCAGGAAACTGTTCAAAACTACGCTTGGATAGGAGAGGTTACGGTAAAAATTACTGACAGGGCGCTGTATTGCTTCCGGTACATATTCGATATATATATCGGCAGCTGGCTCAATCAATCTGCGATCAAGCTCATCAGTAAAATGGTAGGACTTACGGTTCAGTGACTCATACGGATCATACACATTCACCTGATTTTCTTCTCTTGGCACCGAGCTGCAACTTACGCAAAAAAATACAATGCACAGAAAAATATATCGCAAGTAACTCGACCCAATTTCAGATATAAAGCTCTCTCTATTCCTGATTGTATTGCTGCTATTTTTCACGTAAAAATTCAAAGTACTTTCCTGAAAAGAGGGTAATTGGTTCTATCTATATAATTATCCGAGATAAGATAGCAACCAGGAGCCCGTCAGATTTGAGTAATTGAGTGAACCAGGTGAAGAAATCAGGGACCGTTATTTGTAATTCCGATGCATGGTCTGTAGACTTCTAGACGCGCCTTTCGCCAAGCACTATCTCAACCAGTTTCAAGGCCTGCAATTCCATTTCCAGAACCAGCTCATCCACTTTAGCTCTAAAATAACGATAAAAAATAATGCTCGGAATCGCAACCAGAATACCGAATGCGGAATTATACAGAGCGACTGAAATTCCATGGGCCAGTTGTACTGGATTACTGCCAGTTGGTGTGCCTGATCCAAAGATCTCAATCATACCGATCAATGTACCAAACAGCCCCATTAACGGACTTAGGGAAGCAATTGTTCCCAGTGTGGTAAGGTAACGCTCCAGCTCATGGGCCGCTACTCGCCCGGCCTCTTCGATCGAATCCTTCATAATTTCTCGCGGACTATCGATGTTTTTCAATCCTGCTACCAGCACCTGTCCGAGTGGAGAATGTGCCTGTAAACGAGTGAGCGTATCAGCATGCACACCAGAGCGACGATATTCCTGCAACACCCTCGGTAATAAATCTCTCGGTGAAACTTTTGACAGACGCAGACTCCACAAACGTTCACCGATAATACCCACTGCTATGACAGAAGCCAGTATTATCGGCCATATCGGCCATCCTGCTGCCTGAATAATTGAAAACACGAATTAATCCCCTTAGTTGTAGTGAAATCACTGCATTATATTTTGCAACACCAATATGCTTTGCTCAACCAGTAGTTTTTACTGAAAGGTTATACACAATTCCTGTGGATAACTGTGTGAATAAATCATGGACAAGTTGGATAAGTGTCATTGAAGACATGGGATTTTCTGAGCTGCCTGATTTTTAGGCTAAATAAAATTTTTAAAAACAAATGTTTATTTTAAACTATTGTTATCGTACAAACTTTTCTATTCATAATGTAATAACCAAATGTCATTGTGGATGATTATAAACCGGCATGACTGATAGCAACCTTTTTCCCGAGCCAAAGAAAATAGTGTGGCGGGTCAGTGAATTAAACTGGAATGTTCGTGTAATACTCGAACAGACTTTTCCATTGTTATGGGTAAACGGAGAAATTTCCAATCTGAAACGCTATCCGTCGGGACATTGGTACTTTTCGCTCAGGGATGATAATGCGCAGGTACGATGTGTCATGTTTCGCCATAAAAATATGTACCTGGATTGGGTGCCGCAGGACGGTGCTCAAGTAGAAGCTCAGGCACTGATTACGCTATATGAAGCACGCGGAGAATTTCAACTAACAATTGAGCAGCTGCGCCACGCTGGATTAGGTGTTTTATTTGAAGCGTTTGAGCGGCTCAAAACCAAACTTCAGCAAGAAGGACTGTTCAATCCCGAATACAAGCAGCTAGTTCCCCCTTACCCTCAACAAATCGGAATCATCACTTCAACCAATACTGCTGCGCTGAGAGATGTACTCACGACGCTGCAGCGGCGTTTACCCTCGTTACCTGTCGTTATTTATCCTGTACCGGTACAAGGTAAAGAGGCTGCTGCTGCAATTGTGACTGCACTACAAATCGCCATACGGCGAAGTGAATGCGATGTATTGATCCTGTGTCGTGGAGGAGGCTCAATAGAAGATTTATGGGCATTCAATGAAGAAATCGTTGCGCGAGCGGTTGCTGCCTGCCCAATTCCAATCATAACAGGTATCGGTCATGAAACCGACTTCACCATTGCTGATTTTGTAGCAGATATTCGCGCACCGACACCTACCGGTGCCGCTCAGTTAGCAACCCCGGACAGACAAGACATTCTGCATCGTCTGCGGTACTGGCAGCACCGCTTGCAACAGGCGATAGAACGAAATATTGAACACCGTATGCAAGCAACTGATTTGCTTACTCACCGTCTGATTCACCCTGGAGAGAGAATCCGCTACCAGCTAATCCATCTGTCGCAATTACGCAACCGTTTACTACATGCATGGAGCAAACAACAGGAAGTTTACAAATGGCGAATCGAAGCATTCAGACAACGTATACAATTCACCAAACCCAATATCAATGCTGGGAAAAGGCATCAGCAAGAACTGGCTACGCGGTTGCAACGAGCGATGGTGTATCGGCTGGAAAGCCTGCAGATTCAACTCACCCAACATCAACAGCATCTTGCTCATCTCGACCCGAAAGCAGTGCTGGCACGCGGTTACAGTATCACCTATACTGCCCGGGGTGAAATTCTGCAAGATAGTCAGCAGATTCATACTGGCGATAACGTACAGATAGTCTTTGCCAAAGGATCGGCCAAGGCAAATATCACTGAAGCAAACGAATGACCCAGAGCAGACTTTTTATCCTCGTTCTTATCACACTTCACTTTATTAACCAGGAGTTCAACCAATAATGTCCAGAATCTTTCTTGCGTTGGGGGCATTGAATGCATTTCTGTGTGTGGCACTGGGTGCCTTGGGAGCACATGGCCTTAAACCTATACTGACACCCGACATGCTTACCAATTTTCAGGTCGGTGTACAATATCACTTCTACCATTCAATCGGGCTGATACTGGTTGGACTGGCGCTAGAACGATTCCCGCAAGCGCGCGCATTAAAATTTTCCGGCATTCTAATGATAACGGGAATTCTGTTATTCTCCGGCACATTGTATGTTGTCAGCCTCACCGGGTGGAAAGGATTGAGTATGACCGCTCCACTGGGCGGAATGTCCTACATGAGTGCCTGGCTTCTGTTTGCCTATGCTGTCTGGAGGAACAAACAGGCGTGAAACCATATTCCGGATTTCTACTACCAACCGCTATAAGATTGCAAAACAACAAAAAGTAAAATGACAGAACGTTTCTTCGCTCCCTGTCCGCGTGGGTTGGAATCTGTTCTGGCAACAGAACTTGAACGTCTTGAAGCGACCTCTATTGAAATTTCACCCGGAGGAGTAGCTTTCCGTGGAAGCTGGCTAACCTGTTACCAGGCCAATCTTGAAAGTCGCATCGCCAGCCGCATTTTGTGGCAAGTAGCCAGAGATCAGTACCGTAGTGAAACCGACATTTATGACATCACGCATGGCTTGTCCTGGCTCGACTGGTTTGAGCCACGATTGACAATAAAGATCAATCTGGCTGCAATTAAATGTCCGCTACGCAGTCTTGATTTCATTACACTCCGAATCAAGGATGCAATCTGCGACAAATTTCGCGCCACCTGCGGCAAACGTCCTGACATCGACACCGCTACCCCCAATATGCGTATTCACGGTTTTCTTGATGCGCGGCAATTTACCCTTTACCTGGATACTTCAGGCGAAGCATTATTCAAACGGGGGCTGCGTCAAACCCAGGGAGATGCTCCTTTGCGTGAAAACCTAGCTGCTGGCATCCTGGCACTGGCTGGCTGGCAACCTGGCATTCCATTGCTTGATCCAATGTGTGGTAGCGGAACTCTGTTACTGGAAGCAGCACAAATTGCCTGCCAGATTGCACCCGGCGCCGGGCGGCAATTTGCATTCGAAAATCTGAAGCTGTTTGATACCAACTCCTGGAAAAAACTTAAACAAACAGCTACAAACCGCCAACGTGAACGTACATTCCAATCCATTTATGGCAGTGATCTGTACGGCAATGCACTGGTTAATGCTCGTGACAATCTGGCAACAGCAGGATTAGCCGACTGCGTCGCGCTGAAACAGGCAAACGTTTTGGAAATTTCTCCTCCAGCCGAAACCGGCATGTTGATCAGTAATCCACCGTACGGCGTACGCGTTGGAGATCACCAGACATTGGCCAAATTTTATCCCCAATTGGGAAATGTACTGAAACAACGATTCAGTGGCTGGCAGGCTTTTCTACTGACTGCTGATCCCCTGCTGGCAAAATCTATTCGGCTTACACCTTCGCGCCGAATTCCACTTTTTAATGGCACACTGGAATGTCGTTTATTCGAATACAGACTGGTTACCGGCAGCATGCGCAGAGAGAAACCACTAAATGAATCAAGCAAAAAATAGTTATAAACTTTAAGACAGAGTTATGAGAATAATCTTTCTACTGATTTTTTTTGCCTGTGCCGGATTAATTGGCTATGCACTTTATCTGCAACTAATAGATGGATTGCTACCCTGCCCGTTATGCATCTTCCAGCGCATTGCCTACTGGCTGATCGGGATTACTGCTTTATTTACATTCATACATAATACACAATCACTGGGACGACATATCTACTGTGGATTAATCGTTTTATTTTCACTGGCAGGTGCTACCGTTGCCGGCCGACAAGCCTGGTTAATACGTTTTCCTGAAGCATTCGAATGCGGCATCAGCCCGGAAGAAGCTTTTTTGAACGAATTGCCTCTCGCACAATGGTGGCCGGATATGTTTGAAGCCAACGGTGACTGCAGTGATAGCACCTGGCAATTCCTATCATTGATGCTGCCTGACTGGTCATTACTCATATTTTTGGCATTCGGAATTATTGTAGGATTACTCTGGCACAAGAAATATAACTTTATTAATCAATAACACGGCAGCCTGATTCATATCAATCCGGGATCCAGAAGGCTAACGGCCTCAAGGTTAATAGAAAAATATATGGAGTAGGTTTTGCGTACTTGAACTATTACTTACAAATAATTGGTGATGCGTTAAAAATCGAGGGATACATTCGGTTTATGTGAGCCGTGTAAACGCTAGTCTCTCTGGCAGCTTTTCCCAACCAGGAATAACATCTGCTTCCATTGAAATAACCTTACAGTGCATAAAGTTTCTTGTAAGCAACTTTACATCTACTGCGATTAATAATCAGTAATAACAGTATAGTATCCTGCATAAGCTCTTCAACTAATAAAAGGATAGCATGTCATGACGCGTAAACTTATTAGCTCAGGTTCTACATTTGAAAAGGAAATTGGTTATTCGCGTGCAGTTGTCGTAGATAACTGGATATTAGTATCCGGTACAACAGGTTTCGATTACAGCAAAATGATTATTTCTGATGATTTGCTGGAACAGGCGGAGCAGTGTTTCAAAAATATTGAAATCGCACTCAATCAGGCAGAATCGAGCATGAAAGATGTGGTACGAGTTACTTATGTATTTCCTGAAACAGAAGATTTTGAGAAATGTTGGCCAGTAATGCGTAAATATCTGGGAGATATCAGGCCATCCGCCATGATGCTAACCGCAGCTTTATCAGATCCACGCATGAAAATAGAGATTCAGGTGACAGCTTATCGCAATACTAAAACTTGATCTTTCCATTCAAGCATTCAGGATGAAGAGTGTTTACTAAAAAAACAACTCAACGTCCCGATAGGCTGCTTATACAGTAAGCCAGCCCTAAATAACTGCAGTATTCATGGCTTCACGCCAAGATCTGTTGAGATTCGATATCCGTTGTATAGCGGATTGTGCCTCAACCTAAATTTGTCCATCAAGCGTAAATTCTATGGGTTTCTAATGGATTATTGGGGATATGAACGGAGGCGCGGCGAGCAAAGATAGAGCCACATTGTTTGGGCAAGACAGGCATCTGGGACGCAGCGGTACGAACAATTAATTGCCAGTTTGCAGATACATATGCACAAGCAATCCTTGGCGTGACTTATCAGCTGAATTTGGCAAATGGAACACGATCTTTTTAACCGCTTTCGGGACTAGAGCAGGGTTGGCCTGTGTATTCAAACGTTTGTTCAACGCCATCAGTAACCAATCGGATATAGAATGCGCAATGATTAAGCCACAATTGACTGACATCGAGGATTGCAGAGGCACAA
This sequence comes from Nitrosomonas eutropha, assembly GCF_900116685.1. GTDB lineage: Bacteria > Pseudomonadota > Gammaproteobacteria > Burkholderiales > Nitrosomonadaceae > Nitrosomonas > Nitrosomonas eutropha_A. The sequence continues at coordinate 220,019 of NZ_FPBL01000002.1, forward strand.
TCACGATCTGGGGTATACATAAAATATGGACAAGCTGACATATACAGGCTGTTGTGGCATGCATTGCATTATAGGAGCTAAGCAGCTGGAAGTCGGCAAGAGATGGTAAAGAGATATGTTCATCTTTCCAGCAACTATTTAGCCAAATATGCGGAAAAAATGAGCGGAGAAATTCACTGACTGGTTACGTTTTTGGGGACAGGTAATAATACAAATAATAAATAAATACCGTAACCTATTGATTTAATGGTGCCGGCAGCAAGAATTGAACTCGCGACCTTCTGATTACAAATCAGCTGCTCTACCAACTGAGCTATGCCGGCAAATAACACTATTTTACAATTTTTAAAAAAGCTTTATTTTGTTGTTTATTTTCAATGGATAAAGCCTGGTCTTTCTGTAAAATAGAGTCATCTACGCAACTTTCCTTAATCCGTTCCATATTAATCTCCGGAATAAAGGTAAGTCCTTGCCCTGATTCTCGCGCAAATACTGCAGATACAGCTTCAATCATGATCCTGATTTTTTTTGGTACTCCATTAAATCGAGTTACAAATTGAATTATTGTATTATCAATTTGTAAATCATTCACTGATTGGCTGCTTATATTAAGTATAATTTCTTTATTCTTAAATAACTCAGTCGGAATACCAGAACATCCATCTTCTAATACTGAGATATAAGGGCAATATTCATTATTAATACACCACTCATGGACTGCATGTATTAAATAAGGTTTGATTGAAGAGACATTATTCATTTACGCATCAATTTTTCAGCTGGAGTCAATGCTTCAATAAATAGCGGTCTGCTAAAAAGCCTTTCAGCATACTTTAGCAACGCAGCAGCCTGCTTTGGTAGCTTGATCCCATAGTGATCAAGTCTCCACAATAACGGAGCAATTACCACATCCAGCATGGTATATTCATCTCCCAGCATATATCTCTGTTTGTCAAAGATAGGGGCAATCATTGTCAATCCATTCGTAATTTCTATGCGAATTTTGTCTGCTGCTTTTTGATTGCCCTGCTCCAGAGACTCAACATGGCAGAAAAGTTCTTTCTCAAATCGGTGTAATAATAATCTTGCGCGAGCACGCATCACTGGTTCCGCAGGCATTAATTGCGGATGGGGGAAACGATCATCAATATATTCATTGATGATGTTTGCTTCGTACAATACAAGATCTCTTTCAACCAGGATTGGTACTTTTCCGTGTGAACTAATTACAGCGATATCCTCAGGTATATTATTAGGATCAACATCGATAACCTGAAAATCCATGTCCTTTTCATGCAATACAATTCGACAACGATGGCTGAAAGGACAAGTTGCTGTTGAATATAATGTCATCATAGCTTCTGTATAACAAATAATTAACTCACAGAAGATAACTCTGAAGAATCTTCAATGTATATCTCTCCAGTATTCTTTCTTAAGTAGATAGGTTAACCCAAGCATACCAAACAGAAACAGCAATACGATGATTCCAAGCTCTTTACGATAAGATGCATGTGGTTCACCTAAATAAACCATATAATTTACTAAATCAGCTACAAATTTATCGTATTCCTCTTTTGTCATCGTCCCCGATTTTGTTAAAGCCAAGTTCTTGGTTCCCGGCTCCAGTGTCTGCCATCCCTGCAAATGATGCAGAACGTGAGGCATTGCAACTTTGTCAAAAATTAGGTTATTCCAACCGCTATAAGTGGACGTGTCCTGATAAAAAGTACGCAAATAAGTATACAACCAATCTGCTCCACGGGATCGAGCGATAACAGATAAATCTGGAGGAGCCACACCAAACCATTGCTCAGCCTCTTTCTTTCTCATAGCTGCTTCCATAAGATCGCCAGTCTTTTGTCCGGTACGAATAAGTTCCGTACGAATATCATCCTCACTCATCCCGATATCACGATGTCGGTTATAGCGCATAAAATCAGCGCCATGACACGTAAGACAGTATTCAACGAAACTATTGGCACCGCGTTTCAGCGATTCCTTATCAGTTCTATCTATAGGAGCTTTGTCTAACTCAACTTCCTGCCCGGAAGAATGTGCGACAAAAGGAGTTAGTAATACAGCCAGTAATAAAATTTTTATCATTCTCATTTTGTTACATTCTCTGGTTCAGGTTTAACTTTATCTATTTTGCTATACCACGGCATCAGCAGAAAGAAAGCAAAATAAATCGTAGTAAAGATTTGTGCCAGTAAAGTATGCAAAGGTGTTACCGATTTAGTTCCCAACCATCCGAGAACAAAAAAGCTGATCACAAAAAGAGTCAACGCAATTTTAAAATAAGGCCCTTTATAACGGATTGATTTAACCGGACTGCGATCCAGCCAAGGCAGGAAACAAAAGATAACCACAGCCGCCGCCATTAAAATCACACCCCATAACTTGGCATCCACACCCAAAAAATTCACTGTCACTGCACGCAACATGGAGTAATACGGGGTGAAATACCATACCGGGGCAATATGATCCGGGGTATGCAAAGGATTAGCTGGTATAAAATTATTATCTTCCAGAAAATACCCACCCATTTCTGGCGCAAAGAAAATAATCCCACAGAATACAATCAAAAACCCAACTACCCCAAAGATATCCTTAACCGTGTAATAAGGATGAAATGGTATGCCATCGACCGGAATCCCGGTTTGTGGATCTTTGTTAACCTTAATCTCTATACCATCAGGATTATTGGATCCCGTTTCGTGCAAAGCAATGATATGCACAAACACCAGCACTACAATCAAAACAGGAAGTGTGACCACGTGATAAGCAAAAAACCGGTTTAAAGCTGCATCCGACAACATGAAGTCGCCGAGAATCCAGTTTGACAAGGTGTCGCCTATAAGTGGTATTGCTCCAAACATACTGACGATAACCTGAGCTCCCCAATAGGACATTTGACCCCATGGCAAAATATATCCTGTAAAGGCCAGGCTCATCAGAACAAAAAATATAGCCATACCTATCAACCACAGCAGTTCACGAGGCTTTCGGTAAGATCCGTACATCATTCCGCGAAACATGTGTAGATAAACCACCACAAAAAACATGGAAGCGCCAGTTGAATGCATATACCTGATCAACCAGCCAAAATCTACATCTCGCATGATATATTCAACCGATGCAAAAGCCATTCCAGCATCAGGCTTATAACTCATGGTCAGAAAAATACCTGTCAGTAGCTGATTAACCAGCACCAATAGCGCTAACGATCCAAAGTAATACCAAAAATTGAAATTCTTGGGAGCATAATATTCAGATAGGTGCGCTTTCCAGGTAATTGTCAAAGGAAAACGCTTGTCTATCCATTCCATCATTGAATTTTGCTGTTTATTCATTTTAGGCGGACTCTTTACTGTCAGAACCAACTAAAAGTTGGTTATCACTTAAATAGGTATAAGGAGGTACTACCAGGTTGGTAGGAGCCGGTACGTTTTTATAGACACGACCAGCTAAGTCAAACTTGGATCCATGACAAGGGCAAAAAAACCCTCCTAACCAGTCTGCACCCAGATCAGCAGGCGCTATATCCTTCCGATACACCGGGGAACATCCAAGATGTGTACAAACTCCCAGCACAACCAGTATCTCGGGTTTAATTGATCTTGTCGGGTTTTGCGCGTAAGGAGGCTGTTGATCCCGCTCAGAGTTTGGGTCAGCCAGCTGGTCATTTAATTTCTTCAGATCATCCAGCATTTCAGAAGTACGCTTAAGCACCCAAACAGGCTTTCCTCGCCACTCAGCTGTTAGCAACATGCCTGATTCCAGCTTGCTGATATCCACTTCAACCGGCGCCCCCGCAGCTTTAGCTCGTTCACTAGGCATCATGCTACGTAAAAAAGGTGTTGCCACACCCGCGCCAGCAACTACCCCAGCAACCGAAGTGGCCACCAGTAAAAAGCGACGTCGCCCGCTCATCTTTCCGTTATCACCACTGTCTGTCATTTTCTAACAATTCCATTTCATTAATTACCAGCTAATCAATAACACACTTAACTCCGGCACCTTAAAGCACACGAATTTCTAAAAATGGCACCCTTTTAAAAAGCGCAATTATTTTAGCACAGACTATACTCGCCAAGATAGATTGATTACTATCGACTAATTAACATAACCTTAATCTAATCTACCATGACATTGCTTATATTTCTTGCCTGATCCACAAGGACATGGATCATTCCGTCCAATCTTGTCATTTTTACGTACAAATGGTTGTTGCTTGGCTTCGTGACTCTCCACAACCGATTGTTGCTCCTCTTCTGCCTCACTATAAGCAGCATGATGATATTGCAAATTTCTCGGAGTTGAGGTTTCCGCTACTGATTCAACCTGCTGCTCACTACGGATTTGCACGGTCATAAGAATCTTTGTTACATCAGCTTTAATCGCATCGAGCATCCCTGCAAACAGCTCAAAAGCTTCTCTTTTATATTCCTGCTTAGGATTCTGTTGAGCATAGCCGCGCAAATGAATCCCTTGTCTCAAATGATCCAGCGCAGCCAAGTGTTCACGCCAATGTGAGTCCATACTGTGCAGCATCACCATACGCTCATATTGATTCATGATGGATGCACCCACCTGCTCAACTTTACCCTGATAGCCGGTATTCACGGATTCCATAATACGACCACGCAGGTTTTCTTCATGCAGCTCACTATCGGCTTCCAACCATTCCTGCACGGGAATTCGCAAGTGAAACTCACTGGCCAGGGCTTTCTCCAGCCCAGGAACATCCCATTGCTCTTCTATGCTTTGTGCAGGAATATAAAGGCTAACAAGTTGATTTACTACACTCTCACGAATAGCGCTAACAGTTTCTGAAATACCTTGCTCGGCATCCAGCAACTCGTTGCGCTGCTGATAAATAACCTTGCGCTGATCATTGGCCACATCGTCATATTCCAGTAATTGCTTGCGAATATCAAAATTTCTGGCCTCGACCTTTTTCTGAGCATTTTCTATGGCACGCGTCACCCATGGGTGCTCGATTGCTTCTCCCTCTGGCATTTTAAGACGCGTCATAATATTGGCCACCCGATCGGAAGAAAAAATACGTAATAGTGGATCTTCCAAGGAAAGATAAAAACGACTGGAGCCCGGATCACCCTGCCGGCCGGAACGTCCACGCAGCTGATTATCAATCCGGCGTGATTCATGCCGTTCAGTGCCAATGATATGCAATCCTCCCAGCTTGATTACCTCATCATGCCTGACTTGCCACGCTTGGCGGGTTTCCTTTGTTTTTTCTGTTTTGGTCATATCATCAAGAGCATCATCTACCCGAATACGATTGATTACCTGCTCCAGATTTCCGCCCAGCACAATATCTGTTCCTCGACCAGCCATATTAGTCGCTATGGTCACCATCTTCGATTGCCCTGCCTGAGCGATGATATCGGCCTCTCGTTCATGCTGCTTGGCGTTGAGAACCTGATGAGGCAACTTTTCCTTTGTTAGCATGGTTGAGAGCAATTCATTGTTTTCGATTGAGCCAGTTCCAACCAGGACTGGCTGTCCACGCTCGTAACAGTTCTTGATATCCGCAATAATCGCCTGATATTTTTCTCGTGCCGTACGAAAAACCTGATCCATACGATCTTCTCGCGCGATCGGACGGTGGGTTGGAATTATAACTGTCTCCAATCCATAGATTTGCTGAAACTCAAATGCCTCCGTATCAGCAGTACCGGTCATACCGGCAAGTTTTTCATACATCCTGAAATAATTCTGGAAAGTGATAGATGCTAAAGTTTGATTTTCTTTCTGAATGGAAACATTTTCTTTAGCTTCAACGGCCTGGTGCAATCCCTCTGACCACCGTCTTCCCGGCATTAAACGACCGGTAAATTCATCTACAATAACTACTTCATCATTCTGCACAACATAATGCTGATCACGGTTGTATAACGCATGCGCACGCAATCCCGCATTAAAATGATGAATCAAGGTAATGTTAGCCGGATCATACAAACTGGATTCTGCTGGCAGCAAACCAACCTCACCCAATAATTTCTCAGCATGTATAAATCCTTCTTCGCTCAGTAATACCTGTTGTGTTTTCTCATCCACACTATAGTCACCCGGACTATTTTCATCCTTCTGCCGAGTAAGCCGGGGAATCAATACGTCAACACGTTTATAAACCTCGGTATCCCCTTCAGCCATGCCGGAAATGATCAAAGGCGTTCGAGCTTCATCAATAAGGATCGAATCAACCTCGTCCACAATTGCAAAGTTAAGCACGCGTTGCACTCGTTCTGCGCTATGCCCCACCATATTGTCACGCAGGTAATCAAAGCCATATTCGTTGTTCGTACCGTAAGTTATATCTGCACCATAAGCAGCCTGCTTGTCTTCATGAGGCATCTGCGATAGAACCACCCCGACACTCAATCCGAGGAATTGATAAATCTGTCCCATCCATTCAGCATCACGCTTCGCCAAATAATCGTTGACCGTAACAATATGTACTCCCTTTCCGGAAAGGGCATTAAGATAGATTGGCAGGGTGGCCATCAATGTCTTTCCCTCACCGGTACGCATCTCGGCGATTTTCCCTTCATGCAGCACCATTCCGCCGATTAGCTGTACATCGAAATGACGCATGCCAAGTACACGTTTGCTCGCCTCCCTGACTACAGCAAACGCTTCTGGCAGCAACTGATCCAGTTTCTCACCATTTGAGATGCGTTGCTTGAACTCGCTCGTCTTGTTACACAGCTCCTCATCCGACAGCGGTGAAATGACAGCTTCCAGCTCATTGATGGTGCGGACAATCCTTGAATATTGTTTTACCAACCGATCGTTACGACTACCAAAAATACCTTTTAGTAAATTGCTCAGCATGGGAAATTGTTGTTTATCTATTGATGTAAAAATGCACTGTAATACAGATCAACTATTAAACATGATCTATTTCACAGCAGGGGAAGCAGAGGAGCGCTGAAATTGCTTGCTGGTTGACTCATGATCAGACCAGAATAACGTCATAGAAAATGCATGCAAGTGCATAATAGTTGCAGATATGTAACAAGGATAAATGGCACACATTATATTTGGATTCAGTGCGTTAAGTAGTGTTTGCTATGATCCGCACTTTTTTGTTTACACAATCACTTATCTGGCTGAGCATCAGCTGATCTAACTCATCGTACGTTAGGATAAATTCCGCAGCGACACATCAAATCGTTGCGATAATAAAGTCTGACCATACTACCATAATCGAAATGATCAGCAGAAAAGACAATGGCTGTTTTAGTACCAGGTGCACCGCCCCAAACCCTGATTATCCAGCATAATCTTCAGTATTTATAATACGCATACAAAGTAAAATAGCATGTCCATCCTTAATCTAAGCAACTATCTGACAGCTCTGAGTAACACGCCCGATTATGATCAATTATTTATTAAGGCAAGGCATCTGACAGAGGTGCAGAAATACCTGCTGGATATCATTCCATCCCAATTCAGAAATCGATGCACGGCGGGGCAACATACCGCTGACGGTCTCTTGGTTATTTATGTGGATAACGGTGCCGTTGCCACCTGGTTACGCAACTTTGCCCCATCAATTCAGCAAAAAATGAATACAGCCGGAATTAAGGTTGAAGATATAAGGTTTCGCATCCAGCCGCAGTCGTATTCCCAGGAATCTGAAGACACTCGTGAAATTAAGCGTTTACTGAGCCAGACTGCCATTGAGCATCTGAACAGGCTATCCGGTTCACTGCCAGCCGAATCCCTTCTGCAATCTTCCCTCAAAGCTTTGCTGGCAAACAGCCGTCACGAATAGAAACCGCTGTTTAACTCTTCTCCATATTGCTGATAAACGCATTGGCTTCATTTATAGATTTTTCCATTGCAGTAACCAGAGTTGAGACATTCGATTGCAGTGTTTTCAATTCTCCTTTCAACGAGGCAATTGCCCGGGCATTCAGGTTGTGTTTAAGATACATGACTTGATCATTAAAAACTGTCAATACAGGTTGTATTCTGGATTCAGCATTCTTCATGGCAGCAACAAGCTGTCTGTAATATAACTTTGTTGTATCGAGCTTTTCCTGGCTGCTTCGTTTCAAAGCCGAGTTTGAATATTGTGTAATCTCCTGTTCCCACTCCCTGAATAACGCAGCCGAAACACTTTCGATATCCTCTATCCGGCTTCTGACTTCTTTTGCTTTATCCACACTTGCTTCGTATTCACGATTCAGCTTTTTATAGACTCCCTCAAGATCACCACCTTTAAAATTTGTGGCAGCAGAAAACTGCTCCAAGGCTGATTTGAATTGTTCTCTGGTTTCTTCTTGCGTATCCCTCGCCTTTTCCACGCGATAAACCAATACATCTCGTTTCGGGATGCCAACTTTCTCAAGCCCACTGTAATACATGGTGGAACAAGCAGTCAGAAAAACTGCAAAACCTATAACAAAAATTTGATTTGAGTATTTCATTGTCGCTCCCTAATAAATCTCATAAACCCTCGGGAGAACCCGGAATATGGATATTAATCTCACCGCAGTACACCACGCCGCAGTAATTGCCACATCACCTTATAGCCCCAGAGTATCGGATGACGCCTCAACATCGGCGTAATCTCCACCTTGATGCCTGTATGCCGCTCAATTTTCCACGCGGCATAATCTAGACAATCCCGGAAAGTTATCGTCGCCTTGCTCAGGCGTAGTATCGATAAAACTCTTCCCTGCCAGCGCCGCAATCGCCACTGGATACGTGTACTTAATTTCTTTAGAGGGGTTACCGCTCCAACATGATATTGCTCATCAGTTTGCAAACTCAGCAATGGGCTCAAGGCAGGTACGGCTGCTACGGTTAATCGGTTGTAGAACTCGGGATCAAGCTGTACTAAATGTTGAGCGCGTCCCTTACGCTCAGCACGCAGCTCGGCCGCATAAGTCAGCATCAGCCCGGAGGTCCAAATTGTCTCCAGATTACTGGAGCCTGATTCAAGTACAGGCAATGTCGAGCTGATAAATTTAAGTATGGCATGCGCTTGCGCACGGTGGATACGTTTCTGAATCTGGTCATCACGTGTATAAAGCAATCTGGCCGGTTGCGCAAAACGCGCCCAGATATAGGGATGAAACCAGTGACGAGTACCACGTTCAAAATCTGCTGTGGATATAACTGCATACTTTGCACGCAGCACACCAGTTGAAACGGGAATCTCCAGATAAAAGACATTCGGTGGCAACCAGGCATTCAGATAGGCCAGCAAATGACCGGAATAAGCCAGTCGGTAATCACTGACCAGCACATAAAAATCGGCAATACCTTCGGCCAGATCAGAAGTATGCAGGCATGAGCCATATAGAATGACTGCATCTAGAGCTTCCCCGAAATGCTGTCTCAATGCATCAGTAAAGCCTTGGAATAACGGGTGTACAGGCTGGGCATCCTGGATCGCTATTTCCTGTATCAGAAGGCCGGGGATACTTTGTAAATCAACGGAATTGCCCATTCAGATCTCTCTTTTAGAAAACACGAAACAGAATCGGGCCATCAGCCGTAATTTTCACTGGTCCGTACTGACTGGAAGCATGATAAAGCTCGCCATCCACAATATATTCATCATCCAGCCACAGTTCAACTGAAGCTGCGTTATAACTGATATAACCTTCCTCTCTTTTCAAATGGTGGCCGTGCCCTGCGATCAACGGCCAGATATTTCGCCAGAAGTGCTTACTGTATTGTCCGACAAACGTTGCACGTAACGGCGCAGGTTCCTGCCCCCAATAAGGGCGAATGCCAAGCAATAACTTTTCCAGCGTACTGATGAGCGCAAACAGATATACTTTTTCGCTCAAAGTACCCGTGTTATCTTTTTGAGTAATACGCACCGGGGCCCACTCAGTTTGCGAGCGTCCCAGAAAGGAACCCACCAATGAACGCAGTACGATCAACACTGTAAAGACGTTACCGGTAATCCCCGTTTGCTTAATCTGACTGTGTGAAAATTTCACGCCACGAGCAATCAAACCAAGGCCGAATATCATTCCGTATACATTTCTTGTACCGGCCTGTTCAATCCGCAATACTGGCCTCTTTACCCGCTTCACCTCACCAGGTTGGTGCACATATTGCCTGATTCTGGTCAAAATCTGCTCTGCCTGCCCATTCGTCCCCAGATCCAGCGCGGTCATGTTGGTTGTTCCAGCCGGCACAATGGTGATTTCCGGCCATCTATCCGGCGGCAAGTATTCAAATAAACAACTGATCACGCCTTGCAGAGTGCCGTCCCCCCCCACAACAACCAGCCATTCAATCTTCGCTTCGATTATAGCGATAACAGCCTGCTCAAACTCAACCGGGTTGGTTGCCCGAATTTGTCTGATTTCCGGCAATGTTGCCAGAAGGCTTTGCATCCGTGCAGCATGTTTACGAAACCAGCCTCCCAGCGGGTTGTAGATCAAACCTACCTTGGCAGGCACGAAATCCCCCACAGAGTTATTGACCATCTAATGTTGGCCTGACATATTGCTGGGGAAGAGGCAGTCGGGTAAATACTCTGACTGCAAATTGCTGCCTGTCACGAACGGGATCAATACCCTCCATCCAGGAGTGAAGTACGCCATCCCGGGATCGACTTTGCCAGGCGATAAACAGCCTGCAAATAAGGAAGAAGGTAGACAGTAAATGCCATAGCACGACCAGAATGAATCCAATATCCAGCCTATCAACCATCCAGCCAGCAGTTAACAGGATCAAATTCGGATTGCGCCGTGCGGTAATCAGGCGGTGAAATGAATCAACTTTACGCCAGATAAAAATATCGAAAGAGGCCAGCCAGAACTGGAAGGCACCTTCGCAAAGACGACCACCTATATAGCCAATAAACATTAACCAAGTCAATAATTCGAGATCAGCCAACGATGTGGCGGCAGTCGTGAGACCAACACCCCAAGCCAGATACCATAAGGGTGGATGGATAATATCCAGGCCGTGATCTAATACATCGCCCACCTTGCTTGATGTCAGTGTGACCCGTGCCAGTTTGCCATCGACCGTATCCAGAAAAGTCATCAGCCATGCCATGATCAGGCCGATACCAAACGCCCCATACCAGAATGCCACGCCCGCCAGCACAGCTAGAACCAGGCTAAATAATGTTACATGATTAGGTTTCAGGCCCAGCTGCACACATAGACGTGTGGTCATAAACGCTGGCCAGGGCCATAGCCATTTAGTGACCAGATCAGTCACACCTTTATAGGAGGCTGCAAAAAGCTCGGATTCAAGCTCGGCCTGGTTGCAACGTAAAATCGGCAATACATAAGGCGGATCTTTCTTTTTCAGATTTTGCTGCACCTGAATCGGGAGGTCTTTTAAGGTGCAGCGTGGAAAATCATCAGGTATCGACCGTTTCTTGCTCAATACTTCACACATCACACTGGCGTTGTTTCCGTCTGTCCGGATCGCCACCGGAATTTCATCTACAGATGTAACAAGTGCCATGTGTTTATCCAACACCATCAGGGCATTGATCACTCTGGCATCGAACAGATAATCAGCTCGCAGCAACAACACGAAATCCACCCCAGTCAATTGTGACAAATCCTCCACCACAACAGCTGTCCTGATTGTGCCCAGCATCCGTTCAAGGCGGGTACGCCCACTCATCCCCCACAAATTAGCTTTACTATTGCCGACAATATGAACAAAGAAAGTTGCAGACATGTTTATCTCAAAAAGTTCGTCGTAACAGCCAATATGCTGCAATAACAATCAGAATTGATCCGGGCGCAATTGAAACGATAATGGGATTCAACTGAAATACCAGCCCAATATTAGCGATAATCTGATCGAGCAAATAAATACTGATCCCCATCAATGAAGCCAGAACCAGCTTTCCTCCCAATCCTTCACGCACCGAGCCAAAAATGAAGGGAATTGCTATCAAAATCATTGCAATAGTCATCACTACACTACCGACCTTGCGCCACAAAGCCATAACATAGGCATCCGCTTTCTGACCGGTCATCTTCAAGAATTCAGCATGGTGCAGTAACTCCAATGGGGTCAGGCTTTCAGGTGGTTTGGTCAGTGTCGCAATATCTTCAGGACCGAGAAACGAGTGCCACTGAAGCGTGTGTACTTTTCTGGAAAGGATACGATCCGGGGCAAACATACGTACAGTAACATCATGCAATTTCCAAATACTTTTATCGAAAATATCCGCATATTGCGCATGTATATGGGCAGTCATCAGTCCCTGTTTATCAAAATGCATGACTTCGATATCCATTGCCCGCCCTTTATGCAGCATTTCACCAATACGTAATATATTCTGCTCATTACGCGTCCAGATTCCGAGCCCCCTCCCTAGCTCCGCACCCTGTTCCAATGCCACAGCACGCAATACAATTGCCTGCTGTTGAAATTGTGGTGCCACCAAATACTCAAGTGCTATGGTTGAGGTGATAAGCCCCCCCCCAATTCCAATCGGAGCAAGGCTGATCATCAAAGGAGAAAATCCTGCCACACGCATCGCCACCAATTCCAAGTTGACTGCTAACCCACCCAGCGCCCCCACTGTCCCCAGCAGCGCAATGAAAGGCGCAATCTGGATAAATCTGCGAGGCATGAGCATTGCCGTATACAGGAAAGCATCTCGGGTGGTATATGTCCCCTTCCCCACATCATCCAGCTGATCAAGCAGATCAAAAAAACTGAACAAGGGCAACAGCACTACAGTAGCGATAATCATCCCTGTCAAAACTTGCAAGGCGATGTGGCGATAACAGATCTTCACTATTTTCTTGCAGACAAGAACAATCTGAGCTCGGGCAGGCGCAATACAACAACTATGAAAAGTAATCCATATACCCACCAGATCCCCGGCACAGTAGCAACAACGCCCTGCTCCACCCAGGTTTTGGCCAATCCACTAAGGTTGTAATAAACAGCGAATACCAGTGCTGCAACAATAAATGTTCTGTCAGCTTTATCTTTACGTGGCGCTGTCCGGGTAAAAGAAACCGCGATTAAAGCCAGCAGAATAGTTGCGGCTGGCCGGGAAAGCCGCCACTGTAATTCCGCGATTTCCTGTGGTTGCTCAGAATTCCATAATGATTGCGTTGATGCAGCCTTGCGTCGATAGTTTTGAGCTTGATCGTTTTCATTGAAGTAAATCATCTTTTCAAACTGAACGGTACTATCCCTGACTGCATCATATCCAAGACGATAGATTTTTCCATCCAGCAATTCGATATGCGGCCATTGCTCCTGTGTCATGGGCCGTTGGTAGCCTTCTCGGGATACGATAATCTCTCTATTTTCAGCTGTTCTGATGTAGTGAAAAACGCCTTCCATGCGTTTTTCAAGATCATCTTTTCTCCGGATAAAGATGACCCGGCCACTTTTCTCGCTGCCGTAAAATCTCCCGGGCTGAAATCGATCAGTATTCAACTCGGCTTCAGCTTGTGCATTCATCACATAGCTTTCTGCATACGCCCACGGGCGAGCATAAATGGAAAGGGCTCCGCTGAGGATGGCAATGGGCAGGGAAATTATGAAAACAGTACGAATGATCTGGTTGTCACCATAGCCGACGGAACGCAACACATTAATTTCCTGATCACGGTTCATTCGGCTTAAACCATGGATTACCGCAACATAAAAAGCAATCGGCACCAACACTTCCAGCGCAATAATAGTTTTCAGCCCCACCAGCTTAAACATGGCTATAGCACCCAGGGTCTCAGCCACCGCCCCGGTTAAAAAACGTGCAACGCTGAAACTTACGAAAAGCCCGATCAGGATGATGGTTACTACAAAGAAAGGAAGTAACAGCTCCCGTGAAATATATCTTTCAATAATTCCCATGAAAGTCAGCTGTCCGTTCTACACCGGTGGATGTATCGATATTGCTTTGGCCAGAACAGATTTTACCAGCTGTAAATCTTCCACTTTATCAACATCAATACCTGCTTCAGGAAATGGCAAAATTACCGAGCGCACCTGAACACCTGTTTTTTCTGAAACTTCCTGTAGCGCCTGATCAAGCGTTAAACGCCCGAGCAGATATGACCAGACAGCTCGCCAGCCCAGCACTCGGCTAATCAGTTTCCAGGGGCGTTTGCGCAATGCTTCTGCCTGCTGCCAGAAATCCACCAATACACGTCCTTGTGAATTGAATGTAAACAGATTACAGCCACAGAAATTTCCATCACGCAGACGAATTACCGTGCGCCTGGCATTACCATACCTGTTTTGCAAAGTCTCGTACCGGATGACCCCGACAGTCACATCACATTCCAAATGACGGGAGGCTCGCAGGAAATATTCCACAATTTCCGGTGTCAGCAGGGCGTGATCGGCTGTTGTCAGCAAAATTCGTTGATGTATATCAATTTGCGAGAGCCCATGAACAGCACTGCGGGCGGGTGAGTCCATATTCTCTACCCAATCTACCTGCCTGTTTTCTATACGTTGTTTGAGTTCTTCACATGCAGATAACAGCGATTCAGGCGGGCCGCACAAAAGAATGGATTTTATTTTGTTACAGCTGCTCAAGGCATCGAGCACCCGGATAACCATTGGTTTTCCGCAAATAGGGGCATAAGCCTTGCAGACCGCTCCCGTATACTTTGCCACAGGATCCTGATCACCCCGGTCGGCAGCCAATACCAAGGCAGCAAATTGATCGTTATTGCACATCGCGGGCAAAGCGGGACTTTGTCTTGCTGGATTGATTTAATCGCACCCTGATCATGCCAGCGTTTTCTCATAAATACGATAACGCTTGTACTCTTTCCCTCCTATTCTTTCGAGAATAGTACGCATGGGTAAATTGTCCTCAAGTATCCAGGATAATTCAACGTGCTGAATACCCCTAGTTCGGGCTATTTTTCTTGGTGCATCAATAATCTTGAAGGCTAATGCTATCCCGGGAAGCGTATGATGAAATTGCTTGCGAACACCCATTAAGGGAACTCTTCCGGTGGTAATTGAATTGGATTTCAGTTTATTAACCAGGTGAAGCCAGCCCAGAGGGAAAAGATTTCCATTCAAATCTGGTAGCACTTCATTCAGATTTGGCAGCGCTGCCATGAAAGCGACAGGCTCTCCATCCATTTCTGCTATCTGGACGAATTCATCCGGAACCAACCAACGTAAAGAGCTACCCAGTTCAGCGAATTCTTCCAGCGTAAAGGGAACAAACCCCCAATTCTCCGACCATGCATCATTAAATATGTTTCGCATGATCTCGATTTCCTCACTGAACCGATCACGTCGCAGTGTTCTGATCTGTATTCGATGCTGATATTTATGGTCGATAGCCTGCTGCATGGCGGAAGGTGATTCAAAATCTGTTTCAAGCCAGTAAGCCAGCAAATCCTTGCTGGGATGATAACCATTTTGTTCCAGCAGATTGACATACCACCGAGGTGAATACGGCATCATGAAAACAGGGGGGGTATCAAACCCTTGAACTAGCAGGCCACACTCCTGGTTAATAGAAAAATTGAATGGTCCGCTAATCTGACGCGCTCCCCGTTTAACCAACCAATCTTCAGCCACCTGTATCAGCTCACTAAAAACAGCTTCATCATTAATTGATTCCAGCATACCAAAGTGCCCGGTATCTGGCCCGTATCGCTGCCGATGCAGTTCATCTATTTGCGCACTGATTCTGCCAACAGGCTGATTATTACGGTAGGCGATCCATCCTTGCCACTGGGCATGCTTGAAATAGGGATTAAATCTGGAGAAGTGCAGCCGTCGTTCCAGCCGAAGAGGAGGCACCCACAGCGGATCATCTGTATATATCCGCCAGGGAACATCGATAAATTTCCCTATCCCGCGAAAACCAGAAATCGGGAGGATTTTGATTTTTCCGTCTGATGGATGATCCGGGAATATTCTCATGTATCCATGAATAAACAGGCTCGTTCAAGCCAAAGTAACGACTTGCCCGATAAATTGAACACTTCCTCCCGGATATAATTGCAACCTGATTATTTTTTAAATTGATCAGTATAAGCTAGCAAATCTGCAGCCATTTTCTGGAAAATCTGTTGCTGTTGATGCTGATCGGGCTGTTCCGCAGTAAAGTCCTGTGCAGTTCCTGCAGGTAAGCCTGCCTGCTCATTTCCACCTAAACGTGAAAATTGGTAGAATCGGTTCCACGTAGCGTTATATTCACGCAACTGATTTTGTGGAATAAAGTTTCTCAGAACTTCAAAGGCATCACGCAAAACAGGCAGGCGAGGCTGCATATAAGCCACCAGATCATCCGGCCAGCGGGTAATCGCAGGATACAGGCCAATTAGTTCCTCATGAAAAACGGAGTCGAAATATTCCATTGCTCCCATTCGACGCCGGTGATTAATAACATCTACCCCCACTCCCACAACCAGAACCAAACCCAGCAGAGTAAATGGCCAAATCGGGGCATCGTGAATATAGAGTGATACCTGCTCAATAAATTTTTCCAAAATATCCTCGTCTTTCCTCTAAAAGAGATAACGTTCAAGATAACTGATATTTGCCACTGCAACCAATTGATATTGCCACAGGTCACCAGCGGTCGCAATGCTTTACAATTCGGTAGTTTCGCACACGGCCTCTACAGGAAGCAAATTCATAGAAACAATAAAGGACATGATAAATCACCCGTTGCCATATGCCTGTATTACCAAAACCCGGTAGAAAAGTAATCCTGATAACAGAAATGGCCTGAATTTTATATCGAAACAGCCAAGGAGGGAGTAGTGGAGGACAAAGAAAAAAATACGTCTGAATTATTACAACTGATTGTTATACAAAATAACAATCAGATGATCTCTGTCGATCAGATCAAACATTCCCTGGATGAACGGGGATTTGCCGTATTGCTGGCTATTGCAACCTTACCAATTTGTCTTCCTATCCCCGCCCCACCTGGTTTTACGACTATTTTTGCTATTCCACTTTTTATCTTTTCGATACAGATGATATGCGGCATGAGGGCGCCTTGGATTCCCCAGTGGCTGGCAAGGAAAGTAATGCGAAAAAAAGTACTGGATAAACTGATCAACGGGATCACACCATGGTTGCGAAAAATAGAAAGTCACATGCACCCACGGCTAACCTACATCAGTGTGCATGCCTGGGAACGCATCATTGGCCTCTTCTCATTTATTTTTTCAATTTCTATTGCACTGCCCATTCCCTTGATCAATTTTTTGCCAGGCTGGGGCATTCTTATTATGTCGCTCGGATTACTCAGCAAAGATGGCCTGACTATTTTCGCCGGCATGATCGTCGGCACCATCGGCGTTGGGATAGCTCTGATAATCGTTGCACTGTTATGGATGGGAGTTCCGATACCCTTCCTGCATCCGGCTGATTAATTCAACCTGCAGCTACTTTGCTGATCACATAGCGAAACTTACCTGATTTTTCGGCTGAAATTTCGGATACCTGCTCTATTTTGATTATTACATCCTGGCCCAGCCTGGCCTGGAACGACGCAGTAATCTGATCTATATCCACCTGACTCAGGCTGCCTTCAGTAACGATCAGCACGCGGGTAAGATCTATACTTTCCTGTATGATTTTAAACGTTTTTATCTGCGACATATCTCGCAGGATGTAAATCAGTGCCAGGCCATGCATAACTGCACCATCCCGGGCGACGATGAAATCAGTGCTGCGGCCCTGTATTTCCCTGATCAGCGGCAAGCCACGTCCACAATCACACACTTTGTCATCAAGCGTGCCAATATCACCCGTTCGATAACGGATAAAAGGAAAGTCCCTGCTGGCCAGATGAGTCACGACAATCTCACCTGACTCCCCATATGGAAGAAGATGGCCGTGAGAGTCGATAATTTCAACAATAATATCCTCAGCGGTAATATGTATCCCGCCTGCAGGACATTCATGCGCAATAAAACCTGCATCCCGGCTGCCATAGCCATTTGCTACCCGGCAGCCAAACGTATCGCTGATCTGCCTGCACTGATCGTCATACAACCGTTCAGACGTCACAAATGCCACCTTAATACCCAGATCGCGCATGATGATACCGGTTTTATCAGCATATTTCGCGATATGGGATAAAGCCGAGGGATAGCCAAACAGCATTTTGGGTCGAAATTCACGGATAGTACTGAGAAAACTCTCTACTTTTTGATCAGACATTTCAAATGCCGGCAACAATTTGCTGCGAAACAGGCGATCGCGCACGGCACGTAATTCATCCTGTGCCCCCAGCTCGATTGGAGAGCCCCACACCACAATTTCCGGATCTCCTATATCCACTCCCCACCAGCGTGTAGCACGCCACTTGGCAGCGATATCGTGACTGACACGCTCTTTCCCGATAAAAAATACCAGCGGCTCACCACTTGATCCACCTGTATTGAAGCGGGCCAGATGACGCGCCTGATTAGATCTAAGTGCCTCCAGATTGGCACGAATAGCTGGTTTATCCAGAAAAGGCAGATACTGCAAATCAGCCAACACATTCAGTTTCTCCGGCTGAAAATTTAACCCGGCAAATAATTTTTGGTAATAAGGAACATGAGTATTCGCGTAGATGAGCAACTGACGCAATCTTCCAATCTGTAACTGTGTAATCTTTTCAGGAGAAAACCACTGGGTTTTCTCCATAGATTTACGCACATCGACACTGGTATGCCTCTTGAGATATTCATGGACTGGAAAAAACAATCCTGATATACATGTGGTGTAAATACTTGAACGCTCCTTTAGCAGATCATGCTCCATCTCTCACTTACCTTGGTACTGATGATTTTTCAAATACCTGCAGCGCTTGCTGATAGACAACAAGCAACCGATCGCGCACTTCAGGCCATGCATAATGTCGCACCAATTCGACTCCCTCCGCAATAAGCTGACCTGCCAGGATCTGATTACTTAATAATACCAAGGCAGCATCCGCCATAGCTCTTGGCTGGCCAGGAGGCACCAGCAACGCACTCTTCTCATGTGTAACCAGAAAAGGCACCCCCCCAACATCAGTACTAACGACCGGCACACCACTTGCCAGTGCCTCCAGAATCGAAATCGGCATGTTATCAACCAGACTCGGATTAATCATTAGATCTGCATCCTGATAAAGTGCAATGATTGCCGTGTTGTCCATGCGTCCCGTAAAACGAACACTGTCACCTAATCCAAGATTAGCCACCAGGTTTTCTAGCAAAGCACGCTCCGGGCCGGAACCGGCAATGGTTAACCTAGCTGTCGGCATGACCGATCTGACATGATTAAACGCATGAATCGCCGTTGTAATATCATAAATTGGCTCAAGGTTGCGGGTGATAATGATATGCGGTCCATCCGCTTTTTTCTTCTTCCTAACGGATATAGAAAAACGGCCAAGATCAATAATATTGGGAACGATCGTGCTTTTGAATCCGTGCTTCTCAAAAACATGCTCCAGGAAACCTGACGGCACAACAATGATCTGAGTGCGTTTCAGACTTGGCTTAATCCAGAAAAAAGAGCGACTGAAAAATGTTTCAGCTTCCCCACCCCGATAATTGATGATAACGGGTTTCCGCCGTACCCGAGCAATCCAGATAACAGGCGCAGCATACAAATGCCAGGACCATCCGGAGTTAGCCATGACATGATACAGTTGAACCGTTTTTGCTGACTTCCATAGATGAACCAAATAAGGCACCAACCGGAATATCGCTCGTACTCCCTTCATTTTTCCCACCCAGGCTGGAGAATAAGGAACATTAACTTGGATCAGCGTGACGGCAATACCTTCTTGTTGTAATAACCCGGCCAGCTGTTTAGTTTGATTGGCCATTCCACCTGAGGGCGGTGGCAAAGGGCCAACCAAACCAATATGTAACTCGGCAATTCCTGGCAGAGACTTTTCAGAACAGCTATTGCCAATAGCCAAAGAACAAGGCGCTGAATGTGAACTGAATCTATCCACAAATACTACCCATCCTTCTGTTTATCGAGCAGACCATGATAGATTGGCTGGTATCTAGCCACACTTTTCCGCCAGTTGCGTTCGGTCTCTACAAACTCCCGTCCTGCTCTGCGCAGTGCTTCCCATTGCCGAGGGGTATTCAGAAGCGCTCCGACTTTTTCTGCCAATGAATGGGGATCACCAGCTTTAAACAAGATACCATTATGATCGTCGCGAATCAGCTCCCGGTGGCCACCGACATCCGAGGCAGCCAGCACTCTGCCCTGTGCCATAGCTTCCAGCGGTTTTAAAGGAGTGACGAGATCGGTAAGGCGCATGGAAAGGCGGGGATAGACCAGCACATCAATCAGGTCATAATAATATTGAACTTGATCATGTGGCACACGACCGGTGAAGATAACCTTATCTTCTATACCAAGCTGGCTGGCCAATTGCCGCAACTGTTTATCCTGTGGCCCGCCTCCAACCAGTAGCACGCGCAAATCAGGATGATGTGGCGACATGAGCGGCAAGGCTTGTAGCAGGATATCCAGGCCTTCATAGGCATAGAACGAGCCAATAAAACCAATAACTTGCTTGTGCTTGAGCCCCAATCGTTCTCTCAGCGATTCATCAGCAGGATATGTCGATGCAAACTGCTCAATATCGACAGCATTGGGGACGGTAGTAATTTTTTCCGGTGCAATCCCCCGCCCGATCATGTCGTTGCGCAACCCTTCGCAAATTGTGGTGATTGCATCCACATGCCGTAATGCATAATTTTCCAGGCTGCGCGTTAGACGATAGCGCATACCCCATTCCCGGCTGGTACCGTGATCCACGGCCGCATCTTCCCAAAAAGCTCTCACTTCATAAACAACTGGGATACCGGATTGACGGGCAACGCGCAAAGCAGGAATAGCATTCAGCGCCGGAGAATGGGCATGCAAAATATCAGGTTTGATAGATTGAACCAGCTCTGCAAGACGATTAGTTAAACCATCTATTACAGAGATCTGGTTCAAAATGGGTAATCTGTTGACGAAATTCGTATGCTTAGGTGTCCGGAAGAAACGCCAGTCATCTACATCTTCTTCCAGCACGGCCGAGCCAGCATGTTTGGCACTCGTCACATGAAATGTCTCCCAGCCAAGAGCACGTTGTTCTTTTAAAATTGCCAGGGTACGAAATGTATAACCGCTGTGTAACGGAATGGAGTGATCCAGAATGTGCAGAATACGCATAATTTAGTTTTCAGCCGGATAAAATTCAGATAACAGTACTATCAATGTTTTCTCCAACGACAAAAATCCTTCTTTCTTTATTACCACGCAATTTTTGTATTCTTTCTTATTTTATGAATCTTGCCACTAGACGAATATCTGTTCCGATTTTCTGAATATCAGTTATCCGTAAATTATATTTCTCTGATAAATCCGTAATTTCGGGTAGTACCAGCATTGCTTGCGCCGAATTACCCAACAGGCTGGGGGCAAAATAAAAAATAATCTCATCTATCAATCCGACTGCTACCAACGCCCCGTTCAACACTGAACCTGCCTCAACCAGCAACTCATTGATACCCAATCCAGCCAGTTTCGTTATCATTGCTTTAAGATCAACTTTACCAGCCAGATCAGGCAGAACAACGACATGAGCGCCTGCGTCCTCCAGAGGATGTATTTTCTTCCTGTCAGTCTGCACCGTAAAAATCCAGGTTGTATCTGCACTTTCCAGCAATTTTGCCTGCAGGGGAATTTCCAGATTCGAATCTAGAACAATACGTATGGGTTGTCTGGATGTCTCGATATATCGCACTGTCAACAGTGGATCATCCACCTTTACTGAATTGACTCCCGTTAATATCGCACATGAACGGGCACGCCACCTGTGGCTATCCTGTCGAGCTGGTTCACCTGTAATCCACTGACTCTTACCATTTTTCAATGCAATCCTGCCATCCAGGCTGGCCGCTATTTTAGTTCGTATCCACGGTCGGTTATGGTGCATTCGGGTAACAAATCCAATATTCAACTGCTGTGCTTCATCCTCCAACAAACCTGTGTGCACCTCAACCCCGGCTTTCTGCAGCTTCTCCTTTCCTTGACCGTCTACATGAGGATTAGGGTCATCCATTGCCATAATCACCCTGCGTACCTCGGCGCAAATCAAAGCTTCAATGCAAGGCGGTGTACGACCATGATGGCTACAAGGCTCCAGTGTTACGTAAACTGTGGCGCCTCTGGCCAAATCCCCCGCTTCCCGCAACGCATTGATTTCCGCATGCGGTTCCCCCGCTCGCTCATGCCACCCGGTTCCGACTACCTTGCCATCATTTACAATCACACACCCTACCCGCGGATTCGGGCTTGTGGTAAACAGCCCTCTTTCTGCCAGCTGTAAAGCATGCGACATATGCACATAATCAGAAGCAGTAAACATCAGTTCATCATTCCTTCAATGAAGGATAAATCGATAATGCATAATCACTCCAATTATCAGCATGACCTATCCCTCCTTTTAGTAACTTAAAAAATCAATCGCCAGATCTAGTTAGGAAACTATCATCATTCGCACAATTTATATCAGCCCTTTTACCCGCCCCGGTATTCATGCTACGATTTTCACACATTACTATTACAGTTGGAGGTAGAAATGCTTTTTGTGAGGACAATTATCACCCTTCTCGCCTTATTGTCGACAAGCTGGGTGTCCGCTAAAGATCAGGTACCGTATGCTACGCAGGTTAATGATCTGATGCGCTATTATCGTGTTACTCCTCAAATTGCCACTTCTGGAGCTCTTACTCATGACAGCATTCAAGAACTGGTTAAGCACAGCTTCAACACTGTAATAGATTTACGTATTGAATCGGAAGGTACGCCAAATGAAAAGAAAGCTGTCGAAGCAGCCGGAATGACCTATATCAACATCCCCATTACCAATGACGGCGTAAATGAATCACAATTGACAGCCTTCAAGCGGGTACTGGAACAAGCATCCCCTCCTTTTTTGGTACATTGCGCAACTGGCAACCGGGCAGGCGCCATGTGGACGGCTTACCGACTGAAGGAAGGTATTTCTCCAGAAATTGCCCTCAAGGAAGGGCGTGCTGCCGGTATGAATGCCGGCATGGAAGAAAAAATCAAAAAATACTGGTGTGTAAAGATTGAGGGTGGGTGTTAAGCAGATCTATCCATCATTTCGCAACAGGGAGTACCCACCTCCCTGTTTTTTGTACCTAAAACACCATGGGTATTCTAAAACTGAGTCTGACATCCTGTGCATCATTGGTTGTACCTATAGCAACAGAGAAATTCAAGGTGGTCCGCTGCGAATATTTAAATGCATAGCCAAGCAGTAACTGTCCTATATCCAGCTGACTACCTTTCAATGTACGATTATTTATTTTGGTGTTAAAAATGTGGCGATGGCCATACCCTATATTGAAAGACGAGCGCTCGTTAATCCCGAACCCCATACCAAAAGTCATACCCACCGCATAACCTGGATCGACCTTAAATTTATCACCTGATCCATCAAGTGCCTTTTCCTTAGTGCCCATATTATAGTTATAGGCCAGATTTGCGAAAAATACAGCCGGGTCAGTCGCGTAAAGTGCAGTCACACTTGGCTCAAAGCTGAAGAAACCAGATCCTGTAGGAACCTCAGTAGGAAATATAGCTCCAGGAACTCCTTGTGCCTGTGCATATTTAATATCAAAAGGGCCTTTGCCCGTAGGTGCTGTAGCTCGCATATTTCCCACCAGAATAGGCCACCCCCCCGCTCCTGAGTTAAGCTGATAGCGAGCAGCAAATTCAATGTCTCCCAAACCATTTCCAGATGCGTTGAATGTTTCATCAATCCCTGCACCAATGCTGACTGGCCTGGAGCGTTGCTCATCAAAACGTGCACGATAAGGAACCCTTGCTTCGATCTCAAGACGGTCTGTCACACCGTAACGAGCCCCAATGCTTGCCATCATGCTGTGTTGATCTACCTGGCGGATATCTATCAAACCGATGGCAATTGCTGGAATAAATGTAAATGCATCCAGAAAAACCCGATTGCTGTCTGTAAAAGCATATTCCAGCGCAGGCTCAATCACAATTTTTCCTTGGCGTGTCAGCACCCCTCCTACTGCGTCACTCAACCTGGGCATTTCAGGTGGTCTTGGTTTTTCATCCTGTTTTGGGGGGGCCTGTCCTACCGGTTTTGATGGAAGATTACTGGATTCTGCACGCGCCTGAACATGATCAGTATTCTTATTAATCGGTTTAGCAGCCGTCGTCTTCGGTGGGGAAGATTGTGATGGGTAGGATGCTCCATTCTTGGTGGCAGCATTTCCAGAGGAATTACGATCAGCTGATTGCGAGGTAATCAAAGAATCCAAGCGAGCTTTCAGATTTTCAATTTCCTTTCCCTGCTCAATAATAGTCTGCCGCTGCTTCTCAAATTCCTTCTGTTGCTGTGTAAAAAGAGATTTATACTGCTCAAGCACTTCATCTGCCGATTTTCCTGCTTGAGCGTAAATGACGAGAAATACTGTGAGACAGCCTGCGAATAACTTGTGCATTATATTACCCGTCAACTGACCAGCCTCTTTAGACACATCTCTTTTCATATTTAGCAACGTAAATGATCAAGCTATCGCAGCAATGCCGGAGCCAGAAATTCAGTAAAAACCCGATGATTACTGCCATTTGCCATCACTTCCTTCAAGTTGCTAACTTCTATGTTGATTTTTGTCAGGGCATCAATATGCTGACTATCCAGCGTGTTCTGAATAAAAGAACTGAGTTGTGGCATCGCAACAGAATCAGGTGCCAAATTTTGCATACCCGTCTGTAAAACTACACTTTCTCCAGGAACTTGCATGGAGGATGAATGTACCAACATATCATTCAAATGAATAAATTTTTCCAGATTCATATCAATGTGTATGCCGTTTGGAAGGATAAACCCCCCTCTCAATGTTGAAAGCTCTTCATCTGTTGCTCGTTCCCATTCCTGGTGGAAATGATCCTGTGTCAACGTTCTAGTATTCAGATCCTCTGCATATGCCGCAACCATAGAACAAGACAGTATCAGCATAGCAAGACATGATTGAATATTTTTAACCATCAGACGAAAACTCTTGATTCTCATTTTTCCCCCGCACCATATGAATTATCAAAAATCCCAAGGGCCTGGGTGCAATACATTAAAAACCCCTAAACTTGATCGATCAACAGCCTCACCCAGCGGAGCCACTCTGCCCACCCATTCCTGATGTATTTTTTGATAGCTTACTTCAGGATCGCGATTATCATGGATCAGAAATAAAATACGATTCCCCCACATTTCTTCAAATTCGGAACGATCCATGGATTTAACACCCTGAGCCGGATCACCTAATAAAATTTTGTATTCATCCACTCCCTTAATGATGACAAAGTGCATGTAACCATTGTGGTTGATGATGGTAATAGCGGGATTTCCAGTAGAACGTAATTTATTCAGATCAATCTTGAAACCATCCGAACGATATCCTCTGCGCTCAAGATACAGTTTCATATCCAGCATGGAAAACCCTTCCCGTTTTATTTTCTCCTGATTCCCATGCTGAAACATATCGACAAATACAGATTGTTCGTCAACCATATCGTCATAATGAAAAGTAAGCAGGCTCGCCAGAGCAGCAGAACCACAGCTGAAATCATACTGTTGCCGATAAACAGTATTGAAACGCCGTTCTGCAAAACTTTTTACTTGTATATTAAAGTTGGCACCGCCTACCATATCGATCATATCCATCCCTGATACTTCACTACAAGGAATTATCAGGATCTCTAATAGAGCAAACGTGATCAGAGACAGTTTCATATGCGATTTTGTCCTGGAGTAACTAAAATTGCTTACCACCTCATGCAATAAATCTCAAGAAACTGGCAAAACAATAAATTGTGGGCACTATGCTATCGGCTGCCCCCTCAAAATATTCAGTCTAAATCAAGGTAATATCGTTACATTAATAATTGTCGAGTCCTGAATAAGAACATTGTTACCCGAATTCTGAATCACTGAAAACATACCTCCCGATCCAGCAAAAGAACCGTTGTCAATCATATTAAAGCCGCTAGCATTGTTCGTTGCCGTATTGCCCGAAAGAAGTGCGCGAACATTCAAATTGTTCACGGCCGTTACATCAATACCCTCTCGGCCTGTCGTCCCATCAAGCTCCTCCAGGGAAGCTCTTTCCGCATGAGGAAGGTATGTATCCTCGACCGCCATCAATTCCGTACCGGATGCTGCGTAAATCATGCCAACAGGCATGAATAATGCAAACGCAACCAAGCCTTTTCTGATATTGGCTTTCATACTAATCTCCACATATTGCTGATATTTATATCTTCTGTTTTAGCAAAAAAAACTGGCAAGCAATATCGTTACTGCTTGCCAGTCAGAAGAGTTACATCATTAACCCAAGTTGTAATTATCCAAACTTACAATTATTGGTTAACGTTTACATTACCCTGGAAGGAAACTTGCTGTTGAACTAGCGAGCTGGATCCAAGGTTTTGAGCAACCTGATTCAGGCCTGCACCATTGAACGAATCAGAAATGTTGTTGCTTAAATTTCCACCTGCAAGTGCAACAGCTTCTTCAACTGATAAACCGCCAGCTGACTGACCTGTTACAGATCCTTCCAATGCTGAATTGTTAACAGAATAGGTAGCTGTTGCATCGCCACCATTGGATGCTGCACTGCCATTTTTTGCAGTAGTTTGGCTGTTATCGCTGTTATTGGTATTGTCTACAGTTGCAGTACCGCCATTGTTGGCAGCTGCAGATTGACCTTCAGCAGATGCGGAGCTGTTGTCGCTGTGATCACTGTTGTCAACCGTGGCTGTACTACCATTGTTAGCTGCAGCACTGCCTTGACCACTCGCATCAGCCAAGCTGTTGTCACTGTTATCGCTGTTGTCGCTGTTGTCGCTGTTGTCAGCAGTAGCGGTACTTCCATTATTGGCAGCGGCACCATAGCCGTCAGCATACGCAGAGCTGTTGTCGTTATTGCTGTCAGCGGTGTTGGTGCTGTTGTTGCTGCTGTCGTTATTGCTGTCAGCAGTGTTGGTGCTGTTGTTGCTGCTGTCGTTATTGCTGTCAGCAGTGTTGGTGCTGTTGTCGTTACCGTTGTTGTCAGCAGTGCTCGAGTTGGTGCTGTTGTCATTACCGTTGTTGTCAGCAGTGCTTGAGCTGGTGCTGTTGTCGTTACCGTTGTTGTCAGCAGTGCTTGAGCTGGTGCTGTTGTCATTACCGTTGTTGTCAGCAGTGCTTGAGTTGGTGCTGTTGTCGTTACCGTTGTTGTCAGCAGTGCTTGTGTTGCCATCAGCGGAGGTTGTATTGCCGTTAGCTGTGCTTGCAGTACTTCCATCACCTTTGACGCCAGCAGAGTCAGCTATAGACAACGGTGACGGTACCGCTTCAACTGCCCAAGCATTACCTGCAAAACCAAACGCCAGAACGATACTGGCAGCCAGAATTTTTTTAGAAAATTGATCCATGGTATTTTCCTTTAATATCAACTATTTAATTAAACATAGATATTGCATAACATCTATTGCGTTACTCCAACAAGGCAAACATTGTGAATCAACCACAACCCTTGTTGAGACGAGATACTAAAGAGATCACCATCACAAGGGCAATACTGCAATTGCATACAAGCTATAATTCCAATACAAACAAATAAAAATGCTGCGCGGTTGATAAAAGTTTTTTATGCAATTGTTCCCCAGCCGCATTTGTTTATTTCTTTCTCAGAACAGGTTCTAACATACTCAGAAAAAAATATATTTGCCCCACAGAGCTCACGTAATACTATGTCGGAAAATTTAACAATTACCAATAAAATACTTTATAAAATTAAACATTCACATTAAAAATCAATATATTACATAGCTTGGCATAATTTTTGCTTATTAATCTGTATATACTTACGAATACCGAAGCATTCAGGGAGTACTGCTTTGTAGCGAATCAAGCCTTAAAAATAGCATTCATAACCGCTCGCAAATAGCAGTAACCAGAACAAAGCCTCGATAAAATTGGAATGAAGTTTTATGGACTATGAAAAATATAAGCGCCTGCCCAGATCGCATTACACCTTGCTTGAGGCCAGCCGTGAAAAGAAAACAACCAATACAAAAATCCTCGCACAACACCTCAATCGATCTCCGGCAACCATTCGAACCCAGTTTCAGAGAATCATGGCATTTCTTGAGGTTCACTGCAGATATGAAGCACTGCGTAAAGCAGAGGAGAAAGGTTTGATCAGGCAAAATAGACGCCTCCCCCCTGCCTGTACAGAAGAGAGTAGTTCACCGCAAGCCTAGGAGATAAATCTGGAAAGCCCTCGTCAACTACAGTAAGTTATGCTTACCAAAGATGACTCAAAGCAGAGAAGATTTTTTAGTGAAGACTGTACAATTTATCGACAACCGGTTACTGTCACTCTCCGCCACATTGCGATGACCTGATAAAAACAGGTATCACTCAATACAGGTTAAGAAGCGGGTCAACCCAGTAAACTGGCGATACGTCTGACAGCCTCCCGGAGATTTTCCATAGAAGTCGCAAACGATAACCGCATATAACCCTCGCAACCGAAGGCTGATCCTGGCACAACAGCCACTTCAGCCTGTTCCAGAAGATAACTGCAAAAAGTAACGTCACTGCTGTCCTGCAATACTTGTTGGGATTGCAACCGGCTGATTGCCTGCCTTGCATCCGCAAAAGCATAAAAAGCCCCCTCGGATAATAAACAGTGAATACCTGTTATGGAATTCAGCGCATCTGTCAGAAACTGATTGCGCTCCTTGAAAGCCTCCACCATTGGAATCATGCAGGATTGATCGCCATTTAATGCAGCCTCGGCTGCCATTTGAGCGATAGAGTTCGGGTTGGATGTACTTTGTGACTGGATATTCTCCATCGCGGTAATGATTGTTGCCGGCCCGCCACAATAGCCAATTCGCCAGCCGGTCATGGCATAAGCTTTGGAAACACCATTGAGGACAACGGTGCGTGCTTTCAGATCGGGGCAGGCGTTCAGAATATTGACGAACCTATCACCGGTCAGGAGGATATGCTCATACATATCATCAGTAGCGATCAGAATTTCCGGGTGTTTACGCAATACTGCCCCTAATGCCTGCAATTCCTCCTGGCTGTAGACACCACCGGAAGGGTTTCCCGGGCTGTTGAGAATAAACATGCGGGTTCTGGATGTTATTGTTTTCTCCAGCTGATCAGCTGATATTTTGAATTTCTCTTCAATCCCAGTATTGATAAATACAGGTTTCCCCTGTGCAATCAAGACCATATCCGGATAGGAAACCCAATATGGTGCCGGGATAATGACTTCATCACCTGGATCAATCGTAGCCAGAATCAGGTTGAAAAAACTTTGTTTCCCTCCACTGGAGACCAGAATCTCTCCGGCAGTAAAATTCAGAGAATTTTCCCGCTTGAATTTCGAGATAATTGCCTGCTTTAAAGATGCGGTGCCACCCACAGCCGTATATTTTGTAAAACCATTGCGGATTGCTGTAATCGCCGCATCCTTGATATGCAACGGCGTATCGAAATCCGGCTCACCCGCACCCAGACCAATAATATTTTTCCCTTCCGCCTTGAGCCTGGCCGCTTTGGCAGTCACTGCCAAGGTGGGCGAAGGTTTGATAGCCTGAACGCGTTGCGAGAGTTTCACGAGACAGCTCCTGATGTGTGTGATTTGCGCATGTTAGAATTAAAAAATAATTAAATTTCGAGTACAGCGATCAAACCTGTGATTATTACCTTTCCAGACAGTCCTTACAAGCTCAATCAGGCATTTCAGCCAGCGGGTGATCAATCAGATGCCATCCGCAAGCTGGTGGATGGAATGGAATCAGGCTTATCATTCCAGACGTTGTTAGGCGTAACCGGATCCGGAAAAACGTTCACCATCGCCAATATGATTGCGCAACTCGGGCGCCCGGCCATTATCATGGCCCCGAACAAGACGCTGGCCGCGCAACTCTATGCCGAAATGCGCGAGTTTTTTCCAGAAAATGCGGTTGAGTATTTTGTTTCCTACTATGACTACTATCAGCCGGAAGCTTATGTTCCCTCCCGCGATCTGTTCATCGAAAAAGATTCCAGCATTAACGAACACATTGAACAGATGCGTCTTTCCGCCACAAAATCTCTGCTGGAACGGGAAGATGCCATCATCGTAGCGACTGTATCCTGTATTTACGGTATCGGTGATCCGGTTGATTATCACGGCATGATCCTGCATATACGCGAACATGAAAAAATCACACAGCGCGATATCATCCAGCGACTGGCAGATATGCAATACCAGCGTAACGAATTCGAATTTGCACGGGGTACTTTTCGTGTACGTGGTGATGTGCTGGATGTCTTCCCGGCAGAAAACTCTGAAACGGCTCTGCGTATCTCCCTGTTCGACGACGAAGTGGAGAGCATGGCGCTGTTTGATCCACTCACCGGACATACCCGGCAAAAAGTTTCGCGCTATACAGTCTACCCTTCCAGCCATTACGTTACCCCGCGCAGCACCACCCTGCGCGCGATCGAAACCATCAAAACCGAACTTGCCGAACGACTGAACCATCTTTACGAAAATCATAAATTGGTGGAAGCCCAGCGCTTGGAACAACGTACCCGTTTCGATCTGGAAATGTTAAATGAATTGGGTTTCTGCAAAGGAATCGAAAATTATTCTCGTCATTTATCTGGCCGGCAACCGGGCGACCCACCGCCAACACTCATTGATTACCTGCCGGATAACGCATTGATGATTATTGATGAGAGCCATGTTACCGTTCCTCAAGTTGGTGGAATGTACAAAGGCGATCGTTCAAGAAAGGAGAATCTGGTGGCTTACGGATTTCGCCTGCCTTCCGCGCTGGATAACCGGCCGCTCAGGTTTGAGGAATTTGAAAAACTGATGCCACAAACTATTTTCGTTTCCGCCACACCGGCAGATTATGAAATACAGCACAGTGGCCAGATTGCCGAACAGGTCGTGCGACCAACCGGGCTGGTGGATCCGGTAATCATCATCCGTCCGGTAGCTACCCAAGTGGACGATCTGATGTCTGAAGTCTCAATACGTACCAAACAGGGCGAGCGGACATTAGTTACCACCCTGACCAAGCGCATGGCGGAAGATCTGACCGATTATTTTTCTGATCACGGCATCCGAGTGCGTTATCTGCATTCCGATATTGATACCGTTGAACGGGTTGAAATCATTCGTGATCTGCGCCTGGGCAAATTCGATGTCCTGGTCGGGATCAATCTGTTGCGGGAGGGATTGGATATTCCAGAAGCCTCACTGGTTGGCATACTGGATGCCGATAAAGAAGGTTTCCTCCGTTCAGAACGCTCATTGATCCAAACCATGGGACGCGCCGCCCGGCATATCAATGGAACCGTCATTCTTTATGCCGACAGAATCACCAATTCGATGCGGCGCGCCATTGATGAAACTGAACGGCGACGCAACAAACAGAAGCTGTTCAATCAGCAGAACAATATTACGCCACGCGGTGTCAGCAAGCGGATCAAGGATTTGATCGATGGTGTTTACGACAGTAAAGATGCGGCAGAACATCAGAAGGTAGCGCAAATCCAGGCTCACTACGCGGCCATGGATGAAACACAACTTGCAAAAGAAATTCAGCGATTGGAAAAAACCATGCTGGCAGCAGCCAAAAACATGGAATTTGAACAGGCTGCCCAGTATCGTGATGAAATAAAGAATCTTAAAAACAAGCTGTTTATCGGCATGATTGATCCCGCCGAGGTCGGAGACATACCATCGCCAGCGATTAAAAAATCAGGAAAAAAATCCGGGAAGCGTCTCCAGATCTGATTATTCTCCTCTTCTGCAGGTTTTGCATAGATCGCTCATCCATGCCAAAATAAAAAAGAATATTCGGCTGGGAACAGGGTTTTCCGGCAATTTTACTTCCCTGCTTACAACCAGCACCCACTTCTTCGGACAAAAAATTTGTCCGCGTTATTTCCGGGAATGACCGGCCATCACTGACAGGAGTTTGACAGATTATGTCCACTGATCAGCACAGCACACCCACAAAAAACATCATTTTGTTTGGTGAAGTATTAGCAGATATCTTCCCCGATGGCCCGGTCATGGGCGGGGCACCTTTTAATGTGGGCTATCATCTGCAAGCTTTTGGATTGTGCCCCATTCTGATAACACGTACAGGTAACGATCCTCTTCGCCAGAGATTGATTAAGCTGATGAATAATGCCGGGATGTCTGTTATCGGTGTCCAGCACGATTCACACTACCCCACTGGACAAGTTCAGGTTAAACCACTCGAAAATGGGCATGAATTCGATATTCTGGCTGATCAAGCGTACGATTTTATTGATTCAGATGTTGCCGGCGATACAGCCACAGTCAATAAACCTCAATTAGTGTATTTCGGCACACTGGCACAACGTAACCCGATATCTGGTATAGCACTGGCAGAAGTACTGCGACGTACTCCGCAAGCCCTCCGTCTGCTCGATATCAATTTAAGAGAACCCTGGTATCGTCCGGAAATCATACGGTATTCACTAACCCAGGCAGATCACGTGAAAGTCAATGAAGATGAGCTGGCCAAGTTACCTGACTTATTAACTTTTCAAACTGGTAACGTCCGTGATAGTGCAACCCATCTGGTAGAAACCTTTCAATTAAAAAGCTTACTGGTAACACGCGGCGCCGGTGGTGCCTGGTTGCTTGATCAAACCGGTAACTACACCGAAACAGCTGGCATCACCAATATACCGATTATTGATACTGTTGGTGCGGGGGATGGGTTTTGCGCGGTCTTCATTCTCGGATTACTGCTTGGCTGGCCAGATGCATTAACACTGGAACGCGCAAACCGGTTTGCTGCCGCCTTATGCGGAATACGCGGCGCCACACCGGAATCAGCCAGATTTTATGATGTTTTTCTCAAGAACTGGAACCTGCCATGATAACTAAACGATGTTAGATCAAAAACTTTACATTCTGATGATCAGCGCACATGGCCTGATACGCGGTCATGATATGGAGCTGGGACGTGATGCGGATACCGGCGGGCAGATCACCTATGTTGTCGAACTGGCACGTGCATTGGGACGCAACAGTAATATTGCCCAGGTTGATCTGCTAACGCGCCAGATCGAAGATTCAAAAGTCTCCCCTGATTATGCAGCCCATATCGAAAAACTTGGGCCGAACGCACACATCGTTCGATTACCCTGCGGCCCCCGTAAATATCTGCGTAAAGAATTACTGTGGCCGCACCTGGATCAGATGGTGGATCGCTGTCTGCACTATCTGCGCCAACAAGGGCGCTTACCCGATTTAATCCATACGCATTATGCAGATGCCGGCTATATCGGCCTGCATTTGTCCAATCTGCTGGGCATTCCACAAATACATACAGGCCATTCGCTTGGTCGCCCCAAACGGGAACGCCTGCTTGCCGCTGGACGTAAAGAGCAGACGATTGAGCGACAATTCAATCTATCGCAGCGCATTGCAGCTGAAGAAGAAACACTGGTCCACGCTTCATTGATCGTCACCAGCACCTCGCAGGAGATCGAAGACCAGTATGGTATGTATGAAAATACTGATCCACGCCGCTGCCGGGTTATCCCGCCAGGAACTGATACTTCGCGTTTCTCACCACCTGGGCGTAAGCTGATTGACCCCAACACACAAACAGGCGTAGATCGATTTCTAAGCAATCCCAAGAAACCGATGATTCTGGCTATTTGCCGTCCGGACACGCGCAAGAATCTCGATGGGCTGATCAAGGCATATGGCTCGGATCAAGCGTTGCAGGATATCGCCAACCTGGTGATTGTTGCCGGCTCCCGCGAAGACATTCGCATGATGGAAGCATCGCAGCGCGAAGTCATGAGCGATCTGCTGCTTGATATTGATCGTTATGATTTGTGGGGCAAGATTGCGATCCCCAAGCACTTCACAGCGGAAGACATACCGGAACTTTACCGCCTGGCTGTTCGCAGACGCGGTATCTTTATCAACCCTGCCCTGACCGAACCCTTCGGGCTTACTTTGATTGAAGCCGCGGCCAGCGGCTTGCCCATTATTGCGCCGGAAGATGGCGGGCCGTGTGACATCATCGCCAATTGCCGCAATGGATTACTCGTCAATACACTGAACCATACAAACATCGCCAGTGCACTGAAAGAAGCATTATCCGACAGGAAACGTTGGCGTGACTGGTCCAGAAACGGCATAACCAATGTCAGACGCCACTACACCTGGGATGCCCACGTTACAAAATATATAAGAGAAATCAATAAACTACTGCGCAAGGAACGCAAACGTCTGCGTCGCCAGTTTGCAGCCACACTGCACACCGATTGGGCACCAATTCCACTGGCGAGAAAAATGATCATCAGCGATATCGACAACACCTTGCTTGGTGATGAACAAGGTCTGGCGGAACTGCTGCAATGGCTGCGAGCACACGCCAATACCGTTTCATTTGGCGTTGCCACCGGGAGGTCGGTTGAAAGTGCTGTAAAAATTCTCAAAAAATGGCATGTACCAATGCCTGATATCCTGATCACCTCGGTTGGCAGCGAAATCAATTACTGGCCATCCTTGCGCCCGGATCAGGGCTGGAGTAACCACATCCGCCACCAATGGCGACGAGAAACGCTAGCTGAAGCACTACAAGCAATCCCGGGGCTGACGCTCCAATCCCATGAAAATCAGCGCGAATTCAAGTTAAGTTATTCGGTTACACCCGAGCAAATGCCGCCACTCGAACAACTGTACCAGTATCTGCACCAGCAAAATCTCCATGCCAAACTAATCTATTCACATGAAACATTCCTGGATGTATTACCAGCACGAGCTTCCAAAGGCCTGGCAGTACGTTATCTGGCATATAAGTGGGGATTATCACTACGAAATTTTCTGATAGCCGGAGACTCCGGCAACGATGAAGAAATGCTGGTGGGCGATACGCTGGGAGTAGTGGTGGGGAATCACAGCCCGGAACTGGAACCGCTACGCGGGCTGGAACAGATGTATTTTGCAAACAATACTTATGCTCGTGGAATCCTCGAAGGGTTGGAGCACTACAATTTTGCACAATAAGGATTTTTGCCATGACCACGATTGACACACTAGCCACTTGCACCCAACAAAACAGAGATGCTGTCTATACATTATTACGCCGCTATTTCTCAACGAACCGCCCCCTGCTCCTGCAATCCGATCTGCGGGATGAACTACTGCAGTTGGAAAAAGATTGCGAGCGATCCGATATGCTTCACGAATTCGTATTTCGCCTGCAGGAAGGCGTATTTTGTTCACCCTGGGCTTATTTCGTGCTCCGGCCAGGCGTTGCAAAATGGGAATTTGTGCGTATTCATCAGGAACATCTCATCCCGGAAAAGATTACCGTCAGTGAGTTTCTCGGGTTCAAGGAATCGACTATCAAAGGAGAGACAACCGAATCCATCCTGGAAGTTGATTTTGGCCCGTTTAACCGGGGATTTCCCAAGTTAAAGGAATCTCGATCGATCGGACAGGGAGTCATCTTCCTTAACCGCCAGCTCTCCAGTGAAATGTTTACCCGCATTGAAACTGGCAATACCGGATTGCTGCATTTTCTGGGAGTCCAT
Source organism: Nitrosomonas eutropha (assembly GCF_900116685.1). Classification (GTDB taxonomy): domain Bacteria; phylum Pseudomonadota; class Gammaproteobacteria; order Burkholderiales; family Nitrosomonadaceae; genus Nitrosomonas; species Nitrosomonas eutropha_A. The sequence continues at coordinate 255,675 of NZ_FPBL01000002.1, forward strand.
GCCATTGATGGGCAACAACTAATGTTCAGCAGCAATTCACGTAGTATCAACACGATGCGCAGCCAGTTGCGCCAGGCATTGGAAATGCTGGAAACAATAGATGGTGCAACTCCCTGGGCCGAGCTGACACAGAAAATGAGCAGGCTTGGATTTGCGCCAGGCTGGGGGCACAACGCCGCACGGGTGACTGAGACCATGAATATGTTGATGGATATTCTGGAAGCGCCCTCTCCTTCTGCACTTGAAGCATTTCTGGCGCGTATTCCCATGATTTCCCGCCTGCTGATCCTTTCTCCTCACGGCTATTTTGGACAGGATAATGTACTCGGATTGCCGGATACTGGCGGCCAAGTCGTCTATATTCTGGATCAGGTACGCGCGCTGGAACAGGAAATGCGTGATCGGTTACAGCTGCAGGGCGTTCAGGTTGAACCTAAAATACTGATTGTCACCCGCCTGATTCCTGATGCGGGTGACACTACTTGCAATCAACGGTTGGAAAAGGTCAGCGGCTGTACTAACGCCTGGATTCTACGCGTACCATTTCGCAAACAAAGCGGAGAAATTATTCCCCACTGGATCTCGCGCTTCGAGATATGGCCTCATCTCGAAACATTTACACTGGATGTCGAGCGAGAGGCACTGGCAGAACTGGGTGGACGGCCCGATCTCATCATCGGCAATTACTCGGATGGCAACCTGGTTGCCACCCTGCTCAGCAGAAAACTGGGCGTCACCCAGTGCAACATCGCACACGCACTGGAGAAAACTAAATATCTGCATTCTGACATTTACTGGCAGGAAAATGAGGATAAATACCATTTCTCCTGCCAGTACACTGCCGATTTGCTGGCGATGAATGCGGCTGATTTTATCGTAACCAGCACCTATCAGGAAATTGCGGGGACGCGCGAGGCAGAGGGTCAATACGAAAGTTATCGAGCCTTTTCCATGCCTGGTCTTTATCGGGTGATTGACGGAATTGATCTGTTCGATCCAAAATTCAATATCGTTTCCCCAGGCGCTGATGCTGAAGTGTATTTCCCCTATACCGATCAACCCAGGCGTCTGCATAGTCTGATTCCGGAAATCGAATCTCTGCTCTTTGGCGATACGGCAAATCTTCCAGCCCGAGGCGGGCTGCAGGATTCGGACAAGCCCCTGATCTTCACTATGGCACGTCTGGATCGTATTAAAAATATCACCGGGCTGGTTGAATCATACGGTGCTTCACAGCGTTTACGCTCGCTTGCCAATCTGATAATAGTGGGTGGAAAAACAGATCCGCAACACTCCTCTGACCATGAAGAACAAGAGCAGATACACCGCATGCATCAACTGATGGACGAATACAAGCTTGATTCGCAGGTACGCTGGTTGGGCATGCGTCTGGATAAAAATCTGGCTGGGGAGCTTTATCGCTATATTGCCGACAAGCGCGGCATATTCGTACAACCTGCCTTGTTCGAGGCATTCGGGCTAACTATCATTGAAGCTATGGCATCCGGCCTGCCAACTTTTGCCACCCGCTACGGTGGCCCACTGGAAATCATCCAGCACAATCGTTCCGGTTTTCACATCGACCCCAATCAGGGGGCTGCTACTGCCGATTTGATAGCAGATTTTCTTGAAAAAAGTCAGAAAAATCCATCGGAATGGGAGCGCCTCTCGCAAGGCGCACTGGATCGCGTTGCCAGCCGCTACACCTGGAAACTCTACGCAGAACGTATGATGACGCTATCGCGCATATACAGCTTCTGGAAATTTGTCAGCGGACTTGAACGGGAAGAAACCGATCGCTACCTCAACATGTTCTACCACCTGCAATTCCGGCCACTGGCGAACAGGCTGGCCGGTGATGCCTAATTAAGGACCAGTCTGCATAACTTCTGCACCACTATTGTGACTACAAATGTAATGAAGTAGAGAGTATCCCAGAAAATCCGTTTTATCAAATACTTCGGATCGTACGTCGCTATACTACTTGCGATAACGAAGTTTTGCAGAGATCCCCCCAAGACATCCTCAAAAATACTCGTTTGGTTGCCGTTTCTCAATCATCTGTTTATCAAGATATAAGAGAAGATGACGAAACGCACATTTCAATCCACGCAGACTGATTCTCGGATTTCTCCACAAACTTATCTCACCATACATTCAGAAAGGCGCAACCAAGGCATTCCGGTCTTAACAGTTCTGACAGGCACTTTGAATGATATCCAGAGAATATGGTGCCATTGGATACAGCAAGAAAGTAGAGATACAGTCGTCTGGTCATCCGGAATGGCTAAATCACTCTCGATCAGCTGGATAGAGAAGCTACTTGCAAGAGCCGACCTGCAGCACCAATTGCTACTGTATCTGGCGCAGGCCAATCAGTGCACTGCGGAAGAAATCCTCCTTACGCTGAGAAGTAAATCAAGTTACGAATTGGAGATTTTCCAACGACAGTTACCCATTCAGCTCTCTACACAAGAATCATTACTCCTCAGCTGGTTTTTGACACAAATCGCCTTATCTCGTGAACTGACACCCGATCTGGCGTCAAATCTGGCACAGGCCATGAAACTGGAAGATGGAGAAAATCTAGCACAAGGTATCACAGCTTTTACCAAATTATTGCCAGTGGTAGTTTTACCCGGCTTACTAGTGGAAATGACTGATGATGAATTATTACGATCGCCATTCACTCGCATACTGGCGCAGATTGCAGAGTGCCTGCCTAAAATACCAGTTGCATTATCGATCGTGCCTGCACATTTCGAAAACTACTGTACAAAAGCACCTGAATCAAGAATAAAGGCCATGTTACGCCTGGGTATTATCAAAGCACAGCCCTATTCAAATTCTCATTACATCTTATCTGACAAGACAAATCAGATTCTTCGACAATGTAATGCACCAACGCAATTGTATGAGGAAGCGCAATCATTATTCTGGTTGATCGCTGAAAAGAAAGATGATCCTTCTATTGCTCGCAGTCAGGCCGAGCAGTTTTTATTTCACATACTGGAGTGGGTACCGGAAACACGCGGTGTATTCAAGTTAAACGTCAAAATGTCGTTTAAATTTGGGAATCGATTGATGGAGATTGATTTATTTTCCACTGCTGATCGAATAGCCTTGGAAATAGATGGCTATTATCATTTTCAGGGTCCGGAATCCTGGCGTCGAGATCGACGTAAGGATCTTGCGTTACAAATGCAAGACGTACTTATCTTACGTTTCTTGGCAGAAGATGTCATTTCCCGACTGGATGAAATTCTTGATAGCGTTTACCAAGCATTACAACACCGACGAAATAAAAATTAAACCAGAGAATCAATAATGAGAAAAATCGGACATCTGATACTTCAAGAGCTTATTCCAATTCGATTCCTGGCTTGTTCAGCTAATGGATTAACGATCAATGAGGTAAAAAAATCATTAAGTCCTGTTTTCTATCAAGCGCTCTCAAATAATGAATGGCTGCAAGCATTGCAGCAACTAACCGAACAGGAGCTGTTAAGCAGAATAGGCAAGCAGCGGTTTCACATCACAATTACAGGACAGGAACAAGCACTACAAAAATTGGGGCTACCATCTTTACCCCCGGCATTACGCTGGCTGACATTGAGAAATAGCTATCTAATTGCCACCCTGTTGGGATTACCTGCCCCGATCAATGAGCGTGATCGCCTATCTATTACAAGTGCTGATGGCCTCCGGGCAGCTATTTTGGCCAATGCCTTCAAACTTGCTATCAGCGCTTACTCTTCTCTGATCAAGGTTAGAGATAATCTGCTCTGGCAACAATTAGCCCAGCCCACTGACAGCGCAAATCTACAGCACAAATTAGCAGCATCTAATATCACACACGCCAAACCTTTTACGACAAGCTCGGTTGCGGTCCTGCTTCTCAGTGGTCTATTAGGAACCGAGCATGAATTATCTTGGGATAGTGCATTAAAACAACTGGCTGCAAAAGCTGTAGGTGCACGGCGCATCAGTCCAGAAGAACTACGACTAGCAATTCTCAGAACGGCTACACAACCTCCACAGCAGCCTGAGATATTAGAAAAACAACTTGCACAGCAACCTGAACCATTGAATCTGGAACACTTCGCTAACCAGGTAAATCAATCTGCCAGACGCTGCCAAATGGGTAAATTTGGTGATAACAAACTATTTATCTCGCACGTTTGGCACCAAATAGAGCGTGAGGGTAATACATTTGGGCTGGATCTGAATGAGTTCAAATACTACCTGACACTTGCCAATAACAAGGGGTTAGTCAGCCTAAGTCGTGCAGATCTTCCTTATGCTATGGATCAAGATGCCGTCTCGTTGTCAGAAACTCTTTATCTAAACTCGACTTTCCATTTTATACGTTTGAAACCATAAAATGTCTGGAACCTCACAAGAAGAATACCTAAAGATTTTTCGTTCCCGCGTAAAGGAAGATATTTTCCATTCCATTACGCATCACAATCAGATTTGGCAACCTGATCCTTATGATATTGAAAGCATCCACCAGGAAAGCCGTGAGTGCTTTGAACGGTTATTGAATCGTGTAAGTAACTGTGAGCAAACAGACTCGGGGCGCATCATGCTGTTGCTGGGAGAGTCTGGAGCTGGAAAAACCCATCTTATGCGTGCTTTCCGTAATTACACGCATGAAAAGTCACTAGGATATTTTTCCTATATGCAAATGACTTCTTCTATTTCAAATTATGCGAGCTATGCGCTTCATTACACGATAGATTCTCTCGACAAACCGTATTGTGCAATTAATGGCAGCACGACGGGATTGATGCACTTATCCAATGCGTTAATTGAAAGACGACAGATTGTTTCACAACATGCCATTGAGCAACTGCGCAATGGTGAATTAAACCATGACGAGTTGAGTAAGCTAATTTCTCAGATCACCGATACCATTCTGAATAAAGAAGGGGAGCAATTCCGGCACGTTGATCTTGATTTAATTCGCGTACTCCTCTATCTACAGCACGACGAACCCGCTATTCATGCCAGAGTTCGTAAGTATCTTCGCTGCGAAAATATGTCGGAATACGATTGCAAGATCCTCGGCAATATCACACCGCGTGTTCAGGAAGGTGCCCCGGATCGTTTGTTACAGGCGCTGGCATATTTAATGATGGCAATCAATAAAGGAGCCTTTATTATTTGCCTTGATCAGTTGGAAGATATTCACCCTGCAGATGAGGCTGAAATAAAATTTCGGCATGCAATGGAAAAAATGACAAAACTGGCTGAAATTCCCAATGTGGTCGTTGTAATAGCGGGCCTGGAAGAGATATATCGTTCTCAACTCAGAAACAGCCTACCAAATTCACTAATAGATCGGATCGAACGTGATCCCGATACGATTACACTCTGCGGGGAGCGCAGCAAAACAGAAATACGCGAAATAATTAGTATAAGGCTAAAAGCTCTCTATGATAGCCATGAAATCGATTTCTGTTCAGGTGAATCTATTTTTCCTTTCCAGGATGAGACACCTACTCTGTTGGCCGGGATGAAAACGCGCCAAATCATTGACTGGTGCCGCCAGGAACGTGAATATTCAATCCGCACGGGTAATCTTCCGCGATTACCCGACAAAAACAGAGACACACCACCACAAACAGAAGAGAGTGATAAAAAAATCATCCAGCCATTAGAACAGCTATGGAATGATCATTTAGCTCATCCGCATGCTATACCCGAAAATGAGGATGAAATGTTGCAGTTACTCGGACGCGGGATTGAACATTGTGCCGTTGAATTAAATCATTCGCTCAAATGCAATATTGTACAACGGGATAATTTTCTGGATATAGACATTCAAAATTCTGCGGAAAATATTGCCATTTGTTCAACCATAGGTTTATGCCAAAAACCTTCACAAGGAGGCGCACTGGCAAGACAAATCAATAAACTACAAACAGCGGCAGGCAGACGTACGGCGATCTCTATCCGCTCTATCGAGTTTCCCGCTAATCCAAAAACCCAGATCGCTATCCAACTGGGTAAATTCGTAGCAGATGGTGGTAAAAAAGTGCTGATCCCGGATGCTGACTGGCGCACGATGGTAGCCATGGAATCATTCCATAAACAATACGCAGAACGATCTGACTTCAAGAGTTGGCTGCAAAAGGAACAGCCATTGCTCAGCCTGCCCTCAATTCAGCAAATTCTGGATCTTGAAATGACTCTGAAAAGAGCCGAAACCTCCTCCGTTCCAGCAAATGCACAGCCACCAGTTCCTCCTGCTCTTGTGAACGTGCAACTATTGGCCCCAGATACCTCACAGCTAAAAATAGGCATGACTCAGGGCTACCAACCCTCCTCTTACAAGGTTGATATTTCTCAATTCGTGCGTCACGCTGCTTTTTTGGGTGGTTCCGGGAGTGGCAAAACAACCTTGGCCTTGAATATTATCGAGCAATTGCTGCTGCAAGGCATTCCGGCAATCCTGCTGGATCGAAAGGGAGACCTTTGCAGCTATGCAAAAGACGAAGCATGGCGCAGCCCTGTCGCGGACCCAATACGCGCTCAAATGCGTAAGGATTTACGTAATAAAATTGAAGTCATCGTTTACACACCTGGCGCTATTGAAGGACAAGGCCGTCCTTTAAGCATACCTATCGTACCTAAGGGATTAGAGAACTTATCATCTGGAGAATGTGATCAGCTGGCCAACCATGCAGCCTTCTCTCTAGGAAGAATTATGGGTTATAAAGATCACGGCCAGGATAAAGCCCGAATCGTCATTCTCGGGAAAGCAATTTCCATTCTCGGCCAGTTGAACAAGAATCATGCATTGACAATCAATCATCTGCTGGATTTTATTGACAAGGATGACCCGTTGTTACTCAATGCAATTGGAAGACTGGATCCTAAGTTATCTAAAAAACTGGTGCAGGATTTGCAAACGCTGGCGTTGGGACATGGAACCCTGTTTTCCCGGTCAGGAGAATTACTGAATACCGAAAATTTATTCGGTCATTCAACCGAAAAAACCAGGCTAAGTATCATCAGTACCAGCAATCTGGGTAACAATGACAACGTATTGTTCTGGGTATCGCAGCTATTGCTGGATATTGGCCGCTTCGCAGCAAAATCGCCGAGTGATAAACTGCAAGGCGTCATTTTGCTCGATGAAGCAGATCTTTATTTGCCAGCTCAATCCAAGCCAGCTACTAAAGAACCATTGGAAAATCTGCTCAGACGCGCCCGCTCGGCAGGAATTGGATTGATGCTTGCAACCCAAAGCCCAGGCGATCTGGATTATCGATCACGTGACCAGATCTCTACATGGTTTATCGGGTGCATTAAAGAAAAAACTGCTCTAGATAAATTGAAACCCATGTTAAGTGAAGCGAAAACGGATGTTTCCAGCAAACTGGCCAATCAATCAACCGGGGAATTTTACGCCATTCATAATGGAGAAGTCAGCAGCATCAAGGCAGATCTTTCTCTCGTGCAGGCCGAACAAGTGTCTGCACACGAAATTTTAAAGCTGGCCGGCAGGAAAAAAGATAATCGTATTTCAACCTTTTTTCAAAACGTGTTTACAAGCTCCTGATTCTGCTCTATCACACATTTAAAAGTTTTTTCCATTACACTCATCTTGTGTCTGATCTAGGCGTAGGGATTCTCGAAAGCACCATAGAGAGTACTTACCAACACGACAGATTCAGCTGGAATCAGCGCAATAACCCTTATCAATCTGCAAAGGCTCAAAAAGAAAACCAGGCAGAAAAAGCAATAAGCGTCAGCAGACGCTGATTATCCTTCTGATAAAAACCTGCTTTACTTCTCTACTTTAATTTGTGTGGATGTAACGAAAATCAATTCGTTAAAAGTCCGGTTCAGGGTTTTGCTGGTGAAGTTGTGCATTTTCATATTCTCTACGAAACGAATATGTTCACCTTTCTCAACTTTGGTTGTCGGTGCGGCTATCCAGAATTTCTTGTCACCGTTTGCCAGCTCCATATAGGTATATCCCGCTGTATCGATAGATGAGACAACAATGCCCTCATCAGCAGGAAACGTTTCAGCTCCGGCTGGTACTTCTGCGTAAGCAGCAGAGACATTAAAGCTGATAAGTGAAGCCGACAAAATTACAGCAAATAGCGTTTTGAACATGTTTTTTTCCTTTCCAAAGTTGAAAAATACGATCCCGGCTTATCGGTCAGAACCGGAAGTTATGTTGTGCATAGAATAAATCAGGTGAAACACCCGGGCGCTGATTCTTGACGAATGTACCGGTAAAAAGTTTTGAATAGCCCAACAAAATATCATGATGGCGACTGACATGGAAATTAACCACAAAATCTATTTCATCTCCGACATGGCTGCCTGATTGACCGTTGATATCCCGTATAAATCCCACCCCTGCCGCGTTGTATAGGTAATCACGCTTGTTTGCCAGATAAAAGCGGTGATACTGCCCAGTGAGTGATACCCATGGCTGCGGATTCATCGAAAACTGGGCATTGAAGTCATGAATATTCTGCCGCCCTACCTGATCCATATACCCGAAATAATAATGGCCAAACGGGAAAAGCTGGTTAAACGTATTGCTATGTCCATCACTTGGGTTTTTATCTCCCGAAGCAAAGTCATAGCGTAACCAGAATTGAGGATTCATCGGCAAAGGCAGCTGATAACCTACCCCGGAAGCAATAGAAAAAGCGGAAATATCAAGATGGGAACGCCTCCCGAACTGATACATACCCTCCAGTTCGTAGAGGATACGTTCATAATCACCCGCCCAGCGCGCGCCAATGGTATGCAGCACCGAATTGCCTTGTAGCACATTACCCTGGGTGATATTGGCAGGAGAAACAGCCCTGTTATCAATCAGACTCAAGTAATACAGATCAAGCACCTGGCCTGGAATTGCTTTGTAAGTTCCCCACAAACCGACAAAATTACGATCTTTATCCCAATTATCAAACTGATTAGGCTCAGTCACCATTGGTCGTACCCAGAACGCATCCAGATTGAATGTCGGGTTTTGCCAAAAAGTCTTTATCCCTTGGAATGTACGACGGGTATTCGCCCAATCCAGTGTCGATATCAACCGCTGTGATCCGTACAGGAGCTCCTGGCGCCCTACTCGCAGATAAGCCGGACCATCCATGAATTGCCCCAGTTTGACGTCTGCAAACAGATTAAGCATATCAGTATGATTCTTGTCGATAGCAAGCGGCGGTAAATCCAACCCTAATGCACGTGCATCCAGCATCTCGGCAAATAACCGGAAGCGATCCTGGTACCAGAGATCAGCATGAAGCCGTGTTCGTAACAGATGGTAATCATTGTTGGCTTTTGCTGGGTTCAGACGGCTGTCGGTTTCATGCATGTAGCGATACCAAAAACTGCCGCCGAAAGACAGCAGCCAGTCATCACCCAAATGAATACGTTTAACCGGATCAAAAAAATCCTTCTCATGACCTGGTTGTTCAAGATAGCGGGAATCAAAATCAAACGCCGGCGTTGTTGTCAGCGCTGAAGGCGGGTGAGGGTCAAACTGTGGCTTATCCCGTCTGTTGCCATCAAACCAGTCCAGTAATGAAAAATAGCCGGGGTCTGCTGGAGGCTTGCCAAAAATCCCGGAGCGAGGCGGTGGTGTTACCGGAGGGGCCTTAGACCAGTCAAACTGATTTTCGGTAGCAAAGTGATCACTGGCAAACACCTGGCTGCTCCCGCTTATACAAATGAGACAGGCGATGGTTACCTGCAGACTAGCTCTGATTGTACTTGATAGTTTATCTATAAACGATTCAGTCAATTTCTTAATCAAACTGTTCTGACTCAGGCCGAGGTCAGTAGCGTCAGTTATATACATTCTGTAATAATTATTGTGAAAAGGAATAATTAAAAGTTTCGGGTTGATTATTCTTTGTATCGAACCCCGAAATATCCGGAAACTAATTTCCGGACAAATTTTACACATATTCATTTTGACACCGGGATAAAAAACTTCTCTTATCTATATTTTTCTCAAGCGTATCCTCACACAACTATTAATGCGCCACACCATTGAAGAAGAGGTAATCAGGCACTCGCGCCAACTGCTACACTTTGTTCCCAAGAACACCGGGATTATCTTGAATTGGGTAGAATTTGCTTAAACTGTCAATTATTCAAAAGGTTAATTATTATGACCAATACCAACCTTAATCGTCGTCGGTTCTTGCAATACACTGCATTTGGAACATTTGCCGCAGCTATACCTGAGCTTGCATTTACAGAAAGCTATAAACTCAATAAAACACCCAATAGCGCATTCAAGGCCGATGTTGAAATTGCCCTAACAGCACAAATGACTGAGGTATCAATCCTGCCGGGAGCAAATACCCGTGTTCTTAAATATACCGGAAAATTACTGAAAGGGCCTTCTGGTACGCTTAAAGAACTACCCAGCTATCTAGGGCCTATGCTCAATTTTGAACAAGGCCAGAAAGTCCGAATATTTTTTCACAATCAAATACCAGAACCCTGCGTAACGCATTGGCACGGCATGCATGTACCGCAAATTATGGATGGACATCCGATGTATGCCATCAACCAGGGTGAGCAGTATGTGTATGAGTTTGAAGTAAAAAACCCGGCTGGCACTAACTGGTACCATTCTCATACACATGAAGTAACTGCCAGACAAGTGTATCAGGGTCTCGCAGGGCTCATTACTATCACAGACGAGATTGAACGTAAACTGAATCTACCAAGTGGCGAGTACGATATTCCGCTTATCATCCAGGATCGAACTTTCACATCCAGGAATCAATTGTATTACGCACTGAACATGCATCAGCGTATGCAGGGGTTTCTTGGCGATACCATCCTGGCAAATGGCCAGCGTAACCATGTTATTCCTGTAAAAACACGTGCCTACCGTCTTCGTATCCTGAATGGATCAAACTCCAGAATCTACAAATTGGGCTGGAGTGACGGCTCTCTGCTTACCGCCATCGGTACAGATGGCGGATTATTGGAAAAACCACAAACCTTCCCCTATATCATGCTCGCCCCAGCAGAACGGGTAGAGCTCTGGGTTGATTTTAGTGACCGCAAACCTGGCTCTGAATTGGCTCTGCAAACTTTATCCTACCGGGGATTTTCCATGCGCATGGGGGGTGGAATGGATATGGAAAATAATATGATGAATCAGGGAAGCAAGAGTACCATCGTCAAATTTGCAATCACCGAACAAATAGGGGACTCCCCCAAATTACCTGATACCCTGGTTCCCATACGCCGTTTCACTGCGAAGGATGCTTCTAATCCGGATATCGTGGTGCCGATTGCCATTGGCATGCGTCGTATGACCTTCAATCTCAATGGCCGAACCTTTGACATGCTCGATTATACGAACCAGGAAAAAATACCGGTAAATACCATGCAAATAATCCGGATATCCAATGCCAATCCAGATATGGGAAGGGGTATGGGTGGCGGGATGCGCGGTGGTCGAGGAAGAGGAATGATGGGGATGATAATGGCGCAGCCACACCCGATCCATCTTCATGGCCAGCAATTCCAGATTCTGTCACGCAAACCTGGCCACGCTGATAGTGCTTACACTGCAATTAAGGATGGATTTATCAACAACGGTTGGAAAGATACCGTACTGGTAATGCCAGGAGAGGAAGTTGAAATCATCAAGCCATTTATGGACTATACCGGGCTATTTCTTTATCACTGTCATAACCTGGAACATGAAGATATGGGCATGATGCGCAATTTCTTTATCAGCTGAATCTGGATTGGTATTTGTTTATAGGTAAATTATATGCCCATACACAAATACCATCAGCTGCGAGCAATCTTCAGATCCAGGTAAAATCAGCGAGCAGAGTCAGTATCTGGTAAACGCGCCCTGATCCAGTCACGCCACTGAATGAACAAATCATAATCAAGCGCACCGATAACTGAACGGCGCCAGGGATAGCTGGCCCAGTAATCATCTTCATCCAGCGTACACCGATGGCCACCCGCCTCCTCCAGTATCAGGCAGCCGGCGGCGTAATCCCAGGGTTTTTGGCCGCCATGCAAATACAGATCAAAATACCCCGCTGCGGTATAACACCACTCCAGCGTGCAAGTACCATAGTTTCGTTGTGAAGCATAAGGAGGTTTAGCAACAATCTCCACTGCCAGCTTGCGATCCAGACGCTTGAAATCGACATTGGCGATCGCTTTGTTTAATGGAATTTTACGCCGAGAAAGAGGTAAAGCCTTGCCATTAAGAAAAGCACCCTTCCCTTGCTCGGCATAAAACATTTCATCTGTCGCCGGATTGTAGATAACGCCAAGTACACTTCTACCCCCTCGCATCAATGCTACAGAAATAGCAAAATAAGGTAAGCCATTCATGAAATTGGAAGTTCCATCAATTGGATCAATACTCCATACCCCATCCTGGCCAGCGTCCCACTGCTCCAGTTGTTGCGATTCCGGCATCTCTTCGCCAATCATCGCCACAGGAGAAATTTCATATAATCTCTCCAATAAACTCCCTTGTGCAGCCAGATCCGCCTCGGTATAAAAACTGCCATCTGCTTTATAGATACGTTCAACTTGCAGATAACGCGGAATAATCTCCTTGCGTGCAACTTCCCTTACTGCCGTGATGACGCGATCCAGCACGCTCAATCTGCTCGCCACTTGATTGAACAACCGATACTAGGAATCTGCTCTTTAGGCCCATGCCCAGTTTTTGCCACCTGAATCATTGCCTCGAACAAATCACGGCGTGCATCAGCAGGTGCTGCTTCCTTGCGGGAGGCATCCAGCCGACCACGGTACTGCAGCTCCAGTTTATTATTGAAGCCAAAAAAATCAGGAGTGCAGACTGCTCCGTATGCTTTAGCAGTTTCCTGGGTTTCATCCATTACATAGGGGAATGGATAGGCATATTCCCGGGCAACTTTACCCATGCCCTCAAATGAATCCTCCGGATAATCTGCCGGATCGTTAGACATGATGGCAATTGTACCGATGCCATACCCAGCAAGCTCTTTGACGTCCCGAACGATCCGGTCACGCACAGCTTTTACATAAGGGCAATGGTTACATATAAACATGACCAATAACCCATTCTCACCCAGCACGGATGCCAGGTTGTAACGCTTGCCGTCCACCCCGGGAAGATCAAAATCTATCGCCTTCCAGCCAAAATCACAAACCGGTGTTTCAAGACTTGCCATCCAGTCACTCCTTTTTCATTAATCAATTTCACTCTTACCTATACTATCATAAAAGCATTTTGTTACTTTTTCGCCCAAGGCATCAATTCTTTTTTATATGACAGCACGCTTTTTTCATACTCTCCCTATTCATCACGATGCCAAACAGGTGACGCTAAACAGCGATACCAGCCATCACGCAGTTCAGGTACTCCGATTAAAGCCGGGAGATCCAGTGATTCTGTTTGATGGTACGGGAGGTGAATTTTCCGGCTGCCTTATACAGGTCAAAAAATCTGCTTGTGTCGTTAAAATCAAATGCCACCTGCCAGTTGAGCGTGAATCCCCCTTAATGATTACGCTGGCACAAGCCGTCTGTACCAATGAAAAAATGGACTGGATTATCCAGAAAGCTGTTGAACAAGGCGTTATCTATATACAACCATTGATTACCAGCCGGACACTCGTCCGACTCACAGGAGAACGTGCCGAGAAACGCTGGCAACACTGGCAAAAAATCATTATTTCTGCCTGTGAACAATGTGGACGGAACAGAATTCCCCAGCTGTTACCATTTATGCCCTTATCTCACTGGTTAGAACAAAAACTGGTGCAAAAACAAGAAAATAGTAACCCATCCGGGCACGATATAATACTCTCCCCTGTCGCCCGTCTGCGCTTGGCCGAGTTGTCTCCTCCGGAATCCGGGGAGTGCATTACATTACTGACAGGCCCGGAAGGAGGATTTACTAAAGAAGAAACCGACACCATGCTTCACGCCGGATTTATACCCATTCGCCTGGGCAATCGCATTCTGCGCACTGAAAGCGCTGCATTGGCAGCCATTGCCGTCGCCCAGACGCTCTGGGGTGATTATTAATAGTGCTTCTACCTTGATCAGCCATGCAATCGGACATCGAATTTGTTACCTGGTTTCGCTCCGTTACTCCGCATATCCACACCAGTCGTGGAAAAATCTTCGTTATTGCTTTTGGTGGCGAAGTCGTTGCGAATGGAAAATTTATCGAGCTGGTGCAGGATTTTAACCTGCTTGCCAGTCTCGGCATCCGGCTCGTACTGGTGCATGGTGCACGCCCGCAAATTGAATCCAGATTGCAGGCAGATCAGCAGGAAATAAGTTACGTACAAGGTATGCGTGTTACCGATATCACTACACTGCAATATGTGAAAGAAGCGGTCGGTAAAGTCCGAGTTGAAATCGAGGCTCTGCTATCGATGGGGCTGCCTAATTCGCCTATGGCCAATGCTGCCATACGGGTAGCCAGCGGAAATTTCGTAACTGCTCGCCCGATCGGTGTTTTGGAAGGGGTGGATCTGCAATACACTGGAGAAGTACGCCGTATCAATGCCACAGCCATCCTCGATCAACTTAAACAAGGGGTTGTCGTGCTGCTCTCACCTCTGGGCTATTCACCAACGGGAGAGATTTTTAATCTGACAGTAGAAAATACTGCCGCTGAAGTCGCCATTGCCCTGAGAGCCGACAAGCTGATTTTTCTGGTAGATACGCCCGGCATCCAGCAACAGACAGAATCAGGTAATACGTTATTGCAGGAACTTACTGTCAGACAGGGTAAAGCGCTACTTGCGGCAATGGATACTGCAGCAGATCAACCAAATGAAGATATCCGTCTTTATTTGCCATGGGCATTGCATGCCTGCGAACAGGGAGTGGAGCGCGTTCACCTTATCAGCCGTCATGCTGATGGCGCTCTGTTACTTGAGTTGTTCACGCACGGTGGCGTTGGCAGCATGATCACACGTGATCCGCTGCAAATTATCCGTCAGGCTGATATCAAGGACATCGGCGCCATACTGCAGTTAATCGAACCACTGGAAAATACGGGTATTCTGGTGAGACGTGGCCGGGAATTACTGGAAATGGAAATTGAACGTTTTACAGTGATTGAACATGACAACGTGATCATTGCCTGTGCAGCGCTCTACCCTTTCCCGGATGACAAAGCATGCGAACTAGCCTGCGTTGCAGTACATCCCGCATATCGCAAAGCAGGAATTGGTCGGATACTGATTGATCACCTGGAAGAACAAGCCAGAAAACAAGGCTACCGCCATATATTTGTCCTCACTACCCGTACCGCTCACTGGTTTGTAGAGCGTGGTTTCTCGGAAACCACCCCTGACCAGCTTCCACAGTCAAAGCAGCATCTCTACAACTATCAGCGTCGCTCAAAGGTTTTCGTCAAATCAATCTAAACCTGATCGCCCACTCTGCCTATTGTTCTTTATTGCTGAGGAACACAAATCTGGAACCATGCAAAATCAGCTTTGAGGCTTATCTTCTTGAGGCTCATCTTCATCTGGTATTCGGTAGGAATCCGTAGCCCACAATCCTAAATCAAGTAATTTGCATCGCTCGGAACAAAACGGACGATACTTGCTTGATTTTTCCCAGATGACGATCTCACCACATTGGGGACAGTTTACGGTTGGAGATTTACCTGGTCGCCTTTCCATTCAATCACACCACTACTCATAAACTGCAGAAGGTCAGTTCAAAAGGAACATCTTCTTCATACACTTCTGCCTTGTGACCCGATCGCCAGGGAACAAATCGTATATTGAGCGCAAATTTATTAGCACTGATCTCCGGAATGCAGGAAATTTCATCACTGATATGCAGGCGCAAAAGATGTGCCTGATGCTCTGAACCAGCCTGCTGGAATACCCCGTTAACAGCAAGGTAACTAAATTTTGTTCCGCTGTTTCTCAGTATATTCAGTACGATATTGATCCCGCTGCGAATAGGGGCAAGAGGCGCAATCCAGTTCTTGAAATCGGCTCTACGGGCTTCCGGAGTCATATTCAGCCAGTAATGATAGGCTGGCAAATCAAATTCGCACGCCCCTCCTGGAATGTTCATGCGCTGTTTAACGCTCATCAGCCATTCATCATCCCGCAAATATCCGCCGATCCTGCCTGGTATATCAAGCAATCCACGGAAAGCAGCTCGAATATCCTGCAATATATGAATGAGTGCTTTTTCTGATACGTCCGGGTTATCTTGCAAACCTTCCAGCATGGCTCGCTGTTTATCCAGTTCCTGCAGTAGATCCGACTTAAGATCAGATCTGCTGGTAACATCAAGAATTTCAAACAATGCAACCAGAGCAGCATGGTGTTCGAAAGAGGTGTCCCTGGCCGAAAAAAAATCAATTTTGTCGAACAAATCCTCCAGTCTCAACAACATGCGGATTCGTTCATTCAGGGGTAATTCGTAACAGATCACGATAAGTAAGATGACGGAGGAATTTCAAAGCATAGCAGAAAACTGCAATTACATGCATCTTACCAGAATCGTTCAAAAGCTGTGTTTGTCAGCAAGCACAAGATATTTCTGGTGCAATACTCGTACCTGTTGCCGTAAGTACTGATTGTCAGCGTCGTTGACAATCACATCATCAGCCAGAGCAAGGCGTTCGTCTCGTGAGCACTGTGCGGCCATCACTGCACGCACTTCCTGTTCCTTCAGTTTGCTGCGCTGCATGGTACGGGAAATTTGCAGAGATTCTGGACAATCAACTACCAGCACACGATTAATCAGTTCGGGATAATCTTCAGTCTCCAGTAACAAGGGCACAACCAGAATGCCGTAACTGGATTGAATCAACGGGAGACGTCGCCTGCTTTCCTGATAAATCAGCGGGTGAAGTATGGCTTCGAGCTTATGCCGCGCCACTTCATCAAAGAATACGAGCTCGCGCATGGTCACTCGATTCAATGAACCATCTTCCAGTATAAAATGATCACCAAACGCGATACGAATTGCCTGAATCGCACTACCACCTGGTCGGATCAGTTCATGCGCCAGGTGATCAGTATCAATAATTCCAATGCCCAGCTCCTGGAACAGATCAGCTACACTGGTCTTGCCACTGCCAATTCCACCCGTTAGCCCGATAATGAATCCCATGCGTCAAAACATGGTCAGGTACGCCTGATTGATCTGATTACCCCAGAACAAGGCAATCAATCCCCCTCCTGCCAGATAAGGACCAAAGGGAAGTGTCGTACCTTTTGAACGATTAGCGGCCAGGATCAGGATAGTGCCAATAACAGCCCCCGCCACAGAAGAAAACAAAATTACCAGTGGCAACAATTGCCAGCCCAACCAGGCACCGATTGCAGCCAGCAACTTGAAATCACCATACCCCATACCTTCCTTACCGGTAATCAATTTGAACAACCAGTACACGCTCCAGAGTGTCAGGTAGCCTGCAACCACACCGATAACAGCTGAATGGATATCCACAAAACCATTATGCAGATTCACGATCAGGCCCGCCCATAACAGCGGCTGTGTAATGCTGTCTGGCAAAAGTTGAGTATTCAGATCAATAAATGTCAAGACAATCATTGCCCAAACAAAAATCAGCGCAGCAAGCAAAATCCCACTAAAACCAAAATGCCACGCAGCAAAACCACTTAGAATGGCTGTCAGAGCCTCAACCAGGGGATAATCAAATGGAATACGAGCCTGGCAACTTGAACAGTGTCCACGCAAAAGAAGGTAGCTGATAATCGGAATATTTTCGAGAGCGGAAATTTTATGACCACACTGTGAACAACCGGAACCTGGTATAGCCAGGTTATACGTCGGCAACACTTTTACCTGTTCTCCGCGCAACTCCGCACATTGTTGCATCCATTCACGTTTTAACATCACGGGCAACCTGTAAATTACTACATTCAGGAAACTCCCCAGAACCAGGCCAATAAGCGAGACAAATGAAATAAAAAAAGCTGGTGAAGCTTGCAGGGTATTAAAAATATTCATGCACTACCTGTCCTGATTCGGTTGCGAAAATAACACTATCCAGTTATCCGACCACCTGCCCCATTTTAAAGATAGGCAGATACATGGCAACCACCATGCCGCCAATGAGCGTCCCTAGCACCACCATGATGAGCGGTTCCATCAGACTGGAAAGCGCCTCCACTGCATCATCCACTTCTGCCTCAAAGAAATCTGCAATTTTGCTGAGCATCGCATCAAGCGAGCCTGATTCCTCGCCGATGGAAACCATCTGCAGCACCATTGGAGGAAAAACACTGGTTGCCATCATCGCATCCACCAGACTACTGCCGATACTGACTTCGTTCTGGATATTTTTTGTTGCCTCGTAATACACCTGGTTTCCAGCTGCACCAGCAACAGAATTAAGTGCCTCAACCAAAGGAACACCAGCAGCAAACATAGTTGAAAGTGTCCGTGACCAACGAGCGATCGTAGCTTTACGGATCACTTCCCCAAAAATTGGTAACCGTAGAGCTAATCGATCCATGACATGCTGCATCGCGGCAGAACGCTTCCAAGTATAAAAAAATACATAAAGCCCCCCACCGATGCCTCCAAAAATCGCCCACCAGTACGCTACAAAAAAGTCAGAAATAGTCATGACCATCAAGGTTGGGGCGGGCAGATCAGCACCAAATCCCTGGAACAGCTCCTTGAAAGCCGGGATTACGAATATCATGATTACTGCGGTAATAATGAAAGCAACCATAATGATTGAAACAGGATAAAACAATGCCGATTTTATTTTCCCCTTGATCGCCTGAATCTTTTCCTTATAGGTAGCCAATCTGTCAAGTAGGTTATCCAGAATACCAGCAGCTTCCCCCGCTGCCACCAGGTTACAAAATAGGGAGTCAAAATAAAGTGGATGTTTTTTGAATGCATTGGCCAGACTGCTGCCTGTTTCCACTTCTGATTTGATATCCATCAGTAGTTTCCCGACTGCACGATTACTGTGTCCCTTGCCTACAATATCAAAGGCTTGCAGCAAAGGCACTCCCGATTTCATCATCGTCGCAAGTTGGCGTGTAAACAGCGTAATATCCTTATCGGTAATTTTTCCACCCGCCCTGGCTTTGGTAATTTTTGTTACTCTGACACCTTGTTTACGCAGTGTAGAGGTCACTACAACAGTACCAGCCGCACGCATTTCGCCTTTAATCGCCCTTCCGGTTTTATCTTTTCCTTCCCACAAAAAATTGAATTCTTTGACTTTCTTTTCTGATGTCGCAATAGTTACCATGCCAATTTCCTTTTATCTTACCGATCTGGATCATAGTTACTACGGCAGAAAGTTCAGAATTATTTAACTGGTATTTTTTCTATCTCTGCCAGGCAAGATCCTACAGTCGGGTAGCGTAACTGGACTTGCAATTCGCGTTTGATACGATCATTGGTTAAACGCCTTGATTCCAGCATGAAAGATAACAGGCTTGGAGAGAGCGTCTCTCTGGCTTCCTGACGGGTAATTTTTCTTGTGTCGGGCAAATCAAAATGATTCGCTACCAGATCAAAATATTCTCCCATTTTCAGACAGGAATCATCACTGGCATGATAGATTCTGCTTGGTTTACCAAAACGCAGGGCAGCCACAATAATGCGTGCCAGATCATCAGCATGGATATGATTCGTATAACTATCCTCGGCTGGCAACAAAGCGGGGGTACCCTGGCGCAAACGTTCAAGCGGAAGTCGGTTGTGCGCATAAATCCCCGGTACGCGCAAAATAGATACTCGCACCCCATTACGCCTCCCCCAATTTCTGATTTGTTGTTCAGCATCTAGCCGCCGATAGGCGCGATCATTTCTCGGATTTGCCGGGTAACTTTCATTAACCCGGTTACCACTGCAATCCCCATAAACCCCGCTGGTACTGATATAGATCAGCTGTTGTGGTAGTATTCTTTTTTTTGTGTTTGATTGCCGCCGGGAAAGTGCAGACAACAAGTGTAATGTACGTGTATCACGCTTGCCATGACCTGGAGGCGGGGCAAGATGCAAGACTGAATGAGCAGCAACTCCCGCCATTCTTTCAAGGCTTGCAGGCTGATCCAGATCACCCGCTATTGGCGTGATACCCAATGTGCGTAAATGATCGAAATTTTCAATTTTGCGACATAAACCAAACAGTCGATAGCACTGTCCGAGCAGATTGGCCGCTCTTGAAGCAATATCACCGCATCCCACAATTAGCAACTTATTTTTCATAACCAATATTTGTTAGCTATATCTCCCCAATGGAGTCTTACCGTATTACTTTCAGGCCAAGTGGCCGTATCATCACGACCGAACCAACCGAGACGATCCTTGAAGCAGCTTTGCGTTATGGGCTGTCTTTACCTTACGGCTGCCGTAACGGATCATGCGGCACCTGCAAGGGGAAAATTATACAAGGGATTGTTGATTATGGCGCTTATAGCGAAGAAGCGTTGACAGAACAGGAAAAAGAACAGCAGTTGGCACTTTTTTGTTGCGCCAAGCCCCTTTCTGATCTGGAAATTGAGTGCCAGGAAATAGAAGCAGTCAAGGATATCAGGATTCGTACCATGCCCTGCCGGGTACATAAGCTGGAACATGTAGCATCCGACGTCATGATTATTTATCTGAAATTGCCTGCAAATGAACGGTTGCAATTTTTGCCGGGGCAGTACATCGACATCCTAATGAAGGATGGTCAGCGTCGTAGCTTCTCCCTGGCTAACGCCCCTGGGAATGATGAATTTCTACAGTTACATACACGCAATTATACCGGTGGAGTATTTTCTGAATATGTCTTTTCTCACATGAAGGAAAAAGATATTCTTCGGTTTGAAGGGCCTTTGGGGTCATTCTTTCTTCATGACACCCCCAAAAATGATACTCCCATTATCTTTCTAGCAGGAGGCACCGGCTTTGCCCCTGTTAAAAGCATGCTGGAACATCTCTTTTATACGGAGAACACCCGCTTCAAACACAACAAAATAAAACTATACTGGGGAGCTCGCACCGGGGACGGTCTCTACCTGAATGATCTGGCAAGAAAATGGGAAGAAGAAAACGGAAACTTCAATTATATCCCGGTATTATCCGAACCACTTTTAACTGATAACTGGCAAGGAAAAACCGGCTTGGTGCATCAGGCCGTTATGGAAGATATGAATACATTGTCGGATTGCCAGGTTTATGCCTGTGGCGCTCCTGCCATGGTAAAGGCTGCCTTTGACAGCTTTACCAGTCAGCGAAATTTACAAGAAGGGAATTTTTTCTCTGATGCCTTCATCCCCTCAAAACCGGCAGAAACTTGACACGAATCAAGCCGAGCTAATCTGCTTGAGCGCAAAATCTAGCCCCTTGCGATAATGTTCGCTTGCTGCCTCTTGCTTGCCCAGCTTCTCAAATAACTGAGCCAATGCAAGATGTGCCGGATATCCTGGCTCAATTGATAAACTTGCTTCAAGGTAGTTTTGCGCTTTACCCCATAACTCCCCGTAAGTACAAAGCCGCCCCAGCGCCAGCAATAAATCAGCATTGTTCGGATACTTCACGAGCCAGCTTTCTGCTCGTTGTATTTGCCAGCTGACTATACCACTTTGGCAATCTGCATATAATGCAACTAGCTCTGGATACAGCCCGGCATCCAGGCCATTTTCAATAATTTTTTGTGCAGCAACATTATCTCCCTGAGCCATTAACGCGCGAGCAGCCGCTACTGCAATCCTGCCATCAGTTTTTTCCTGCCATGGCAGGGTTCCCCAGTATTTCTTCAGTAAAACAATATCTTTTGTATTTTTTTTGATATTTTCCAAGTGTGCCCGGTGCCGCAATTCATCCACATGTGCTCTATCAACAGATGAGCGATTTGACAACACTTCAGTTAATTCCAGTACAGAATCCCAGTTTCCAGCCATCTGTTGAGCTTTTAGCTCCAGTAAAAGTACCGCAGTACTTTGCAAACCACCGAATGAATAAATTGATTGTAAAGCTGTCAACGCATCATGATAACGCCCTTCATCCAGAAACAATTCTGCTTCGGTAATCAACGTCAGCACTCTGCCCGCAGGAGCCTGCTCCCTGGCAGCAGCCAGTAAATGATCACGTCGTAAATAATTCCTCTGCTGATGAGCCGATCGAGCTGCAACAACAGCATTCAAGACCTTGGTCGTTTGTGTATCAGCGAGCTTGAAGGCCCTTTCCGAAAGTTCCATTGCCTGGTCGTAACGCGCTTCAAAAAATGCCTTCACACCAGACCATGTCAGCTGCTCGGCTTTTTTTGCTCGTAACCGCCTGTTTATACCGGACAATCCGGACAGTATCCGCAGGAGCATATAAAATACGGTAAAAACTGACAGCACCATTATGATAAACGTGTTGAACGCAAGCTCAATCTTGTAAGGTGGCACGGTAAATAAAACCGAACCCGTGTTGTAGTACGCAGCCAATACGATAGCTGTCGCTGATGCGAATAATGCCAGTACCCATAACACCAGTTTCATTCACCCTCTCCTTTCAGCATGAGTTGATCGTGGTACACAATTCCCAAAATTTCTCCCAGATTCGGCAACTGTGATCCGATGTTAATACTGGCCAACCTCTCCAGCTCCTCCAGAACATCTCTGACTGACTGAGCCTCTGTATTAAAATACTGCTGCGTCCAATCCGTTGCAGTTTTCACAGCAGCGCGAAAATTATCTTCATCCCGAATTAATAAGGCAAGACGTGCCTGCATCAATTGCAGATTGATATTTTCTTTTAGAAGATGAATCTGAGAAGGCGATAATAATGACGTTCCCGAATCATTTATTTTTTCAATTTTGATCAACCGGCTGAGATCTTTTTCGATTTCAAGCAGATAACGATGCCATAAACGTGGCTCAGCTGTATCTTGTTTCTCCAGTAAATCAATCTCTATCAGATTGACATCCATCATCAGAGGAAGATTATCAATCTGTGCGGCAAGCTCCGTAATATCCCGATTAATCCTCTGGATATCCACAGTAGCCAGTACTTCAAGCCGTTCAATATTCCCTGCCAACATCTCATTTAATTTTGATGAACCAGGGACTTCATCGGCAGATTGCAGCAGTTCTTGCGCATATTCCAGTGAGTCAAGTGCAGAACGCACATCACCCGTCATCCGCAGATAACGATCAGCCGAAACAATAAGACGTTCGATCGCACCCAGCATCCAGACACCCGTATGATTACTGTCATCGTCAGACAGTTTGCCAACTTCAACAGACACAGGAGATTCACGGGTAGCCTGCAATCTTTCTTCCAGATGATTTAAGCGCTGCTCGATTTCTGCTTTTTCAAGCTCAAGCTCGGCAAGCATTGTGCGTGAACGACTGCTAAAGATATCGGCATCAGCCAAATATGTTGCCAGGGAGTGCTCCACTGTGGAGATATACCCTTGTTTTCCAGCCCATTTCCACAGCATGGCAGCCACTGCAATCAACAGGATCATCAGTATGAAAACAGCCAAACGGCGAGCTGATCCGGGAGTCGAAATCTGCGTGTACTTATTCATATGATCGGATGCTATCAATGTGACTGTATTTTTTCGAAGTACTCCAGCAAACCTTGCACAGTCCCTTCATCTCCGAGAGGAGTACGGTATATTTTTCTGATATCCAACTCCCTTGCCTTGCACTCAATCCGGTCATGTGCCGTAAACACGGTGGTAGCTCTGAGCAATTGTTGGCCTGTTTTACCGATCATGTCAAATAAATTATCCAGACCTTCACTACTGCTGATGACTACTGCCTGGATCCCATTATCACGCCAGTATTTCAGCAACGGTAAGGGATCTACCTCCGGCCGGTGGCGACGATAGCATTCAACATAGTCAACACTGGCACCACGATCACGTAGCGTATCCCCAAGCAGTTTCCGCCCACCATTACCGCGAAAAATTATGATGCGCTTGCCCTGCATAATCTGTAGTTGTGGCACGCGCAACAAGGCTTCGCTATCAGAACCATCTTCTGGAACAATAACGATGGGAATACCATGATGTTCAAGCGCCCGGGCAGTCCCCTTGCCCACGGTTGCAACACGCACATGCTCAGGCCAGCGGCGCTCTGCATGAACCAGTGGCATAACTCTTTCCACCGCATTCGGGCTGACAAAAACAGCCAGATCAAAATCATCAAGCCGCGCAATCATATCCAGTAACGGTTGCTTGTTTTCGCTATCAGAAATTTCCAGCACGGGAAACAACCATGGCTCTCCGCCCAATTCCTTGATTCGTGCAGCCAGATTACCCGCCTGATGCACAGGGCGAGTAATCAGAATACTTTTACCGGTTAACCGATCAAGAACCAATATCCGCCCCGATCACATCTCAGGCCAGTGCGGCAAGAATCTCTTCCGCACCGTGCATTTTCAGGTTTTGCGCCAATTGCTCACCCACCCGTTCTCCTGATTCCGGCTTGCCACATAATTTATCTGCGATTATTTTTGATCCGTCAGGGGTGGCCACAAAACCACGCAGCGTCAACACCCCTTCAAAAATTTCAGCAAAGCCACCCAACGGCACTTGGCAGCTGCCTCCCAACACACGGCTCATGGCACGTTCTGCCTCCACACAATAAGCAGTTGTGGCGTGGTGTAGTGGCTTCATCCACTCCACCATATCAGGATCATTATCGCGACACTCGATACCCAACGCACCCTGCCCAACTGCCGGAAGACTCAGCTCGGGTGGCAACAGCATACTGATGCGATATCCCAGCTCCAGCCGTTTCAGTCCGGCTGCAGCCAGAATGATTGCACTGTACTCCCCCTCATCCAGTTTCCGCAGTCGCGTTTGCACGTTACCACGCAACGGGCGCACTTGCAGATGCGGGAAATGTGCCCGTAACTGGGATTCTCGCCGCAAACTGGAAGTCCCTACCACGCTTCCGGCGGGCAATTCTTCCAGGCTGGTAAAATCATTGGAAACAAATGCATCACGCGGATCTTCACGCTCCGTGATGGCGGCCAGCCTGAATCCAGGTGGAACAATCATCGGCACATCCTTCATGGAATGCACCGCGATATCCGCACGGCCGTCTTCCAGAGCCAGTTCAAGCTCCTTGATAAAAAGCCCCTTGCCACCGATTTTTGACAGGGAAACATCCAAAATCTGATCCCCCCTGGTCGTCATGCCAAGTATGGTGACATCAGTTTGCGGGTATAATTCAAGCAGACGACTTCGAATGAAATTTGCCTGCCATAAAGCGAGCTGGCTCTCGCGTGACGCAATAACAATTTTTTCAGGACTAGACATAATAAGAATCTGATTTTGAAGCAATGCCGCCATTCTAGCACGGGCGACCCCGGTACGGATGATGGCAAATAACTGCATTTTATCCCGGCGACACCCGAGCTCATGATTACAGGAGACACACAACAATGAGTCTGAATACCCTAGCAAATATTGTTCCTGAAAAAGACACATCCCTCGAAAAAGACCATCCGCTACGGGAAGATATTCGTTTGCTGGGGCGCATGCTGGGTGACACGATACGAGAGCTGGAAGGAGAGCCAATGTTTGATCTGGTCGAAACCATTCGTCAGACCGCTGTGCGCTTTCGCCGCGAACAGGATGAAGAGGCAGGAAAAGAGCTAGATACCATACTCAATCATCTCAGCCACAAGGAAACTACAGCTGTTGTCCGGGCATTCAGCTATTTTTCGCTACTTTCGAACATCGCTGAAGATCTGCATCATAACCGCCGTCGCCGCGCTCATCTGCGCGCAGGCTCCCCGCCCCAAGACGGCAGTGTTACGTTAGCTCTGGAACGTGTGGCAGCAAAAGGAATCAATACACAACAACTGGAAAATTTCTTTGCCGGGGCGCTCATCTCTCCGGTATTAACAGCTCACCCTACTGAAGTACAGCGGCGCAGTATTCTGGATTATCAGCTGAAGATACAACGTCTGCTCAAGGAGCGGGATCGCACTCAACTCACTCCCAATGAACTGCGCCACAATGAGGAAGATTTGCGCTCCGCTATCCAGACACTGTGGCAAACCCGGGTGCTGCGCTCAGTCAGGCTGACAGTACAAGACGAAATCGAAAACGGCCTGATCTATTACCACTACACCTTTCTCAGGCAGATTCCTTATATCTATGCCAAGATTGAAGATATCCTGGAACGTCACATGGACAAGGCGGCGCCACGTATTGCCTCATTTTTACGGATTGGCAGCTGGATTGGGGGGGATCGGGATGGAAATCCCTTTGTCACCCATCAGATTATGCTGCATGCCGCCGAACGACATTCGGCATTGATACTTGATTATTATATCGAGGAAGTAGAAAAAATCGGTCAGGCTATGAGTCTGACTGAACGTCTGATCAAAGTAACCAGCGAACTGGAAGGGCTGGCTTCGACTGCACCCGGCTTGCCGGCCAGCAGGATTGACGAACCCTACCGGCGCGTTTTTCTCGGTATGCATGCGCGCTTAATCGCAACCAGCAGGTACTTAAGCCCCCACGTTGGCCGGCAATACCAGGAAAATACGGCAGAACCGTATGCTGACAGCGCCGAGTTCGTACATGATCTTGATATCGTTATTCGTTCCCTGAAACAACACCAATCAAACAAGCTGGCTCAAGGCGCCATACGCGATCTGCGCCGTGCGGTAGATGTATTCGGATTTCACCTCGCATCGCTGGATATGCGTCAACATAGCAAGATCCACGAGCAGGTTGTGTCCGAATTATATGAAAAAAACGTTCAGGATAACCGGAACTATCCTGATTTGCCTCGATCGGAACGCGCTGAATGGCTTCTGGCCGAACTCAAGCGTTCACATCCGCTGGTCTCATCCTTGTCTGATTATTCTGATATTACACAGGGCGAGTTGCGAATCTTGAGAATGGCCGCTGAAATCCAGCGTCGCTTTGGCCATATCGCACTGCCTAACTATATTATCTCCATGGCAACCGGGGTCATCCACATACTGGAAGCGGCGCTGCTGCTGAAAGAAGCCGGACTGGTACAGTTTGGCGAAGCTGCGCGATCGACTGTAAACATCATCCCGTTGTTTGAAACAATCGATGATCTGCGCGGTTGTGCCAATGTCATGGAAGAACTGTTTTCTCTGCCCGAATATCGCAAAATGTTGCAGTCCAGGAGTAACTTGCAAGAAGTTATGCTGGGTTACTCGGACAGCAACAAGGATGGCGGATTTGTTACCTCCAACTGGGAAATACACAAAGCTGAAGTCGAACTCACCAAGGTATTTAACCGTCACGGAGTACGACTGCGCCTGTTTCACGGGCGCGGTGGTACGGTGGGACGCGGCGGCGGCCCCAGCTATCAGGGAATACTTGCACAGCCTCCTGGCAGCGTTAATGGCCAGATCAGATTGACCGAGCAGGGAGAAGTCATTGCCAGCAAATATACAGATCCTGAAATCGGGCGGCGTAATCTTGAAACGCTAGTGGCTGCCACCATTGAATCTACCTTGCTTGATCGTGGTGCTATCCACTGCCATACACCACAGTACTATCAGATTATGGAAGAGCTGTCTGCCAGCGCGTGTGCAGCCTATCGCGATCTGGTCTATAAAACACCTAATTTCACACAGTTTTTTCAGGAATCCACACCCATCCGTGAAATTGCCGGCCTGCATATTGGCAGTCGCCCGACTTCGCGTAAACCCTCCAATAAAATAGAGGATCTGCGCACCATCCCCTGGGTTTTCAGCTGGAGCCTGAACCGCACTATGATCCCTGGCTGGTATGGATTCGGCACCGCTGTCGAGAATTTTGTACAACAGGCCGGAAATACGCAGGAGGTATTGACACAGATGCAGGAAATGTACCGCACCTGGCCATTCTTTCAAACCTTGCTTTCCAATATGGATATGGTGCTGGCCAAGAGTGATCTGGGCATTGCCTCACGCTACGCAGAGCTGGTTACTGATTCTGAATTACGTCAGTATGTCTTCACTGCCATCCGGACAGAATGGGAACTTTGTGTGAAATGGCTGTTTGCCATCACCGGGCATACCGAACTTCTACAGGACAATCCCACACTGGCGCGCAGCATCCGGATCCGCACACCCTATATTGATCCGATGAATCATCTTCAAGTAGAACTCCTTCGCCGCTATCGCTCAGGGGATGATGATGATGCGATCCGGCGCGCAATACATCTGACCATCAACGGCGTGGCCACCGGGCTAAGAAACAGCGGCTAGTATTTTGTAACACCCTATTTCAATAAGGCTATTGTGAATTAAAGTGCTGTGTCTTACAGTAATAACAACTACGATCCGGGAAAGGATGCTGGCGAGCAGTCATTTTCAGATTGTATGCAATCGTATGCTCGGCACCCCTATATTTAACAGAAAAAAATTGAAGACTACGATTAAAGGTTTATCTCTGATCTCGGCTTATCTCCGAATCTAACTTTTGGTGCTGGAAAAATTATGAAAACAGAGAGCCCTCAACTGGAAAATACCATGTCTATCGCAGAAAGGGCTCGCTCTTTCATAAATCACCTTGCTCAACTTAAGCCCACCAGACTGGTAATCTTTACCGTAGTTTTTCTATCTTGCCTGTTACTTTCTCTCGGCGTTGTTTTTTTGCAACCGGCAATTTACCAGAGTTACGCCACTTTGCTGACAGTCGCCAAAACAGCGATTGATCAAGCAAGCAGGGAAGCAGATATTCAGCATGTCACCATTCAAAAGCAGGTTCTCCTTGGCCCAGAGCTATTAACTGAAACAGCAAGCCGTCTGCGCAAAGGAAGTGACACCGAAGCAGGCGTTGATCTGACACCCGCAACCATTCGCGACATGCTGGATGTTCGGCCAATAACCGATACTAATCTGGTCGAAATGGTTGCCGAAGGAGATGATCCTGCCCTGCTCCCACACCTGATCAATACCTGGATCGATGTCTATCTGGATGCACGGGCGGAAGAAGTTGCCCGATCCAAAGGCTCAACAATACAAATGATGCAGGAAGAACTGGCCGCACTAACTGCAAAAATTGAACAAAAAAGACTTGAGCTTGAGCAGTTTAGAAAACATAACGAAATTATTACAACCGAACGGCAGGATAATGAAGCACTGGCACGTCTCAAGGGTCTGACCGACTCGTTGAACAAAGCCAGTGAGGAAGAAGTCAAGGCAAAAGCACGACTCGACACTATCAGAAAGTCGATTGAACGAGGGCAGGTTGTTGTACCCACTGAAGATACCCGCACACTGAGCGCACTCGAAAAACGTGCCCAGGAATTAAGGGAGCAGCTGGAAGAGCTTGATCGGCAATATACCCGTGAGTATATGGCCTTAACTCCTTCCCTCAAGGTCATCCCGGACAAGTTGCGGGCACTGGATGATGAAATTCAGCAGATCCGCCATAAAGGGCAATCTGTAGTCATCAGTGAAGCTGAACAGAACTATGCCGCTGCTCTACAAGCTACTCACTCGATACAAGAGCAACTGGACCAGCATAGACAAAAAGCAGCCGAGTTTACTGCCCGCTTCACCGAACATGATGCATTAAAATCTGATCTGGAAGAGCTGGAGCAACTCTATCGGGACACACAATCAAGACTGGCTCAGGTTGAAGCACAGCACACCGGGAGATATCCCTATGTTGATGTTATCGAACGAGCTTTTTTACCTCATCATCCAATCAGGCCGGACTATTTATGGAATGCCATGATTGTGACACTGGCATCCTTGCTGCTGGGCCTAGTTGCCATCTGGATTTTTGAATTCCTGATGCATAAAGAACAGGAGAAACTGGCCATTCACCTGTCCGACATTCATCTTCACAATCAGAGTAATTTACCTCACAGCGCTCTTAGCATACCGCCATCAGCGCCTGCAAATCTGCTTCGAGAACCTGTACAGGCACTGGAGCACATCAAAATAGATGAATATACGCCCCGGCAAATTGATGAACTGTTCCACGCGGCAAACGCCAAGGAAAAACAGCTACTTATCTTTCTGCTAAGTGGCCTGACACCTGATGAAATCGCAAACCTGCAAAATGATGATGTTGATCTAGAAAACAACTTACTCACGATTAAAAATATATTCACCAGAACAATCCCTCTACACCCTGCTCTGGCTGCACTCTACAGTAAATATGGCTATTGCTTGACTGATCCCGCCGGGAATCGGTTGAATCGGGAAGACTTGGAAGCGTTGCTGACCTGCCTGCAAATTGATGCCGATCTGCTGATAACCAGCCGGATTTCTGCTGAAACACTACGGCAGACCTATATTCTCTATTTGATCAGACAAGGAATGCGGCTGGCCGATCTCGAGCCAGTTGTAGGTTATACCTCACCGACAGAACTGTCAGAATACGGCGCTTATGCCCCACCGGGAACCAGGCACCCGATCGAAGCAATAAACTTGTTTTATCCTGTTGAACAAAAATAGGATTCATCATTTTGAGTTTAATAGCGCATCAACCAGATTTTTTTCAATCAAACGATACTGATCATCATGGTTGTGAAGGCTTAATAATCCGCTCCAGGCAGGGTTCTGCCTGAGTATATCAATCATTCCACGCCATCCATCAGGTGGATCACCACGCTCCGGTTGTTGATCTACCTGATCAATATGGCGAGCAGCATGGCCCCGGTTCATAAGCTTGTCCAGCAGCTGATGCTGACGCAGATACAATAACTGTAATGTGTTGTCATCCACACACAACCATCGAGTTCCCTGGAACTTTGCCTGAATCTCCTTGCCATAGCGCCTGAATGTAGACCAACCAGTGCCCGCAATTGCGCCCAATATACTGGCAGTGCCAAGACTCAATCCCCCGGTCATCAGGTCGATTCCAGCTCCGGCAGCCGCACCTTTTAGCGCAGCACTGCCAATATCCAGACCATAAGCCTTTAGTATGCCGGGGGCAAACAGATCAAGCTGCCAATATCCATTTTGCACCGGTATCTTTTGCAGAGCGACATCCTTGTCTGTGAAATTAAACATCTTCAGCAAGTCGGTCAGGCAATTTTGCTCTACCTGACGCACAAAATCCTGCAATCTTATCGCCGCCGAAGATGTATCCACCGAATTCCGGTCATCACCGGTCGGCTCCCGGTAACAGGCCGCAGTAATGATCAATCCGGCAATCCGTCTGGCGGCAGATATGCAAAGCTGGTTCCATATTCGTGCACGGTGGTCAATCAGGCGTTGCAGACGGGTATAGTGTATTTCCAGTAGGCTTTGTATTTTCTGATACAAACGCTTTTCCGCCTCAAAAGCAAATGCAACAGTATCCAGCTCAAGTGAGGCGTAGATGTTGAATGCCGCCAGTTTTTTTCTCCACAGATCAAGCTCAGCCCGATACGCAGCAGTAAAGTTAAATATCGGGATGATGGGTTTTATTGCTTTACCAAGTATCTCGATTTCGATGAGGTATTTTTCCAGTACGGGCTCACGCACATCAATCACATACAACAGGACATCGCTGCGCAATATCTGCCGAATAACCTTGGCCTCCTGCTCCAGTGGGTCATTGAGAGAAGTGGCTAATACAAATTTCTCCAGTTGTTCATATGGGGTTAAACGTTTATTCCTGGAAGCGATTGTTTGCAGCTCGTCCTGCAACGCATACACATCCTCAATCCCGGGTGTGTCATGCAGATTCAACACCGCTTCGCTACCGGCAAAGATAGTCGCTCGCTCAACATGCCGAGTTGAGCCGGCAGCATCTTCAACCTTACCAAAGCTGGTACTACGCAACAAGGTACGAATCAGTGAGGTTTTTCCTGTATTGGTATGGCCAACAACAGCAATCTCCAGAAGTGGTGCGCCTTGTCCTCCAGCTCCCCCGCTTGCTTTCATATCAAAATGGATCGTCATCAGGAAAGAACATGTTCGGCCGGAATTGCGCTAGCTTGCGCCAACCGGAACCAGGCTTGTTTACGTGACTCCGTAATTGGAATAGCAGCATTATTTTGCAGTAAAACCAGCCAGATCTGGCCAGATGCCAATGCAGTCAGCTTTTTTATGATCCGTTGCACCCCGCGATCAGGCAGCCGATGCGCTGCCACGCCAATGAGCAAGGAATATCTGGACTTTTTGATCATCTCCACTGTCCGCATAAATGTTTCCTGATCTGTCACATTTTCCTGGCAAACCATTCCTTTCGGCCAGATGATGTGATTATCCAGTTCAATGCCGATCACCAATGCCTCCTCCGGCAAATGCCGATTGTGCCCTTCACGAGCAATTTGCACCGGCTGCTCTTGAGCGACTCCTGGATCGCGGTCGATCACACTCGCCATAAATTCATTTGCAATCAGGCTCTGCCTCAACGTGACATAGTAGGGCAGATATAAATCCAGCTTATAGCGATACTCCGATAATTTCAGCATTAAAAATGTGAACAAAACCAGCACTATCCTAGGCAACACCCCATAAACAATCAGTGCCCCCACCAAAAATTCCGCCCAGGCGTTTCTGATCGAAGCATCTTGCATACCTGCCCCAATCCGGCTGGCTGCGATCTGCTGATTGTCAGGAGAAGCCAGACCGATCAATTCCATGGGAACAGCCAGAAGCCGGGTAAGTTCAGGCAGACTGTTTTCCGGCAATAACGTTGTCCCCCAAACAAAATCGTACTGTTTTGCCAACATCAGCAAAATTAGCGTTCCCATCCCTGCAAGCAGATAAATCAGCCAGAACTGGTGAGTCAGCATACTGATTCGCCACTTACCCACCCTGCCGAATAGACAGGTTTCCCACCAGGCATGCGCAGCAAGCATGCCAATAGAATCCCTCTCCTTTTTCTTAAACTGGAAGGGTAGCCAGCGCGCCAATTGTGCAGCAATACCTGAACTTAACCCTTGAATACCCAGCGTAATTCCCGCACTCCACAGCAGCATCGAGAAAAAATTGAATCCAAGTAGCACAACCAGCAGCCAGTAAATATTCAGCGTTGAAGAATCACTGGTTGCATTAATTGCTGCCAGTCCACCAAGAATTGTTGCCAGAACCAGAATGATTCTGCCAGCGCGCACAAACAGTTTCTCTGGCTGTTGGAGAATATCGTCCAGGTGATTATCGTGAATCAGATGATGGGCACGATTCAGCAGTCTTTCCAGAAAAGCTGCGTAACTAAAACCAGCAACAGGATACGATTCCATATTGGCAACACCCGCATAGGAAAGCGTCTTTGCCTGACCGGTTTCAATATGCCGCAGCTGTTCCAATCGAACCAGATCACTAAAATCATGGTTTTTAAAGGCCATCACTATTGATATATCAAAGTAGAATAAATAAAAATCAGATTACCCCGAAATACCTGGATGGCGACCTGAAAACCCTGTTATCAGGCAGTGCAAACTACCAATATATGGCAACAGGAAGCGGTTATCACATGGCGGCCCATAAAAGCCTCCACCCGTAAAAGCCCGGAAAACCGTACAATTCATACGCTACTGAACAAAGCAAAATACCCGAAAGAGAACAGTGAAATCCGTTCATTTATTCCAGGAAGGATATTGTTAATGAAACCCGTCGCAATTCTCAGGTTTTTCCCGCTTGAAGGGCCCGGCTATTTTGCCACATTTCTTGATCACCATCATATTCCCTGGCAGCTCATCTGCCTGGATAAAGGAACGCGGCCTCCGAATAACCCAAGGGAATACAGTGGCTTGGTATTGATGGGCGGGCCAATGAGTGTGCATGATGATCTACCCTGGATCAATTCGGTATTATCACTCATCAGGCAGGCGGTAGCTGCTGATATCCCGGTGCTGGGCCATTGCCTGGGCGGGCAACTGCTATCAACTGCTCTCGGGGGTATCGTAACAAGTAATCCGGTTAAGGAAATTGGCTGGGGACAAGTCCGTATTGAAGAAAGCACACCTATTGCACAGGATTGGTTTGGCAGCGATCTTTCAGAATTTGATGCCTTTCACTGGCACGGTGAAACCTTCAGCATACCGGCAAATGCTATGCGACTGCTGTCCAGCCCTTATTGTCCCAATCAGGCTTTTGCACTAGGCATCCATCTGGGTATGCAGTGTCACATTGAAATGACAGCGACGATGGTCAAAGCATGGTGCAAAGCGAATGCTGATAAGCTGCTGCATAACCATGAAAATCCCGCTGTCAGTAGTAGTGAGGAAATTCAGACGAACCTGGAGGAGCGTATTATGGCATTGCAATCAGTTGCGGATCGTCTATACAAAAAATGGATAACTGCATTAAAAAATTGATGACCGCAAGCAACACAGCCATCCATCAGGAGATTGCATAAAGTAGTTGTTAAATAGCTATTTCAGCCCGCATTTTCTTCATGGCCCTGGCTTCAATCTGGCGTACCCGTTCGGCAGAAATACCCAATTCTTCAGCCAGTTCATGCAAGGTTGCGGTCTTATCTTCCCGCAGCCAGCGCGCTTCAATAATACGACGACTGCGCTCATCCAGGCTATCCAGTGAATTTTTCAGTTTCGTATGCGTCAACTGCTCCAGCTGTTCTTTTTCCAGCTCTCTGGACGGATCTGATCCATCTGTCAGATAGGCAATCGGGCTGAAATCCTCTTCGTCACTGTCCGTTAGCGGTTCAAGCGAAATATCCCGACCACTAAAGCGTGTTTCCATCTCGACAACTTCTTCCACCTTAACGCCCAGTTGCTCTGCTATGGTCGCAACCTCTGCCTGATTCATCGTATCCAGCCCTTTTTTCATGCTACGCAGATTGAAAAAAAGCTTTCTCTGTGGTTTGGTAGTGGCAATCTTGACCAACCTCCAGTTGCGCATGATGAATTCATGAATTTCCGCTTTGATCCAGTGAATTGCAAAGGATATCAGGCGAACACCACGTTCCGTATCAAAACGTCTAACAGCCTTCATCAAGCCGATATTACCCTCTTGTATCAAATCAGCATGCGGCAACCCATAACCCAGATAACCACGTGCAATCGTCACAACTGTACGCAAGTGAGAAAGTACCAGTTGATGCGCCGCATGGATATTCCCATCTTCCTGCATTTTTTTAGCCAGCGATATTTCTTCTTCCCGTGATAAAACAGGAAAACTGTTGGCTGCATGAATGTAGCTCTCCAGATTCCCTCCATTTATTACCGGTAAAGTTAAAATCTCACTCATATACTTTCCTCCTGATTTCCGAATGAATACTGCGGAATACAAAATCAACAAGCATATTTTAGCACTCTCATCCATCGAGTGCTAATCCAATATCAAGGTAAAGCAGCAAAAGGTCCTGCGATCAAACAAAGAACAAATATACTTTTGTTTAAGGTTGTTCTCTCTGCGAAATATCCCGAAATATTTGACCACAGACCGCAGCAACTATCCAAAAGATGACACCGACAATCCGGTTGGCAAGTAGCAGAGGAAAAGCTGAATAAGTTAGAAACGCAGTCAAGATGGCTGAAATCCGGTTCCATAAGAGTATGCTATTCTTTTCAATTTTCATCACAACACCATACATCTTGATCAGTCAGCATTTTTAGAGCTCGGTGGAAATTGTAATAGTTGCTAAAGGAGACCCAATGAAAATGTATCATTTATTACTTCTATTATGGCTGGGTGCAGGTAGCGCTGTCGCTCAGCCACCCGCTGTAGAAAAGGCAGCTTTTAATCCCCCTGATGAGTCCACCATTCCTGCTGGCCCGCAAGGAGATGCCATTCGTCTGGGTCAGAAGCTCCTGTTTCAGACATCACTGTTGCTAAAAAATAATTCAGGGAGCGCATTGAACTGTACAAGCTGTCATCTCAATGGCGGTCGCCAACCCAATGCCGCACCCTGGGTCGGAATCTGGGGAACATTCCCTGAGTACCGTGCCAGAAACGCTAAAATCAATTCTTTGCAAGACCGGATTAACGATTGCTTTGAGCGCTCGCTGAACGGCAAAGCACTACCTTACGATAGTAATGAAATGCTTGCCATTCTCGCCTACATGCATTGGTTATCAAAAGATGTCCCAACTGGCGTGGATGTAGAGGGTCGCGGTTTTATCAGAATTACTGCGCCGCAACCTCCAGATATGGAAAGAGGAAAAAAAGTTTATGCTGACAAATGCGCTATTTGTCATCAGCCAGACGGGGAAGGGCAATATGCGCCAAACGGCGAAGTAATTTTTCCTGCACTTTGGGGAGACAAATCCTTTAATATCGCTGCTGGCATGGCCAGACTAAATACAGCAGCTGCGTTTACCAAAGCCAACATGCCCCTTGGACAAGGCAACACATTAACCGATCAAGAGGCCTTTGATGTAGCACTGTACTTTACCCGACAACCTCGCCCGGATTTTGCAAAAAAACTCCAGGATTGGCCTAAAGGTGGAAAACCAAAAGACGCACGCTATTAACCTATCAGTCGATTCCCGGTTCACATTCGGCCCACATCCGAGTCACGAACCATGCTGGGTAGCTGTCTAACAGCTATCCGAATTACCTGTCAACAACTTGCATTTTTCCTTCTGGTAAAAGATTTTCTGTTTCAGATAAAAACAAATGAAATATTTCAGCTGGATATGGCTTATCCAAGCCATTTTTTTTCTTCTACCAGGCACAATTCACGCAGATAGTAGTTTGTTATCCACCAAAGATCGCCAGATCAAACAAACAGACATCAACACCATTTCAAATCGTGAATCATCTACCTTTTATCGCCGTTCACGTAGTTATGGAGTCACTCCGCAACGCGATCCTCCTGCATATGTCCGCAACCTTTCTCAAACCGGAATTGATACTTTCAAGAATCTTTACTGGCTGGATGCCGGACTGGAGAACCGTACACGCTTTGAATTTCGCGACAACGATATCCGGCGCCCCCAAATCACCAATGATTATCCCATTTTGCTCAGATCAAGGGCTTATCTGGGGATTAGAGAAATTTTGGATCCATTGCGGCTGGCAATCGAATTCCAGGATTCCCGTCGCTATGACGGCAAGTTCCCCAAAGATAATCGTGATTGGGATGAATACGATCTCCTTCAGATTTATGGGGAACTTTATTTTAAAGATGCACTGGGCAGGATAATCTGGGAAATTCCCGCCCCGTCAGAATCCGTGGTGGCCGCATGACATGGGAAGTCGCCGATCGCCATTTACTGACTCGTAACGGGTGGCGTAATACCACTAATAATTTTGAAGGTTTCCGAATTACGCTCGGCCAGGAATCCAATGACTGGGAACTGGATGCATGGGGTGCACAGCCAGTGATTCGATTAATAGACAAATTCGATCAGCGCGATAAAAACCAATGGTTCTACGGCGCCATCATCAATTGGCGCAGATGGTCCGATATCATTACGTTGCAGCCTTACTACATGGGATTAATGCAAGATAATCACAATAACACCCAAGCTAGTCGGGAAATTCACTCTCCCGCTCTCCGCGCCTACGGCATACTACCTAATACGGAAATAGATTTCGATATTGACGTCATTCACCAATTTGGCCGTGATGACGGACAAAGAAAATCTGCCTGGGCTTATCTGTTTGAATTCGGCTATACCTTCTCGCAACACACATGGAAACCCCGCATTAGTACTTTTTACGGCTACGTAAGTGGAGATCGCGACCCTAACGACAGCGTCAACAATCGCTTTGAAAAATTTTTTGGCTCTGCTCGTTCCTGGTCAGCAGACGACAACATCGTCATGGAAAACGTCAAAGGACCAAAAATAAAAATAGAATTCCAGCCACTGCCAGATCTGCGAATCGATGGGGGTTACAACTGGTTCTGGTTAGCCAGCAAAACCGACCGTTTCAACAATCTGTTCGGTGGCAAGAACAATCGCGATCCCAGCGGTAATAGCGGTGATTTTCTGGGACACTCTGCCGATATTCGCGCCCGTTATAAACTGACGCCCTATATCAACACCACTTTAGGTTATTCACACTGGTTCAACGGTGAATTTGTAAAAAAACGACAACTGGCGGCAATGGGAAAAACAACCGATTCCACCAATCTGTTTTACATCGAAGTATCGATCAGTGCTTTCAAGTAATTCTGGTGGCAAATTCCGCCACAGAGCCTCTGTTCGTATAATCAAGAAACTGCATTGATAAATTGACCCCCGCGTTCGCCCTCACGGCCTGGCAAGTGCATCTCAAGTAGTGCCCAGATTGAAATCCAAACTGCCAATGTAAAATTCATCTCATGCTAGACGCAACGAAATTGCTCCTCCAATACCCTGTCTAGAACCGGTTATACAGCTGTTTTAAATTCGATAGCCACAATCTTCTCCCTAACCTGATAGAAATATCATTCAAATACTTATACAGCGCGGGACAACAGAAGCTGACAGCCAGAAAACCGGATGTAAAAATAATCTAAACAAGTGATTTTCAAAATCGCCAGAAACATTTTTTCCGGACTATCGTATCCAGCTGTTGTGACCGATTATCAGTTTCTTACATCATTTCTTCTCATGCGCACTCATACCCCTTTATAGTAATCTCACTCTATATATAAAATAATAATATAAAAATCATTATCTATTATTTTTATAAATAAAGGATTGCTGTTATCTTTGCTTCGCTCAAACGACATCAAGAGCCATAAACAAATACCAACCCATAACAGAGGTATAAATGAAACACAGTATATGGATATGGCTTTATCTAATTACTCTCCCATCGCTACCAAATATGGTTCATGCAAAAGAAGAACCTTCGGAAAATCAGGATAGCCCGACAACAGCAGCAAATACCAAATCTGCAATATCGAAGGGGGTGATGATACAAATTGCATCAAACCGGCAAGCTGAGCTAGACAGACAAACATTCACTCTTGGTGATAGATCTACCAGCTTTTACCAGCGTGCACGCAGCTACAGCACGCACCCGGAATCTGATCCCCCTCGTTACGTTCGCAATCTATCCAAAACAGGTATCGATACTTTCAAAAATATTTACTGGCTGGATGTCGGGTTGGATTACCGCATACGTTATGAACATCGCCACAACGATATCCGACGTTCACGTATTACCACAGATGATCCTGTTCTACTCAGAACACGGGCTTATCTGGGTATCAGGGAAATTTCGGATCCTCTGCGCTTCGTCGTCGAATTTGAAGATGCACGTCGTTATAACGGTAAATTCCCTAAAGATAATCGTGATTGGAATGAATTCGAACTGATCCAGACCTATGGTGAACTCTATTTTAAGGATGCGCTGGGGCGAGATAGCCTTGGCAATTATCACCCCATCAGGATCCGGGGTGGCCGCATGGCATGGGAAACACTGGATCGGCGCTTATTGGCCAGCAATCAATGGCGCAATACTACCAATAATTTTGAGGGCTTCCGTATTACATTCGGTCAGGAATCGAATGACTGGGAATTTGACGCATGGGGTGTGCAACCGGTTATAAGACTGATAGAAAAATTTGACCGGCGCGACAAAGGGCAGTGGTTTTATGGCGCAATCGGACATTTCCGCCAATGGTCAAGAATAATCACCCTCCAACCTTACTACATGGGATTAATGCAGGATGACGAGGGAGGAACACGAGTCAAACGTGAAATCCACTCTCCCGCCATACGAGCCTATGGTATTTTACCCAACACTGATGTAGATTTCGATGCCGGTGCCATTTATCAGTTTGGTCGCGAGGGCGGACAGAAAAAATCGGCATACGCTTATCTGCTCGAACTCGGCTACACCTTTCAGCAACTTGACTGGAAGCCTCGTATCAGTGCTTTCTACGGCTTTATAAGCGGTGATCGTGATCCTAACGACCACACAAACAACCGTTTCGAAAGATTCTTCGGCTTTTCACGCCCTTGGTCAGCTGATGACTATGTCATCATGGAAAATATCCAGGCACCGAAAATCAAAGTAGAGTTCCAGCCACACCCGGATTTACAAATTGATGGGGGCTATAACGGCTTCTGGCTCGCCAGTAAAACTGATCGTTTCAACAATCTTCTCAATGGCGATGGAAATAACCGTGACCGTAGCGGTAACAGCGGAAGCTTTCTCGGACATTCAGCCGATATCCGTGCCCGTTACAAGCTAACTCCCCACATCAATACCACACTGGGCTATTCACACTGGTTCAATGGCGAATTTGTAAAAAATCGTCAACTGGCGGAATTGGGAGAAACTACTGCTGGCACGGATTTCTTCTATGTAGAAGTCGCTGTCAGCGCATTCAAATAACATCAACTTATCCGCAAAAAGGAATCAAATGAAATTCAATATGTGGCTGTCAGTCGGTTTATTGATGTTCATTGTGGCCAACTCTAATCAGGCACTTGCTGATCGAACCATTCTCAACGTTTCCTATGATCCGACCCGCGAGCTATATCAGGCATTCAACCAGGAGTTTATTCGGTACTGGCAGGATAAAACCGGAGAAAAGATTGCTATCAGGCAATCCCATGGTGGTTCAAGCAAGCAGGCACGCGCGATCATTGACGGCGTACCTGCCGATGTCGCTACATTAGCACTGGCTTACGATATTGACGCAATCAGCGAACGATCCGGGTTAATTCCTGCCGGGTGGCAGCAACGCCTACCTAACAACAGCTCACCCTATACTTCAACGATTGTTCTCCTGGTGCGGGCAGGCAACCCCAAAAAAATCAAGGATTGGGATGATCTGATCAAACCCGGTATCGCTGTTATGACACCCAACCCCAAAACATCAGGGGGTGCACGCTGGAACTATCTGGCCGCTTGGGGATTTGCACTTAAAAAATACAATGGAGATGAATCAGAAGCCCGTCACTTCCTTGCCAGACTGTACAAAAATGCTCCGATACTCGATTCCGGCGCACGCGGATCAGCCATCAACTTCATTCAGCGCGGTATCGGGGACGTTCTGATTTCCTGGGAAAATGAAGCTTTTCTGGCACTCAAGGAATATGGCCCAGAGAAATTCGAAATTATCATTCCCTCGATCAGCATTCTTACTGAACCCCCTGTTACCGTAATTGATAAAAATACGGATAAACATGGTACACAGGATATCGCTCAGGCTTACCTGGAATATCTGTACAGCAAAAAAGGACAGGAAATCGTTGCCCGCCATTTTTATCGCCCGAGCGATGCAGAAACAGCCAGAGAATATGCCCATCAATTTCCAGAAATTAATCTGTTTACCATCAATGATGTGGCGGATAGCTGGCAACAAGCACAACAGATTCACTTCAGCGATGGCGGCTTGTTCGACAAAATCTATGAATATCAGTAACCAGATCAATCAAGGAATCTGAATTTTGAGCAAGCACAAACATCACTCTGTTTTGCCCGGCTTCAATCTAGCACTCGGATTCACTCTGCTCTACCTGAGTCTAGTTGTGCTAATTCCACTATCAGCAGCATTTATTCATACTGCAAAACTGACCTGGCCTGAGTTCTGGAATACAGTGACCGCCCCCCGGGTGGTTGCCTCCTACCGGCTGACATTCGGCGCATCCTTTGCAGCGGCTGTGGTCAATGCGTTCTTCGGCTTGCTGGTCGCCTGGGTACTGGTACGTTACCCATTCCCGGGCAAGCGTCTGGTCGATGCCCTGATTGATCTGCCATTTGCATTGCCCACCTCTGTTGCCGGCATTACGCTCACTGCAATTTATGTGGGAAACGGCTGGATCGGACAATATCTGGAGCCGTTGGGAATCAAGGTGGCATTCACACCCATCGGTGTTTTTGTTGCACTGACCTTTATCGGATTGCCGTTTGTTGTCCGCACTGTTCAGCCTGTGCTGGAAGATATTGAAAAAGAATTGGAAGAAGCCGCCGCCATGTTAGGTGCAACTCGCTGGCAAACTTTTCGGCGCATTATCTTCCCCACCATTTTGCCTGCGCTGACCACTGGTTTCGCACTGGCATTTGCCCGCGCCATCGGGGAATACGGATCAGTAATTTTTATCGCCGGCAATATCCCGATGGTTTCGGAAATCACGCCCTTACTGATTATCACCAAGCTGGAACAATATGATTACACCGGTGCAACTGCCATTGCTGTCGTGATGCTGATCATTTCGTTTGTACTCCTGCTAATCATCAATCTGTTGCAATGGTGGATTCGCCATCGCAAGGCAATCGCATAAAGTTCATGTCAATTACACAATCACCTCATACTTTCACCGCACCACAGACACAGGAGGCACCATGGGCACGCTGGGTACTGACCGGGCTGGCACTTGCCTTTTTATCTCTTTTTCTCTTACTGCCGCTGGCAGCAGTTTTCTCCGAAGCTCTGAAAAAAGGATGGGAGGTTTATCTCGCCGCCATCACTGAACCGGATGCTCTCGCTGCCATCCAGTTGACGCTGACTGCCGCCGCCATTGCCATACCGCTCAATCTGATCTTTGGCATCGCCGCCGCCTGGGCGATAGCCAAATTCGAGTTTCGCGGCAAAAGTATTTTGATCTCGCTGATTGATCTGCCCTTTTCGGTTTCACCTGTTGTCGCCGGATTAATCTACATGCTGATATTCGGTTTGCAAGGCTGGCTAGGGCCATGGCTGAGAGAACATGATATTTCTATCATTTTTGCAGTGCCCGGCATTGTTCTGGCCACCATCTTTGTGACTGTGCCATTTATCGCACGCGAACTGATTCCATTAATGCAGGCCCAGGGAACAGAGGAAGAAGAAGCCGCTATCATTCTCGGAGCAAGTGGTTGGCAAACACTTTGGTACATCACCCTTCCTAACATCAAATGGGGACTGCTGTATGGCACTATCCTCTGCAACGCAAGGGCAATGGGCGAATTTGGCGCCGTATCGGTTGTTTCCGGACATATCCGTGGCTTAACCAATACACTTTCTCTTCATGTCGAGATTCTTTATAACGAATACAACTTCGTTGCTGCTTTTGCCGTGGCCTCTCTGCTGGCATTACTTGCGCTGGTTACACTGGCGCTGAAAACATTCGTTGAATCCAGAGTCGCACAGAAAATATCCAGATAAGGAAATTACGCATGAGTATCGAAATACGCAATCTTTCCAGGCAGTTTGGCTCTTTTGTTGCCCTGCACAACATTAACTTGCAAGTTAATCCGGGTGAACTGCTCGCCCTGCTTGGTCCTTCCGGTTCTGGTAAAACCACATTGCTGCGCATTATTGCTGGTCTGGAAACGGCTGATTCCGGGCAGGTATTGTTCAATCAGGAAGATTCAACCACCAAACACGTCCGTGACCGCCATGTTGGCTTTGTTTTTCAGCACTATGCGCTATTTCGTAACATGACCATTTTCGAGAATGTGGCATTTGGCCTGCGTGTACGCCCCCGGAAAGAACGTCCAAGCGCTAAGGAAATCACCCGTCGGGTGACTGAGTTATTACAACTGGTACAGCTGGATTGGCTGGCAGACCGTTATCCCCATCAGCTTTCTGGCGGACAACGCCAGCGCATCGCACTGGCACGGGCACTGGCGGTCGAACCCAGCGTTTTGTTGCTGGATGAACCTTTCGGCGCGCTGGATGCCAAGGTTCGCAAGGAATTACGCACCTGGTTACGCAAATTACATGATGATATGCACATGACCAGCATCTTCGTTACACATGATCAGGACGAAGCACTGGAAGTGGCGGATCGCGTGGTCGTCATGAACCGGGGACACATTGAACAGGTTGGTTCACCCAATGAAGTCTATGAAAAACCAGCCAATCCGTTTGTGTACGAATTCCTGGGGCACGTCAATCTTTTCCATGGCCGTGTACACCATGGACAGGCATGGATCAGCGGTCTGAAAATAGATGTACCCGAACATGCAGCAGCAGAAGATCTCAACGCCATTGCTTATGTTCGCCCTCATGATATTGAGGTGAGCCGGACCATAAACGGTGAACCTGCGCTGGCAGCGCATGTTGTTCACATTCTCTCAATTGGCCCGGTAGTACGGCTGGAACTGGTACATGGAGATGATCTGACCCAGCGCACCATTCACGCCACAATCAGCAAGGAACGTTTTCGTGAATTACAGCTGATAAAAGGAGAGCAGGTTTTTGTCAAACCCCGTCGTCTCGCCTTGTTTCCAAACCATGACCAGAAACAGGAATAGTTGATTTATTAACAGGGCAACGGACTCTTTAAATGCTCTTTATTGAAAATCAGTCTTAATTGTCCTAATTATCGCTCGGGTTATAACCACTTGTATCAGCAGGCCAGGCAGAAAATGGAAATGGACGTCGCTCGCTGTTGAAGGTCAAAAACAAACTGATCTGATAGTCATACATTGCCAGTTGACGGCCCAGCTTAAGCAGTTGAGTATTGGTTTGCCCAGCCAACAGGGTTGATACCGTCTGAAATACCGCCAGCAGCGTAATCAGAAATTTCACCCCTCCCTGGACAAAAATAAACAACAGCATAAAAAGCACCCGGGTCCAGGTTTCAGTATTTTGCAAACGTTGTTTTACTTCATCATTCATGGAGAAAATACCTGTGAGATAAAGTTGATAATCAGCGAGTTCTCCCTGTTCTCTTCTGCAGAATCTTGAGCATTTCCTGCAGAAAATGAATCGACCAGGTAACGCCAAACCCGGTAACATCCGTACTGATCGCACCCAATCCATCCTGATGCCGGGAAGCAGAAAGATCCATATGCAGCCAGGGAATATCATTTACAAAATGTCGCAGGAAACAAGCAGCAAGAATATGGTCTGCCTCACTTTCTATGGAGCACTGCTTGATGTCGGCAATTTTGCTTTCGAGATCAGCTTCATAATCATTGTCTACTGGAAACACGCATACCCGCTCGCCACTTGTTCTGCCCACAGCTACCGCATTTTGTGCCAGATAATCACGGTTGGTAAAAACACCACTGTAGCGAGTGCCCAGTGCAGTAATCAGGCTGCCTGTCAGCGTGGCATAGTCGATAATCAGATCAGGTTTTTCTCTGGCAGCAAGTGTTAACGTATCCGCCAGTATCAGCCGACCTTCCGCATCCGTATGGACGACTTCTACCGTCATACCATTCAGGGCAG
Organism: Nitrosomonas eutropha; assembly: GCF_900116685.1. GTDB lineage: Bacteria > Pseudomonadota > Gammaproteobacteria > Burkholderiales > Nitrosomonadaceae > Nitrosomonas > Nitrosomonas eutropha_A. The sequence goes on from NZ_FPBL01000002.1 coordinate 300,580, forward strand.
TAATCACATCATTTTGCTTGAACGCATCGGGGCTCACGTGGTTCTGGGCGATAGCAAGCCAACAGTCTATGTTGATTGGCAGATCGGCCCGGGTTGCAGCCAGAAGCGCCCCAAGCGCTACCGCCGAACCATTCATATCCTCATGCATGCCATACATATAGCGTGCCGATTTAAGATTGTGCCCGCCTGTATCAAAGCAAATACCCTTTCCCACCAGAGCGATTGTTCTGTTGGTTTCACTATTTTTTGCCGTTCTGCGTAAATAGACAATCGCTGCGTCATCCGTCAAGCTGCCTTGCGCAACTGCTGTAAATGCACCTGCCCCCATCTCGCGTAACCGGGATAATTCATATTCCTGGTATTGCCAGTTTTCACTGGCAGCCAGCTTTTTTATTTGTTCACGGTAAGTCTTGGGAGTCAGCTCATTAGGAGGCAGGATAGTCAATCCTCTGGCAAGAAAATTCCCCTCTGCCTGTGCGTGCTGTATGGCAAACCCAGTGGAATCAGCCGCACCATGCAAATAAATTCTCTCCAATGGTTTGTCATCCGCCTTACGTTGTTTACGTATCGGCAGGATTGCCCCGTTAATCCAAGCAATATAAACCGCAAGTTCGGCCAGATGTTGTCTTTGTGTTTCATCTCCATAAACAGCCAGATGAATTTCAGCCGGGTTCTCATTCAGCAGCAGTTGCATTGCCTTGCGAATACCGGTTTGTTGTTCAAATACCGATTTGCTGGTATCCACCATCGTCCAGGCATAAAGCGCACCATTCTGCAGGTTGACAGATAACGGTGTTTCCACCAACCGGCCTGGCGATGCACCTTGCCGCTGTAATAAATCATTCAGTACCTGCTCGGCAGGCAATGGGTATTTCCCAGGTATTTTGTCTGTCTTGGGAAAGATGATTAGTAAATGAGAAGCTTGGGTTGATTCGTCGAAAGTGTTGTCGTTTTGTGTAAGGGTTGCGAGCATTGGTTTCTAGTCGGACGACTTCAGAGAAGTTGATCGCCGTTATTTATCATCTAACGTTGTATTATATCTGCTTGATTCATGCTTTCAGGATTATTCATGCATCCATACCTTGATCTGATGCGACATGTGTTGCAATACGGTCATAAAAAAACCGATCGCACCGGCACCGGGACACTTTCTGTCTTCGGTTATCAGATGCGTTTTGATCTGCAACAGGGGTTTCCGCTGGTAACAACCAAGCAATGCCATGTCAAATCGATCATCCATGAATTATTGTGGTTTCTGCGTGGCGATACCAATATTGACAATCTGAAAGAAAATGGTGTTTCCATCTGGAATGCATGGGCAGATAAAAATGGGGACCTAGGGCCGGTTTACGGTCACCAGTGGCGTTCCTGGACTGTTTCCGGCAACAAATCCATCGACCAGATTGCGCAAGTGATCCAGCAAATCAAAGAAACACCGGATTCACGCCGGATGATTGTTTCCGCCTGGAACGTGGGAGATCTCGATAAAATGGCACTCGCCCCCTGCCATGTGCTATTTCAGTTTTATGTGGCGGATGGCAAGCTCTCCTGCCAGCTCTACCAGCGCAGCGCGGATATTTTCCTGGGCGTTCCATTCAACATTGCTTCCTATTCCTTGTTGACGCTGATGATCGCGCAGTGCTGCAATCTCAAGCCCGGTGAATTTGTTCATACCTTTGGAGACGCACATCTGTATCTGAATCACCTTGAACAAGCTCGCCTGCAACTGACTCGTGAACCCAAACCCCTTCCTGTAATGGAACTGAACCCGGCAATCAAAAATATCCTTGACTTCAGATACGAGGATTTCACCCTGCATAATTATGATCCTCATCCGCCCATCAAGGCACCGGTTGCCGTATGACTATCCTGCAACCTGTCACCCCCCGACTTGCCATTCTCGCTGCCGTCTCAGGCAACCATGTTATCGGGTTGAACAATTCCCTGCCTTGGCACTTACCAGCAGATCTGAAGCATTTCAAACAGTTGACCACCGGCCATATTGTTGTGATGGGGCGTCGTACATTTGATTCCATTGGCAAACCCCTGCCTAACCGTACCAATGTTGTGCTCTCTCGTCAGCACAATCTTGATGTGCCGGGGATTATCACGGCACACTCGATTCAGGAAGTATTGGACCACTTCACCAATGATGACAGACAGATTTTTGTCATCGGGGGCGCTGAAATATACCGACAAACACTACCGCTGTGTCAGCGCCTGTACCTGACCGAAATTCAGCAGGATTTCGAAGGCGATACTTTCTTCCCGGAGTACGATCACGACGACTGGCAGGAAATCTCTCGCAAAATCCGCCATGAAACAGGAGGTAACGGCCTGGAATATCACTTTGTGATGCTGGATCGCAAACTGCCAGATTCTGGTATCTAAACAAAATTAATCTGGCCTCCTGCCAGGAAAACTCTACTGCGCTTGCCCCTCACTCCGGGAAACGAGTGATTCCGCTTCTATTCGAGCACGCCACTTTTTCACCCAGCCGCCCAGTTCTTCGGCCGGCATGGGGCGTGCAATGAAATTTCCTTGCGCCAGATCACAGCCAGTCTGGCGCAGTAATTCCCAGTCTTCGCGACTCTCCACCCCCTCGGCAACTGTTTCCATACTCAACTGCTTGGCCAATGCGAGGCTGGCATCATAAATGGCGCGCAGCGTTTCATCCTCGGAAGCGTGATGCACAAACCCTTGATCAATCTTGAGCTCATCAAACGGAATATCCCGCAACTGTGCCAGTGAGGAATGTCCCGTACCAAAATCATCAATAGACAAATGAAAACGTTTCAGGCGCAAGCGAGTCAGAATTTCCAGCGAGACACGCACATCTCCCATCAACTGGCTTTCAGTAATCTCCAGCACAATCCTGTTAGGAGGCACCCCAGCTTCAGCTGCCAGCCTGACTACCGTATCCTGGAAATCAAGAGATGCCAGGTTGTCCATCGACACATTAACGGCTACTTTCAGATCACAACCCAGCTTCTGCCATATTCCTGCCTGAGCAAAGGCTTGCCTGAGCACCGCCTGGGTAAGGTGATTAATCAGGCCGCATTTTTCTGCCGTACCAATAAACTGATTAGGATAGATCACCCCATCTACGGGGTGATGCCAGCGTACCAGTGTTTCAACTCCGGCTATTTCCCCAGTCTCTACCCGAACTTTCGGCTGGTAATAGTTGACCAGCTCTCCAGAATTAAGCGCATTTTTGATTGCCACCGCATCGTAGGTTTTAGAGGCAGCTCCCTTCTCACTTTGTCCGGATAACGACGAAGCCAGCTTCATCAGCTGCATTCGCAGCGCTTCAGGCTGTACCGGTTTTTGCAAGTAACCCAGAATGGGAATCTTGTGTGCCTGTACCAGTTTTTCCGTCGTTTTGAGCATGCGCTCATCCTCACCGCTAACAAGAATCAGACTGCCAGTAAATTTCCGTTCAACCAGATGGCGTACGAATTCAATGCCATCCATGCCAGGCATGTTGAGATCCAGCAAAATCAGATCAGGACGGGTAGCAGCATCATCCAGCAACTTCAATGCATCCACACCGTTTTCGCAACAATCAACTGATGGAAAACCCAAATTGACCAGCATGCGCGCCAACAACTTCAGTATGAATGGATCATCGTCCAGGATCAGGATTCTGGTTGTAGATATATCAGTCATCATCGCTTCATCAATTACCCGTGCACAAATCTCAGTAACCCAATAAAAGCATAGCACGCCGAAATAATCCCGGACGAAGTTAAATAAAATTTCTCATCATAATAAGCAGGTAATTCTTCCTTTGCTTGCTAACTAAGAGCGACTTCAAGCACAGCAGAATACCAAAAACCCGATCTCTAAAAACCATTCCAGGAATCTGAAAGATATGAATACTGGAAACAATACGACTTTTCTAGCTCATGTCCGTCAGGATAAAGAAAATTTCTGGCATGAACACGCCCTGGATGAACACTTGCGTGAAGTCGATCGCCGTGCAGGTGAAGCAGCCAATGCTTTTGATAGCGCCGACTGGGCCAGGCTGGCGGGAATATGGCACGATCTGGGTAAATACAGCAATGAATTTCAGCGCTACATTAAAAATGTCAGCGGCTATAACGCCGAAGCACATATCGAAGGTGCACCAGGCCGTGTGGATCACTCCACAGCGGGAGCCATTCATGCGATGCGCCAACTGGATGAGCCTGGTCGCATTCTGGCTTATCTGATTGCAGGTCATCACGCTGGCCTGCCAGACTGGTCCGCTTCAGAAACTGGTGGCAAGTCGCTTTCCGTACGTTTGAACCCGGAACATGACTATCTGCTCAACCGTATCCCGCCTCACGCTGTTCCCGCAGATATTTTTGATCAAACCCTACCGATCACCAAACCTAAAGGGGGCACGAAAGGATTGCATCTTTGGTTGCGCATGCTGTTTTCGTGTTTAACCGATGCTGATTTTCTCGATACCGAGGCTTTCATGGATGGCAGCAAAGCCGCCGTCCGCAAAGGTTATCGCGATTTGGCCGACTTGCTGGAAACATTTGATAACTACATGATGAGTAAAGCCAAAACTGATACACCGGTTAATGTCATCCGTACCGCTATCCTGAACCAATGTCGGGAAAAAGCGCAGCTTGTACCGGGAATGTTTTCCCTGACGGTACCGACAGGAGGAGGAAAAACCCTATCTGGAACAGCCTTCGCATTAAAGCATGCGATACGGCACCAGAAGCGGCGCATTATCTACGTCATCCCGTACACCAGCATCATCGAACAGACTGCCAATATTTTTCGCGATGTTTTTGGCGACAACATCGTTGAACATCACGCCAATCTCGATCCCGACAAGGAAGATGCCTGCTCCCGGCTGGCAACGGAAAACTGGGATGCACCGATCATCGTCACCACCAATGTCCAGTTTTTTGAATCCCTGTTTGCTGCCCGCACCAGCCGCTGCCGCAAGCTGCACAACATCATCAACAGTGTCGTCGTGCTGGATGAAGCACAATTGCTGCCACCAGAATTCTTGCAGCCAATCGCTGACATCATGAATCTGCTGGTAGCCCATTACGGCGTAACATTCGTACTTTCCACAGCTACTCAGCCAGCCTTGGGTTCTTTTCAATCTTTTGGTGAACAGCCTTTTCGCGGGTTAGATAATGTGCGCGAGATCATGGATGACCCGGACAGTCTGTACCGGAAACTAAAACGGGTTGAAGTCACAGTTCCCGATGATCTGACAACGCCTGACGACTGGCAAAGTATCGCCAATGCACTGCAAAAACACTCAACCATACTTTGCATTGTCAATCGCCGCGACGATGCACGTGAACTGTACCGATTGATGCCGGAAGGAACCATACACTTATCGGCACTAATGTGCGGAGAACACCGCAGCCACGTTATCGCTGACATCAGGGCAAAATTGAAGAATAACCAGTCTGTTCGCGTGATCAGCACGCAACTGGTAGAAGCCGGCGTAGATTTTGATTTTCCGGTGGTGTATCGCGCACTGGCCGGGCTGGATTCAATTGCACAGGCCGCCGGACGCTGCAACCGGGAGGGCAAACTTTACACACCAGGGAAAGTAGTGGTTTTCGTCCCCCCCAAACCCGCGCCTCCCGGCTTGTTGCGCCAGGCTGCACAGATCTCGGTCAGTCTGCTAGCCGGCAATAAAAATGATGTGCTGGAACGCGGACTTGCCAAGCGGTTCTTCGAACATCTTTACATACGCGCTCCTTCGCTCGACAAATATGGCATCCATGATTTGCTTACACGCGATGCCGGCGATGGCGCAATTCAGTTCCGCACCGCAGCAACCAGATTCCAACTGATAGATGACAGCACCTACCAGACCATACTGGTGCGCTATGACGACAACGATATATTGCTTGATCAACTGAAAAAGGAAGGGCCACAACGCTGGCTGATGCGTAAGCTACAGCGGTACTCAGTCAATCTGCCCAGGTATGTATTCGCACGGCTTGAAGCAAAGGGCGACGTATGTCAGATATGGCCTGGCATTTACGCACAGGCAAGTGCAGCACTCTACAACGATAAGCTCGGCGTGGTGTTCGACAGCAACATCACGCCGGATAGCCTGGTGATTTGAACAAGGATAGAAAACATGAAAACCTATTGTCTGGAAGTATCGGGTGATTTCGCCTGCTTCACTCGGCCGGAAATGAAAGTCGAACGTGTCAGCTATGACGTGATGACTCCTTCTGCCGCACGCGCTGTGTTTGAAGCCATTCTGTGGAAACCTGCCATTCAGTGGCATATCACCAAAATAGAAGTGCTAAATCCGATTAAATGGATCAATCTGCGGCGCAATGAAGTCGGGGCAGTTATATCAACGCGCAATGTACAGACTGCCATGAACAGTGGTAGCGGCGACCTTGGCCTGTACATCGAGGATGTACGCCAGCAGCGTGCCGGATTGTTCCTGCGCGATGTTGCCTATCGTATTCATGCACACTTTGGAATGCGTGATGCCTCACAGCGCAAGCATCACTACCCGCATCTGGTGAAACATCCCATCAATGACCCGGAGGAACGGCAAATAGCTGATGCAGCTAATACCCCGGCAAAATTTCTCGCCATGTTCGAACGTCGCGTTGCCAAAGGGCAATGCGTGAACCAGCCTTATCTGGGTTGTCGCGAATTTTCTGCCAGCTTCAGGCTGATCGAGGATATTTCTGCCGAGCCCTCGCCAATCACCGAAACCCGTGATCTGGGCTGGATGCTGTACGACATGAATTACTCCGATCCTGTCAGCCCTAATCCACGCTTCTTCCGGGCTGAAATGAAAAATGGTGGGCTGGATTTGAACAACGTGGAGGTGCGGGGATGATCCTGCAAGCGCTATATAAATACTACGAACGCAAGCCGGATTTACCTCGCCCTGGTTTTGAAATCAAACCTATCCCGTTCATTCTCGAGATCAATGCTGATGGTAGCCTCGTGCAGATCGAGGACACGAGAACCATGGCAGGCAAGAAGAAAATTGCTCGCAGCTTTCTAGTACCCCAAGGAGTAAAGAGAGCTTCTGGGATTACAGCCAATTCATTGTGGGATACTGCTGAATATGTGCTGGGCATAACCAATACAGGAAAACCGGAACGGGTACAGGAACAGCACGCAGCATTCCTGGCAAAACTGGAAGTATTAGCCAACGAGATTAACGATGCCGGATTGAATGCTATTTGCACATTCCTGCACTCTCCTGAAAAAGAGCGATTGGAGAATGACCCGCTCTGGTCAGAAATTCGTGACACCAACTCCATTCTTAGTTTCCGGCTAAGTGGTGATAAGGAGCTGGTTTGCCAGCGCCCGGCAGTCCACACCCTGTTTGAAAATGCAAGTACAGAAGCAGAAAAAATCATCTGTCTGATTACCGGCAAACCTGACCACTTCGAGCGCCTGCATATTGCCATCAAAGGTGTCTGGGGCGCCCAGACCAGCGGTGCGAATATAGTTTCCTTCAATAAGGAGGCATTCAATTCTTTTGCCAAAGAACAGGGAGCTAATGCGCCCGTAGGCAAACATGCTGCTTTTGCCTACACCACCGCACTCAACCATTTATTAAGTAGAGAAAGTACCCAGCGCATTCAGATGGGTGATGCTTCCACTGTGTTCTGGTCCGAGCAATCTTCTCCACTGGAGGATTCATTTGCCAGTATTTTTGATGAGCCACCCAAGGATGATCCAGCAAGGCAAACGCGCGCTATCGAAGCCTTATTCAAGTCACCAGAGACCGGCACATTTTCTGATGAGGGGGGTGATACTCCTTTTTATGTGCTGGGGCTGGCTCCCAATGCGGCGCGCATCAGTGTGCGTTTCTGGCTGACAGGCACGGTTGCCGGAATGTCGCAGCGGATACGCCGGCATTTCGAGGATCTGAAAATTGTTCATGCCAGCTTCGAGAAACCTTCCCGTCTGCTGGTTTCCACAGCCACACAAGGCAAATCAGAAAATATTCCACCCAATCTGGCCGGTGATTCTATGCGAGCCATTCTGGAAGGGTTACCTTATCCGCAAACCCTGCTGGCTGCTGCCGTGCGCCGCATTCGTGCAGAACGGAAAATCACCTATCCACGCGCCTCGCTCATCAAAGCCTGTTTGAACCGGCAGGTACATCATTCATCCTCTCAAGAAAAGGAGATCACAGTGTCACTCGATAATTCCAATACCAATCCCGGTTACCGTACCGGCCGTCTGTTTGCCGCGCTGGAAAAGATACAGGAAGAATCCAGCCCGGGGCTAAACGCCACGATTCGTGATCGCTTCTATGGCGCAGCCTCCAGTACGCCGGTTACCGTATTTGCCAACCTGATGAAGCTGAAAAATCATCATCTTGCCAAGCTGGAAGAAGGGCGCAAACGCTTTTTTGAAAAACTTATCGGCGAAATCATGGCCAATATCAGCGACTTCCCGACACATCTGAATCTGGCCGATCAAGGGCGCTTTGCTATCGGGTATTACCATCAGCGACAAGCCTTCTTCACTAAATCCGAACCTGCTAATAAAGGAGAATAATCACCATGACACTGAAAAACCGCTATGACTTTGTACTGTTATTCGATGTAAAAGACGGTAATCCGAATGGTGACCCAGATGCAGGTAACCTGCCGCGTGTCGATGCGGAAACCGGGCTGGGATTGATGACGGATGTCGCCCTGAAACGCAAAGTGCGTAACTTTGTCAGTATGACCAGGGATCAGTCGGAGGTAACAGAATCCTTGAATGGAGACAAAAAACGCTTCGAGATTTACGTTAAAGAGAAAGCCATTCTCAATAATCAGAACAAGCGCGCCTATGTCGGCATCGGCAAACCCGAGCTGCTGGAAGGAGAGGATAAAAAGCGTAAAGGAGGCAATGCCGTTGAAGAAGCTCGTCAGTGGATGTGTAAAAATTTCTATGATGTACGCACGTTTGGGGCTGTCATGTCTACCGGTATCAACTGCGGCCAAGTACGCGGCCCGGTACAACTCACCTTTGCCCGCTCTATCAATCCTATCGTGGCGTTGGAACATTCCATTACCCGCATGGCTGTCGCTACTGAAGTGGAAGCTGAAAAACAGTCTGGCGACAACCGTACCATGGGCCGCAAATTCACCGTACCGTACGGTCTCTACGTTGCCCACGGTTTTATCTCTGCCCATCTTGCCAACCAAACTGATTTTGGTGAAGACGACCTCGAATTACTGTGGCAGGCACTCGAAAGCATGTTCGAGCATGATCGCTCTGCTGCACGAGGTGAAATGGCAACCCGGGGGCTGTATGTGTTCAAACATGACAGCGAACTGGGTAACGCTCCGGCTCACAGTTTATTCGCACGCATTCAGCCCAAACTAAAAATAAAAAATGAAAATTCCGTCGTACGTGACTTTGGTGATTACACCGTTATGGTAGATGAGGCAGACTTGCCGCAGGGCGTGACATTACAGCGTATTGTTGGCTGATAGCAGCATGAATGGTGAATCCGACGACCCCATCATGCTTTCCGCCCTCCAGCACTGGAGCTACTGCCCGCGCCAGTGCGCATTGATCCATCTGGAACAGGCCTTTGATCAAAACGTTCACACCATGCGAGGTAACGCCGTCCATGAGCATGTGGACGACCCTGGTTTCGAAACCTTTGAAGGCGTACGCAGCGAACGTTCTTTACCGGTATGGTCCGATCGGTTGGGGCTGATCGGCAAGTGCGATGTCGTTGAATTTTACCCCGACGGGCAGATTCATCCGGTGGAATACAAACATGGGAAAAAACGGGCCAAACTGCATGATGATCTGCAACTCGCCGCTCAAGCAATATGTCTGGAGGAAATGACCGGCAAACCCGTCACGCACGGTTCAATTTATCACCATTCCTCACGGCGCCGGCGGGAAGTCATCATCACCTCCGCTTTGCGAGCGCAGGTGGAAGAAACAGTTGCTGCCATTCGCGCATTGCTGGCGACCGACACTTTACCACCTCCTGCAAATGACGCACGTTGCAGGGAATGTTCGCTGAAAGACATTTGTCAGCCGGAAGTGTTGGCACAGAAGTCGAATTACCGAACAGCACAGGCAACGTTATTTACCGTCAATGATTAACTGATCAAGACAGACTATGCGCCAGATTCTCAATACCCTTTATATCCTGACTCCCAACGCTTACGCACATCTGGAAAACGATACCCTGCGCATCGATGTGGAACGAGAAAAGAAATTACAGGTACCGTTACATCATCTGGGCTCAGTCGTATGCTTTGGTAACGTGCTGGTTTCCCCGGCTCTGATGCATCGTTGTGCCGATAATGGCATCAGCCTTGTACTGGTGGATGCTAATGGCCGTTTCAAGGCTCGCCTGGAAGGTTCGGTCAGCGGCAATGTTTTACTACGCCAGGCTCAGCATCGCAAAGTGAACGATAAGAATTTTGTGTTGGCAACCACACAGGCAATCATTGCTGGAAAATTGCGCAATGCACGACAGGTACTGCTACGCGGTGCACGCGAAAGTAACGACGAGGCTGACCAGAGAATATTGAGCGGTGCCTCGGAATCTCTGGCCTTCTCAATCCGAAGCTTGCCACAATCAAGAGATCTTGATCATGTACGCGGGATTGAGGGAGATGCGGCTAAAACTTATTTTTCTGCTCTGCCCCATCTGGTCCGCAAAGATATACGTGAATTCTTTACAATGGACGGACGAACACGCCGCCCGCCACGTGATCGTTTCAATGCCATGCTTTCATTTATTTATTCTATGGTCATGAATGATTGCCGCTCGGCGCTGGAAAGTGTCGGACTGGATCCGCAAATAGGTTTTTTGCATGCAATACGCCCGGGAAAAGCTGCACTAGCACTGGATCTGATGGAGGAATTCCGTGCATTCCTGGCCGACCGGCTGGTACTGACGCTGATCAACCGCGGGCAGATCACCGCACGGGATTTGCAGGTACGGGAAGGCGGGGCAATCCATCTGGAGGACAAAGCCAGGAAAGCTGTGGTCGTTGCTTATCAGGAACGCAAGCAGGAAGAAGTTACCCATCCGTTACTGGGAACCAAAGTGCCTATCGGCCTGCTGCCGCAACTTCAGGCAAGATTCATGGCCCGTGTTATACGCGGCGAAATGGATGGTTATCTCCCTTTCCTGACCAGATAGTGATGCTGATTATTGTTACCTACGACGTTTCAACAGAAACCAAAGCTGGCCGCAAACGATTGCGACGAATCGCAAAAGTTTGCGAAAGCATCGGGCAGCGTGTGCAAAAATCCGTATTTGAATGCCGTGTTGATTTGATGCAATATGAAGAACTGGAACGCCGCCTGCTGGCAGAAATAGACGAGCAGGAAGATAATCTGCGACTGTATCGGTTAACCGAACCAATTAAACTCCATGTAAAAGAATATGGAAATTTCAAGGCAGTTGATTTTGAAGGGCCACTCACCATCTGATACGCGCGAACCTGTAGCATCGGCCAAATGCCGGCCGGTTCGCGCCACATCTAACCACATGATACAGAATAGAAAAATAATTTACCCCTCCTTTTATCTGTTACATGCAGTCAAGGAAAATCTGATGTTCGCGCAAACTGCTCGAATTTTGATGATGTATCAAGAAGTTGTAACTGTACTGTAGCGCCCGGTCACCTGTCGGGTGTGTAAATTAAAATAGGGATACTCAAATTTGAATAGCGCTAATTATTATATTCAAAAGTAAAATACGTGCAAAAGTCATAGAATATAAAAAATATCATACGTATTCATGAGACAAAAAAATAGAAAATGAATTGGTACAACTTCAAATATCAGTATCTGGTACGTTTCTGGTCACCCGTGCCCGCAGTGATTGCAGCCGGTATTCTCTCTGCCTTTTACTTCGGTATTACTGGCACTTTCTGGGCCGTAACAGGCGAATTCACCCGCTGGGGCGGCCATATCCTGCAATGGCTGGGCGTGGATGTTTCCCACTGGGGTTATTTTCAGGTCATCGGTCTGCAGGGTTCACTGCTGACACGTATTGATGGAGTGATGATTCTCGGTATGTTTGTAGGGTGTTTCTCGGCAGCATTGTGGGCCAATAACGTCAAATTGCGCTTACCCCAGCACCGTATCCGTGTGTTTCAGGCCATTATGGGGGGCATTATCGCGGGCTTCGGAGCGCGCCTGGCCATGGGATGTAATCTGGCGGCATTTTTTACCGGCATTCCGCAGTTTTCTTTGCATGCCTGGTTTTTTGCTATTGCTACCGCAATCGGCTCGCTGGCAGGCGCCAAGGTCAGCCTGTTGCCAATATTTCGCATTCCGGTACAGCTGCAAAAAGTATCAGCAGCGCAACCACTTAACCAGCATGCAACCCGAGCACAGCGCCACTTTCGCATCGGCATGTTATTGTTTATTACTTTTGTGCTGTGGGCGGTTTCCAGAGCGCTGGATGAACCCAGGCTGGGTTATGCTGCCCTGTTTGGTCTGGCTTTTGGCCTCATCATTGAGCGTGCGCAAGTGTGTTTTACTTCAGCGTTTCGTGATCTGTGGATTACCGGCCGCACGCAAATGGCCAAGGCGATTATCGCGGGCATGGCAGTCGGTGCGATTGGTGTTTACAGCTACGTACAACTAGGAATGGATCCTAAAATATTCTGGGCCGGGCCAAATGCAGTCATTGGCGGATTACTGTTCGGCTTTGGCATTGTGCTGGCAGGTGGCTGCGAAACAGGCTGGATGTATCGCGCGGTGGAAGGACAGGTGCATTTCTGGCTGGTGGGATTAGGTAACATTATCGGCTCCACACTGCTGGCACTGGTATGGGATGATCTGGCGCCCATTCTTGTCGTAAATTTTGACAAGATCAATCTCCTTAAGACATTCGGACCACAAGGCGGCCTACTGGCTACCTATACTATGCTGGGTGTGTTTCTGGCACTGGTGCTGTACTGGGAAAAATATTTCTTCGCCCGAAAAGCCCGCCAGGCTCTGCAAACGGCCTGAATATAAGCGCCTCCCATGAAATCAACTACCATCATTCCTGATTTTCGCCTCGATATGATAGGAGAACCCTGCCCCTATCCTGCTGTAGCAACGCTGGAAGCTATGCCTCAGTTACAGCCGGGGCAGATTCTGGAGGTGATTTCCGACTGCCCACAGTCAATCAACAACATTCCGATTGATGCCAAAAATCATGGCTACGAAGTTCTGGAGATCCAGCAGGATGGTCCCACCATTCGTTATTTGATCCGCCGTTAAGATAGCGCTCGCCACCAGATCAACCGGGGTTTGAAGCTAAGGATGTTTCGAGTAAGTAGGCGTATTTTCCAAAGATTTTGAAGTTGAATTGAACCAGGCAAGTTTCTGACGAAGCTTGACCACTTCTCCCACAATGATGAGTGTTGGTGGTTTCAATGGGTTATCCCGAATGATTGTCGGCAATGTTGCAAGTGTGCCGGTGAGAACACACTGATTAGGGGTTGTACCCTGCTGAATAATAGCAGCTGGTGTCGTTTCTGGCAGACCATGGGCAATCAACTGCCGACATAACTCGGAGACGCCCAGCAACCCCATGTAGACGACAATCGTCTGGTTGGGACGCGCCAGTGCCGACCAATCAAGTTGTACCGTGTTGTCTTTCAGGTGTCCGGTTACAAAAACGCAGGAATGCGCGTAATCCCGGTGGGTCAGAGGGATACCTGCATAACTGGCCACACCGGATGCGGCTGTAATGCCAGGAACAACCTGGAATGGAATCCGATGTTGTGACAAAGTTTCAATTTCCTCACCCCCTCGTCCAAAAATAAAAGGATCACCACCTTTCAACCGCAATACACGTTTACCTTCCTGCGCCAGCTTGACCAGCAGGTCGTTGATTGATGTCTGCGGCAGGGTATGTTGATTACGTTCCTTGCCAGCATAGATACGGTCAGCATCCTGTCTGACCATATCCAGGATGGCAGGAGCAACCAGCCGGTCATAAATCACCACGTCTGCCTGCTGCATCAGGCGCATAGCGCGGAAAGTCAACAGATCCGGATCTCCCGGGCCTGCTCCCACCAGATAAACTTCCCCAACCGGAGGTTGATCCACACTACTATTCAATGTTTCTAATAAATAATCCCGGGCAGCCCGATCTTTGCCAGCAAATACCATTTCTGCAAACGGCCCCTGCAGCATCTTTTCCCAGAAGAAACGACGATTTTCCTGGTGAGGAAAATGCTGTCTGACTTGTTCACGAAACTGCGCGGCATAAGTTGCCAGTCGGCCATAGGCAGCGGGAATTAATGCTTCCAGTCGTGCACGCAACAGCCTTGCCAGTACTGGAGAACTGCCACCACTTGATACCGCAACGATAATTGGAGAGCGATCCAGAATGGAAGGCATGATAAAGGTGCATAAATCCGGATTATCGACAACGTTTACTGGAATACCTGCTTCCCGGGCTGCAATCGAGATAGCCTGGTTGGTTGCCTGATCATGCGTAGCGGCTATAACCAGCACCCTGTCCTGCAAGTGATCCGGGCGAAAGGTTTCGGCGTTATGTGAGATTGAAGGGAATTGCTGCAACAAACCAGCGAATTCAGCACTAATTGCGGGGGAAACGACATGGATGTGCGCCCCTGCTCGCAGCAGCAACCTCGTCTTGCGGGCTGCAACACCTCCTCCGCCAACAATCAAACAATTTCGCTGTTTAATGTTGAGAAAAACCGGCAAGTAATCCATACAGATAAAATAGGATTCAATAAACAAAGAACCGTCTGGCCCGTTAAAGGTTAATCAGAACGATGTATAACCTCTTATTCCGGAATTACATATCCGGGTTCAGTACCTGCTGATTGTGCTATCTCCTGCCCACGATCAGAATTCAGGCCATGGATGTGCCGATTATTGAACTCTTTCCCGCTTGTACAGATCCTCAATGGTCATACCCATGCCAGCTTCACCACCAAACACTGTACCGAGTGTCTTGCTCTGGAGATGTTTAATATTGAAATCGTAGAATTCCTTTTTTAGCGGGAAGTATCTCACTTCCTCAATCAATTGCTGTGCGTGTTGCATATAAAAGATAACAAATTCATTTATTTCCGGTTTATTTGCTGATTTTGCATTTACATAAATAAAGAGAGGACGCGATAATGGCTTATAACTTCCATTTTGTACGGTAAGCATGGAAGGCAGAACACCGCCAGCACCATTATCAATCGCCACAGCTTTCAGTTTCTTCTGATTTTCAATGTAGTAGGCAAAGCCAAAGAAACCTAATGCATTTAAATCGCTCGCCACACCCTGAACGAGTACATTGTCATCTTCCGAGGCAGTAAAATCTCCACGACTGGATTTTGCCTTACCGACCACGGCTTCGGTGAAATAGTCGAATGTACCTGAATCAGCTCCTGCACCGAAAAGTTTGATTTTGGCATTGGGCCAAGCCGGGTTGATTTGATTCCAGTTAAGTATCTTTTCTTGCGCTGCAGGCTCCCATATTTTTTTTAACTCAGCAATTGTTATGGATTTAATCCAGCTATTTCTGGGGTTGACCGCCACCGTCAATGCATCAAAAGCAATTGGCATCTCGATGTATTGCACGCCATTCTGCCGACATTGCTCCATTTCAGAAGACAGGATCGGGCGAGATGCATTCACAATATCGATTTCCCCTCTGCAGAATTTTTTGAATCCTCCACCGGTACCGGAGATACCGGCGGTAACCATAGTGGCCCCTTTTGTGGCAGTCTGAAAATCCTCAGAAACAGCTTCTGTAATCGGGAAAACAGTACTCGATCCATCTATCTTGACAAGCGATCTGGCTTGAATATATCCACTAATTCCACTCAGAAGGATAAGGGTCGTAATTAAAAATCCGGCTCTACTACTGGATTTTAATAAGAACTGTTGCATAATAGTCACCTTGATGTTCAAGAATTAAAGAAAAGATATCTGACCTGTATACCCTATGACTCTAACTTCAGGTATTCACCAAAGATAAACAAGATATATTACAGTCTTGTGATGGTAGCTCAGTACCCAGCAGTTGAAGCAGTGGCCTGTTGCTGAATTATTCCAGCAATTTTCTCAGCCCAGTATTCAATCTGTTGAGGGTCTTTTCCTTCCACCATCACCCTGATTAACGGTTCAGTTCCAGAAGCACGCAGTAAAATACGCCCATCATTTCCCAATGCCTGTTCTGCCTCGTTTTTGCATGTCTCTACTACCTGATCATTCTGAAAATTAAAATCTTTGGGAACTTTTATATTAATTAATCTTTGGGGAAAGAAAACAACATCACGCATTAAGTCAGCAAACATCAAACCCGTGTCACGTAATGCATATAAAACCTGGAGAGCTGAAACAATTCCGTCGCCTGTCGTATGTTTATCACGGCAGATAATATGGCCGGAATTCTCTGCGCCCAAGTACCAGTCATTCTGTTGCAGCAATTCAGACACATAACGATCTCCGACATTTGCCCGTGCAAATGGAATTCCGAGCCGCTCAAAAGCGTGCTCAACAGCCAGATTGGTCATGAGTGTCCCAACCACTCCACCTTGTAGTACACCGCGCTGCTGTCTATGTTTAGCAATAATGTAGGCCAGGCTGTCACCATCGTATACCACCCCTTCTCCGCTCACCATCAGCACTCGGTCGCCATCGCCATCTACAGCAATACCAAAATCTGCACCATGTTGCAAAACTGCACCTTGTAGTGCCTTGATATGGGTTGCACCACATTCATGATTAATGTTGAACCCATCCGGATTTGCATGAATGGTTACAACATCAGCGCCCAGTTCATGCATCACATGCCCGGCGACCTGGTAATCCGCACCATTGGCACAATCAACCACGATTTTCCAGCCTCGTAAATCAAGCTGATTAGGAAAGGTACTTTTACAAAATTCGATATACCGGCCTTCTTCATCCTTAAGACGTTGTACTCTACCTAATTTGATAGAAGGCGCTGTTTCTATAGGAAAATCCAGCTCAGCTTCAATTTGAAGCTCCACACTATCCGGCAGTTTTGAGCCTTCAGAAGAGAAAAACTTAATGCCATTATCATAAAATGGATTGTGTGAAGCAGAAATAACTGCTCCGGCCTGAATGCGCAGCGCTCGCACAAGGTAGGCTACAGCAGGGGTTGGTAATGGCCCGGATAGCAGAACATCTACCCCTGCCGCCGAGAAACCAGCCTCCAGCGCGGATTCCAGCATGTATCCGGATATGCGTGTATCTTTTCCAATCAGGATAGTGGGTCGTTTATCTACCGCCAGTTTCCAATCGGACGCCAGCAACACTTTGCCAACAGCATACCCCAGACGCAGGAAAAAATCGGGCGTGATCGGGAATTCCCCCACCTTTCCACGAATGCCATCTGTACCAAAATATTTTTTCTTCATATCAGTGTCGCTTCCCTGTTGAATTCCAGATCAAAGTATTTAACAGAATTCACAATATCACAATCAATACCCCACAGATGCTAGTGTCTGATAGATCAATAGTAATCAACTACCCAATTGTCATACTCGTATTATAGGGTCTGGGTACTGATTATCGTACAATCAATTATTGGTCGGGTGACGGGTATATCAGAAAACCTGGATAAATACGATCCATTGCCGCAAACACTGAAAATGCATCACGGGTCGCCTTGACATCATGCACCCGTACAATCCTGGCACCCTGTCCCACGGCCAAAAGAGCAGCCGCCACGCTGGCATACACACGATTATCAACTGTATTACCTGTAATCATTCCCAGCATTGATTTACGTGAAATACCCGCCATAACAGGCAGATCCATAGCGGTAAAATGGTCCAGATGGTGTAACAAGGCAAGATTGTGCTCCAGTGTTTTACCAAAGCCAAAACCGGGATCAATAATGATTCGCTCACGTGCAATCCCGGCTGATATTGCCAATGCAACATGTTGTTCCAGAAAAGCCATGACCTCGGCAATCACATCCGAATACTGCGGATCAAGCTGCATTGTCTCTGGTCGGCCTTGCATATGCATGAGACAAGCCATAACAGAGCTGTCTGCAACAACTTCCAGTGCACCAGGAGCTTGCAGCGCATTGGTATCATTAACAAGAACAACCCCGGCATTAATAGCGGCTTGCATCACTTCCGGTTTGGAAGTATCAACCGAAACCGGAATATTCATATTCAACGCAAATTCTATGACGGGCATGATCCGTGACAGCTCTTCATCCGATTCAACAGATCGACTCCCGGGACGGGTAGATTCCCCTCCGATATCAAGGATATCTGCACCTTCCCGAACCAGGCGATTCACCTGTTCAATTGCTTTCCCGGTTGTATCAAAACAGCCGCCATCAGAAAAAGAGTCGGGCGTGACATTGATCACCCCCATGATCAGTGGGCAATTTTCTTGAAGAATCCTTTGCAGTTTATTCACTTGAGCAAGAAAAAATGGCCTGTACGTTTTATTTATTCGTACAGGCCATTAATTAAGAACAATACAATTTTTAGGCTTCTACCTTTTGAGCAGGTGCTTCTTCTGTTGTTGCAGGCTCATCTGCGGGCTGTTTGACCTCACCGCCGCTGGTGCTGGTTGAACCTTTATCCTGCCGTAGAGAAGAAGAAGGTGATTGCGGTGGACGCGGTGGGCGACCTTCCATAATATCTTTGATCTGGTCGCTGTCTATTGTCTCCCACTCAAGCAATGCTTGAGTCATCGCCTCGATTTTATCCTTATTCTCCTCGATGATCTTGCGTGCAAGTGCATATTGTTCATCAACGATCCGACGAATCTCGGCATCGACCATTTGCATAGTTGCCTCACTCAGATTTCTGTGCGTAGTAACTGAACGTCCAAGGAATACTTCTCCCTCATTTTCACCATACACCATCGGTCCCAGCGTTTCGGACATACCCCATTGCGTCACCATCTTGCGAGTGGTATCTGTTGCCCGCTCAAAGTCATTGGAAGCACCGGTTGTCATCTGGTTCATGAACACTTCTTCTGCAATACGGCCGCCAAACATGACAGCAATCGTCTGCAAAATCTGATCGCGATCCATGCTGTAACGATCCTCGGCAGGAAGCTGCATAGTTACACCCAGTGCACGTCCGCGCGGGATAATTGAAACCTTGTGAACCGGATCGGTTTTAGGCAGCAAATAAGCCACTACCGCATGCCCCGATTCGTGATAAGCAGTATTGCGCCGCTCGTTTTCGGGCATAACAACGGAACGACGTTCTGCGCCCATCAGAATCTTGTCTTTCGCACGTTCAAAGTCATCCATATCAACCAGACGTTTGTTGGCTCGTGCGGCAAACAGGGCAGCCTCATTAACCAGGTTGGCCAGATCAGCTCCTGACATACCAGGCGTGCCCCTTGCCAAGATACTGGCTTTCACATCAGGGGATATAGGAACTTTGCGCATATGTACCAGCAAAATCTGTTCCCGACCGCGAATATCCGGCAGCGGGACAACAACCTGCCTGTCAAACCGGCCTGGACGCAGCAAAGCAGGATCCAGTACGTCCGGGCGGTTAGTAGCAGCAATAACAATCACACCCATATTGCCTTCAAAGCCATCCATTTCAACCAGCAATTGGTTCAACGTCTGTTCGCGCTCATCATTTCCACCTCCCAGACCTGCGCCACGCTGACGGCCGACCGCATCAATCTCGTCAATGAAGATAATGCAGGGTGCATGTTTTTTCGCCTGCTCAAACATATCTCTCACTCTGGAGGCACCGACACCGACAAACATTTCGACGAAATCCGAACCGGAAATACTGAAAAATGGTACTTTTGCTTCACCGGCAATGGCGCGGGCAAGCAGCGTTTTACCTGTTCCCGGATTACCACACATCAGTACACCGCGAGGAATACGACCACCCAGTTTCTGGAATCGGGAAGGGTCTCTCAGAAATTCGACCAACTCGGCAACCTCTTCTTTGGCCTCTTCACAACCGGCCACATCCGCAAAAGTCACGTTGTTACTCTTGTGATCAAGCATTCTGGCTTTACTTTTTCCGAATGAGAAAGCACCACCACTGCGACCACCCCCTTGCATCTGGCGCATGAAAAAGATCCAGACAGCAATCAGCAGCAACATCGGGAACCATGACACAAGTATGCTCATCAGCATGGAAGGCTCTTCTTCCGGCTTAGCTTCCACTGCCACTCCAGCCTTTAGAAGATCACTTACCAGCCATGGATCGGAAGGCGAATGGACAATAAACGAGCGGCCATCTGTTTTTGCACCTCTCAAGGTACGACCGTCGATTACTACCTTGGCAATCCTGCCTTGGTGCATTTCACTGATGAATTGTGAATATTCCATGGGAGGCTGTGATGGCTGTCGGGTAGAGAACTGATTGAAGACTGTCATCAGTACTAATGCAATCACCAGCCAGATAGCCATGTTCTTAATCAAATTATTCATATTAGCTCCTCAATTTTGCTTCTCGACGAAACCGAATTTTTGAAACGCTGCGGTTTATCTGTATCTGTTACAGGACTGTTACCGCAGTCTATCAGATTATTTTTTCCAGTCCCAGCAAATATAACTCTTTACTCCGATCTCGCGAAGCCTTTGGTTTCCTGATGACGACTTTTGCAAAATCAGCCTGCATTAATTGTCGGAATGTCTCAAAGTCACTCCCCTGAAATACTTTGACAAGAAAGTTTTCCCCGGGGTTCAAATGTTCGCGACAGAACATCAAAGCGAGCTCTGCCAGATACATGCCGTGAGCCTGATCACTGACACGAATTCCGGTAAGATTGGGTGACATATCGGAAATTACAAGGTCTGCCCGCTTCCCATCCAAAACTTTCTCCAGCGCGGCCAGAACACCATTTTCACGAAAATCACCTTGAATGAATATCGTGCCAGGCAAGGGTTGCATATCCAGCATATCCAGCGCAAAAACCTTTCCAGTCGGCCCGACAGATTCGAGTGCCACTTGTGACCAGCTGCCAGGCGCTGCTCCCAGATCGACAACCGTCATTCCCGGTGAAAAAAGTGCATCGCGCTCGGCGATTTCCTGTAATTTGTAGGCCGCACGCGAACGATAACCTTCGTGGTTAGCCTTGCGGACAAAGTTATCATTGATATGCGCTCTTATCCAGGCTCTGCTGGTTTTGGCAGATTTCATCAGGTAAAATCCTGTGTTTTGAGGAAAGTTTTAATGCTTGAACTTGATATGGCTCTGCGCCGGCAGCTTACGGCCAGTGCGCACCATTTAAATCCAGTAGTAACGATTGGTAAGGATGGCCTGGCAGAAAATGTTATTAGTGAGTTGGATCGGAATCTTTTGAAGCATGAGCTTATCAAAATTAAAGTGCTTGAAGGCGATCGAGGCCAGAGAACGTCCCTACTGGAACAAATTTGCCTTTCTCTAAATGCCGCACCTATCAAGCAGATCGGTAAGATTTTAATTATATACCGGATCAACCCAGATAAAAAAAACGTCGAGACCACGGCTGTGGATATATCTAAATCTGATTCCAAACCAAAACGCAAACCTGCGCAACGAATGAAGAAAGCTCCACCGAGAAAATAAACAGCTGAAGAAACTGATTGCCATTTCTCCCGGACAAGATTCCCTAATACTTAGTGATCTGGTATAACTCAGACCAGTTCACGCATATGGAGATGCTTATGAGCACAAAACTGGAACTGCCGATTCAGGAATTTACCACCCCCTATCCGGTCACCGCACGCGAGGACAGCTCGATTGATGAGTTACTGGATATCGTCAAGAATCTCAAAGTACGCCACATTCCCATCATGTCGAATGGAAAAATAACGGGCATCGTCAGCGAACGTGATCTCAGAATCGTTTCGGCATTGAGCGCCCGTGAAAAGTTCCTGGTCAGAGCAGATGATCTAATGACACTCGATCCCGTGACTTTTCAGGGCAGCACTTCCATCGAGGATGTGATTCTGGTGATGTCAGAGAAAAAAATTGGCAGTGTGCTGGTGGCGGATGAAAAGGGAGATCTGCAGGGCATATTTACAGTAACTGATGCACTGGATGTTCTGGTTGAGATATTACGAGGCAGAAAATGACACAAGTCCGTGATCTGATGACGCCCATGCCTCAAACCATAGGCTTCGATATTTCAGTGGGAAAAGCCCTGGAGATAATGAAAGAATATGCCTGCCATCATCTCCCCGTACTGGATGGGGGAAAACTGGTTGGCGTACTGAGTGACAGAGATCTGTCAATGGCCAGACATGACTCAGACGGTGTTAAAGCTGAAAATCTTGTTAAGGATCTCATGAGCGATGCGCCCATCGTAATTGAACCTTCCGCCGAAATTAATACCGCTATCCGGACAATGCTGGACAATAAAATCAATAGCCTTATCGTCAGAGCAGAAGGAAACCAGCCGTGGGGTATCCTTACTTCAACTGATCTTTTGCGCCACATCGTAGAAAAAACCTGAAGCAAGCCACTCTGATAAGCCTTGGAGAAAACAAGAAATATCTGCGTTGTTTTCTCCAATAGAACTTTCAGGCATAAAAATTAAATCAATCGTTTCATAAACATACTTCCAGCTTCCGGTTTATCACAAACTAAATCAACCCTTACTGACAAGGGCTCGACTCACTCATTTCTGTAGAAATTCAGCGAAATGGACGACTTAGAAAACGCGACCCAGCCAACCCGAAACGCCAGGGTATTTCTTTTGCTCTGGAAATACCAATACGCGGCCCGGTAACAACTGCTACCGGAGTTGTAATCGGCAGAAGCTGAAACGGAGGAACATCAACCGGCATGCCACTATGCGCCATAGTAATTCCGAGCGCCTGGCAAAGCCGCCCGGGACCTGCGCAGAGCAAACGTACATTATCCAGCCCGCGTCGCTTCCGCATAGTATCCAACCCTCCTGCCAGCGGCTCCAGTGCACGGATCAGCACGCCGGCACCGTGGCCTGGCGGACAGCACACAATATTGAAGCACCAATGTATGCCGTAAGAGCGATAGACATACGCACGGCACGGCGGCCCGAACATCACCTGATTACGTGGCGTCATTCCGCCAAAACAATGTGAAGCAGGATCCTCACGATCATAAGCCTCCACCTCCACAATCCGACCACCTACACCATTCAGCATAAGCGTCACGCCTATCAGGGAACGCGCCACTTCGGCAGGGGGCGCTGAGAAATCAATATCAAGAGATGAAACCAGACTCATACACGACAAACATTCAATAAAATTAGAGCAGCTGCTCGATATCCCCGATCAGAGATTCCGGCTTATCAACTGGTGCATAACGTTTAACCACTTTCCCGGTTCTATCTACCAGAAACTTGGTGAAATTCCATTTGATACCTTTGGAACCCAGCACACCAGGTTTTTCACCCTTCAGATATTGATAGAGCGGATGGGTATTGGTGCCATTCACTTCAATCTTTGCAAATAAAGGGAAGCTGATGCTGTAATCAGATGAGCAGAACGCCTGAATTTCACGCTCATTACCCGGTTCCTGGTGGCCAAACTGGTTGCAGGGAAAAGCAAGTACAACTAGCCCTTGATCCTTGTATCGTTGATATAACGCTTCCAAACTCTGATACTGGGGTGTAAAACCACATTTACTGGCCGTGTTCACTATCAGCAAGACTTTACCTTTATAATCGCCGAGCAGTTTATTCTGCCCATCAATCGTTTTTACGCCATAGTCATAGATATCCATCGCTATTTATAACGCACTCAGAAATTATCATGATTAGAAAAAACCCCACGGGTGATCAACCGATCGTCCACGAAAGTGCTTTTGTTGATCCCACTGCCATTCTCTGCGGACGTATTGTCGTACATGAAAATGTGTTTATCGGGCCATACGTTGTCATTCGGGCAGATGAGGTGGATGAAGCCGGAAATATGGAACCCATTACAGTAGGTGCGCATTCCAACATTCAGGATGGCGTAGTCATTCATTCCAAATCGGGCGCAGCAGTTACTGTCGGGGAGCGTACCTCAATCGCCCACCGGGAATTGTACACGGGCCTTGTATCGTCGGCCCCGGAGTGTTCATCGGATTTAACAGCGTACTGTTCAACTGCACGGTCGGTGAAGGATGTGTCGTTCGCCACAATTCAGTCGTTGATGGCTGCGATCTGCCACCAGGCTTTTATGTTCCTTCCACACAACGCATCTGGCCAAAAACCGACCTGGCTTCTATCAAAAAAAGTAACCCCCAAGGCATCAGAATTTTCCGAGGATATCGCCAGAACCAACAATACCCTTATACAAGGGTATAAACGTATTCAGAATGAACTTTAGGGAACTTCGGACAGCCCGCAGCGTAAATTCATCATTACCCAGATGCTGCTCATACTCCCTCCTTTATTTTAATATCGCTCAAATCCAGCTTATGAAAAAATCCATATTGATTACCGGTTGCTCCAGCGGCATTGGCTATTGCGTTGCGCATGGATTGCAGGCGTGCGGTTACCGTGTTTTTGCCACCGCCCGCAGACAGGAAAGTGTGGACATGTTACTTGCTGAGGGATTAGAAAGTTTCCAACTTGATCTGAACGATTCCAGCTCAATTCAACGCGCTGTTGAAGAAACCCTGAATCGCAGCAATGGCCAATTGTATGCATTATTTAATAATGGTGCATATGGCCTGCCTGGAGCGGTAGAAGATCTCAGTCGGGAAGCCATGCGCGCCCAGTTTGAAACCAATTTTTTCGGTTGGGTGGAGCTGACCAATCTGATCTTGCCCGTCATGCGTAAGCAGGGACAGGGTCGTATCATACAAAACAGCTCCATACTTGGCTTTGCTGCCATGCCGTTCCGTGGCGCGTACAACGCCTCCAAATTTGCAGTCGAAGGCTGGAGCGATACCTTACGGCTGGAACTGAGAGGGAGCAATATTTTTGTCAGCCTGATCGAACCAGGGCCAATTGCCACGAAATTCCGTGCCAACGCAATGAAAGCGTTTGAACGCCACATCGATATCGAGCACAGTATTCACCGCGAGAAATACCTCATTGTTCAGGACCGGCTGAACAAGCAGGGACCCACTGTCCCTTTCACTCTGCCTCCAGAAGCCGTATTGAAAAAGGTGATCTGCATACTTAAATCAAGTACCCCTGATGCCCGCTATTACGTTACCTTTCCGACCCACATGTTTGGCCTTCTCAAGCGCATCTTACCCGTTTCCGTACTGGATAAATTATTGGCCAAGGCCGGGCACAGGCATCAGTAAAGAAATATAGTGCTCAAGTATTTCCAGACACATAGTTAGATTCTTTTCAATAATTCTGCATAATGAATGGCTGGTAATTTACCGTTGCGGCCGAAGGGTAAATTATTGATCGGTATGCTACTGATTCTCCCGAAAATTGATGAAAATTAGAAATATTCTATGACCATCCCTTCCTATCCCCTGCTGTATCAGCTCAACGCCCGCATCAGACAGTACGAGCTTTCACGCGCTGCTATCTCACCTCCCCCACTGAATGATTGGCCTGATAGTGAATGGGATCGGTTAGCTGAACTGGGGTTTGACTGGGTATGGCTGCTTGGCGTATGGGAAACCGGAAAAGCTGGTCAGCATGTTTCACGCACACAGTCTGGTTGGCAGAAAAGCTTTAAGGCCACCTGCTTACCGGATCTGTCCGAGACAGATATTTGCGGTTCCTGCTTTGCCATTACCCGTTATCAGGTGGCCGACAGGCTGGGAGGAAACAAGGCGCTGCAGCACCTGCGCCACAAACTCAATGAACGCGGATTGCGCCTCATGCTCGATTTCGTTCCTAATCACACCGCACTGGATCATCCCTGGATGCAGACACACCCTGAGTTCTATATCAACGGGACACGGGAGGATTTACAGCGCAATCCACAAAACTATGTTGCACTTGTATCGAATTCATCTGGCAAAGATCAGCGAATTTTTGCCTATGGCCGTGACCCTTACTTTGATGGCTGGCCAGATACTTTGCAACTGGATTACAGCAATCCTGCCGTACAACAGGCGATGCAAGTAGAACTGCTAAACATTGCCAAGCTGTGCGACGGCGTACGTTGTGATATGGCCATGCTGCTGTTACCGCAAATTTTTGAACGTACTTGGCAGCGCTCCATCACCTCCTTCTGGCCTGCCACCATTCAGGCAGTCCGCAAACAATTTCCGGGTTTCCTTTTTCTGGCTGAAGTGTATTGGGATCTGGAATGGGCGCTGCAGCAGCAAGGATTTGATTACACTTACGACAAACGATTATATGATCGGCTACTCAGCCAAGCTCCCAAACCTGTGCACGACCATCTCACAGCAGATATCACTTATCAGCGCAAACTCACCCGGTTCCTGGAGAATCACGATGAGCAGCGCGCGGCGACTGTTTTTCCGCCGACTGTGCATGAAGCAGCAGCCATGATCAATTATCTGGCACCAGGGATGCGTTTTTTTCAGGCTGGACAACTGGAAGGCAAGCGGGTACATATCCCGATGCACTTATGCAGAAGTCCGGATGAACCGACAGATTCCAGACTCAGTCACTTTTATCAACAACTGCTGCAGATTCTGAAAAACCCGGTATTACGACAGGGAAACTGGGTATTGCTGGAATGCTTGCCGGCCCAGAAAGAGAACGGGACCTGGAATAATTTCATCGCGTACCACTGGCAAGGGGAAAGCAGTGACTCTCTGCTAATCATCGTCAACTACGCACCCCATCCAGGCCAATGTCTACTGGAGTTTGCCGATTTACAACCAGGAGAAAGTACCAAGAGCTGGCATGACCTGATGAATTTGAGTGAATCGTTACCAGTTCGGATAGAAAATATTACTCAGCTTTTTGTTGACCTGCCCGCTTGGGGTTACCACATTCTGGAAAAGTAACCTTAACCTCAACTCATTCAGTGGAGGCACGCCGGGAGAGATGCAATTTATCCACTGTCTGCATCACCAGGGAATAAACGGCTGGCACCACCACTAATGTAAGCAGTGTTGAGGAAACCATGCCCCCGATAACTGCAACAGCAAGTGGACGATTGGTTTCAGCACCGGCCCCCAACCCCATCGCTGCCGGCAGCAGTGCGAGGATGACAGTCAACGAGGTCATCAGCACTGGCCGCAGCCGGATCGGGCAGGCTTCCTTAAGAGCTGCATCAATAGACTTGCCCTGTTCACGCAGTTGATTGGTTAGGTCAATCAACAGGATGGAATTTTTTGCCACCAGGCCGATCAGCAGCACCAGCCCGATCATGGAAAAGATGTTGAGTGAATTGCCTGTCAGCCACAAGGCAAAAATACCGCCAATAATGGCAAGTGGCTGTGCCACCATAACGATAAGCGGCTGCAGAAAGGAATTGAACTGACTGGCCAGCACCATATACAGCAAAATCAGTGCAAGCGTAAAAATAAATACGGTACTTTTCATTGTTTTGGCCAGCTCTTCCGCCTGCCCGGTGAGCTTTACTGTATAACCTGGTGGCAATAACTCGGCAGCCTGCTGAAATACGGCATTGGTTGCTTTATCCAGCGGTAACGCAGGGTTGATATAGAACATCGCCGCATATAGCAGATCAAATCGCCCGATTAGCGCGGCCCCCAGGGTATCCCGGAATTCAGCAACCGCATCCAGTCTTACCAGCTCATTCCCGCTACTCCTCAAATAAATCTTTTTCAGATCATCCAACTGGCTAAACCGATCTTCCTTACCTTTAATCCGGATTTCGTAGCGTTGCCCATCCCCCGGATCATCGTTGAACCGGGCCACGTCAACACCACCGGTAAACATATTGATTGCTGTGGCAATATCAGCTGCGGATATACCAAGACTGGCGGCACGTGTCCGATCTATATTCACGACCAGCTGCGGCAAATCAAGATCGAGATCAAGATCAACCTTACCCATACCCGGAATTTTTCCCAGCCGCAGCTGCATTTCTTTGGCTAACTGGCCCACTTCCTGGAGATTAGGACCAGTCAGGTTGAACTGTAATTTTTCTGAACGTTGCCCGCGCACAATAGAAACCGGAGCAGGAAATGCCCGGACACCAGGAATTTTATCGAAATGTTCTCTCAGTTCGCGCATCAACACTTTCTGGCTCATATCGCGGGTATTTCGATCATACAAACGTACATTGACAAACCCTTTGTTCACCTGGCCATCTTGCCCAGCTCCAATCATTCCAAGATAACTGATTATTTCTGAAGGATAAGTTGCCAATACACGTTCAATCAGCCTGAGGCGTGAATCAGTGTAGTCAATACTTGAACCAAGTGGCGTCCTGAACGTTATCGTAAATACACCTTCATCCGTTTCCGGAGAAAACTCCTTATCCACTTTGCCAAAGAAAAAAATACTGCTCAATACCGTGATAACAGTAAGCACGATGACTTTCCAACGGTGCCGTATGGAAAGCCCGAGCAGCGAAGCATAACTATGATCCATACGATCAAACCAGTTATCCAGCCAGTAATAGAGACGACCATGCTTTCGATCAACACGTAAATAACGCGAACATAGCATGGGTGTCAGCGTTAATGAAACAAGCAACGAAATCAATACACCAAAGGTAACAACTACAGCAAACGATTTGAAGAATTTGCCGATGATACCTTCCATAAAGATCACTGGCGCAAAGATACATACCAGTGCCAGTGTAGCCGCCATGACAGCAAATACCACTTCGTGACTGCCTCTGATCGAAGCTGCCGTCGCATCGACTTTACCGTGTTTTGCCTGATCATGACTCATATGCCGGAAAATATTCTCCAACACTACAATGGCATCATCCACCACCACCCCGATCAGCAACAGCAAAGCCAGCAACGTCATGGTGTTAAAGGTAAAGCCCGAGAAATACATGACAGCAATGGCACCCATTAGTGATACCGGGATTGCAGTCGCAATAATCAACGTCGAACGAACCGAACGCAGAAACAGCCAGACAACCAGCGCAGCCAGTAAGGTGCCTTCGACCAGATGCTCCTGCAGCGCATATACCAGCTCTTTGATGAAAATTGCATCGCTGGAAGAAACACTGATACGCATCCCGGGCGGCAAGCTCGGATTGATGTCTTCTGCCAGCCGACGCTCAACTTCATTGATGATGGCAACTGTATTGGCATTTGAAACCTTGACGATCCCCAGCCCCAGCGTGGGTTGTCCATTGAAACGAGCCACCTGGCGGTAATCAGCCAGATCATCCTCAATCTCTGCAATTTCCTTCAATCTGATCGGGGCACCTTCACGATAAGCCACAATCAGGTTGCTTATATCCTTCAGATTATGAAATTCCAGATCCAGCTTGATCAATCTTTCTGTGTTTTTACCTGTCAGAAAACCACCCGGCAACTGAATATGCTCGCGCCGAAAGGCATTGATTACATCGCTGGCAGTCAAGTTATAGGTAGCCATACGCCCAGGCAGGACGTTGATTCGTATCGTGCGGTCACGCCGTCCACCCAAACGAACTTCACCGACGCCATCAATGGTTTCCAGCTTTTTCTTGATGACATTAAACCCATACAGGTTAAGTTGCTGCAAGGTACGATCACCCTGCAGCGATAGCCACATGACAGGCTGGGCATTGGTTTCGATCTTGCGCACAATTGGTGGATCAGTATCATCCGGCAAACGCTTCAGGATCTGGCTGATATTTGCCTGCACCTCGTTATAGGCAACATCAATATCCTTATCCAGATCAAAGGTGATTGTTGTTGTCGAAACGCTCGGGGAAGAACTGGATTGCACATGCTCAATACCAGGAATAGTATTGATGGCGGTTTCAATGATACCGGTAATACTGGCATCAACAATATCCGGGTTTGCTCCAATCAGAGTCGTTGTTACCGAAATGATGGGAAATTCGATATATGGCCAGCGATCCATTCCAATTCGCTGATAACTGATAACACCCAGCAACACCAATAACCCTGAAACCATCCACGCCAGCACATGGCGCTTGATCGACAGCTCCGGCAGCGTCATAAATCCGCCTGCCCCAGTATTTCCCTTTGTATAGTAACTTTGGTGCCATCGGTGAGAAAGGCGGCGCCATCCAGTACGATCTGCTCACCCGCTTGTACGCCATCAATAATTTCAACCATTCCATCCTGATTTAAGCCGGTTCGCACAACTCGCTGTTCAACCTGCCCGTCATTGATGGCATAAACCACCCGGCCTGCCGGCCTGAGCACTACACTCTGCTCCGGCACAACCACTACATTCTCGCGCATACCAAGGATAACCACGCCACTGACACTTGCGCCTGCATGCCAGCCAGGCTGATTCTCAACGTAGGCAAGCGCATCAATCGCCCGATTACTAACACCAATGGCAGGTTTCAATTCCCTGATGCGGGAAACAATTTCAGTATCAGAAGTAGGCGTACTCAACCTGACTTCAAGATTCGGCCTGATATATGAAGCAATACTTTCCGGAAATGGCAGATGAGCACGTAAGTGCTGGTTATTGATAATTTGCAGTAACGGATCACCAACCTTGACATAGTCTCCCTCAACAACGATCTGTGATTCAACTTTTCCATCCATCGGTGAAAACAGGCGTGTTTTGGATTTATTATGTTCAGCTGTGGCCAGACGGGATTTCGCTCCCTCCAGCTGTCGATTCGATGCTATTTCCTGGGTTTTGACATCATCCAGCACGATCTGGGAAATAAAATTTCGTTCGACCAGCCGGGTATTGCGCTCGACTGAACGCTGCTGGTTTTCCAACAGAGCCTCCAATCTCGCTACCTCGCTGAGAGCCTCACGTCGCTGTAACTGATGATCAGCCGGATCCAACAAAGCAATTTCCTGTCCCTTCTTCACATGTTGCCCCTGATGCACCAGTACTTTGAGGACGCGCCCGGATACTTCTGCCGCGATCGTTGGATCCATTATGCCCTCCAGTGAGCCAATGGATTCCTCGCGCACTTCCATAGACACATTCCGGGCAGTGGTCACACTGACTGATGGCGGATTGGCTACTTTTACAGCCTCCTCCTGCTTACTGCAAGCAGTAAGTATCAGCACCAAAACGATACATAACAACCTTTCTATTCTATCCAACACCACGGTCAGCGCTCTCCCTGTATTTCACAAGTACAAACCACGTTATCTGACGTATCAGGATTATCCCTATTGTAAATTTACCGGCCCGCCCAAGGCAAACAGCCATCTCACAAATAAACAATCAGAATGTCATCCCCAGAGAGGGGTCAAGAGTCAGGAATATTATCAAAATACACCTTCTACCTCCTTAAAAATAAAAAGGATTTTTTCCCGATAAATCTGGAAACAAACGATAGAGCTGAAATAAGATCTGGATGATTAAACCAAGTTGCTGAAAGAAACAGAACCGGTTAATGATTGAACGCGAGATAGATCAAGATGAAGTTACTATGGAATAAATCATTCTTATTGCGATCCATCCCCGCCGAAGAAAAACTGGAGGGGATAGTGTATCGACATAACCAACACAGCGGCGAAATACCGTACTATGTAGTTGTCAAAAAGCTAGTTTACAACAACGGGGGTGAGATGCACAGCCAGTGCGGCGCATGAAGCTAATAGCACCAATAAAAATACAGTACCCAATATCATATTTTTGGCGGTATCAGCATCGCTACCTTTTCCCACTGTACTCATTTTTCATAACTCCTTGATCGTATGGATTAGAAATGAAACGATAATGAACTGAATTCACATTTTCTTTATTGATTCACATCACAAATAAGATGCGACCAGCTAGAAATATAGCATAAAAGATCTGCCTTTTGTATAACTCGGTAGAGTTGTAATCTTCGATCCTCAATTCATAGGATTCACGCAGTCAAATGTACGATCTTCTGGCGAATATCCGAGAATACAAATAAAAATGAATCATGACGACGGGAATGTAAGCATCCGACGTCACCATCTAAACTTTGTTAGAACCCGCTGTTTGATAAAAGCAGCTACTTCCGATTCAATCACTGCTGCCAGCAGCTTGTGCGCACCTTCCCGCAAAACTACCTGTAGCGGGTCATTTTGTTCTGAACCGTTCAGTTCTAAAGATCATAGCTCCCAGCAGAATTAGAAAAAGCGTATTATCGTCAACTGGGAAAGTCAGTCAGAATTGTCTGACTCAAACCTACCGAGTACCCGGAGCGGTTCAGTTTCCGCAGTCGAGTCTATCCCCGCAGCTTCGCTGTGATCAACTTACGGGAGGAATTTCACCTCCAAGAGAGCACCCGTGCCAGCCCACAAAACAAAAGGGGCAGAAATATTTAGTCCCTCACATGAACAAAATAAACTCCCACTCCCTTTCAATAATTCCGCGGAATTGAAGCAGCTCTATCAGCATCGTTGGGTACCAAATCTAAAAATCCCTCTTTTCTACGGGATTTGGATTGCACTAGGAATCATCGCCTGGAATTCAAGCTATTGGGCGTTGACCTGGGTATGCTACTTAGGAATGGGCTACATACAGATGGGGATTGTGACTTTTATGCACGACTGTACGCACAACACTTTATTTAAAGTTCGCTGGAAGAATCAGGTATTCGGAATTTTCGCGATGATTCCACTCATTATTTCATTTACTTCCTTTAAGGAAGATCATCTTATTCATCATAGACATAATCGCACTTCGAAAGATCCGGATGCATTCACGATGGGAAAACGTGGAGTAGGCGATTTCATACTTTTCTATGCTTATGCAATCATTGGTGTGTTCTTGACTGCAATTCAGTTTACATTAATTTTTCCACTAAAGATTTTGCGTGGGAAAAAAGCGTTGATCCATTGGAGTGAGATAGCGCTTCACATAGCTATAATGTGGGCCGTATTTGATTGGGCAGCCTCCCAAGGTATTACAAATCAAGTATTTAATGTGTGGTTTTGGCCACTTATTTTTTTTGGTTTTTTTAACAGTATGCGATTCATCGCTGAACATTATGGCTGTCCTTGGGATGCTGGACCATTGGCAGGAACTCGGACGATCATCAGTAATCAATTGAATTCATTTTTTTGGAATAACATCAATTATCACATCGGGCATCATGCCCGCCCTGGTGTACCTTGGTACAACCTGCAAAAATTACACGCATTGCTGCTTCCTGAAATTGAGCGAGTCGGGGCACTGATTGATAAAAGCTATTTAGCAATTTTCATTCATGCGCTCTGGCAGGGTCCCGAGACCACAGCCACAACAGAATCCCGGAATTCGCCTTCATCCAAGTCCTTCACTAGAAATATTGATTAACCTGGAATGTTAACCCAAAGAAAGACCTGATTTGGGAGAGTATCCGCAACAATGTCTCCGCCCAACAGTGCGCTACGCGAACATAACTATTTTGCTTGTGCGCACCATGACTCAATCTGAGGCCTCACACAGCGGGATCTACAGAATGCACCTGAATTAGCTGTGGGAGATGGCACACTGGAGTTTGCTTACGCCGAGCTGCTACCCAGGTACGGCAAGATGGAAGCGGCGCAGTTCCTGCGCACTCTCATCACTGCCGTACCCTACAAAATCCACACCATCCTGACAGACAATGGTATCCAATTCACCAACCGCAAAAAAGACAGGCGCGCCTTCTTGCATATCTTTGATCGCGTCTGTCTGGACAACGGTACGGAATATCGCTTGACCAAACCAAATCATCCCTGGACCAACGGCCAGGTCGAGTGTATGAACCGTACCCTCAAGGAAGCAACCGTCAAACGATACTATTACGAAAATCATCAGCAGTTGCGAGAGCATCTCTACAACTTCCTGAATGCCTACAACTTCGCCAAGCGACTCAAAACCCTGCGAGGACTCACACTGACGTGGTTTAATGAAACCACGTCATTCATCTGGCCTTCATGGCACCGATACTCAGAAGATCATAAACAGACTCTGACAGGATATGATTGGAGCACGAACTCTTTGAATCCGATTTAAAAACCAGTTACAAAGGAGCAGCATCATGATTTCTCATCCAGTCAATCCTGCTGTTATTCTTTCTGCCACGCCAACCGATACGATTTCACAGACCCGGCCGGTTAGTGCCGTTAATCCGGTGCCGGATGCAACGCAATCCGATACGCCCGCCTTTACGCTGAGTCAGAAATATATGGCACAGATGGGTGAACGGCTGGCAAATGGTCATTCTATGGTCAATGTTGCGGGCAAGTGGCTGCAAATGCGTATGCCCACTGCAGTCAATACCGGAGATCTTCTGGAACTAACACTGATCGAGCAATCTCCGCGCTTAAAATTTCTGTTACACACCGATACACCAGCAGGCAGCAACCCGGCAACACTTAGCCCGGCCGGAAAACTCATTGCACAATTACTGAACCAACCTCTGCCCGCCTCTAAAGCTGCAAGTAACTCCGCTCCCCTGCTGCCGACTCCACCCGTTATCAATGCAGACAAAGCACAAATGCCAGGCCAGTTACGGCAGGCACTGGCAATCAGTGGATTATTTTATGAAGCACATTTGGCAAGATGGCTAAATGGCAAGCGATCACTGCAGCAACTTCAGCAGGAACCACAAGGCAGATTGCCCGCCCCCGCAGCAACCACTGCTTCAACGTCAACAGCGCCGGTTGCGCCACAGGCAGCCTCACTGATGCAACAACAGCTACATACGCTAGAAACTGGAACCATCCAATGGCGAGGAGAAGTCTGGCCGGGGCAGGCCATGGAATGGGACATCACCGAGTACCCCGATAATTATCAGGAAAAAGAGCAGTTTGACGGCGAAACAACCGGGAAACCCGGCCGTTGGCAGACTCGTATCCACCTGCACCTGCCGAATCTGGGAAAAATCACTGCCACACTTATGATTGATCCACAAGGCATACGAATCCAGCTGGATGCTGATTCCAATAATATTACGCAGCAGCTCAAAAAAGAACAGATGGCACTGGCCAACGCCATGCAAGTAACCGGGCTAACAATTCGCGCAATGGAGATCCAGCGGCATGAAGAATCCTGAATTAAACCAGCAAGAAAATCAAAGCGAGCCGATCAACTCATCACTCACCACAACGGGATGGGCGGCCACCCCCGGAGCAGTAGCACTCACTTACCTCAACGGCATGACAGCCCCTCGGGTAGTTGCCAAGGGACAAGGACTCATCGCAGAAGAAATTATCCGCCGAGCGCAAGAAGCCGGGGTATATGTGCATGAATCGCCAGAACTGGTAGCACTGCTGATGCAGGTTGATCTGGACGAACACATCCCCCCGGAGCTATACGTAGCTGTAGCCGAGCTGCTGGCATGGCTCTACCGGCTGGAAAACGGCATGGCAACAACATCTGCCTGACTACACCGGCGGTGCTGGTTTCAAAAACCGGATTCAGTTTCAAGTTTTCTTGCCTGCTGCTCCAGTTTTATAATGTAGCGCTGTATCAATATTCTTGATTTCTCGGGCAGATTGATAAATTCGCAACCAATGCGCGGGCAGGTATTCCCATTATTCAGAATAACTGTACCGACGTACGTGATCTGGATGGAGGCTTCAATTGAACCAAACAAGTTACCATCTCCTGGCAAATCAATCCGGCAGTGTTCAAGCCTCGTGCCAGCTTTCAGAAGCGTATCAGTATCTGGTTGATCTATCAGCGCCATGCCACCATAGCTGATGTCCAGCAGGCTGTAGGCAACTGGCGTCTCGTCTGGTGCCCGCAATGAAGAAATAGTACAAACCACAGGGTTGGTGATGGGCGTAGTGACCCGGTAAAAATTGCGCCGCTGCAGACGTTTCAGTGATTCCGGAATATCAGCACTGAATGCATGACGACCTTCAAACTGGACACGCTGCAGATTGTCGCAATCAAACTCGATCCGAATCCGGTTATGGCTGGTAATACACCGCAGATATCCCCTTTTGAGCGCTATCTGATTGAGCGTTTCATTAATACCGTAATCCATTATCAACAGCTTCTTCTGCGGATCA
This sequence comes from Nitrosomonas eutropha, assembly GCF_900116685.1. Taxonomy (GTDB): domain Bacteria; phylum Pseudomonadota; class Gammaproteobacteria; order Burkholderiales; family Nitrosomonadaceae; genus Nitrosomonas; species Nitrosomonas eutropha_A. The sequence goes on from NZ_FPBL01000002.1 coordinate 336,429, forward strand.
ATCGCCAGAATGGATGAGAGAATGGCGGAGTGACTGTCCCGCGCAAGGTACAGTGAAATCAGAGATTTTTCCTGCATGATCCCATTCAGAAAAAAACATATTTCCGGCCGGGAATGCACGCTGTAATCTGGCTCTTGTACATCATCCGCTCTTGCCGAAGAGATCGCCTGCTCGGAGAATGTCTGGAGTATGGCCATAGTCTGCTCCTTTGTTCTTTATAGCCCGGGATCTTTACACTTGTATATTCATTATTTCCTGATAAGCCGTTACCAGCCGGTTGCGCACCTGAATCATGGATTGAAAGGAAACATTGGCTTTCTGCAGGGAAATCATGACATCGTGCAGTTCGACATCCTGATTACCGCGCACAAATTCCTGGCTGAGTTGGCTGGCGGTCTGTTGCACTGTATTAACCTGATCAACCGCAGACTTGAGTAATTGGCCAAAATCCGCCTGGGAAACTGCAGGTGCAACCACAGAGGACCTATTGCCGCCTGCCGCCAGATCCGAGGTTGCCTTGAGCTGCGCCAGCACCTGATCCATCCCTGATGCAATATTCATATTTGTTCTCCGCTCTTTGTTAAATTAATCAGCATTCAGCAAGCCGGTATTGCTGCAGCTTGTAACGCAATGTCCGCTCGGAAATACCAAGTTTCTGCACTGCCAGTTTGCGTGAACCGTTCACAGCCGCCAGTGTTTGCAAAATATGATCTCGCTCAAGTGATTTAATGTCACACAGTGAGGATTCATCTGCTCCATGCACATTCTCCCGGGAAGTCTTGTTCATCGGCGACTCCGGCAAGTTCAGATGTGCAGCCTCAATTGGCCCTGCTGCCAGAATCATGGCACGTTGCATCACATTCTCCAGTTCGCGCACATTTCCCGGCCAGGTGTACCGCTCCAGAGATTGCATGGCTGATTTTGTCAGCCTACAACCAGGTTGGGTGGATTTATCCAGAATATACTGCGCCAATGGCACGATATCCTGCGCGCGTTCACGCAACGGAGGAATCTCCAGTGGGAAAACATTCAACCGGTAGTACAAATCCTCACGAAATTGGCTTGCCCGCACATACGCCTGCATATCCCGGTTGGAAGTAGCAATCAGGCGAATATCGAGCTTGACAGCTTTATTGCTGCCTACCCGCTCCACTTCACGCTCTTGCAATACACGCAATAGTTTTACCTGAAGACTGAGTGGCATTTCCGAAATTTCATCCAGCAGCAAAGTGCCACCATTAGCCTGCTCGAATTTTCCTGCCTGTCCCTGAAATGCACCAGTAAACGCTCCTTTTTCATAACCAAACAGAGTTGCTTCCAGCAGATTTTCGGGAATGGCAGCGCAATTGATTGCGACAAAAGATTGAGATACACGCGACGAATGACGATGAATAAACCGGGCCAACACTTCCTTGCCACTGCCACTTTCCCCCATCAGCATGACGGTCGCATCAGTCGCAGCCACTTTTTTCGCCAATGACAACAATGTCAGGGTACGGGGATCTTCCGCCACAATTTCTGGCTCATCCTCATTGCTGATCGTCAGTAAATAACGTTCGACATACGCCAACAGGCTGTGCGAATCAAACGGCTTAGGCAGATAATCACTCGCTCCGGCACGCATGGCAGCTACAGCCTTATCTACCTCGCCATAAGCGGTCATCAGCACAACCGGAATCCACGGATGACTTCGCCTGATATTTTGCAACAACGTATGGCCATCCATCGGACGCATCTGTACATCGCTGATAACCAGCCCTACCGGATAGCTGCGTAACAGATCAATAGCCTGCTCACCCCCGCTGGCGGCGAGACTCGTGTAACCCTTCAATTTGAGGGTTGCACACAATGCTTCCAGCAAATCTGGATCATCTTCTACAATCAGTACAGGTAAATTTCGCATCTTTTATCTGTCCTCATTTTTAGTTGTTGCCATTTTACTCGTCGGGATAAATTCATTGGTTTATACCTTTGCGGCTCTTGGCAGGCAGATCGTAAATCGGGTTCCAACGCCGAGTGTTGAATCAATCCGGATTTCACCCTGCATCGACTGAATCAGGTTATGTACAATAGCCAGCCCCAGGCCGGTTCCTTCAGTCCTGGTAGTAAAAAATGGTTCAAACACCTGTTCATGCAACACCGGGTCAATTCCCGGGCCTTCATCGCTGATGATCAGCCGCGCTTCATCCATTGTTGTTTCACAAACCAGCGTGATCAGGCTGCCTGCAGGCGCAATCTGCACAGCGTTATCAAGCAGATTCATCACGGCATTACTCAGCGCATCCTGATTCACATTCAGGCTGGTCCCAATGCTGTTATCTTCCACCACGAAACGAAGCTGGCGTTGCTGCATCTGGGGTGTCATCACCTGCTGTAATTTACGTAACAATACGGATAATTTCACTTTCCCCGCAGGCACAGGCTCTCCTTTTACAAACTGGAGCATGTTACGGATCAGATGCTCCAGATGATGGAGTCTCTCTATCGTTTTAGCGGCAAAGCTGCTTCGTTCCTGAGTATCAAGTGTTTCAGCGCTCAAGTGTCCGGCATATAGCAATGCGGTTGATAAAGGCGTGCGCAACTGATGCGCCAGGCCGGCAGCCACTTCACCCATTGCTGCCAGCCGCTGGTTACGGCGATTTTGTTCGCGCAGCGCATGGGCTTCTGTGATGTCATGCAGCAACAAAATACTTTCTCCAGTGGTTTCCGAGAGGCTGTTTTCGATAAAGATTCTGCATAAACCAGGTGCGGCAGTGACAGTTTTTGCTGCCAGCCATTCCCCGGCCAGACCAGTTGGCTGCAGACGTTCCTGCTCGATCTGCTGCCACGTCATCCCCAATAATGGCTCTCCCAAAAAACGAACTGCCGCTGGATTTACCCGGCTGATACGGCCCTGGTGATCTAGCACAACAACGCCACCCGGCAGTGCTGTCAACAACTGACCCAGCTGTTGCGAAAGCGCTTCCTTGGCAGCCAGTTCACATTGTAATTCTCCATTGGCCAGCGCCAGCTCCTCAGTCAACCGGGAAACCTGCTGCTGTAATTCGCGATAGATTCCGGAAAGCTGGCTGGAGGCCTGGCTAAATACAGTAAATGCCTGCCTGAGCTGTTCATGGTTAGCCAGTGATGTAACAGTAACTTCTGTTTTCATGGAAAAACAAACCCAATTTCGATGTTGCGCAGCTTAGCATCACCCTCTACCCGGATTACGGCTGGAATAGCACAAACAAATGTTCTCTGTTCCGGGATTCGGGTCTGGCGAATATCCTGATAATTCCGGTATTCGTTTAACTACGTTCGATATTCATATGCCAAACCAGAATCAGCTCAAATATTCGTCAGGCTGTGTCAATCCCGATCAACCGGGCAGGAGGTGATTTTATGGCAACCGTTCAGGAAGAAATCCAGCAAGAAAAAAAAGCATTCAGCCAGCTGGATAAAATCAAACAACTGCCGACCCAAAAGAAACTGGGATTGATGGTGGCGGCGGCTGCCGTTATCGCACTGATCGCAGGAACATGGCTGTGGAGCCAGACACCGGATTACCGCGTGCTTTACGCAAACTTATCGGAACAGGAAGGCGGCGCAATCATTGATGCTCTGCAGAAGATGAACGTTCCGTATCAGTTCAGCGAGAGCGGTGGCTCGATTCTGATTCCAGTCAATCAGGTGCATGAGATCCGTCTGCGTCTGGCAGGACAGGGATTGCCCAAGGGCAATCTGTCTGGTTTCGAGATACTGGAAAATCAGAAATTCGGCTCCAGTCAGTTTCTGGAACAAGTCAATTACCAGCGCGCACTGGAAGGCGAACTGGCCCGCTCGATCCAGTCCTTGTCAGCCGTGCAGGGAGCACGAGTGCACCTGGCCATTGCCAGACCAAGCGTGTTTGCTCGGGAGCGCCAACAACCAAGTGTTTCTGTACTGCTGAACCTGCACCATGGACGCATGCTGAACCCCGAACAGGTCAGTGCCATCGTCCATCTGGTTTCCAGCAGTATTCCCGATCTACCGGTCAAAAATGTCACGGTTGTTGATCAGCAGGGAAATTTGTTAAGCGGCCAGAAAGAGAATCAGATGGAAACCGGGCTTGACCCTGGCCAGCTTAAATACGTGCAGGATATGGAACAGAATTTCGTCCGGCGCATTGAAGCTATTCTGACGCCTGTCACCGGCCAGGATAATGTACATGCACAGGTGACTGCAGATGTTGATTTTTCCCGCATCGAGCGTTCCGAAGAAACTTACCGTCCCAACAACAATCCGGCAGAATCTGCAGCGGTTCGCAGTCAGCAACAATCCGAATCGGTTTCTATTTCACAACCCGAAGGTGGTGTGCCTGGTGCGCTGTCAAATCGCCCTCCTGCCCCGGCCCAGGCACCAGTAGAATCCAAGGAAAGCCAAGAAGAAACTGCTCAGACAACTCCCTCCGACACCCGGAAGGAATCCACTACCAACTACGAAGTGGATAAAACCATTTCACATATCCGTCAGCCAACCGGGCAGATCAATCGGCTTTCGGCAGCAGTGGTAATCAATTACCACACAAGGATGAATGAAGAAGGCAACCCGATCAACGAACCGCTTACGGGCGAAGAAATTGAAAAGATTACGGCGCTGGTCAAACAGGCCATCGGTTTCAGTGAGACTCGCGGTGATACATTGACCATCACCAGCAGTCAATTCAGGCTGAAAGAGGACGCACTGGAAGAGCCACCACTCTGGAAAGATCCGGATACCGTTCTGCTCGCCAAAGATATTGGCAAACAGTTGCTAATTGCTGCCATCGTGCTGTTCTTCCTGCAAAAAATCTTCCGGCCATTTCTGAAAAATCTGTTGCCTCCGCCGCCGCCTGCCCCTGTTCCGGCACTAACTGCCAGGGATAATTCAGAACAGGACGAAACTGTGATCGATACGATCAGGGTAATGACTCTGGAACAAAATCTGGAAAAGGCCAGATTACTGGCTGCCAATGAACCGGCCATTGTGGCCAACGTCGTCAAAGGATGGGTATCCGGCAATGAACGATGAAGGAATATTAAAAAGTGCAATCCTGTTGATGTCGCTGGGAGAAGAAGAAGCTTCCCGGGTTTTTCGCTATCTTGGTCCCAAGGAAGTACAGAAACTGAGTGAGGCCATGGCCGCTCTCAACGATATCAAGCGGGAAAAAATAGAACTGGTACTGGAAGAGTTCTGCCAACAGGCTGATGATAGAACCTCACTGGGGCAGGACGGACTAGACTATCTGCGCAACGTACTGATCAAGGCACTGGGAGAGGAGAAAGCAGCTAATCTGCTGGATCGCATCAGCCGGGGAGATGATACCAGTGGTATAGAAAGTCTGAAGTGGATGGATGCCATTGCTGCTGCAGAGCTGATCAAGAACGAACACCCACAAATTATTGCCACGATTCTAGTCCACTTGGAGCGTGATCAATCCAGCACAATTCTCGCGCAGTTCACTGAACGGCTACGTAACGATGTCCTGCTGCGCATTGCCACGCTGGATAGCGTGCAACCGATTGCATTACGCGAATTAAATGGCGTGCTAAGTAAACTGCTGTCAGGTACTGATAGCATCAAAAAGCCGCGTATGGGTGGTGTCCGTACCACCGCAGAGATCCTGAACTTCATGCCCACTGCGCTGGAAAACAGTGTTATTGAAAATTTCACCCAGTACGACGAAGAAATCGCGCAACGCATCATGGATGAGATGTTTGTCTTCGATGATCTGTTAAAGGTTGACGACCAGGGTATACAACTGCTGCTGCGGGAAATTCAGTCAGATTCGCTCATCACTGCACTCAAAGGTGCAAAAGAAGAACTGCGCAGCAAGATTTTCAGGAACATGTCGCAACGTGCTGCTGAAGTGCTGCGTGAAGACCTTGAAAGCAAAGGGCCAGTTCGTGTCTCCGAGGTGGAAGCTGAACAGAAGAAAATTCTCAAGACTTTACGCCAGCTTGCCGATGATGGTCGTGTCGCGCTGGGTGGAGGAGGAGATGGTTTCCTTTAAGCGCCTTATTTATTGCGAATAACAGAAAACTGTGCGTCGTTACGAATCCTCTCCCCTTACCCTGACAAATCTTGAAAAACTGGAATCATCTGGCATCACGACTAAGAGGCGCTGCCATCCACCTGGCCGCACAGGGTAAGCAACAGGTTTTGTCAGATACCTCATCTATGAAAAAGGAAACGCAAAGCTATGGAAGCAGCCTACGTCATCCCCAAAAAAGATCTTTCTTCCTGGCAGAAATGGGAATTCGGTTCGCTTGATCCACTTAAATCCAGACAGAAAACAGAATCTTCACAAAAAACACCTCAGACCACAAAACCGATCAGCCAACCTGAAAAGCAGGTGATATCCGATCGGGAAGCAACCGGACAGGACACTATCGTTTTACCAACTGCCGAGCAGATCGAACAGATTTACCAGCAAGCTCACGAGGAAGGAAAAACAGCGGGTTATCAGGAAGGCATGGAACAGGCAAAGCAAACCGTCACAGCGGAAGCACAACGCTTTCAAACACTGGCAGATACGTTTGCACGGGAGGTGAAAGATATTGACCAGACCATGGCACAGGATTTGCTGGCATTAGCCATTGATCTGGCCAGAAAAATCACCGGCCAGGCATTGCAGATCAAACCGGAACTGATCCTTCCGATTGTTGAAGATGCATTACGTCAACTGCCTTCTGTTTCACAGCCAATCCGGTTGACCTTGCATCCTGATGATGCTGCCCACATCCGCACGCATCTGGAAGATTATCCGGCACACCCCAAATGGCATGTCCATGAAGACGCACAAATCGAACCCGGTGGTTGCCGGGTTGAATCAGGTGGTTGTGAAGTGGATGCCACACTGGCTACCCGCTGGCAACGCATCCTGGCTGCTCTCAGTCAGGATCAGGACTGGCTGACATAACACTATCTGACGGGCACCATCATGGACACCATCGAGTCGGCACATACCTCACTCTGGCGCGGCTTCATTCAGAACTGCCAACAACTGATCGAGCCTGCCAACCCTCTGCTCGTCAGCGGTACGCTGACCCGCGTGGCCGGGTTAGTGATGGAGGCAGTCGGCCTCAAGCTGGCAGTAGGAACCAGTTGTATTGTTTTTCTGCCAAATGGAACCAGTGTCACAGCGGAGGTAGTCGGCTTTTCTGGAGAACGGCTTTTTCTGATGCCATCCGGCGATATCTATGGGCTGACTCCCGGCGCAAAAGTAGTTCCAGTTGAATATACCGGTACCCCACCCCGCATCGGGGCAATACAGCATCCGCGACGACGTTCAGCTGATCGGGCAAAGCACATCAGTGTTGGCCCAGAACTGCTGGGGCGTGTCCTGAACGGAGCCGGTGAACCACTTGATCGGCTCGGTCCACTCCAGTGCGGGCACAACGTTCCACTCTACAGTCGTCCGTTCAATCCACTGGAACGCGCTCCGATTGAAAAAACGCTGGATGTTGGCGTGCGGGCGATTAACACGCTGTTAAGCGTGGGTCGTGGCCAGCGCATGGGATTGTTTGCCGGTAGTGGTGTGGGTAAAAGTGTCTTGCTCGGCATGATGGCGCGCTATACCAGTGCGGACGTTATCGTGGTGGCACTGATCGGGGAACGGGGTCGGGAAGTGCAGGAATTCATCGAAACTATCCTCGGCGAAGAAGGCCTGGCACGCTCAGTGGTCGTAGCTGCCCCGGCTGATACTTCACCACTAATGCGACTGCACGGTGCCGCCTACGCCACCGCGATTGCTGAATATTTCCGCGATGAAGGCAAGCATGTGCTGCTGATTATGGATTCACTCACCCGCTTTGCCATGGCACAACGCGAGATTTCACTTGCCATTGGCGAGCCGCCTGCCACCAAAGGTTATCCTCCCTCGGTATTTGCTCGCTTGCCCCAACTGGTGGAACGCGCTGGTAATGGCCGACGGGGTAGCGGATCAATTACTGCCTTCTATACCGTGTTGGCCGAGAATGATGATCCAAATGACCCCATCGCTGATAATGCACGCGCCATTCTCGACGGTCATATTGTTCTTTCGCGACGCTTGGCCGACTCCGGTCATTACCCGGCGATAGATATCGAATCCTCGATCAGCCGGGTGATGGCCAGCCTGGTAACACGCGAACAACTTGGTCAGGCGCAGCGTTTCAAGGCGCTGTACTCTCGCTACCAGCGCAGCCATGATCTGATCAGCGTTGGCGCATACGCCAGTGGTACCGATCCTCAACTGGATCGGGCTATCACGCTTTATCCGGCACTCGAATCTTTCCTACAGCAAGGCATGTTTGAACAGGAGAACTATGCTGCAAGCATGGACAAACTAACCACCCTGAATCTGTAACCGGACAAGATGAATCATGGCCACTTCTCATTCACTCAAACTGTTACTTGAACACGCCCATAAGCAGACGGATGATGCCGCCATTAATCTGGGAAAGTTGAATTTCAAGCAACAGGAGGCTGAAAAAACCCTGCGACTGCTGATCGAATACCGGGAAAACTACCAGGTACAATTCATGGAATCTGCTGGGAATGGCGTGACACCCACCGAATGGCGCAATTTCAAGGCATTTATCTGCAAGCTTGATACCGCCATTCAGGCACAGCAAAACCTTGTTGCGGTGACACAACAGCATACAGAAGCAGGCAGCATGCAATACCACCATCAGCGGAAAAAACTGAAATCTTATGACACCTTATCGCGACGTGCCGAGCTTCATTATCAACTGCGCCTGCAAAAGCAGGAGCAACATCAGCTGGATGAACACACTTCACACACACTCAGCAAACGGCCAAAGAACGTAGAATAATGGCATCAAAATTGCTTGATATTTGTTATACAAGCACAAATTTCTCCGAGGATAGCTATGCCAAATTTACCCGCCATTCCTGACATGGGTCTGCGCGTCACAACAAGCGATCTCATGACGACCGTTTTGCCGGGTGCTTCTGCCCCTTCTGCTCCCGGTCAGCCGGTTGAACAGGCATTTGGCAACATCCTGACCAGTATGATGGGAAATGAGCCAACAGCTGAAGAAAACGATACTGAAGATCTGGAGCTTGCATTACCAGTTGATGCATTCATGCCGGGCATGATGCCTGTCCCGGTTAACCAATGGATCAATCAACTTCAGCCCGCACCGGATACTCAGACGGCAGAACTATTATCCATACTGCCGACAGGTATAACCTCAAATGCCGGGCAGCACTCAGCCGGCTTACTGCAGACAACCGACCCTATTGAGCTGACAGATGAAACCAAGGGCATCAGCAATCTGGCATCTACTTCTGCAAATAGCTTTGATCAAGTAATTGATACGGCAAATTTTGCCGGTAGTGGCAAAACCTTGCCGACTTCAATGACGTATATGACTTCAAATACCGGGCAACCGGTTACAAGTGAGCCCGATACATTGACGAGAGGCAATCTGTTATCCACCGAGCCAGAAAACAGGATTCCCAATACTGGTCAGCACCCAACCAGCTCGCTACAGACGATCAATCAGGTTAATACCACAGCCACTCCCATCGAACTGTCGGACGGAAACAGAAGCATTAGCAATACAGCTCCTATTTCCACCCCTAATTTTGATCAGGCAATTGATGCGGCAAACTTCGTCGACAGTAGTAAAGCCTTGTCAACTTCAATGACGCCTGTAGCAATGCATACCAATATCACTCCATTGACTGATATTGCTACTGCTGATGCCATGAATAATGCCCCGGCTATCGTCGCAGAATTTGGACATCCCGATTGGCCTGAAGAATTCGGCCGGAAAATCACTTGGCTGGCAACGCAACGAATGCAGGCAGCAGAATTGAAGTTACACCCGGCGCACCTCGGTCCGATAGAAATCTCACTGCAATTATCCGACGATCACCAGCTTACGGCACAATTTGTTTCGCATCATGCTGCCGTACGTGAGGTCATCGAAGCCAATTTACCCAGATTGCGCGAAATCATGGCAGAAAATGGCATTACGCTGGCAGATACTTCGGTCAGTGCAGATACCCCGCAGCAACAGGCAGAAAACGGAAGGGATAATTCTTCTCACTCATCCAGGAATAACCGTTTCCCGCACAACTCCACCGGGGCACATACACCGGCTTCATTGATCACCAAGCACTCGGGAATCATTGACACGTTCGCTTAGGGTCTGTTACCGTTTCAGGCTATTTTCTTGCTTTATAAGAGAAAAATCGTATCGTTGTAGCCCCCACACAACACCAATACGAGTCTGCAATGGCTCGATTATACTCAGCGACGAGCACTGGCCGAAACTTTCTGCTGCATAAATTAACCATCCGCAACACCCGCGATTTGCGAATGACTGTCGAAGGTACACTATAAGCGGTTCAACGCCTGGTCTGCTTCAGACAAGTGGTTTAAGGTCTTCAAGATACTTATCGTGGAGTCCGACATCCCAAAACAGCGTCGATTGCGAGCCCGGCCGGTTTCAAATGTGAGCTGCTACAACTACCAGGCATCCTGTCCAGAGAAATTGAAGATCCATCCGGATAAAAAATCCGGGATCACCAATGATTGGGCAACAGGAACCCCAGATACCCGCTTGAACTCTTCCTTTGTGTCATTACTGCTGGCCTGCAAGATATTTCCAATGTACCCACAAGGTATTTGAGACTCGTGCCAAGATTCTACAGTAGATCGGAATACCGGCTTGTATCGGTATCGGCCCGACCAGAACCTTGATTATAAACTTGCTAACCCTATTACCAAGGACACAGACAGAAAAACCCGGATTGTATCGCATTCACTTGATCCCTCTGCTCTTGCGTTTCCTGGACCAGATAATGACACCTGTTATGGCCAGTATTGCGGTCAACATTCCCATGATGCATATCAGCACACGTCCATACATACCTAATATCTGTCCACTGTGTATTGGGAATTGCCAGGCAAGAAAACGATCCGCCCTGGTACCACTGTCATACCCTCGCTGTCCTGTTAATGTACCGTTGTCACCGTTAATGAACACTTGCTCCGCTTCGATCGCAAACGCTTTGCTTCCTCTTCCCTTATGATCGAAGGCCACGCGATATACATTTAGGTCAGGCATGTACCTTACAAACGACAACTCCAGATCATCATTTCCGGCTGGCAACCGCTGACGCGCCACCAACACCGCATCTGAAAAACCCAATACTGGATCAGCACCTGATTGCAATGTCTTGGGCAGTGTCTTGGGCAGTGTTTTGCGTGGATCAGGTGTCAAGTCCCCGAACAATCCCACGATCGGCCTGAATACCTCTGCATTCAGGTTGAAATATGCACCGCTCATTGCCACCATGAAGAGCACAGGCCAGAACCATAGACCGCTTGCCCGGTGCAGATCAAAATTGAATCTGACCCAGCCAGCCTGTCTCTTGATACCCCATGATGGTTTCCAGCGCGACAACCAATTTCTGCAAGAACTGTTCTTTTCCCTTGATCTCAATGGCGGAGGGAGTGTCAGATAAAAACCGACGAGACAATCCACCATCCAGATCAGGGCAATGCCACCTAGCAACCAGGTACCCCAACGCCCTGGCAGGTACAGATTGGTATGCAACCTGTACACCATGGGAATGACATGTGCCCGATCCATGACAAACGTGCCGCGTACTCTCGCCCCCAGCGCCTCACCACTAAACGGGTTCAGAAATAGCTCCCACATCGTGCCCCGTTCTGTTTTTAGGTCAACTCTGATACTTTCCCCATGATTACGTTTGATCCGTATCGTGATAATCTCAGCATCAGGATCAAACTGTTGCGCATGTCTGGCTATTGCATCCAACGACAATACCGGCGCAGTCTGCTCGGACACGCGAAACAATTCCGGATTTAACCAGGCGTCCAGTTCGTGCTCAAAAGCAATCACACTGCCAGTCAATCCCAACATAACCAGAAAAGCGGCAATGACCAACCCGATATAACGATGTAGCCTTACCCAAAATGATCTGGATAACACACCAGAACGAATAACTGATGTCATTGCAATCAGAAATCCACCGTTGCCGATACCATCAACGTGCGCCTATCCCCTAATGTCAGGCCGCTGGCTGCTGCAGATGACCAGTACCGTTTGTCGAACACATTCAGAATATTGGCACGGATCGTCACAGGAGTTGCGATGTGTTGTACTGCATATCTCGCACCCAGATCAAACCGTACCCATGAAGGAATTTTCTGGGTATTTGCGGCATCCAGATACTGTGCACCCGTGTAGATAGAACGCGCGGTTAACGTCAGGCCGGGAATAATCCTAACGTCCCATTCACCCCCCAGATTAGCAGTAACATCAGGTACGCCCGGTGCTGTCTTCCCATCATTGATGGCTCCTGCTGTCTTGGTCAGTTCACCATTGAGGTACATTACTCCTCCTTGGAAACGAACACCAGAAAATGGCTCGCCAAACACATTCATTTCCACCCCCTGATTCTGTTGCTTCCCGTCCATAGCAAAAATAAGCGTTGCAGGATCAGTGAAGCCAATAGGTTGCCTGATTCTGAAGAAGCTTGCCGTTGTCATCAGCTTGCCAAAATCCACTTTGATACCTGCCTCTACTTGCCTGGTCTTGGATGGCGGAAAAATATCGTTGATATTAATTGCCCCGGCAGTAGGCGTTGATCCTTGGGTAAGCGCCTCGATGTAGTTGGCATACAGCGAGACTTTCTTCCACGGCTTGATCAACAACCCCACCGCGGGAGTTACCGCTGCTTTGTCATAATGTGTTGTCCTGGAACCGGTAACCGGACTATAACCATTCACCTGCACCCGTTGCACGCGCGCACCTAAAGTCAATTGTGCTTGCTCGTCCAATATGGACAAGGTATCGCTCAGTGCAATGCTTGATAGATGTGTTTTATTCACAATCGGTAAATGATGAGACAAGCCGCCTTGCATTGGCTCAGGGTACTCAACCGGGTTGAAAACATTGGATCGGATATTAGCAAAGTTCTGTCGCGCATTTCCATATTCCAAACGGAAATCACTCACACCCAGATTGGTCGCATGTGCAATGGGACCAGTCTCAAATTTAGCATGCAACCCAGCCTCTGCTGACAGCGCATTTTCCTTGTACAAATACCGAAAGGGTTGCGTAATGAAATCTCCATTGGCATTTCTCATGCTCACTGCTGCCCGCATAAAGTCGTAATCTCCTCGCCGCGCACCAATGGCTGCATAAGCATTGAGGATTGGGGATATATCGTATTCTGCTCTGAACACACCATAAATATCTTGGCCATTTGCGTCAGTCCATGAGGGTGTCATGCCAGAATCGATGTGCCTAGCTGAGGGAGGTCTTACTCCGCGGATCACTCCCACTCGTTCCAATGGAGCTTCCACGCGGCGCTCCTGGTAGGCAACATCTGCAAACAAACGTAGCGCTTCTCCACGAAAATCCAGCGCGAGGTTATGAACGTTACGCCGTATGGATTGACGCCTGAATGGAGTATTGCCATCCTGATAAACACTGTTGAGCCGGACACCAAAACTGTTATCCTTGCCAAAACGGCGCCCGATGTCCGCATGGCCGCCAAATTGACTATTGGACAGATAAGAGCCGGTCAGCTGGATTACTGGCCTGTCATCTGACCGTTTAGGCACGATGTTGATCGTTCCGCCAACACCACCGCTTGGCGCCATACCATTCAGTAATGCATTGGGTCCTTTGATGATTTCCACTCGTTCTATCGCTTCTACCGGTACGGAATAAGTCGGAACAATGCCATATAACCCACCAAATGCTATTTCGCTATTAAGCACCGTAAACCCACGGATACTGAATTGCTCGAAACGCCCGGATGGAGGATTGATGGATCTGACGGAAGCATCATTCAAAGTTACATCTGTCACTGTACGTGCTTGCTGATCCTTGATTGTTTGGGCCGTATAATTTGTCACGCTGAAGGGTGTATCCATCAGATCCTTATTACCCAGCAACCCGACGCGCCCACCTCTGGCCTGTTGTCCTCCCGCATATGCATCAGGCAATTCATCCGGCCCCTTCTCGGTACTTCCCTGCACCTTGATCACGGGTAACTTTGTTACTGTTCCTGCCTTTCCACTCTCATCCTCTGTAGCCAATCCCTCCATCGGCATAGCGCCCAGCAAGGCGCTGACCATGATGCTGACTCTATATATTTTATTGTTCAACATGATTCTCTGACTTTGATAATGCTGCGAAATAATGAAATAAACGGGGAATACGCTAGTCTAGGCTGGCAAATAGATATGCTCAGGATGAGCATGGCGCAGAAAATCGTGATGGGATATATGCCAGGCATATGCCCCTGCATGTGAAAACAGAACAATATCCCCCACCCGAACTTCACTCACCATTTCATCGAAAGCTAACAAATCCTTAGGGGTACACAATTGCCCCACGATATTGACTTTCTTATGCTTGAGACCGGGTCTGGAATATGATTTTCTTCAGATTTGAATTGAATCTTAATGCTTCCGCATCTTTCACAACTGTATTGTTCAACTCAGAGATAAAAAAACTGTATTTATTCTCTTCCCCATCAATTTCTGATGCGATCTCTCCAAGGAATAAGGCAACCGATAGTGCCTCACCTCTCGATTGTTCCGATATTCTGGTGACTGGATCTTGTAACCTTATTCTGCCGTAACTGACAGATTTGCCATTGGTACCCACCGCTTTAATGGTGTACTCGGAACAACCTGTTGAAAGCGATCTCTCCGAATACTCAAGAATATTCTCGAACAGCATGGATTCAAGAAGCTGTCATAAAGTCCGGCGACGTGCGGCAAGATAATTGGAGTTTGGTGCCTGAAGCATGTCCATCCTTAATTAAATCCTTTTTAATTTTTTATGACTCATATAATAATGATTATGCAAATAATAACCACTTCCATTTACAAACTCAAGCGCCAACTTATTACTGACGTGACACGCTGACAGTAAAAATCACTACCACCTACCCTGTTCCCTAGAGAGAGTTGTTTAGTCCCGCTTTGTGAGCGTGTACTGTATGATTCGCCACCAACACAGGAGGAGTTAGAGGACAGGTATGCCTGTTTGCATATCTTCGACCGCGTCTACCTGGAAAATGATATGGAACATCGCTCAACCAGACCGAATCATCTCTGGATCAGTGGCCAGGTCGAGTGCATGAACTGCGCCCTAAAGGAAGCAACCGTCAAACGCTATCATTTGTGGTAAAACTGATCAAAAAAATGGAGCCATTTTTTAATCTATGGAAAGAGGCACGTCATCTTTTTCACCCCCACCGTTATTGTCACCATCATCACGACTGATCAGCAAGCCAAGGTAGCAGCTATCGCCAATCAACATCTGCCGATGTAGGATACAAAATCAGTGTACTGTGGAGGTGCAAAAGATGTTTGAGGATCGTACAGCAGCCGCTATCCAGCTGGCAGAGCAGCTCAAAGTTTATCAGGGACAAAATCCGCTGATACTGGCAATTCCACGGGGCGCGGTGCCCATGTCCCGCATCATCGCAAACAAGTTGGAAGGTGAACTGGATGTTGTGCTGGTTCGCAAGCTGCGTGCACCAGGAAATCCAGAGTTTGCAATTGGCGCCATCGATGAAAATGGACAAGTTTATCTGGCTGACCATGCCGCCCGGAGTGGCGCCACTCGCGAATACATTGCAACTGAAAAAGCCGCACAGCTCGAATTACTACATGAACGGCGGATACGTTATACGCCTGTTCGTCCGGCAATTAATCCGCATGACCGAATCGCAATTGTGGTAGATGATGGCTTGGCGACCGGATCCACTATGATTGCAGCATTGCACGCTGTCCGCCTCCAGCAACCGCGCAAACTGATCTGCGCTGTTCCGGTCGCGCCAGCCAGAACACTGACTGATATTACTCCACTCGCAGATGAGGTTATCTGCCTGGAAACACCAGCAATATTTTATTCAGTCGGCCAGTTTTATCACTTGTTTCCGCAGATCAATGACGATGAAGTCATCGCTGCACTGGAAGCCTCATCGTAAAAACGCATCGATAAATCCGCCGCCTGTATATCCTTGGTCAGGCTACCGATTGAGATCCGGTCCACACCTGTTTCAGCAATCACTCGCACCGTATCAAGCGTAACGTTGCCGGAGGCTTCAAGTACAGCAGGCTTGCCCAAAAATTGCCGGTTATAGGTGACGGCATCCTGCAGATCGGGCAGATCAAAGTTATCCAGCAGAACCATACGTGCCCCGGCAGACAGGGCTTGTATAAACTCATTCCGTGTTTCTACTTCAATCTGGATGAATACCCCTGGAGGTGCAATTTCAGCAGCGCTGCGTAGAGCAGCTTCAATACTGCCAGCCGCAATAATGTGATTTTCCTTGATCAGAATCCCGTCATACAACCCGGTGCGGTGATTGACTCCCCCTCCGCAGCGCACGGCGTATTTTTGCGCCAGGCGCAACCCTGGCAAGGTTTTGCGGGTATCAACAATCTGCACACCTGTACCTTCGACCACATCGACAAACCGCCGGGTACGTGTCGCCACTGCAGAGAGCATTTGCAAAAAATTCAAGGCAGTGCGCTCTGCTGTCAACAAGGTTCGCGCATTGCCATTGAGTACACACAACAATTGATCACTGCCAACCTGCTGCCCCTCACTAACACGCCAGTCAATCCTGATAGCCGGAGATAGTTGATGGAAACTTTCATCAAACCACGGAATGCCACAAATGGTAACGGCTTCCCGGGCGACCACCTGCGCACGCAGACACTGATCAGATTGGATCAGGGTGGCTGTCAGATCACCGGTGCCAATATCTTCATCCAGCGCTTGTCGAACCTGCTTGCTGATTGCTTCACTTTGCAACATGCTTCACACTCATCTATTTAAAACATCATTCCAGACACCATGCCAGACAGCCTGATCAATCTGATCATTTTCAGCACTGCCACTATTTTGGGGCTGATTATCGTGGGTGCCATCGTTATCTTTTTTATCCGCGATACCACCCAGAAAAAGCACACCATATTGCGCAATTATCCCATCATCGGACGATTGCGTTATTTTTTTGAAACCCAAGGGAAATATTTCCGCCAATATTTCTTTACCGGGGATCGTGATGAAATGCCATTCAATCGCGCTACCCGGAGCTGGATCTATAAAAATGCCAAAAATATGGAAAGCACCGTTGGTTTTGGCTCCACATACGATCTGCGCGAGCCTGGGGCGCTCATTTTCGTCAATGCCGCTTTTCCCATACTGGAAGAAGATCAGCTGCCCACCCCCTCCCTGTCCATTGGCGAGGGTTACTGTGATCAGCCTTTTCTGGCGCAATCCATCATCAACATCAGCGGCATGAGCTATGGTGCCATTTCCGCACCAGCTGTGCGTGCGCTCTCGCTTGGTGCAGCCAAAGCCGGGTGCTGGCTAAGTACAGGTGAAGGGGGATTGGCTCCTTTTCACCTGGAAGGGGAATGCGACATCATCATGCAGATCGGTACAGCCAAATACGGTATCCGGGATGAGCGGGGAAAGTTCTCCGCCGCCCGTGCACGGGAAATTGCCCAATCCGTTAAGGCGTTTGAAATCAAGCTTTCCCAGGGAGCAAAACCAGGTAAAGGCGGTATGCTACCGGCATGCAAAGTCAGTCCGGAAATTGCCGCTATCCGGGGTATCCCCCCCTGGCAAGATTCCATCAGTCCCAACCGACATCACGATATTGGCAATATTGAAGAACTGCTGGATCAGATTGCCTTTATCCGGGAGTTGACCGGGCGACCGGTCGGTGTCAAAACAGCGATTGGCGGCTGGCATTTTATCAATGAATTGTGCGATGCCATCTTGCGTCGAGGACCGGAATATGCCCCCGATTTCCTGACGATTGATGGTGGTGAAGGTGGCAGCGGCGCGGCTCCACAAGCACTGATCGATTATGCCGGGCTGCCGATTATCGAGGCGCTACCGCGGGTGGTCGATGCCCTGATCGAATCCGGCCTGAGACAGCGTATCCGCGTGGTTGCAGCAGGCAAACTGGTTACCTCTGCCAAATGCGCATGGGCAT
The DNA here is from genome assembly GCF_900116685.1 of Nitrosomonas eutropha. Taxonomy (GTDB): domain Bacteria; phylum Pseudomonadota; class Gammaproteobacteria; order Burkholderiales; family Nitrosomonadaceae; genus Nitrosomonas; species Nitrosomonas eutropha_A. The sequence continues at coordinate 354,459 of NZ_FPBL01000002.1, forward strand.
TGTGTGCAGGTGCGGATTTTGTCAACACCGCTCGCGGATTCATGTTTTCCCTGGGTTGCATTCAGGCCATGCGCTGTCACCTGAACACCTGCCCAACCGGTATCACCACCAATAACTCACGCCTGCAACGTGGCCTGGTAGTGGAAGAGAAATATCTGCGAGTGGCCAATTACGCCATCAACGTTAATCACGAAATCGGCATGATTGCTCATTCCTGCGGATTGCGGCATGCCCGTGAACTGCGGCGGGAGCATATCCGTATCGTGGAAACCGCCGGAAAAAGTATTGCGTTGAACATGCTGCATCCCTATCCGGAGATAAGAAACCAACGCTCCAATTAGTACCCTGAAAATGAAATCATCCACCATAAGAGATGTAGCCAAGAAAGCATTTGTGAAATATTGATAGTACAAGCATTTCCGATTACAACACTTTTTATGATACCGTTCTGAAGATTATGACCCAAAGGAATCTTTGATCTCCCGAACCTTTCAGGATCTCGATCAAGGGATGCAGTTCAATTTCAACGCCGTAATGCGCCCTTCAGTGAGATATTGAACAGATTCTAAGAGTCTGATCAACGTGAAACACAATCCATCACCAGCAAACAATCAACTTGAGTGAGGTATTCGTAACTCAACAAAACCCAATCACACAGGAGTAGATAAAATGAAATTTTTATATTTATCAGTAGCACTGATTATGTCCTTATCATTCTCCGGAGCATTTGCGGAAGAATCTCTCATTGAAAAACTCGATACACAGACAGACAATATGAAACGATCCACCAATAAGGCAATTAATCGCGCCAAAGAAGCAGCATGCACGGACAGCGAAGCTGAATGCCTGAAACAGAAAGCCAAAAATCGAGCAAATGAAACCTATGATGCGGCCAAAGACAAGGCTTCTGAAATCAAAAATAAAATTGATTAAATCTATCCATCACCAGCTCCACTGCTTCCAGCAGTAGTGGAGCGATTTCTTTCATCTGGATCGGCAGCAATCTCATCAAGAAACACGCTTAGAATTAAGGGATACCTCTCCCGGCTAATTATCAAATAGCCACCATTTCAATTTGAATTGAAGGGACGATCACTTCCGCCCCCCGTAATCACTAGCTAGCCAACCAGCAACCAATACTTCACCAGCTCATCCCCAGTTTAAAAATCAAATCGCGCTACCGGGTTGAAATTTCGCCACCACGCCATATAGTAAGGGCATTCCAATCTTTACTTCACTTCAGGAGATGACATGCGGTTCGACAAATTTACCACCAAGTTTCAGCAGGCTCTCGCCGATGCGCAAAGCATGGCGCTGGGGCAGGATCATCCCTATATCGAACCGCAGCATCTTCTGCTCGCGCTGATGCAGCAGGAAGACGGTAGTATTGCCTCGCTGCTGCAACGTGCCGGAGTGAATGTTCAGCCATTGCGCCAGGCATTGACACAAAGCCTGAAACTGTTGCCAAAAGTGGAAGGAGCAGGTGGAGAGGTCAATATTTCTCGTGATCTGGGCAATCTGCTCAACCTGACCGACAAGGAGGCACAGAAAAGAGGAGATCAGTACATTGCTTCAGAAATGTTTCTGCTGGCTGTACTGGAAGATAAAGGTGAGACCGGACGATTACTGAAACAATACGGTGTTACACGCGCTGCACTGGAGCAGACGATCGATTCTGTACGCGGTGGAGAACAGGTAACCGATGCTGAAGCAGAAGGCAGTCGGGAAGCCCTGAAGAAATACACACTGGATCTGACCGAACGTGCCCGCTCAGGCAAGCTGGACCCCGTGATTGGACGAGATGACGAAATCCGGCGGACAATTCAGGTATTGCAACGGCGCACCAAGAACAACCCCGTCCTGATTGGTGAACCGGGCGTCGGCAAAACAGCCATTGTGGAAGGATTGGCACAACGTATCATCAATGGCGAAGTACCCGAAACACTGAAAAACAAGCGAGTGTTATCGCTGGACATGGCAGCGCTGCTGGCTGGCGCCAAATATCGTGGCGAATTTGAAGAACGGTTGAAGACTGTACTGAAAGAGCTGGCGCAAGATGAAGGTCGCACTATCGTGTTCATTGATGAGCTGCATACGATGGTCGGTGCTGGCAAGGCAGAAGGCGCGATGGATGCCGGTAATATGCTTAAACCTGCACTGGCGCGCGGTGAACTGCATTGCGTGGGTGCAACCACGCTGGATGAATACCGCAAATACGTTGAAAAGGATGCCGCGCTGGAACGCCGTTTCCAGAAAGTGCTGGTGGACGAACCCGGCGTCGAGGCGACGATCGCTATCCTGCGCGGGCTGCAGGAAAAATATGAGTTGCATCATAAAGTCGAAATCACCGATCCGGCCATTGTTGCGGCAGCTGAACTGTCTCACCGCTACATTACCGATCGCTTCCTGCCAGACAAGGCGATTGACCTGATCGACGAGGCGGCCGCACGCATTCGCATGGAGCAGGATTCCAAGCCGGAAGTCATGGATAAACTTGATCGACGCCTGATTCAGCTGAAGATTGAACGTGAAGCTGTCAAAAGAGAAAAAGATGAGGCTTCAAAAAAACGTCTGGCACTGCTAGAAGAGGAAATCGAAAAACTGGAGCGTGAATACGCCGATCTGGACGAAATCCTGAAAGCAGAAAAATCCCGCGCGAAAGGTTCACAGGAAATCAAGGAAGAGCTTGAAAAACTGCGTCGGGAAGAAGAAGCCGCACGGCGTAAGGGGGATTTGCAAAAAGCATCGGAGTTACTATACGGCCGTATTCCACAACTGGAAACACAGCTTGCAGAGCAACTGCATCACGATGAATCAGTCGAAGAGACCACACAGCCAAAATTATTCCGCACCCAGGTAGGCGCTGAGGAAATCGCTGAAGTTGTTTCGCGTGCAACTGGTATCCCGGTTTCCAAAATGATGCAGGGCGAGCGTGAAAAATTGTTGTTCATGGAAGATAAGTTGCATGAACGGGTTATCGGTCAGGATGAGGCTGTCCGGCTGATTTCCGACGCAATCCGGCGCTCCCGTTCCGGGCTGTCCGACCCCAACCGACCCTATGGCTCTTTCCTGTTCCTGGGACCGACCGGAGTAGGTAAAACTGAGTTGTGCAAGGCATTGGCAGGATTCCTGTTTGATTCCGAGGAACATCTCATCCGGGTGGATATGTCTGAATTCATGGAAAAACATTCAGTCGCGCGTCTGATTGGCGCGCCACCGGGATATGTTGGCTATGAGGAAGGCGGTTATCTGACTGAACAGATACGACGCAAGCCTTATTCTGTCATTCTGCTTGATGAAGTAGAAAAAGCACATCCAGACGTGTTCAATGTGTTGCTGCAGGTGCTGGACGACGGTCGGATGACGGATGGCCAGGGGCGCACCGTGGATTTCAAAAACACGGTTATCGTCATGACTTCCAACCTGGGCTCGCAAATGATCCAGCAGATGAGTGGCGATGATTACCAAGCCATCAAGCAAGCAGTAATGGGGGAAGTTAAAACCTATTTCCGACCAGAGTTTATTAACCGTATTGATGAGGTGGTTGTTTTCCATTCGCTGGATGAAGCGCACATCAAGTCGATTGCCCAAATTCAGTTGAGTAATCTGGGAGCCAGATTAGTACAAATGGAGATGAAACTGGTGGTTTCAGAATCAGCTCTGGCAAAACTGGCTGAGGCTGGTTTTGATCCGGTATTCGGCGCACGGCCCCTAAAACGTGCCATTCAGTCTCAGATCGAAAATCCACTTTCCAGAGAGCTGCTGGAGGGTAATTTCTCTGCTGGAGATACTATCCTGGTTGAATATGGCGACGGCTGTATGCAGTTCTCGAAACAGTATTAAGCCTGACTTATGGCTAATCGCTGAAATTGAATGAAAGCAGACTGTTTCGGGTAGAATAATGATTATTATTTTTTATATGGACAAAGTGCCATGTTCAAAGGCAGTCATGTAGCGATTGTTACTCCCATGCTGGAAGATGGGGCATTGGATCTGGATAGATTCTGTGCCCTGATCGACTTTCATATCGAACAGGGAACGGATGGCATTGTTGTAGTCGGTACCACGGGGGAGTCTCCCACCGTAGATTTTGATGAGCATGATCTGCTGATTCGAACAGCCGTTTCCTATGCAGCTGGACGTATTCCGATCATCGCCGGTACCGGTGCCAATTCGACACGGGAAGCAATCGAGCTCACCGTATTTTCGAAAAATGCCGGCGCGGATGCCTGCTTGTCCGTTGCACCCTACTACAACAAGCCGACTCAGGAAGGGCTGTATCGGCATTTCAAAGCGATCGCTGAGGCAGTCGATATCCCGATGATCTTATATAACGTACCGGGGCGGACTGTGGCAGATATCAGTAATGAAACCACATTACGGCTGGCGCAGATTCCCGGTATCGTTGGCGTCAAGGACGCCACTGGCAACATTGCACGTGGATGTGATTTGGTGCAACGTGTACCGGATAATTTTGCCGTTTACAGTGGAGATGACGCCACCTCATTGGCTCTATTGCTGCTGGGTGGACATGGTGTTATCTCGGTTACCGCCAACGTCGCCCCGCGACTGATGCACGAAATGTGTACTGCAGCCCTGTCCGGCGATCTGGTTCAGGCACGGGCAATCAATGCCCGATTATTCAAACTGCATATTGATTTGTTTATTGAGGCCAATCCCATCCCGGTCAAATGGGCGGTAGCAAAAATGGGATTAATCAACGAAAACATACGCCTGCCATTGACAGCTTTATCCAGCCAGCATCATGAACTGATCAGAAAAGCGATGCAGCAGGCTGGTATCACGGTTTAAAGGTTTACCATGTTTAAGAAGCGTCCGAACAGACGTCTGAGAAAATTTCTGATTGCAAATATTACGCTGGCGATCCTCGTTTCAGGCTGCAACCTGCTACCCGAAAATAAAAAGATTGATTACAAGTCGGCAGGAAAACTTCCTCCACTTGAAGTCCCGCCTGATCTGACCAGTCCCGAAACAAACGAACGATTTGCCATTCCGGATGTTGATGCATCCGGCAGTGCTACGTTCTCGACTTACAACAGCGCCCGGAGCGGACTATCAAGGGAGCGGGCAAATTTACCTGTACTCTCTGCCACTGCGCTGCAGAACGGAATTCATATCGAACGCTCCGGTACTCAGCGCTGGCTGGTTGTGCCACGCGAGCCCGCCGCAGTATGGCCAGTTATCAAGGAATTCTGGCAAGATATGGGATTCCTGCTCAAGGTGGAAGCACCCGATCTGGGAATCATGGAAACTGACTGGGCAGAAAACCGGGCCAAAATACCCCAGGATCTTATCCGAAGTGCGCTATCAACTTTCCTTGACAGCCTTTACTCCACCGCCGAACGTGACAAGTTTCGTACCCGCCTGGAGCAAGATCAATCCGGTGCAACCGAAATTTTTATCAGTCACCGGGGCATGATTGAAGTGTTGGCAGATCGCAATACCAATCGCACTATCTGGCAGCCACGCAAATCAGATCCCGAACTGGAAGCAGAGATGCTGAACCGCCTGATGCAACGTTTCGGCGTGGATGAAGAACGTGCAACGGCTGAAGTTGCTGCAAGCGGTGCAGTTGAAGAACGGGCATTCCTGGATAAAACCCGGAAAGGTATATTGATCATAAAAGAACCGTTTGACCGCGCATGGCGTCGGGTTGGCCTTGAGCTTGATCGGATCGGCTTTACGGTGGAAGATCGGGATCGTTCGAGCGGGATTTACTTTGTCCGCTATATCAGCCCCAGTGAGGAAATCCACAAAGCGGATAAGGGGAAAGGCTTACTTTCCAAGCTAGCTTTCTGGTCCAATGACACTAATAAAGATTCTACAGCAGAGAAATATCAGATCAAGATAAGTGAAGTCAGTTTAAATAGCGAAGTTAGTGTACTTAACACGGATGGAATCACTGAAGAATCAGAAACAGCTAAACGTATTCTTAATTTGTTATACGAACAACTTAAGTAAAGTAAGCTGATCGCGCCGCTCGTCCTATACGAATGGGCAGCGAGCATAACAAATAGGTATATATTTACTTACCCCATACTTGGTTGGCTTGACTACAACTGGTGCAGTACATCTCTTTATTCTCCACGAATTTAATCCCCCTTCTCGTGGAGAATAAAATACTTACATAGCGAATATCCGAAAATACCACGATACTTGTAGGTATTTTTTCACCACAATTTTTTCATGGTGAAGTTTGTATCTGTACAAAAAAACCGCCTAAAAAGGCGGTTTTTTTGTACAGATACATTTTTTAGCTTAGTGCGCTTCTGGGATACCAGTATCACCTTCTTTCAAGCACTTGCCATTTGCGTCAACCCCATGTTCGCATTCTATTTTTTGGCCGGATATGATTTTTTCATAGTTCTCTCTTTCCGACTCTTGAACAGCTTGATGAGGACGTCCGCACGCCACCAACAGAACTGCGGTAGCGATAACAGCTGCGTAAGCAAATTTCATTATTAAAGTTCCTTTAAAAAATTTCATAAACCTTGCTGCGAACGGCAGTATATAACAGAAATATCTCTCAGCTCAAGCAGTAGAATAAAACTGTTATTGCTTGAGTCGAATGGGTTAAAAGCATCTCCTTCTTACGCATCTCATAGAGGGGATGTCTATTGAAACACCGTCCCTACAAACAAAACAGGGTATGTCAGCGATACATCGAGTTATTACCGCGAGAAATCATGTAACCGAAATCCCAATACCCATAGACACGCAAAATAGCTGATGCCACCCTGCACTACCATTAGCCCCAATTTCACCACTCGCTCAGTTGCTGTAAGCACAAACCACTCGGTATTACTCCCGGCTGTCAACCATAGCCCCACACCCATCACGATTATGGCAATCAGAATTTTGAGTATGAATAATCCCCATCCAGGTAAAGGCTGATAAATTCCGTGGGAACGCAATTTGGCATAAAGCATGCCCGCATTAAGACATGCACCCAAGCCGATCGCCAATGCAAGTCCGGCATGTTTCAGTGGAATAATGAACGCAAGGTTCATGAGCTGTGTAGCAACAAGCGTCAAAATCGCGACCTTGACCGGAGTTCTGATATTCTGCCGAGCATAAAAACCTGGCGCCAGCACTTTTACCAGTATCAACCCGAGCAAACCAATGCTATAGGCAATCAGCGCTTCCCGGGTCATCCAGACATCCTCCATGGAGAAGGCGCCATAGTAAAACAATGTCGTTATAAGGGGTATGGCAAGCAACGCTAGTGCTACAGCGGCTGGCAGTGTTAATAAAAAAGTCAGACGCAGCCCCCAGTCCAGCAGGCGGGAAAACTCCTCTGAGCTATTCTCCGTATAGTGACGTGATAGTGAAGGCAAAATAACGGTACCCAGTGCCACACCCAGCATGCCTGCCGGAAATTCCATCAGCCGATCAGCATAGTACAGCCATGAAACACTCCCGGTTATCAGCAATGATGCAAAGATGGTATTGATTAACAGGCTGATTTGCCCAATGGAAACACCAAATACCGCCGGCCCCATAAGTTTGAGCACACGCCATGCCCCGCTGTCACGAAACCTGAAACGCAATCGTGGCAGTCTTTTCAAGCGCAGTAGAAAGGGTATCTGAAAAGCCAGCTGTAAAATGCCACCAATGAATACCGCCCAGGCTAGTGCCAGCACAGGAGGATCCATCAACGGCGCAAGCCATAACGCACAGCCGATAAAGGAAAGATTCAGCAAAACCGGTGTCAGAGCAGGTACAGAGAAATGGCCGTAGGTATTCAGGATACCGCCCGCCAATGCCACCAGCGAAATAAACAGAATATAAGGAAAGGTAATCCGGAGCAATTCGACTGTCAGTTCAAATTTATCCGGCGCTGTCGTAAATCCTGGAGCACTGATATAGATGATCAGTGGCGCTGCCAGAATACCCAGCAATGTCACTACAAACAATGCCGCGCCGAGCAAAGTGGCCACGTGATCGATGAGTTCACGGGTCTGTTCATCGGTGCGGTTATTCTTGTACTCCGCTAGAACAGGAACAAACGCCTGGGAGAAAGCGCCTTCTGCAAACAAGCGCCTAAGCAGATTTGGAATACGAAAAGCCACGAAGAAAGCATCAGTCGCTATCCCTGCGCCAAATATCCTTGCAATGATCAGATCTCGTACAAAACCGAGAATACGCGAAACCAATGTCATACCACTGACAGTGGCAAGTGCTTTGAGTAGGTTCAATTGTCAGAATGTTTCCAGGATTGATAGTACTAGAGAGTCTGAGTCTCGAAAATGATTCCAGGTAACCAGGCAAGATTAACTTTGGCCGATTATCCCGGATTTTATGTGAAGGTACCAGAAATTTACTGACACATGAATGAAGGATCGTTAGAGAAGCCCTGCTATTTTTTCAGGGCTGGTCTTGAAGTAAAGCACTTGGCCCCATTCAGAAAAACCAAGTGCTGCTGACTATTTGTGGTAAATCAATGAAACCGGATCAGAAAACGCTGTCAAAAGATATCAGACCGCACACACTTCTCTGATTTTGACTTCCTGAGCCTCTTTGGCCTTCTGCGCAGCTGCTCGCTTGGTTTTACCAGCACGTGAAGGAACATGACAAAGCCCGCATACATGGTTGGATTGAATATCCAGGCTGTGCACCAGGAAATTCCCGGTACATTTAACGCAGGATGTAACGGAAAGTACCTTACTCTCCATAAAACGCACCAATGTCCATGCGCGTGTAAAACTCAATATACACTGTAGGTGGTTAACCTCGATATGCTCCAGATACAGCTGATAGCTCTTGATAATGGCATCAATATCCCGAACATTCGTGTACTGAGTAATGTAATTGTAAATATTGACAAATAATGATGAATGCATGTTAGGTTGCCAACCTGTAAACCAGTCTTCGGAATAGGGAAGCATGCCCTTGGGAGGAGAAACGCCTTTAACTTCCTTATACAGCTTCACCAGGCGTTCGCGACTGAGTGTGGTAGATACTTCGAGCACTTGCAGCCTTGCACCCAGCCGAACCAATTCAGTGGCAAGCTGAATCTGTTTACCTTCGGATAAAATACTTTTTACTTTCATGATTGCTTCCTCCTCTATACGGGTGCTCAGGAAATTTTTTCAGCAGGCTGCCCTGCCATGAGTATTGCAGCGTGGGATTGTGTCAGTGCACGATCCTGTTTATGACTTGTAAGTATTTCTGCAATCAGGCTGTCATCAAAACGGAACCGGCACAACAACATGTTGGATCCAGCCATTTTCAGTAACTGGCTGTTAGTCAGTTTGATCAGAATATCCGCTATATCCTCGTCAATACCTAAACGGTACATTGCAGCAACTCTGTCTTCACGCAGCATTTGTTGAGCCAGCAGCAAATAACTGAGATTGACTTCCCTGATTTCGTCTAAAATCTGATTTGTCCCCATTTTCACTGCTCCTTCTGATCTCAAAAATGATGTAAGCATTTTTAACCAGAGAGCAAATTGAGGAAAGCGGGCTGTTACCATATCAACCGTAGGAATTTGGCCTAAAAATTTGTAGGAGTTTTTCCTACAAACAGAAGCAGTAAGTTTCAGACGCTTGTTGCGAGGGATAATGCTCAGTCTACTTCGCCTACCGCAGGCCACTTGTCATGCCAGAAACGGCGATTAAGCTTTCTCCAGGTATCAACTTCTATAGTGCCCCGGACAAAACGCATCAACACCGCTCCATCATGATCACTGCGCTGTAACTGGCTACCTTGCGCCTGATAGCGCCCTATTATTTCCGGGTGCGGGTGCCCAAACCGGCTTCGGTAACCCACTGTAAAAATGGCATAGTCAGGATCAACTTGTCGTACAAAAGCTTCTGAAGATGAAGATCGGCTACCATGATGCGGCACAATCAACACGCTGGAAGCAAGCGAAGTACCAGCATATTGCAGCAGACCTGCCTCTGTTTTCTGGTCAATATCTCCCGGCATTAATACACTGCCATGAAGCGTTGTTACTTTGAGCACACAACTCAATTCATTAGTCTTGTGTTTCTGTAGCAAAGACTCCGGTTCCAGCGGATGCAGGATTTCGAAATGTACCTCGTCCCACCACCACGAATCTCCTGCAAGACAATAGCGATTATCAGGAACAGCCTGCCGTATCGGATGGTCAGCTGCAATTGATGCCAGCAACGTTCCGGTTTTTATGCTCGCCAATATCGACAATGCCCCGCCACTGTGATCCGAGTCCGCGTGGGAAACGATCATCCTATCCAGCGTCTGAATACCCTCTCCACGCAGGAATGGTAAAACCACATACTTTCCGCTATCACTGTCACCATACCTTGGCCCGGTATCGTAAAGCAGGGTGTGGTTGCGGGTACGTAACACCACAGACAACCCCTGCCCCACATCCAGCACAGTTAACCAGAGCTCTCCCGCAGCTGGCTTTTCAGGAGAGACCAGAAATAACGGTAAGCCTGCCAGTATGCCCAACCATCTTGCAGGAAAACCAGCTGATACACCCAGCCCTGGCCCGCCTGGCAGCAGTAGCCATATCACCCCGATGGTCGCTGCAATCACCGCCCATAAAGGCGGTGCATGCTGTTGCCAGGTGGCTAGAGGAAGCTCCCCCAGCCACTGCAACACAGCCATCGTAATTTGCAGAAAGGGATATGCAACCAACAGCAGAAATTCCAGCCCGGGAATAGTAGCCAGCAATGCCAGCGGAACGATGATAAGGGTAATCACTGGTATCGCTACCGCATTGGCAACAGGTGATATCAATGAAATCTGCTGAAACAGGATCAGCAGCAGCGGAAACAAACCAAGCGTAATCGCCCACTGTATGCGCACCCAGCCGGTTATTGCACCTGATCGACCAATCCGGCCGGATACTACCAGGCAGATTAACGCCACTGCTGCAAACGACAACCAGAAACCTGGCGCAATGACCGACCACGGATCTAGCACCACAACCAGCAATAGCACCCACCCCAACACAGGCAGTGTACGCACGCGCTGGTTACCCCAGAATGCCGCCACGATGATGATCATCATGAATAACGCACGCTTTACTGGCACAGCAAAACCAGCCAGTAATGCATAACCGATAGCAACGATCAACCCACACATCAGCGCAAACTTGCGGGCAGGCAACCACAGTGCAAGACCAATACGACGCCATGCCCAATAAGCCAGCAAAAACACCAGCCCGGCCACCAGCGTAATATGCGAACCGGAAATTGCCATGAGATGACTGGTGCCGGTTCGGGTAAAAATCTCCCACTGCTCCGACGGAATGGCATGTTGATCACCCACTACCAGCGCGATTAGCACCCCTGCATACGGATGATCAGTCAGATAATGCTGAAAATGACTGCGAATTTCATCACGTTTACGCTCAAAGAAATATCGTGGATCACTGCCCCATACTTCAAGTCGCCTGTTATCCTGCCCTGCTCGCACATAACCTGTTGCACGCACGTTACGCTCAAGTAACCTGGCTTCATAATCCAGCACATGCGGATTGGCGCTGCCATGCGGACGCTTTAACCGGACGGTTAACTGCCAACGCTCTCCCGCTGTGATATGAGGCAAAGCAGCTCCCTCACGCCTGTTATCCCGATACCAGGAAAGCTGAATGCGGGCAGGCACCACCGCATCCGGCGTCAGCACCTGCTCCACATCAAACCGGAAACGCATGCTGTACCGGGCAAACTGCGGCATTTCCGGAACAACACCGGTAACTACAATATCTTTCCCTTCCCATTCATACGGCAGACTGTCTGCCAACCTCATCTGCGCCCATAACGCTGTCCAGCAAAAGCCAGCACCCAGCATAACGGCAAGCAATAGACACCTGCTTATCCACACGGAAAAACGGAATTGGAGTCGGGGAAGAATTGAAGCTGCCAGCACTACCGGAATCAGCCCAATCGCCCAATAAATTTCGGGCAAAACGGGCTGTTGCAGTAACCAGACTGCACCGAACACAAATGCAAGACTGTAAATTCCGATCAACACTGATTTGATGTCAGAGAATGACAACCTGGGAAAACCCGGTTAGCCAGATACCTCTGATAAATAAAAATGAAAGTATTGGTGATGTTAACGTCAGGTATCGCCATTATCTGAAATCATGATCTACTTTTAAGTGCCATTAGAAACACTGCCGCCTCACGATCAAAACACTATCTACTACATAGCATTCTCTCTTATTTCCTCATTTTCTCAATTCAGTAGAAAAAGAGCCGTTTAAAAGCAATACCAAATTCTCGAAGGAGATTTATCGATGAAAAAGATCACCCATATGTTCTTAACCGTGATCACCCTAACTGTTTTATCCGGGTGCTCAGTCGGAATGGCATTGTCCGGAAAACAGGATCCCAATCTCGGGGCAATCAGGGTTGGTGCCACACGTGGAGAAATAGAATTACATCTTGGATATCCCATTACTACGACAACACTGGAAGACAGAAAACGACAGGATACTTATGAATATGAGCTTGGTAACGAAGCAAGTGCTGGACGGGCCATCGGGCACGGAGTAATGGATGTTCTCACTCTTGGACTTTGGGAAGTTGTCGGTACGCCCATAGAAGCAACGCAAGGACATAAAAGACAAATCACTATTACGTATGACGAAAAAGATCACGTTCAGTCAATCGTAGGTACTACTCCTAAAAGACAGCTCTAATTAAAATAACCTCCGAGATCTACTGGAATAGTTGTAGCAGAGAAATCTAAAGTTTCTGCCGAATAAGCAGTTTATTTAACCAAGAAAACTATTTTGAATTTTTCTAAACTATGTCATTTTTTACTACACTACCCATCCATACTCTGTTATTTCTCGGATTTATATCAATTCTGATCCTATATTTCCATATCAGATACGATGATAAAACTTTAGTCTACGGTCCTACAATTCTTACAACCACAGGAATCTTTGCTACTTTCTTTGGTATTGCTCTTGGACTAGCTGATTTCGATGCTGCCAACATCCAAGCCAGTATCCCTATGCTATTAGCCGGGTTAAAAACAGCTTTTTGGGCTTCTGTTGCCGGAGTGGGGGGCGCGCTGACTATCAAGTTTCGCCATTTTTTTACCAATACGGAACAAAAAACCACCGACTCCGAAAATCAGGAAAAAGCCACCTCTGCGGATCTCGTGGAATTGTTACAAAATATTCAGCAATCCTTGGTCGGCAATAACGACTCAACACTAGTTTCACAGTTAAAGTTGACAAGACAAGATACTAATGATCGCCTAGATACGATAAAAAATATACAACTAGAATCCCTGCGAAAGCTCTCAGAAATAGGATCCAAGCCTTTGGTTGAAACCTTACGGGATGTTATCAAAGATTTCAATTCCAAACTAACAGAACAATTCGGAGATAACTTCAAACAACTCAATGAGGCTGTAGGAAAGCTGCTGATCTGGCAAAGCCAATACAAAGCCCATATTGAAGCCACAACTGAACGTCATACAAAAATTGTAGATTCAATGGGGACAGCTTCAGATAATTATCAAAAGCTGGTGTCAGAAGCAGAACGTTTCACTACGATTACAGCCAATCTATCAAAGCTCTTGACTGCTCTGGAAACACAAAAACAACAATTGACCAACATGTTGGGATCTCTGGCTGGTTTGCTCAAATCAGCCTCTGGTAGCCTGCCTGAAGTAGAAAAGAAAGTATTGGAACTAACCGAGCAGCTTACAAGATCGGTCACTGCCAACCAGAAAGAAGTGGGAGAGGCACTTACAAAAAACACCCAGTTGATCAGATCTTCGATTGAAAACGTTGGGCAAGATTTCTCCAGAATTAATCAAGCGTTCAACGATCATTTAGGTGATATGGCAGAAAAAACTAATAAGCAGATCTCCATTCTGGATGCTGCCTTAACAGAAGAATTGAAAAAATCCCTAGAAAGTTTGGGACGACAGCTAGCCGCATTATCGGAGAAATTTGTTGATGATTACGGCCCCCTCACTGATAGGCTCCGGGACATTGTTCATTTAGCCAGGCAATCATCATGACATTTCATAGTGCTTTTACTCAGCAAAACAACGCCACCAACTCTGCCAAGGAGGAGCACTGGATACCTCTGGCAGATTTAATGGCTGGGTTGATGATGATATTTATGCTGATTGCCATTATTTTTATGGTTAAAGTCGAGAGCGATGCAAAAAAGGTAAAGGATATTGCTCTTGTCTACAATGAGATGAAGGCAAAGCTTTACCAGGATTTGCATTCCGAATTTAAAGAAAATCTATCCGATTGGGGAGCCGAGCTGGATCAAGATTTAACATTTCGCTTCAAAGAACCCAGCGTGTTGTTCGATATGGGAAAAGACAATTTAAAGCCCAAGTTTATTCAGATTTTGGACAATTTCTTCCCGCGCTATATCCAAATTCTTGATGCTGATAAATATAGAGATTCAATTGAAGAAATCAGGATAGAAGGTCACACCTCAAGCATTTGGAACAACAGCACAAACTCAGATGAGGCTTATTTTCTTAATATGACATTGTCGCAATCAAGAACCCGTAGCACCTTGCAGCATGTACTCGCACTCCCTCAAGTGCAAAAAAAACAGCCTTGGCTCAAAGCACACCTGACAGCAAACGGACTTTCCTCTTCAAGGCTCATTTACCATACAGATGGAACTGAAAACAGAGAAGGTTCGCAGCGTGTTGAGTTCAAAGTTAGAACGAACGCAGATGCCCGTATTTCAGAAATTCTTAAAACGGCACAACAATGAAACTACCGGATTTCTTTGAATTCAAGCCATTGAATTTCGTTAAAGCAAAAATGGGGATTCCACAAGATGTTTATGGCGACTTAACAGTATCAATTGATCCGGCTCGATTAACCAGGCAGGAATTAGAAAAATTAACTTCTCAAGATGGTCTCGATATATCACTTGATAAGCTGGCCATTCTTTCAGATGGCACATTAGCCTATAAAGACAGTCGCGTTATCCTCTATATTAGAGATGTCTCAGTTATGGGTGAAAGAGAAATCCAGCCCAAATTCCACTTGGCAAACTGTAGAACTCTTCTGCAGATGCGGGAAAATAATCGGTTTGAACGCTATGTTGTCTCAATAAGGACTGACGGGCATTTTAATCTGAATATTATTCAAGGCAAAAATATCAGCTCTGGATTGTACAAACTGGACGTTTGTCAAAATTGTCTAAATTTCCTTACCTTTAATGGTTTTATGATGTCATGGCCACGACAAAAAAGGAGTGAAGTCGTAAGAGAGTTCAAAATAGACGATTTTTTTGAGCAATATCCGAAATCTCTTCATTCCAGATTACCCGGAAATACATCAAACAACGCCCCACTAAATATATATCCAGAAAATTTTGCAAAGATAAGCCAAAAACTTAGAGGAGATTTAGGCTGGATCTGCCAAAGCTGTAGAAGTGATTTTTCTGCACCTTCAAAAAGGAAGTGGCTTCATGTCCACCATATAAATGGCCTTAAGCATGATAATAACAAGAGTAATCTTGCTGTCCTTTGTATCAGTTGTCATGCGCAACAACCAAATCACGAACATATGATAAACAACACAGGTTATAGAAAATTTGTAGCCAGATCCTTATAACAACCCCAATACCAGGTAATCGTATGAAACTATTTCTAAAATATTTTATCCTCTTCTCGCTACTTGCGACCCTGGCATCCTGCACACCGCTAACACCCCCCAGCCCCACGACTTCAATCATCAGCTCGGTAACTTTTGTTTCAGATTCCAGGCAGGCAGTACGGGCGGTTTATCGGGATGATGATACGGTCACGCTTACTTTTCCCGATGGCAGAACAGAGATTCTTGTTCTTGCGGTATCTGCATCAGGTGCGCGTTATGTCCTGGAAGAAAATGAATGGTGGGAACATCAGGGCGAGGCAACTTATTCCACCAGCAATCAAATAATTTTCGCAGGAAAATTGCAGGCACCTACCCAATAAATCAGCAACCCTCCAAAATCAGTCCGATTTGCTCCATCGGACTGATTGTTTTATTTATAGCGCTTCAAATACGCCTGCCGCTCCCATTCCGCCGCCAATGCACATGGTGACCATGCCATATTTGAGTTTGTGACGACGTAATCCGCTCAGTAATGTTGCCACACGAATCGCACCGGTTGCACCCAGTGGATGACCCAGTGCAATCGCTCCACCCAGTGGATTGACTTTTGCCCGATCTAATCCGAGATCATGGATAACAGCCAGACTTTGCGCAGCGAATGCCTCGTTCAATTCGATCCAATCGAGTTCATCCTGTTTGATGCCGATTTGTTTCAGCACTTTAGGAATCGCCTTGACGGGGCCCACTCCCATGATTTCCGGCGGTACGCCAGCAACCGTGTAGCCAATGAAACGCCCGATCGGTGTCAGATTAAAACGCTTTAACGCTGCCTCGCTCACTACCACTACTGCACCGGCTCCATCCGACATCTGTGAGCTGTTACCCGCCGTGACAGATCCGTGCGCTGCGAATACCGGGCGTAACCGGGCAAGTGCTTCCGGTCCGGTGTCCGCCCGTGGCCCTTCGTCGGTATCCCTGGTAATGGAGGAACTATGGATTTCATGCGTACCCAGATCCGAGCGGTTTTCCTGAACGGGATAAGGTGAAATTTCATCCTTGAATTCACCTTGTTCAATGGCACGAATCGCTCGATGATGGCTTTCCAGGGCAAATTCATCCTGTTCCTCGCGGCTGACTTTCCATTGCTCTGCCACTTTTTCGGCAGTAATCCCCATGCCATAGGCAATGGCAACCTGTCCGCCCTTCTTGAATAACGCCGGGTTCATCGCCACCTTATTGCCCATCATGGGTACCATACTCATACTTTCGGTGCCGCCAGCAATGATGACATCCGCTTCACCTAACCGAATCCGGTCAGCTGCCATGGCAACCGCCTGCAGACCGGAGGCGCAAAACCGGTTGACTGTCACTCCTGGCACACTCACCGGCAAACCCGCCAGTAACAACGCCACCCGCGCAACATTGATCCCCTGCTCCGCTTCCGGCATGGCGCAACCGGCAACCACATCCTCGACAGCTGCCGGATCCAACCCTGCACACTGTTTCAATGCTGCCTGCAACACATGTACCAGCATGTCATCTGGCCGCACATCCTTGAACATACCCCGTGGCGCCTTGCCTACCGGTGTGCGTGTGGCGGCTACGATATAAGCATCCTGCACTTGCCTGGTCATCAACTTCTCCTTTAATACTTGAATGTTATTCCATCGTACCTGCCACAGCTCAATTACGCAGCGGTTTACCGGTTTTCAGCGTATGCGCAATGCGATCCTGCGTCTTCTCAGTCGCCAGCAGCTCGATGAATGCTGTACGCTCCAGCTTCAGTAACCATTCTTCATCCACCCGGCTGCCTGCGACAATATCACCGCCACACATAACATGCGCAATCTTGCTGCCAATCAGATAATCATGCTCGGAAATAAATCCACCTTCCAGCAGATTGACCATATTGCTTTTGATCGTAGCGGCTCCCGTTGCCCCTGCCACCACGATTTCACGCGGACGCAATGGTGGACGATAACCGGCCTCGGCCAGCACAAGCGCTTGTGCCTTGGCAACATACAGTAATTCAAAACGATTCATGACAATCACATCAGCAGGTTGCAGATAATGTAATACCTTTGCATGCTCTGCACTTTTCGCCAGTTGCGCCATGGCTACCGTCTGAAAATAATGCTTCAGATAAAGGAAAGGGTCTCCATCAATCGCATTGCGCGCGGCACGCAAGGCAAACTCCTTACATCCACCTCCGGCTGGTAGCAGCCCTACACCCGCCTCAACCAGGCCGATGTAGGTTTCCAGCGTTGCCACCGCGCGATCACAGTGCATGGCAAACTCGCATCCTCCGCCCAGCGCCATGTTATCGACCGCAGCAACCGTCGGTATCGTGCTGTAACGGAGCTGCTGCGAGATTTGCTGAAAATGGGCAATCATCACTTCCACTTCAGCCAGCTTTCCGGCCATCAGCTTGTCAGCCATATCCAGGCTGCGCGCCGCCTGCAGGATAGTGGATTGTGCCGATTTTTTAAATTTTTTGATGAACCTGTCAAACGCAGAAGGTGGTGTCGGGGGTACTGGTGGCACCGATGGTGCTGCTGAAGAGACTTCGGTTTTTGGTTTCTCGGTTGCCTTTTGCAGGTTAGCACCCAGTGAGAACGGCGGTTCGGTTTGCCAGATCACCAGTGCGCGAAAATGGCGCTCGGCTTCGGCAATCACCTGCTGCATCCCCTGCAGCACCAGATTATCAATGGTATGTTTCTTGGTTTTGAAACTGACGATGGCAATCTGATCCCCGGTATGCCACATGCGCAGTGCGTCTGTTTCCAGAATCGTTTCACCATAAATAGTTTCCTCGCCAACCAGTCTGTCCGGGAATGGCTGACGCTGGTACACCGGCAACTGTGAACGCGGCTGTAAATTGTCTGCCACCGGCGCATAGGAACCTTCCTGCGCGTGTACTCCCCGAGCAGCACTCTGTCCAACTACCTGCACCCAGGCTGGTAGCGGCGTTGCAGCCATGGCTTTGCCCGCAGCAATATCCGCTGCTATCCAGCCGGCAAGCGTATTCCATCCCGCCGCCTGCCAGATCTCGAAAGGGCCCCGTCGCCAGCCAAATCCCCAACGTATCGCCAGATCAAGGTCACGCGCATTATGAGCAATTGATTCCAGGTGAACTGCGCAATAATGAAACAAATCACGATGAACTGCCCACAGGAATCGAGCCTGCGGATGGGGATGATCGTGCAGCGCCACAAACCGGGCTACAGGATCTTGCTGTTTCAGCAGCGCTTCGATTTCACTGTCAACCTCACTCTGTGCCAGTTGATACGTATCCGTATCCGGATTCAATACATGGATTTCCTTGCCCTGCTTCTGATAAACCCCCTTGCCACTCTTCTGTCCGAGTGCACCCTGATCAACCAATCTTTGCAACCAGTCCGGAGCTGTGTAATAGCTGTGCCACGGGTCATCCACCAACCCATCCCACATGGTTTGTACGACATGCGTCAGCACATCCAGTCCGACCAGATCGGCAGTGCGAAACGTCGCACTTTTCGGTCGTCCGATCAGCGGGCCAGTCAATTTATCCACCAGATCAAAATTCAGACCGAATTGCCGGGCATGATGCATAGTCGCCAGCATGGAAAAGACCCCCACTCGGTTGGCAACAAAGTTGGGCGTATCCTTGGCGTGGATAACACCTTTACCCAGACTGGTCACCAGAAAACTTTCCAGCGCGTCAAGTACGCCTTGATCACTGTGTTTGCCAGGGATCAATTCCACCAGATACATGTAACGGGGTGGATTAAAGAAATGAATGCCGCAAAAGCGCGGCCGCAGAGCTTCAGGAACGGCTACAGCCAGTTGGTTGATGGAGAGACCGGAAGTATTGCTGGCCAGAATGGCCTGATTATTTAGATAGGGCGCGATTTTTTCGTACAGTTCCGATTTCATCTCCAGCCGTTCGGTAATTGCCTCGATCACGAGATCACAATCCCCCAGCTTTTCCAGATGCTGCTCGTAATTGGCGGGCTCAATACAACTTGCTCGGTCGATCACCGACAAAGGGGCAGGATCCTGCTTTTTCAGTTTCGCGATCGCCTTCAGTACATTGGCATCGGGGTTGCCCGATTCGGCCGGTAATTCGAACAGTAATGTCTCTATGTTGGCGTTGACTAGATGCGCCGCAATCTGCGCCCCCATGACCCCCGCCCCCAGTACCGCAGCCTTTCTTACGATGAATGGATTGCTCAAGATACCTCCCGCATGATCAGATTTCAGGACAGACACTACCTACCCGCAGCTGGGGCAGAATTGAGCCTGATAAAAAAGATTACAAGCATGGGCCCTAAAGAGCAAGCGGCCCGGCTGGAAAGAATGAAGGTTTCGGTAGAAGATACGGTCGAATCAGCGGATGAGAAACAGGGAACACCAACCCGACCGGGAAAGAACGAATAGGGATTACTTACCTGCCGATGGCATATTCGCACTGACAAGTGCCAGCCATTCCTTGACAAATGCCTCACCGACCAGACCGGTCTTGACCAGGCGTTCATGCGTTTGATCATAAAAATAGGTACGCGGCACTTCACCATACCAGCGGCGATCGATCTCGAAACGCAAACGCTCAGGCATATCTTCAGCAAATACCCAGTTACTCTCAATCTCACTTAATCCGTAGCCGGCAAGATGAGAAACGATTTCCGGCCTATCCTCCGGTGTATCCGTTGCAATCAATACCAGATTCAGCTCTGGATGCTGCTGTTTGAATTTTCCGAGCATTTCCAGTTCAGTTGGGCAGTAGGTGCAGGTTAGCGACCAGAGAAACATTACAAAAGGCTTGCCAGTGTACTCTTCCTGGATTTGCGCCATGCTGCCGGACACAAAGGGACGCAAGTTATCCGCTGCCGAAGCAGTACCTGCCACTACCAGCAGCAATATAAACAGTAAACGATGCATCATTAATCACCTCCCACATCAAAAAGACGTATCCCGTCTTGTGTACTGTTCCATACAACAAACGGTTTGTGTGTACCTGTGACAAATACGGGCAAATCCGCTGCGCCACTGGTTGTTGCCACGGCACGTGCTGTTGACCAGGTATCGCCTCGATCTGCTGAAGCAGAGGTCATCATCCGGTAATTGTCGCCATCAAATTCGCGCCAGGCCAGAAACACTTGTTTGTCATGCGCGAATATAGCCGGATGGCCAGGTTGAAAATCAAGATCACCAAACGCATGTGGCGTAGTCGTAGTCATTTTTTCACCATCAATACGCCGATAAAATAATCCAGGATGCTCCGAATTACCGGTAAACCATGCCAGATGAATGCCACCCACAGCATCCGCCGCAATATCACCCCCATGATGCGGACAAGCATTAATTTCCCAGCCATCCTCACTTGCCCGAACTACCTTAGGTTGTGCACCCAGTCGTGCCAGTGCAAAGTCGCGCATGCTGCCATCGAAGATATGGCGCCAGAAAACAAACGGAGTGTCATCAACCCCCAGAGTCATACTGATCCGGCAGCATTCACACGCATGATCTGCCAATTTACGATTCGCTGAAAAACTCGCCCCTCCATCTTCTGACACTGCGTAATAAACTGTACTGCCAGTGTATTCCTGCCCGGACTTGACGGCCGCATCGCGCTCACGTCCATCAAACCAGACCACTGTTACATGGCCACGATCATCCAGTGTCAGCGTACTGAAACCATGACTGGTTTCTTCGTGATCATCATTGACTGTCATTGGTGCTGAAAAAGTTTTGCCTCCATCCGCTGAACGAGCAAAACGGATATTGCCGGAAAATACTTTTGGCAATGCCTGCACCCAGGTAACGACAATGACGCCATTGCGTACCGCAATCTTTGGCCGATTCTGCCCTTCTGCCAAAATTGCTTCCGGTTGTGGATTGACGGTCACCTCTTCGGAAAAATGCTTGCCATTATCTTCAGACCGGCTCACCTTGATATGACCGTCCTGCATACGTGCCAGCCACAACACACCCTTCTCATCGGCCGCCACGGAAACAGCCATACCAACCGCCCGGGTACGCATTTCTGCCCACATCTTGTTCATATCATGCTTGGGCTTTGCTGCCTTGGCGTCATGTGCATGTTCTGCCGCCTGAGTAAAAGGAATTGCGGCAGAAATTGCAGCAATAAAAATTGCTGCAATGAAATGTTTAATCGACATCTTCACTCCATTTAAGTTAAACATTCACTCTCGCCAGCCGACCCAGCCAGCGGAAGAATGAATGTGCTACATACGATATTCCAGCCCGGCAAAGAAGGAGCGCCCGTCTCCCGGCAGGAACAAAGCCTGATCGATGCCTTTTGCATTATCGATTACACCGGTAGTGGCGGCATATTTACGATCGGTCAGATTGCGCGCCTCGGCAAACCAGGAAAATCCACTTTTACTCCGTTTACCAATTTTAAAACCCAGTAGCGCGTAGGAATCGGCATGCACTGTATTGGCGTGATCCACATAATACTTCTGCGGTGACCACTCCACATTCGGACCAATATAGTAGCCGTCAGCGTGGCGATACGTCAGCTCAGCCTTATAGAAATGACGCGGAATACCGGCCAGCTGGTTATTACCGAAAGCGGCATCCTTATCGAATTTGAAATCATTGAACATATACATCTGACGCAAATAAAACATTTTTACCAGCTCAATATCCAAACCCAGCTCGATCCCCTGGTGCACAGTTTTATCCGCATTGGCCGTACCTATCGGAGAACTGGTAGCAGGATCTACCAGCGCAAGCAGTTCATTGCGTACATGCGCGCGATACAATGCTACATCCCATTCAGCCATAGCAAAACGCCCCCGGCTGCCAACTTCAAATGTGATCGCACGCTGTGCCTTTGCAAATGTCGGCGCGATGACCGGCCCGCTGGTCAACTCAGCAAAACTGGGCGGCTCGAAACTGGTACTGACGTTACTAAAAAATTGTATATCCGGATTCAGGTCATAGATCACCCCGGCCTTAGGAGTGAAACGCTGGTAGCTCTTGCTTCGATCCAGAGCACCTGCTGTAAACAGATCCTTCTGTTTGCGCGTGGTGTAAGTGTACTGCCCACCCGCAATCAGCGACAGTTGTGGCAGCAGATAAAACTGATTTTCTCCATACACTACATAACTGCTGGCATGCTGATCAAATTTAGCGGTACGCGCACCCGCATTACCGCGAACGTTCACAAAACGGCTATCCATGACATTACCCCAAGTCGGCTCGAAACCCAGTACAAATCGATTACGATAACCCGCCACCGGCATTTCATTGATATAGCGTAATCCCACGCCATAATCATTAGTGGGCTGGGACAGCACCTGGTAAATGGGATGCCACAGATTCTTGTGTGAATAGAATCCGGAAAATTCCAGTTGTTGATTGCTACCCAATTTCAGAACGGTACGGTTGGCTACCCGGATAAGATCAATGTCACGTTTTTGCCGTCCAAACAGACTAAACGCATTCGCCTGCCTGGGATCAGATTTTAATTGTGCTTTGGTCAGATTGCCTGGCAGCTCTGAGTCAGATTTAACATAGGTCAAGTAAAAACGTGTTTCCAGATCAGGGGTGATACGGTAACCAGCATTACTAAACATGCGCCAGTTATCGGTAGCGGCCCAATCACGGAAACCATCCTGGCTGTAGCGAGAGATACTGGCAAAATAATCTAGCGAGCCATGCACACCACCGGAAGAAGCCATCAGCCGGTTATAGCCATAACTGCCCGCCTCACCACGCGCCCGGAAACGTTCAGCATCGTAACCAGTTGGCGTAACAAAATTGATCGCCCCCCCCAGCATAGTTGATCCGTACTGTAATGCATTACCTCCCCGGAACACTTCAATATAGCGGGCAGCCAACGGTTCAATTGCCTGGAAATCCGCCCCACCATCGGCCAGATTCAGCCGCGATCCATCCTGCAAAATCTTGATGCCGCGCAAATGGAATGTGCGCTGAATACCCGAACCACGAATCGACAAACGGGCCTCTTCAGCACCAGCACGAGACTGGACGAATACGCCAGGCGAATACCCCAGCGCATCCTGCACTGTTGAAGCACGGCCCGTGGCATACGTTTCGCTATCAACCACATTGGCGCCACCCGGCACCCGGCGCATGGCACGTTCTGCTTCCGGCAAACTCTGTACCGTGATCGCTGGCTCTATCTCTGGTGCTATCACCTGGATTGTTTTCAGTTGTATCGGTTCATCCGTACTTTGCGCCTGTGCCCAGACTGGTATAACAGCTGTCAGCACTCCGGTTATCGCAACCGTCAATGGCATTAAAGACTTGCCGTAACCAATCTTTTTGACTCCAAATCCACATTTTTGTTTAATTTTTCTGCCTTTCATGTTTTTCCCTGTTTTGAAGCCTTTAAAACGTATGGGTATCTCTAAAAATCTGATGGTGCGGGACGAAGCGTAAAATTCACCCAGAAACCAATTTTAGAAGCTCCCTATATGATGACCAATTATTGAGGGCCTCAATCATAAGCCGGGCAGAAAGGCATCTCAATGCGACAAATTGTCGCATCCCCAGTTAAACATGGCCTGGAGACGTATCCAGCGACAGGGTTGTTACCAGATGACACATAGACGGAGAATATGACAAAAATTCCGACAGGCTGAGTTTCACCAGATAGCCGAGATGTGTTTTGTATCAAACTCAACCGGAAAGGCCCTGCTCTTGGTTACCCATAACTTCAATCTAAATGATCCATCAGAACGCTGAATGACAGTGGATGGATTATTTGGGCTCAATAACTAAACGCTGCCTCAAGCAGATAAGTACGTTGCGGATAAGGATGGTATACCCAAGCCTTATCATTATTGAGGTTACTGATACCAAATGAAAATCGGCTTTTCAACCCGTTATGAAATTTGTACCGGTAACTGGTTTTGAAATCCATGAAGAAAAAATCACTCTGGGAACCGAATACATTGTTCACGTGATCCTTGTTATCAGGATCGTTATATGAATCGCTGGTATAGCGACCAGATAAGGAAACGTCCCAGGCATCCGTCATATGGTAAGTGCCGAAAAAGTTGGCTCGCCAGTGTGGCAGGCGAATGACCTGTTTCCCGGTCAGGCTGTAGTTGGTAGGCATGCCGGTTGATTCGGTGAATTTTACAACCGGGCCGTCTTCCACTTTTGAATTCATCCAGGTGCCGTTGAACATGAAATCAAATCGTGTACCGAGAACATTTCTCTGTTCGAAAATCAGCTCCACTCCGGTTGTGCCGACTTCGCCAATATTCTGGAAGGCACTGGTTGTCAGTGCTCCCGAGGCGGAAGTGATCTGGCGGATGGCATCCTTGATGTCATCCCGGAATACGTTGACACGGACGTAACCCTTCGGCAACCCATACTCCATCATAAAGTTATGGTGCACGCCATTTTCAGGTTTGAGCAGAGCATTTGCTGCCAGAATGCTGGTAGGCGTACCGAGTGACTGGAAAAGCTCCGCAATCACCGGGAAGCGATGCGCACGCCCGAACGAATAGCGGAATTTCCATTGACCAGGCTCATATCCGAACGAAACCTTGGGAGAAGTGGCTGTTTCAGTGCGATCGGGCACAGCCACATTGGAAGCAACCCCTTTGCTTGCTTCCCACCATTCCTGACGCACACCAGCCGTAATATCCCAGTCTGGCAGGAAACGGAACATTGATTGTGCAAAGATCGCATGGGTCGATGTCCGGCCATCATTATTGCGGTTAGACTGCAAGGCACCCCGGGTCAAGTCATCATAATTGGTCAGGCTATATTGCCGGAAACTGAGGTTGTACTGGTCAAAATGATATCCGGCCAGAAACGACAGTTTGTCGTAACCCAGCAGCATCGGTGTACTCAGCTTGAGATCGTAATTCCACCAGTTAAATTTGCGGAAATCCTGCAATTGTCCAACACCGGTATTGCCCGGATCAGCATGATTGAAGAATGCCGTCGCCCGAATATCCTTCAACACATCGAAATAGCTGAGCGTGGTATCAACATCCCAGCCAGGCGTTAGCGCACCGCGCAGTGATAAACCCAGATTCAATGTCTCACGTTTGTCGCGGCTACTGCCAAAACCATTTCGCACCACGTCGAAACGGGTGCCATCCAAGGAAGCATTGCCCGGATTTGAACAGGTGACAACCGAGTTACAGACAGGTGAACTTCCTCCCCAAAAATAATCACCGTTTGCTGTATGCAGATAGTTATTGGGATGATTCTGGTTGCGGGTGCGTTCTTCATACGCTACGGTGAACAGCGTCTGCAGGTCAGAAGTAATGTCATACCCCAATTTGCCCTTGAACAAGTGAGTATTCACTTTCTCGGGGCCGGTATCACCATAAATGATACTGGGCGTGCCGCGCGTATCCGGCATCCTGACACCTCCAGTCACCGGCGCCCCTCCGGGCACATTGAACAATCCGGTATTATCGATGAAATAGGATTGTGGATGCCCTTGGGCCTCCAACCGGTTGTAAGCCAGAAACACCGTGAATTTGTCCTGTATTCGATTACCGTAAGAGAAATATTGCCGGTCACCGATGAATGTTCCCTTATCCGACCCGTAATTCTTGTAAGGCTGAATGAACACACTGCCCTCAGCATAAAACTCCTGCTTGTTCGGCATACGCGTTCTAATATTGGCGACACCCCCTATTGAGTTACCACTGTACTCGGCCGAAAAAGGGCCATAAACAATGTCAACCGAATCGATCTCGTTCGGCCCGACCAGTGACCAGCGTGGTGCTCCATTGAAAGAAGCCTGCAAAAAGTTATGCAGTGGCAGACCATCGGCATAGACCATGCTGCGCGCGGTTGAAAACATATCTGCCCCACGGATCCCCAGCACACCATTCGGATCTCCCACGTAACGCTGGCGTATTTGCAGGCTGGGCATATATTTGAGCACTTCTTCTGTAGTTTGCGCATTCTGCTGCTCAACTTGCGCCCGGGTTACACGCGTTGAAGGTGAAGTAAAGTGTGAATCCCGCTCTATCTCGCCTGTCACCACCATTTCCCTGAAAATGGTTCCATTTTGCGTGGCAATCTCACCTGTTTTTTTCTTCTTCCCTTTTTCCTTGTCAGCACTGACATCACCGCTCGATTCAGTCGCTTGCATCAATTGCTCTCCTACATACTCCCTGTTCTCACCTGGTATTTGCTTTCCAGGTGAACCATCACCCGGAGCAGCGTAACTTGATGCCGCACAAAGCACGACGATCAATGCCAGAGGAAATTGCTTCATGATCTGAACTATCCTTTCAGTTTGTGATTAATAATTAGATGCGCAGTAATGCCTGATGCCATATCACTTATTTGTGATAGATGTCATAAACTGTCTGCTGTTTATTGTTGTTTTGAAGATAGTTTTCAGCTGCTGGATCGAGTGATTACTCTTTCAACAGGTAGAATTCGCAGCCCTTCATTTTCGGTATTCCATACAATTAAAGCTTTATCGTTACTGATCAACGGCACCGGGTAATCGCTTGCCCCGGCAGACAGCATCAGGCGCCACGGCTCACTCCAGGTTCTATCAGCATCATTCGAAAACATCATCCTTATGGAATAAACATTCCCATCAAATTCACGCCAGGTCAGGATGACAGTTTCGCCATGTACAACCACTGCTGCATGGTTGGGTTGCACATCTGCATCACCCAGCGCCATGGATTTCGACTCCAGGTCACTACTGATCCGTTTGTAAAACTGCCCCTGTCCGGCAGTACCACTGGTAAACCAGGTCAAATGCAACCGATCCTCGCCATCATTACCAATATTTTCCGGTACGGGGGTCACTGTCGCCGGCTCGGAAAAATGCCTGCCGTCATCTTCCGATCTGGAAACCAGCAAGCGCTGATTAACCATTTTTACCAGCCATAACCACCCCTCTTGATCCAGCGCCACCCCTACTGCAAGCGCAGTCTTGGGAGGAATTGAAGCCTGCATGACGAATGGTTGCCAAGTTGAATCGTCAGCACCTGACCCGGCTGCGATCGTAACCGCAGAGGCAAGTGCAAGAAAGAATCCGGCCAGCACAGGAAGAGAAAACATCGACTTCTGCATGATTTACGTCAAAACCCAGAGAATAACCGATCCTAAAAAGGATAAGAATGTGACAAATTGCCGCATCTCAATGCGCAAATGAAAACCCTGATCATGAGCCACACACGATCAGTTACAATATTGCAATTGACCTGAGTAATGATAATTATTATTATTCTCATTGTATTCTTTATGATTTGATTCAGATTGATATTTTCACCACAAGGAGATAGCGTATGCATGCACCAGCGATTCTGCGACAGCCGGAAATCAACGCCTTATTACCTGAAGCCGGATTACCAGAGAAAGCAATTGACATCCACACTTCTCCTGTAAAACGCATGAAACTCTGGGAGTTGGACAGATCACATCACTGTCCTGTTATCGGTCTTTGTCTGCCACCTGCAGATCTTGAATGCTTTGCCAGACGCTTTCACTTTAATGCTCCGATAAACAACGCGCATGCTTTGCATGTCGAAGCAGTATGCTGTGTAACGTCCAGAAACACCGTATCAGAAACGATTCATAAGCATCTGGACAGATTGCATCAGAGCCATATCAAACAATTCGAGGCAGCCAAAACCGATAACGAGGTACTGGCACTCTGGAAAACACATTTTTCCAACGGGAAAATAGCCGGACCGCTGTGGGCAGCGCTTACCCACAAGCGCATCAGCCCTGCAATCAGGGAACAGATTCACGACATGGTCCACATGCACATGCATGAAGCAGTTGCCGAGCTTTCAGTTACACAGAACCGGGCAAACCAGACAGGACAGACACTGAAGGAGCTGGCCGAGCAACTGGAACAGACCAAAGAAAAACACGTACAAACCGAATTGCGCCTACGCCAGCGACTGGAACAGGCGGCTGTAGAAATCCGCCAATTACAACAATCCCGACGGGAAGATGACACACTGCGTCAGCGTCTGGAAATGCTGGAATCCGGCCGTGCCATGCTTAGTATGGGGCAGCGTCTAGTACAGCTGACAACAGAAAACGAGCAACTGCAGATCAAGGTTGCGCAAGCTGACGAACTCAAGCAGTCACTCAAAAACGCCTGCCACAGTCTGGCCGAGCTTTATCGTGAACGGGATGCCTTGCACACTGAGCGAAACTCGCTGGAAAATCTGCTACTGGCTTTCAGCTCCACTAATACCACTGATAAAGAACCAGCCGATACGACTGATATCCCCACCGCTTCTTATGACTGCATCCTGTGCGTAGGCGGTCGATCCGCACAGCTGCCGCACTACCGCACACTTGCCAGACAGCTTGGCCTCAAATTGTCACATCACGACGGTGGACAGGAAGATGCGTTATCCCGCTTACCGGAAATGATATACGGCGCTACAGCGGTGATTTGCCCGACTGATTGCGTCAGCCATGCTGCCTACTACCAGATCAAAAGACTTTGCCGCCTGGGGCGCAAGCCTTGTTTGTTGTTCAAGGGAACGGGCATTTCCAGCTTCGCTACGGCATTAGCAAAAATTGCAGCAGGTGAAGCCAGCATCAATAATTCATTCAGTCAATTACCTGAAACCACAGCATAGCCGCCCAGTGTTGTCCACCGGGGTTGTCCACCGGGCAGTCTTGCCCCTTTTGTTTTTCGATTCATAACACGGAGAAAGCATGTTTTTTGGAATTAAAACAGTAAAAACTGTTATATCGCTTTATTTATTGGCATTTGTTCTGCTGAGTGTTGAAGGGGTATATGCAGCCAATGTGGAACCGTCAGACCAAACCGGTTTTCTGGTAGTTGCAGCCGATCGCGGTTTTGTCGGCAATGAGGAAATTCGTGATGCATTTGAGCCATTCTCGGCCAGCCACCCGGCTGCGCTGGTATTCGTTACTGACGAGCGCACCCAGCAAACCCTGCAATCTGCTCTCACCACCCTGCATAGCCGCAATGTCAGCCGCATTGTGGTATTGCCTCTGTTTATTTCTACGGCAGAACCACGTTATCAACTCGTTCATCAGCTGATTACGCGGGAAAATAAAACTGTACCCACTGTTTTTGCACCCCCTTATGGTGAAAGCTATTTCGCAGTTGAAGCGCTTGCCACCTGGTTGCGTGCCATGGAACACACGGCCCGCCAGCACCTGCTGGTAGTGGGTTATGGCACGCAAAATGATACGGACAGACGCGCGATGTATAACGACTGGATGCGAATTATCAAGCAGGCATCAGCAGGAATCAGTTTTCGTTCGATCAATGCCCTGATCCTTCCGGAAAGAGCAGAAAACGAATCTCCGGAAGGCTACATGAACAGTACAAAACGGAAACTTTCTAACGTACTGACCTCTCTTCCGCCAACCAGAAATAGCAAGAACCAGGTTGTCGTGTTTGCTCTCGGCCCCAAACACGACAGCATGATGTCGCTCGAAGCACGGCTGGAACGACTGCTGCCCCAGAATACGGCACTCAACAGTTTTGGAATCGAGCCACAGCAGCTGGCGATGTGGATGGAGCGGGAAGCCAATCGCAACCTGCCCCTGGCGACAGAAGATACCGGCGTCATCCTGTTTGCTCACGGCTCGGATTTCCACTGGAACGAGAACCTGCGTACAGCAGTACAGCCTTTAATAGATCGCTACAGAATCGAGTTTGCCTTTTCCATGGCGGACCCTCTTACGATCGAACATGCACTGCACAAGCTGGAACAGCGCGGCGCCAAAGCAGCCATCATCGTCAGTGCCTTCGCAACAAAAAATTCATTCCGTAAAGAAATCGCACACCTGGTTGGAATAGATATTGAAGATCACCAGGCTGAGCAAAATATAGCCAATAGCGATACACAGAATGGGCACGGCAAACATGGGCATGGAGAATCCGGCAAGCCCGTTCCCAGAATCATGACATCCCTGCCAGTCATCTGGACGGGTGGTTATGAGGATAGCCCTCTGTTTGCAAAAGCCCTGTTCGATCGTGTACTTGCACTCTCCAAGGATCCATCTAAAGAAACTGTCATTCTGACTGCACACGGCACACAGGATGATCAACGCAACAATGAGTGGCTACAAAATCTGGAAAGTATCACTCATCAGATGCGCAGTAATGGCGGTGAAAACTTCAAGGCATTCAAGGTTGCCACCTGGCGCGAGGATTGGCCGGAAAAACGTGCACCCTGGGTTAAGAAAACAAGAGCCATGGTGACTGAAGCCAACAAACAAGGGGGGACAGCCATCGTCATCCCTGCGCGCACGACCAGCACTGGCCCGGAAAAAAAATTCCTGGATGGACTCAAGTTCGAACTGGGAGAAAGTTTTGCGCCTCACTCCTTGTTCACACAATGGGTCGATGAGCAGATTCAGCAAGGAATAAAACAACACGAGGAAGCCATCAATAACTAAAAATATTATTGCGGCAACAAAAGCCGCTGTTCCAGCCAGCCAGCACCACGCCAGCCAGCCAGAAATTACTCATTTCTGGAGGAAGTGTTTTTTATGTCATCAAGATTCAAGCATTATCCAGCCGCACCTAACATTTCGTATTTTTCAATCATCATGGCTGTATCGATGCTTTCCAATCCTGTTCATGCGCAGACAGCATCAGCTGGCGCAAAATCTGAAAACAGACTGGCTTCCGCTGACTTGAAGGAAATCACCGTTACCGCCACCCGCACCAGCCGAAAGGTAAGCGAAGTGCCTGAATCAGTCAGTGTGGTCGATACCGAGCAGATACGGACCCGACAAGCAGCCGATATTGGCGACGTACTACGCTACCTGCCTAACGTTGAACTGGGCGGTGGGCCGCGTAATCTGGGACTGAATCCGGCCATACGCGGCATGGGAGATAATCGCATCCTGTTCCTGCTGGATGGTGCCAGGCAGGATTTTAACCGTGGTCACAATGCTCGTATCTTTACCGACCCCAGTCTGCTCAAACGTGTGGATGTCATGCGTGGACCAGCTTCTGCTGTATGGGGCAGTGGTGCGCTGGGTGGAGTGATATCGTTTACCACACTGGATGCGACCGATCTGCTGCGCCCTGATGAGCGTTTCGGCATGAAAGTTCGCGGGGGATTTCAAAGCATGAACGAGCAATATATCCCCGGCATCAGTGCTTACGGGCTGGTTGGAGAACAATTCGACTATCTGCTTGATTTTTCCTACCGTAATGCAGCCGATGACATCCGTCACGGTGACGGCTCCAAACTGCAAAATTCCCGCTTCGAATCCTATGCCAGTCTGGCCAAATTTAACTGGACACCAGGCGATCATCACTTCACGTTTTCTGCACAAACGTTCGATCAGGCCGGGAAAGTACCTTCCAATTCGCAAGCTGCTTCTACGGCCAACACACTGGTGGACCGGGATACCGAGCAGCGCAACTATACCCTGCGCTATCGTTATGAAAACGTGGATAATGCCTGGCTCAATCCCGAAGTGCTGGTCTACCATAACACCACCTACAGTCTTGAGAAACGGCTGTTCGACCGGCGGCGTGATGAAACCGACTTCTCCACGACCGGCATCAATGCACACAACAGTTCCCATCTTGTGCTGAACAGTTTTACAACCCAGTTGATTACCTATGGCGTTGATTATTTTCATAATGAAGCCAGGGGGAAACGCAATGGCGCTACACGACCGGAATTCCCCCGGGGAGAATCAGATGTCGTCGGGCTGTATCTGCAGGATGAGATCACGCTGTGGGAACGCTTGTCACTCATCCCCGGTGTGCGCTGGGATTATTTCAGCAGCAAGGCAGATGGCATGTCTGTCAGCTCCAATCAAAACAATCGCGTCAATTTTAAACTTGGCGGATTGCTTAAGGTAACCGAGTGGCTGTCGATTACTGGCGGCTATAGCGAAGCATTTCGCGCACCGACACTAAGCGAACTGTTCACGACCGGCACACATTTCACTTGCGGACCAAGGTGCGCCAATCTGTTTGTACCCAATTCTAATCTCAAGCCGGAAACTGCCTTTAACAAGGAAATCGGTGCGCGCATACAAAAATCAGATCTGCTGTTTGAAAACGATCAACTGACAATGCGTGGAACCTATTTTCATAATAAGGTTAGAAATTTCGTTGATCTGATGGTTGATTTTGTCTTTCGCCCGGTTCCTGGCAACCCCGGCAGAGGCGGCACCACGACCAGTGACAACGTACACGATGCCCTACTGAAAGGGTTTGAATTAGAAGCCAGCTACGCAGCAAAATATGGCTACACCGGCTTCTCTTACGCTCAGACACGAGGTCATAACCGGACGAATGGCGGGGTATTGTCCAATGTTCAGCCGGATAAATGGATTGTAATGGCCGGGTTAAATTGGCCAACCTATGATCTTTCCCTGGGATGGCGCAGCAGTATCGTTGATGCGCAAAACCGAGTACCAACAGGCGGCACACCTACTCCAGGCTATACATTGCACGACCTGACACTGACCTGGCTACCACAAAACGGCCCAACTAAAGGGCTACGTCTTGATTTTGGAATCGACAATCTGACTGACAAGGATTATCGCCGTCACCTCAACGTACTGAAAGATCCGGGGCGCAACTACAAACTGGCGGTCTCTTATCAGTTCTGATTCGTGTGCTGTCCAGTTTTGCTCATATAGGAGCTTGAATCTGAATGATGTGGGCAGGTTACAGTAGCTGTTCAATATCACCGGCCGGTGATTCCGATTTATCTTCCTGATAGTGGCGAAAGCATTTCCAGCCCTTGATATTGCAGCATAAAACCGCGCTGACTGGCGATGTTCATAATCAGTAGAACTTTACTCTGATAATCACTGAACAACTTGTCCTGCCTGTCACTACAAAGAGATTGCAGTCTTTCCGGATACTGTTCACCCAAAGGGTTTCCATCTCTTTCTCCTGCCCTCCCCTTTTCTCC
Organism: Nitrosomonas eutropha; assembly: GCF_900116685.1. Lineage (GTDB taxonomy): Bacteria > Pseudomonadota > Gammaproteobacteria > Burkholderiales > Nitrosomonadaceae > Nitrosomonas > Nitrosomonas eutropha_A. The sequence goes on from NZ_FPBL01000002.1 coordinate 387,903, forward strand.
CACCTTCCCTGGTAGCGGTATATTTTTGCAGTTAGGCGGGCAACAGTGTATTTTCTTCTAACTTCAGCTGTACAGAATGAACGAGACGATATGACGAATTACCACCTACCATGAAACGTATTCTGGCTCTCATTATTATGCTTCTCATTGTGGGCAGTGGTATCTTCGCATGGATACAGCGCACTGATCAGAACGAGAACCTGCTATATCTATATGGCAACGTTGATATCAGAGAGGTGCAACTCGCTTTTCGCCAACCAGGGCGTGTCGCACAGGTTCTGTTCGATGAAGGGGATTTCGTTGTGGCAGGCACACGCATGGCAACACTTGATGCACAACCGTATCAGGAGGCACTAGCCGCTGCACAGGCATCGGTGCAGGTGGCACGAGCTGAGCTGGCTAAAATGCATAGCGGTTTACGTCCGCAGGAAATCACCCAGACACGGGAAGCGCTCAAACAGGCGCAAGCACTCGCACACCGGGCTGAACATGATTATGTGCGCGTCAGCAAACTGCTCCCATCCAGAGCAAGCAGCCAACATGATGTAGACAGCACCCGTGCTGCGCGTGACCAGGCCGTCGCCGGAGTCAGAGCAGCCAAAGCGGCCTTATCCCAGGCAGAAGAAGGATTTCGCAAGGAAGATATTGCAGCAGCCGATGCACAGTTAGCCGCTGCAATTGCTACCCAGGATCAGGCAACCACAGCTTTGGCTGATACCGAGCTTTATGCGCCCAGTGATGGCACAGTAATTGCCAGAATACGTGAGCCCGGCAGTATGGTTGCCAGCCAGAACGCCATCTACAATTTGAGTCTTGATCATCCGGTATACGTGCGTGCTTATATTAACGAGACCGTGCTAGGTCGTATAACACCCGGCGCACCCGTTCAGATACGCAGCGATTCCTCAAGGAAGATCTATCACGGCCAGATTGGTTTTATCTCGCCACGCGCCGAATTCACGCCCAAAACAGTAGAAACTACCGAGCTACGCACTGATCTGGTTTATCGTCTGCGGATCGTAGTAAATGATGCTGATCCCGCATTACGACAGGGTATGCCGGTTACAGTGGAAGTGGATACCCGCCCGACAGCTGATCTGTCCGCCGAAGGTTCCTGAATATGTATACCGCAGCGATCCCGCCAGTTTCTGCTGCTACAGAACATGACAAAGCGGCCATTGTTATCGATCAGCTCAATAAGCATTTTGACAACGTACATGCTTTGCGTGACCTGAGCGCAAAGATTTTCTACGGTCGCCTGACCGGCCTGGTCGGCCCGGATGGTGCTGGTAAAACCACCTTGCTACGAATTCTGGCCGGTTTGTTGAGGCCAGATACTGGCCATGTCACGCTAGCCGACTTTGATGTAGTGACAAACAATGACGCGATTCATGTCATAAGTGGCTATATGCCGCAACGCTTCGGTTTGTACGAAGACCTGACTGTGATAGAGAACATGCACCTGCAGGCACAACTGCGCGGCATGGATACCAGCCAGCAGACTGCTCTGTTTACCAGACTCCTTGATTTCACCCGTCTTGCGCCTTTCACCAAACGTCTGTCCGGAAAACTCTCTGGTGGCATGAAACAAAAATTGGGGTTGGCCTGTGCCCTGATGGCACGTCCTAAGGTACTGTTACTGGATGAACCCAGTGTCGGCGTCGATCCGGTCAGCCGACAGGATTTGTGGCATATGGTGCAGGAACTGACCGGCGAAGGCATGGCGGTTATCTGGTCCACAGCTTATCTTGATGAAGCTGAGCGCTGCGACAGCGTGCTGCTACTCAACGAAGGCCAGTTCGCTTTTGATGGCCCTCCCGGAGAATTAACCCAACATCTCAGGAATCGCAGCTTTCGACTGGAAGCGGTTGGCACGCAGCGCCGTGCTGTACTTGCTGAGGCACTAGATTTGGACAGTGTCAGCGATGGTGTTATTCAGGGTGCCAGCGTGCGCTTGGTATTGCGTGTTGGCTCAAGCCCTGAGCAGATTCAGATGCTGGCTAATCGAACCGGTGCGCAGTTGGTGCCTGTTCCAGCCCGTTTTGAAGATGCCTTCATTGATCTGCTGGGTGGCGGACCAGGTGGCACATCAGCGTTGGCTGAACATCTACCACCTGTTGAATTAACTACCAGCAGTGCTGTTTCCTGCCATAACCTGACAAAACGTTTTGGTGATTTCATTGCAACTGACAACGTCAGTTTCGAAGTACATAAAGGTGAGATTTTTGGGTTGCTCGGCCCGAATGGCGCAGGTAAATCAACCACTTTCAAAATGTTGTGCGGATTGCTTAAACCCACCAGTGGCGAAGCACATGTTGTCGGGCTGGATCTGCGCCGGGCACCCGGTATTGCAAAAGCACAGCTGGGCTACATGGCACAAAAATTTTCACTCTACGATCTGCTTTCAGTGCAGCAGAATCTGGAATTCTCCGCCGGGGTATATGGATTAGGCAGCAACATACGGCGCGATCGTATCGAAGAAATGATTAGTATCTTCGATCTGCGCCGCTGGTTATCTGTCGCACCCGGCTCACTGCCACTGGGACACAAACAGCGCCTGGCACTGGCCTGTGCACTAATGCATCGTCCACCGGTACTGTTTCTGGATGAACCAACCTCAGGTGTTGATCCAATTACACGACGTGAATTCTGGACGCATATCAACGGCTTGGCACGCAAAGGCGTGACAATCATGGTTACTACCCACTTCATGGATGAAGCTGAATACTGTGATCGCGTAGCAATACTCTACCGTGCACGCCTGATTGCACTGGATACGCCTGACGCACTTAAACGGGATGCCGCCAGCGCCAACTGTCCTGACCCAACCATGGAAGATGCTTTTATTCATCTGATAGAAACCTCGGCACTCACCGATGAGATAGAAATATGAACAGCGCATCCGGCCAGGAGAAAATAACGGTACGTCACTTTGATCCGGTGCGCTTTATGGCTTTGGTACGCAAGGAAAGTCTGCAGGCAATACGCGATCCGTCAACGCTGCTAATCGCACTGGTTTTACCGCTGATTCTACTGTTCCTGTTTGCCTACGCTGTATCGCTGGATGTACGCCATGTACGCATCGGTGTCGTGCTGGAATCACCAGGGGCAACCGCACGAACGCTGGCCGATGCATTTTCCGGAACGCTCTATCTGGATGTAACCTACGCATATGATCGCCGCGAAATAGCTGGAAAACTGGTTAGCGGTGAATTACGTGGCTATGTCGTCATTCCGCAAGATTTTGAACGGCATTTTGCTGAAACAGGCCAGCCGCTGGTACAAATCATCACCGATGGTTCGCAGCCCAATACGGCTGATTTTGTTGCCAATTACACTCAAGGGGTTATACAAACCTGGGCAGCCAGTTTTACTGAAACCATGTCAACACCAGCTGTTCAGCTGGAGCCGCGTTATTGGTTCAATCCCGAGCTAGCCAGCCGAAGTGCCTTAGTACCGGGCGCCATTGCCATTATCATGACTATTATTGGCACCCTGCTGACGGCACTGGTCGTAGCACGCGAATGGGAACGCGGCACGATGGAAGTTATTTTGTCCACGCCGGCATCAGTGCTGGAGATTCTGGCCGGCAAGCTACTGCCGTATTTCGTGCTCGGCATGTTATCCACTCTGATCGCAGCGGCGCTGGCCGTATTCCTGTTCGATGTACCATTGCGTGGCTCCCTGCCTGCATTGCTGGTACTTTCCGCTGTTTTCATGATACCGGCCCTGGGCCAGGGATTGCTGATTTCATCACTGACACGCAACCAGTTCCTCGCCTCACAGCTGGCCCTGTTTTCCGGTTATCTGCCCGCGTTTATGTTGTCTGGTTTCCTGTTCGAGATTGATGCCATGCCTGCCCCCGTCCGGGCAATTACCTGGCTGATTCCGGCGCGCTATTTCGTCTCTTCGCTGAAAACGATATTTCTGGCAGGCGATATCTGGGAAGTTTTCATCCCCGATCTGATCGGTATGGCGACAATTGGTCTGGTATTTTTTCTGATCGCGCAGCGCCACACACGTAAAAGTCTGGAGTAGCGACGATGTCATACCAGAATTTCCGCATTATCCTTATTCGCTTGCACGCCCAGTTCGTCAAAGAACTGCTCTGCATCCTGCGTGATCCACGCAACCGGGTTGTAGTGTTCGTACCACCATTGCTGCAGCTGCTGATATTTGCTTATGCGGCTACCCTGGAGGTGCGTAATGTCGATATTGCCGTGTATAACCAGGATACAGGACGAGAAGCGCAGGAAGTCGTATGGCATCTGGAAGCAGCACGTTTCATTGCACATGTGCACCATGTTCACAGTAATACAGCGTTACGTGAACAGCTGACACAAGGAAAAGTGATTGCCGCAATCACCATTCCTGCCGATTTCTCTCGCACGATTGCCATTAACGGAAGTGGCCATGTACAGGTACTGGTTGATGGCCGGCGCAGTAATTCCGGGCAAATCGTTACTGGCTATCTCTCCACCATCGCCAAAGATATTCGCTTTACGGCAAACCCCGTTCCGGCACCGGAAACATCTGTAGTTGTACGCCACTGGTTTAACCCCAATCTGGTTTACCTCTGGTTTATGGTTCCCGGCTTGACCGGAACACTCGCCTTTTTCAGTGCACTCATGATCACAGCACTCTCTATTGCCCGGGAGCGCGAGCTTGGGACTTTCGATCAACTGCTGGTATCCCCTGCTTCAACGCTGGAAATTATTTTATCCAAATCACTGCCAGCACTGGTCATCAGCACCCTGCTCGCTTTCCTGATGATTAGTATGGCAGTATGGTTTTTCCACATTCCATTTACGGGATCATTTGGATTGTTACTGGTCGGACTCATTCTGTTTATCTTGTCTGCGGTAGGCATTGGCTTGGTAATTTCTGCCATTAGTATGACGCAGCAGCAAGCCATTTTGGGTGGGTTCGTCATCGGCGTGCCAACCGTACTGATATCCGGTTTCGCTACGCCAATCGAAAACATGCCAGTATTGTTGCAATGGCTGTCTCAAGCCATCCCGCTCACTCATTTTTTGATCATTATCGAAGGCTGTTTTCTCAAGGCGCTTCCACCTTGGGACATCCTTGCAAACCTCTGGCCACTGGCAGCAATTTCCCTCACTACGCTGCCCATGGCAATCATCTTTACCCGTAACCGGTTACAATAAAAACGGGAATCTGAATTCTCAATCTAAATTACGTAAAACGAAAAATGAAGAAAATGACATTAATCAGCGGACGCTCCAGCGGCACCGGCCATTGCACTGCTCATGGTCTGCAGAAGCACGATTATCGTGTCCTTGCTACTGCCTGTCAGCAGGAAAATATAGATATGTTACCGGTATAAGGACTGCAAAGTCTCCAGTCAAAACCGCCAAAAGAGAAATAACCTGAGAGATTAATCTCTGTACCCCTTCCAGAATTCAGTTTTCTTCAAAAAAACTCTTGCACAAATTATTTTTATCTATATAATGATAATCATTCTCATTAACCAATACAGCTGGAACGAGATATGAATATCATCGATACCCAATACCAGGCAGATTCTGAATTGAATGACAAACTGATTTCACAATTTCCCATCAAGTTGATCAGCAGCAAAGTTTTGTTCGGGATAGGCAATGAAATACTCATTCAGCATCGGGGCGAACAATATCACTTACGCCTGACTCGCAACGATAAACTGATACTGACAAAATAATTTACAAGCGTATTTCTGATCTACGCTCAAAGCTGATAGATATTAACTTTCATAGCAATCACTGGCAGTTCTCTCTCTCCTCTTCCAGTGATTTATGACGGCAAGCCAGCCCCTCCTCCCGGGGCAAGCCAGCCTTTTTTTCTGAGATGGAATTGATTATGAAATTTCTGGAAAAAACAGCATTGGTGCCAGTCGGTCAGGATGTACAGCCAAATTCCAGCAAATTACCCAAAATTCATCGAAGCAAAGCAGTGTTCACTACGTTTTTCTATCAAGACAAGCAACAAGTTCCAAGGCTGGGATGGAGATTAAAGCATTTGTACCACTTGATCTGCTCAGCTTTGTCACGTACCGCGCACGGGAACACAGTCCGACTTCAGCCTGAAAATCCTGCATACACCAAGACCCCAATTGATTACAACAGCAATATCAACACACTGAAAACGCCAGTTGATACCAGCCTGCACTGGATCAGATCAGGTCGGCCACATCCATATCCCGTCACGCCAACTATCAACTGTCCGAAAGATGATTGCTGTCATCTTGTTGATCAGTCTGTTTTATGTATAGGCGGGCGTGCAGCACTCTATCCGGATTATCACCGTCTGATTGAGGCTGCTGGTGGCCACTTTATGGCATTCCGCAGTAGTGTGCAGGATAATGCAAATTGTCTGCTCGCCCTGCTTGATTGTGTAAATATTGTGATTTGTCCGGCGGACTGCATCAACCATGAAGATTTTTTTACCGTCAGGCGATATTGCCAGCGTACCCGCAAATACTGTGCAATTCTGGAGCGATCAGATCTGGCCACCTTTCGCAAGGCGGTGGAAATTCTCTCCCGCAATAACTGCTACCCGGGCAGACTGGGTTCATCTCATCCGTTGGCAACTTGATCATCACAGATACAGAACCCGTTACTAACAGCACTGAGCACTGGAAGGAAATTAAAGGAAGGATCACCACCCATGCATACAAAATTTTTATGGCCATATCTGGCTCTATTTATCCTTCTGTCTCTGCTGGTGGTATCTTTTTCAGCACAGGCCAGGAATACAACACAGGAATATTGGATCGCTGCAGAAAAAACAGACTGGAATTATGCTCCGTCTGGCGGAAATCTGATCAATCCTGAAAATGGTCTGGGTGTCTACGGAAATACATTGGTTTACACCAAATATCGCTATATCGGTTATACCGATAACAGTTACTCTCAACCTATACCTCAACCAGAATGGATGGGGATTTTGGGCCCCACCATCCGTGCAGTAGTGGGCGATATTATCAAGGTTCATTTTCTGAATAACACCGATCTGCCACTGTCAATACACCCTCATGGTGTGATGTATAACAAGGATAATGAAGGTGCTGATGGTGGTGCAGGCGGCAATATTCCGCCGGGCGGTCGCTACACTTATACTTGGGTCGTTGATCGGGATGCCGGCCCTGGTCCGGATGACCCTTCATCCATTGTCTGGCTCTATCACTCGCATGTCATGGCAGAACACGAAATCAACCTGGGGTTGATCGGAACCATCATTATCACCGCTGCCAACAAAGCACGTTCGAGTAGAGGTCCTGTGCCGCGTGATATTGATCAGGAGTTTATCGCGCTATACATGATATTCAACGAAGAGAATGATGAGGAAAGCGGCTTGAAGCATACGATCAACGGTCGTATTTTCGGCAATTTGACGGGCTTTGAAACTACATTCGGGCAGCGTGTCCGCTGGCATCTGATCGCACTGGGCAATGAAGTGGATAACCATACCGCGCACTGGCATGGCCAGACTGTGCTGGATCGCGGCCATAGAACTGACGTAATCGAAATTATGCCGGCCAGTATGAGATCTGTTGACATGATTCCTCGTTCACCAGGCAACTGGCTATTCCACTGCCACGTTAACGATCACATGATGGCGGGAATGTCTACTCGCTGGATAGTAAAATAACAATCAACCTCTGCTTTTACGAGCAACCTTAAATTAAGGTACTACTAACGACGGGCGAACCGGGCCCTTTCAATGTAAAAGTCAGGTCAGGCACAAGCAAATGTCAGCAGAATTGTTTATCGTCACATGTTTGGGCTAGTACCCTTCAAACTCTTCTGTTCTGATGTTATCTTCATCGGCACCAATTTCGATCAACAGTGAACGCATAGCTCTGACCATACCTTCCGGGCCGGACAGGTAATAGCGCGGCAATGCAACATCCGGTACATGCTGTTTGATGAGTTCTGCATTAACGTGACCCTGGGTTGATGTGTACACCGGTACAAAAGTAAAATTTTTATTTTCTTCCGTAAACCATTTCAGATCATTAGTGTAAGCAGCCTGCGCTGGTGTGCGGTTGGCATAAATCAACGTAATTTTGTGATTTGTTTTATCATGCGTGGCTTGCGCAATAATGCTGCGCACTGGTGTAATACCAATGCCACCTGTGATAAATACTGCCGGTACAGCTTCATTTTTTTGCAGTGTAAAATCTCCCCACAGCGCAAGTAATTGCACCATGACCCCTTCCGGAACTTTGGCTGCCGCTCTTTTATAGAGAGAATCACGCATGCGGGTGGCCATGCGCAACGTGTCCTCAAATGGTGCACTGACAAACGAAAAACCATGTTTGTTGTTGCTGTCATCCAGCCCAGTGGAAGGCGGCAGCACCAGATCACCATATTGACCCGCGCGATACTCAAAGCCTTTGGGCTTTTCCAGCGTGAATTCCATAGTTCCTTCGGCTATTTCCTTTTTCTGTAATAACCTGACATCGTAACTGGTTGGCATAATTGAATTGAACCTCCTCTAAAATTTAAAGACTAGCTTGACTATTTGCACGCCTATACAAAACGGACAAATGCGTTGATTACTGCTGTTAGCTCCGGCGCCACTGCCACAGCATCATCATGCTGCCCAGTCCAATCAACAAGATAGTGGCTAGCTCAGGAATGGGGTTTTCCGGACTCTCCACACCGGCAACAGTCAAACGAAGCACCTGACTGTAATCAGTATCACTACTGAAGAGCATTAAAACAGCCCCAGATTGCTTGTCAAGCTTCTGTGCTTCCTCCTGCTTTATAACCAAGTTGTCATCACAAAAATTTACACCCGCTAACCGCACTTTGTGCTTCATCCCGTACAGCTGATAGTTTGGAGAAAACTTCATGAAATCTTTTTTGTATGGCGCAAGCAAGAATCCCAATAAGGCATTGCTTCAAATCGCTTACTCAGGAAATCGACAAATGCTCTGACACGCTGCGAGAGGTGACGAGTTTGCGGGTAGATAGCATAGGCTGCCAGTTGCGAATAGTGATATTCCGTTAATATCGCCAGCAACGCGCCGTGTTCAATTTCCCGATAAACAATGAAAGCCGGCAGCAATACGATACCTAACCCATCGACGGCAGCATCACGCAGAAATTCGCCATTACTGGCTTTCAGGTAGGGCGTAATTCTAGTTTTGATCAATTGTCCCGCAGAGTCATACACATTCCAGTTATCGCTATTACTGATCAGGCTGTAGGCCAGACAACGATGCCCGATGAGCTCTTCAGGTGTCTGCGGCGTACCCATGTGTTCCAAATACGCCGGGCTGGCGCACATAACGGCTTGAACCGGTGCCAGGTAACGCGCGATCAGGCTGGAATCAGGCAAACTGGCAATACGGATGGCAAGATCAAAACCTTCCGCCAGCAAATCAACCTGACGGTCATTGAAATCCAGATCAAATTTGATATCCGGATGAGTATGCAGGAATGCGGTGATGGCCGGGCCCAGATGCATCAAACCAAAGCTAAGTGGAACTGCCACTTTCAAATTACCTTTTAAAGCACCATGAAATTGCGATACGGCGTGCTCGGCTTCGAGAATATCCGCGAGGATACGAACAGATTGTTCGTAAAAAGCACGCCCGCTGTCGGTAAGCTTCATTTGCCGCGTAGTGCGATGAAATAGCTGAACGCCCAAGTGCGCTTCCAGTTCCTTTAACCGTCGGCTGATGACAGACTTGGCCACATCCATACGATCTGCAGCGGCGCTGATACTGCCCGCTTCCACGATATACGCAAACGTATTCATGTTCTCAAATCGATCCATAGAGTCCTTTTATTGTTCTATATACAAGAACAATTATTTACATAAAACACTATTTATTCTTATTACAACAACGTAGATAATGCTTCTGGTAAGCAGAACCTGTCAATGCATGACAGGACGAAAAAGGAGAAAACAATGAATACCTTAGCGAATTCTATACGCATTATCCCCGCGACAGCAGTGCCTGAAGGAGCCGGCGTAATCGTGCACCGTACCATCGGCACAGCAGCATTGCGCAATTATGATCCTTTCCTGTTACTGGATCACATCAGCAGTGACAATCCGAATGATTACATTGCCGGTTTTCCGTCACATCCGCACCGAGGGTTTATCACTTTCACCTATATGCTGGATGGCTATATGCAGCATCAGGACAGCATGGGTAATACCGGCAACCTCGAACCAGGTTCAGCACAATGGATGAAAGCGGCCAGTGGGGTGATTCATTCTGAAATGCCGAAACAGGAAAATGGCTTGTTGCGTGGGTTTCAACTGTGGATCAACCTGCCTGCGGTCAACAAAATGGATCATCCGGAATATCAGGAATTTCCTGCAACGGCTTTCCCGGTAATAGAAACAGCAGACTACCGACTGAAAGTGTTAATTGGCCGTTTCGGCGATACCGTTGCACCGATCCAGGATGATTTGACGCAGGTAACTTATTTTGATGTGCAGCTACAGCCCGGACAGCATTTTCAGCACCAGTTACCGGCGCAGAACACAAGCTTCGTTTATGTATTTGAAGGCAATGGACAATTTAACGGGCAGGCTGTCGCGCTCCATTCTTTGGTAGCAATGGCCACTGATGACAACATTTTCGACTTCGTGGCAGGAGAACAAGAGGCACGTTTCATTGTAGTCAGCGGAAAACCGTTGCACGAGCCAATCGTGCAGTATGGCCCGTTTGTCATGAGCACTCGCGAACAAATTGATGAGGCGCTACAGGATTATCAATCTAATCAATTTGTGCGTGATAAAGCATGGATTAAACGCAAGTAATAAAAAAGTATTATTAAGAAATATTGATTTACTGACAAGGAGGTTCAAATGGAAAAAATCGGTCAATTCATCGCGCGCCTGCTTCTGGCACAAATATTTTTACTCGCAGGTATTTCAAAAATTAGTAGCTATGCAGATACACAAGGCTATATGGATGCAATGGGCGTTCCAGGAACACTATTGCCGCTGGTCATTCTGCTTGAAGTGGGTGGTGGTCTGGCAATCATCATTGGCTGGCAAACCCGCCTGGTATCTGTCGCTCTAGCACTGTTTACACTGGCAACAGCAGTAATTTTTCACAGCAATCTTGCCGATCAGACACAAATGATCATGTTCATGAAGAATATTGCCATCGCGGGTGGCTTCACTCTGCTGGTAGTGCATGGTGCCGGTGGCTACAGCCTGGACAACCGCAGCAGCAGAGCTTGATGAAATCATCAGATTATCCAAAACTGATCATTAGCCCAGCTGCATGCAGCTGGGCTTTTCACTGATTATTCTCGTACCGTGCTGCACAATCAGATTTTTGAGTACACTCCAAATCCGCTGGTGATAAACAACTCAACCAGCTTCTGGCACCCAAACTTCTTTTCTAAAACTTACCTCGCAGAAAAAACAGGATTCAGGATAAACAAAATCTTGACAGCATCCTATTCTCGGGTAGTGTAGCGATCAATAATCACTAAAAATTCATGGAGAAAGCCATGTCCGAGTTTGTTTTGCTCCTGTTTGTCGCGTTGCTTGTCCTCATCGTGGCGTTATTCACGGTGCCGTTTTTACGCCGCAACATTGTCTCCAACCTTGCCTTGAGAGTTTTTCGCAAGCTGTTGCCACAAATTTCCCAAACCGAGCAGGAGGCGCTCGACGCCGGTACCGTCTGGTGGGAAGGTGAGCTGTTTAGTGGCAAACCGGACTGGAACAAACTGCTGGCCTACCCCAAACCAACGCTGACCGCAGAAGAACAGGCCTTTCTCGATGGCCCGGTTGAACAATTATGTGCCATGCTGGACGAATGGCACATTACGCATGAGCGACATGATCTCCCGCCGCATGTCTGGCAATTCATCCGGGAAAACCACTTTTTTGCACTGATTATTCCCAAGGAATACGGTGGGCTTGGCTTTTCCGCTCTGGCGCACTCAGAAGTGGTGATGAAAATCAGTTCGCGCAGCAACACCGCAGCGGTTACGGTGATGGTGCCCAACTCACTCGGTCCGGCCGAATTGTTGCTGCATTACGGAACGGAAGAGCAGAAAAATCATTATTTGCCGCGCTTGGCCAATGGCACTGAAATCCCCTGTTTTGCATTGACCGGGCCGGAAGCCGGTTCGGATGCCGGATCCATTCCGGATACCGGTATCGTCTGCCGCGCTGAGTTTGATGGTCAGCCGGATGTACTGGGAATACGCATCAACTGGGAAAAACGCTATATCACGCTGGGGCCGGTTGCCACCTTGCTGGGGCTCGCATTCAGACTATATGATCCGGATGGATTGCTTGGCGGTGAAAAGGATATCGGCATTACGCTGGCACTGATTCCAACCAACACACCGGGGATCGATATTGGTCGCAGACATTTTCCCCTGAATGGCGTTTTCCAGAATGGGCCCAATTCCGGCAAGGATGTTTTCATTCCCATGGCCTGGATCATTGGTGGACAGGAAAAAGCAGGACAAGGCTGGCGCATGCTGATGAACAGTCTTTCTGTCGGCCGATCGATTTCGCTGCCGGCCACCAGTGTCGGTGCGGCCAAGCTGTCTGCCTGGAGCAGCGGTGCCTATGGCCGGGTGCGCGTACAATTCAGATTACCGGTTGGGTATTTTGAGGGAGTGGAGGAAGCACTTGCTCGCATCGCCGGCAACACCTACATGATGGATGCTGCGCGCATTATGACTGCTGGCGCGGTTGATCAAGGCGAGGAGCCTTCGGTTATCTCGGCAATTGTCAAATATCATCTGACTGAACGCAGCCGCCAAGCGATTAACGATGCCATGGATATTCACGGCGGCAAGGGAATTTGCCTGGGACCCTCCAATTATCTGGCACGCACCTATCAGCAGACACCGGTGGGGATCACCGTAGAAGGTGCCAATATCCTGACGCGCAACATGATTATCTTCGGACAGGGTGCTATCCGCGCCCATCCTTTCACGCTGCAGGAAATCAGCGCAGCCTGGGATCAAAACAGAAAGCGCAGTCTGCAATCGTTTGATAAGGCATTGATCGGACACGCAGCCTTTACCTTGCGCAATGCGTTCTGTAGCCTGATTTTTGGTTTCAGCCTGCGATTGATCAAAGAAGTGCCGGCAAATGCAGCCAGTGAAACTGTAAATTACTACCGACAGCTGACACGTTTCTCTGCTTCCTTTGCGCTGCTAACGGATATGGCCATGCTGAAGCTGGGTGGTACACTCAAGCGGCGTGAACGTCTTTCCGCACGTCTGGGCGATGTGCTCAGCCAGTTGTATCTTTGTTCAGCCACGCTTAAACGTTTTGAGGATGATGGCCGCCCTGCTGCCGATCTGCCATTTTTACACTGGTCCATGCAGGATGCACTCTACCGCATGCAGCAGGCATTCCATGAATTCCTGCTTAATTTCCCGGTAAGTAAAGTTACGCGGTGCCTGTTGCGACTCATGGTTTTTCCGCGCGGCATGCACTGCCAGCCGCCTTCCGATACGCTTTCACATCAAGTCGCCCGGCTTATTCTGACCCCAGGAGAAGCACGTGATCGCCTGACAACGGGAATTTACCTGCCAGTTGACAAGGATGACCCCCTGGCATTACTCGGGCAAGCCATGGCTAACGCCATCTCCTGCGAACCAATTGAAGCCAGACTGAGGCAAGCAGTCAAAGATAAAACCCTGACTGCCCACGAAGATGAACAAATCAATCAGGCACTGGCACAAGGTATTATCAGCGATGGAGAAGCCACTTTATTGGCAGAAATGAAAGCCTTGCGTCGCCGTGTCATCATGGTGGATGATTTCTCTCCTGATTTGCAGCAGGCAGGTAATCCACCAGGAGAAATTCCGGCATGAATCATTTAACCGCTGCCACACCATCCCGGGACATGGGCGTGATCCCCGTTGAAACGGCCCGGACGCTCGATGGATTGTTCCGGGAACAGGTCAGACGTACCCCCCATACAACCGCCTATCGTGACTACGATGTCAGCCAGGAAGCCTGGCTGGATTACACATGGGATGACATGGCCAGCGCTGTTAAACTCTGGCAGACTGCGCTTTCTCGGGAAAATCTCTCTCCTGGCGATCGGGTAGCCATCATGGTGCGCAATTGCCCGCAATGGGTCATGTTTGAACAGGCAGCACTTGGATTGGGATTAGTGGTCGTACCGCTTTATATCGAGGATCGAGCTGAAAATGCCGCCTGGTGTCTGGATAATGCAGGTGCCAGTCTGCTGTTGCTGGAGAACATGGTACGGTGGGATGCATTGAGCGAAGTTGCCGGTCAACTTAGCCAACTGAAGCGTATCGTCATTATAAACGCCACTTCACAAGACGTTCATCTGACAGGCGACCAACGCGCCATTGCATTGCAAGACTGGCTGCCGGAAAAATCGGAGAATAGCCCACTCGCTGAGAATCAGCCTGATTCCCTGGCCACCATTATTTACACTTCCGGTACAACTGGCCGCCCGAAAGGAGTAATGCTGAGCCATCACAATGTTTTGTCCAATGCCCATGCTTGTGCACAGATTGTTACGGTGACGCCGGATGATATATTGCTGTCATTTCTGCCGCTGTCCCACACTTTTGAGCGCACAGCCGGCTACTACACTCCCATGCTGTGTGGCGCAACAATCGCCTATGCACGTTCCACCCGCCAGTTACCGGAAGATCTCTTGATCGTCCGGCCCACCATTCTGATTTCGGTACCCAGAATTTACGAGAGAATCTATGCGGGAATCCAGGAAAAACTGGCCGAAGGCTCTGCAGTGGCCAGACTGTTATTCAAGCTGGCCGTCAATGTGGGATACAGCCGTTTTGAATATCAGCAGAAGCGCACTGGCTGGCGGATTTCGCACCTGCTGTGGCCGCTACTTGATCGGCTGGTAGCGCGCAAGGTGATGGAAAAACTGGGCGGACGCCTGTGGCAGGTAATGAGCGGAGGCGCAGCATTATCGCCAGAAGTTTCGCATACTTTTATCGCCTTGGGATTACCTATCCTGCAAGGTTACGGCCTGACCGAAACCAGCCCGGTCGTCTGTGCCAACCGGCTGAACGATAATGTTCCAGCCAGCGTCGGCAAGCCTATTCCCGGAGTGGAGGTCAAACTAGGCGAACAGAATGCCTTGCTGATTCGCGGCCCTAACGTCATGCTGGGTTACTGGAACAATCCAGAAGCCACTCACGCCATTTTATCTGCAGATGGGTGGCTTGATTCCGGAGATACTGCACAGATCGATGAACAAGGAAGAATCACTATTACCGGTCGGCTGAAGGATATTATCGTCACGTCCACCGGTGAGAAAATACCGCCAGCCGACATGGAAGCGGCCATTCTGCATGACTCGATCTTCGAACAGATCATGGTTATCGGCGAAGGACGTTCTTATCTGAGCGCACTGGTTGTCCTGAGCAAGCATGGATGGGAAGTTGTTGCTACACACTGCAATGCAAAAAATGATCCGCATGCACTGGCTTATGATGAATATGCTGAAGAAATCATTCTGGAAAAAATTGCCCGACAGATCAGCGGCTTCCCGGGCTACGCCAAAATTCACCGTGTACTGCTGATCCCTGAACCCTGGACAGTAGAGAATGAAATGCTCACTCCCACCCTCAAATTAAAGCGAAAAAATATTTATAAACACTACCAGACCGAAATTGACAAGCTTTATGTCAGCCGCCAGGAAAATCTGAACAATTAGCGACGCTGATCGCACTCGTAGTACCGCCATTTGACTGATATTTTTCCAATCTGCAAAAGCGGTAACCTATACCCGCTTCGGTCAACAGATGTCGTGGACGCGAAGGATCGATCTCAATCTTTTTACGCAGGTTGGCCATGTGCACACGTACATAATGCGTATCCTCTATATGGCCGGGTCCCCAAACGGCATGTAGCAGTTGTTTGTGGGTAAGCACGCACTCAGGATAGCTGATAAGGTGTGTCAGCAGACGATATTCTATGGGTGTCAGATGCAGCACTTCACCTGCGCGGTTAACACTGCGCTTAACAAGATCAATGCTAATGTTACCGAAGATAATGAGTGATTCGCCGGTTGACGCCTTTATGTGCTGTCGGCGTAACTGGGCACGCACTCGTGCCAATAATTCACCCGTGCCAAAAGGTTTGATCAGATAGTCATCAGCGCCCGCATCCAGTGCCGCAATCTTGTCCGCTTCATAGCTGCGTGCTGATAGCACGATGACGGGAATGGTTGACCAGGTGCGCAAGTCACGAATCAAGTTTATGCCGTCTCCGTCGGGCAATCCCAAATCCAGCACCAGAATATCGGGACGACGTGTACCAGCCTCAATCAACCCACGCTGCAGGCTGACCGCTTCAAACACTTCGTAGCCCTCGGCAGCCAGTACCAGGTGTACAAAACGACGGATATTTTCCTCATCTTCAACAATCAGGATGCGCACTTTATTCATACGTCATCTTTATCCGGCAGCGTTGCGTGAAGCTGGCTGCCATCATCTAGTGGTGGGGTACCTCGCGGTAAGGTGATGATGAGCCGGGTACCAGTCACACGTCCCTGTTCCATCCGGTTTTCTCCCTGAATTCTGCCACCATGCGCCTGGACAATGGCACGACAAATCGCCAACCCCAATCCGACGCCGGGTGTGGCAGTTTCCCTACTGCCGCGCTCAAATTTCCCGAACACCGCTTCCTCGCGACCAGCAGGCAAGCCGGGACCTTCATCATCAACCGTTATACACACATTATCACCCAGCACTTCTGCGCCAATATGAACCGCTTTATCCGCCGGGGTGTATTTAACCGCATTTTCCAACAAATTGATCAATACACGTTCAAACAATACAGCATCCAGATGCAAAAGTGGCAAATCCTCAGCCAGCCGTACCTCAATAGGACGAACACCCAATATTGGATCACAAGCGGTAAGCGCACTGCCCACCACTTCCTCCAACGGCTGCCATTCACAATGTAACCGGAGCTTGCCAGACTCCAGTCGCGCCATGTCCAACAGATTATTAACCAGAGTAATCATCCGCTGGGCAGACTGACGTATGGCATTGGCGATCTCGGTTTGTGGAACGGATAATGGCGGTGACACCAGACTCAATGTATCGGCCAGCCCCACAAGCGATGCCAGCGGCGTACGCAGATCATGTGAGATAGCTGACAACAAGGAATTTCGCAGCCGCTCCGATTCCATTTGCACTGTACTGGCCTGCGCCACCTGAATGTAGTGGATACGTTCCAGCGAAATCGCCAGCAACGAAGCGCAGGTATCCAGCAACTGGCGTTGCTCAGGAGTAAACAGGGAAGTCTGTACCAGTTGTGCCGGTTGCACTGCCAGCACACCACGCAAGCGCATGGGCGCTTTCAGCGGCAACATCAGGCAGGCACAGGAAGGCAGGGTATGCGTCCCGCGACCGGCAACCTCTCCCTTGTCAAAGCACCATTGCGCCACGGCCATATCCACACCGGCACTGGCTCCGGGCTGGATTTGCAGCTGATTGTGATCATCAGGCACCAGCAAAGCCGATTTGGCGGCAAATTCGGCCATCATAAAGTGCGCACCTATCTCGGCCACCTGCTCGACAAGCAGTACTGCCGACAATTCTCGCGACATCTGGTAAAGCCCGCGCACTCGCCGCTCCCGTTCGCTGGCGGTATTAGCCTGTGCCTGCAAACTGGCGGTAAGTTGTCCAATCACCAGTGCTACCACCAGCATAACGGCGAAGGTAATCAGGTACTGCACGTCACTGACGTTAAACGACAAGTGCGGTGGCACGAAAAAGAAGTCGAATATCGCCACACCCAACAGCGCGACCAGCGTAGCGGGGCCACGCCCGTAGCGCAGTGCCACCCCTACTACTGCAAGCAGGAACAGCATCACAATATTGGTCAGCTCCAACACACTATGCAGCGGGGTGGTGGCCAGGGTGATCAGGATGCAGACTGCCACAGCAGCGGCATAACCCTGCCAGCGAGTGGAGCTTGAACCGGGCGCTCGCCAGCGGGTTTTCCGGCCTTCCTGCTTTATTTTCGGCAGCGGGATCTGAAGTACATCCATATCGGGTGTCAGTTCGGCCATCTGTTCGGTGAGCGACATGCCCCACCAGTGCCGCCGACCCGGGCGCCGGCCCAACACCAGGCGTGACAGATTATGTTCGCGCGCGTAGCGCACCAGCACCTCTGCCACCTCGGCACCGGTGGGCGTAGCGGTGGTGGCACCCAGATCCTGTGCCAGCTGGAGCGCGCGCAGCGCCTGCTGACGCGCAGCTTCATCCACGCGCTGCTGCGATGAAGCATCAACGAATACGGTGTGCCAGGACAGACCAGTTTGCATGGCCAGGCGTGCCGCACTGCGCACCACCACCTCACCACCTGCGCCTGGGCCCACACAGGCCAATAATGCGTCGCGTGTTGCCCATACCGGCTGGCCAGTAGCGCCACCAGTTGCCATCCGCCGCCAGTCCTGCATTTGGGTATCGACACGATCGGCAGTGCGGCGCAGCGTTAACTCACGCAACGCGATCAGGTTACCCTTGCGGAAAAAATTGACCGCCGCACGCTTGGCCTGTGCGGGAATGTAAATCTTGCCTGCAGCCAGTCGTGCCAGCAGCTCATCTGGTGGCAAATCGACCACCAGCACCTCCTCGGCCGTATCGAATAGCGTATCGGGTACTGTCTCCCACACGCGAATACCGGTAATACCACCAATGATGTCATTGAGACTTTCAAGGTGCTGCACATTCATCGTGCTCCACACATCGATACCGGCAGCCAGTAATTCCTCTACGTCCTGCCAGCGTTTGGGGTGGCGTGAACCGGGTACATTGCTGTGCGCCAGCTCATCGAGCAGTATCAGCGGTGGCTCGGAACCGCCAGCGTGTGTAGCGCTAAAGGCCAGCGCGGCATCAAGATCAAACTCCTTGAGCACGCGCTCGCGATAAGACACTTCCCTGAGCGGCAACAGTGGCAGATCAGCTACCAACATCTCAGTTTCGGCACGACCGTGTGTCTCCACCAGACCGATCACCAATGGTATGCCTCGTGCATGTGCTTCGTGCGCTGCAGACAGCATGGCGTAAGTCTTGCCCACCCCTGCCGAAGCACCAAAGAAAATTTTCAGGCGTCCGCGTTTTTTTCGCGCTTCCTCCTGCTGTACCTGTTGCAAAAGTTTATCGGGATCAGGGCGCTGATCATCTGACATCACGGCGGAAGTAGGAATAGACATATATATTGACGATTGCCCTTCTTTTTATACCAGGCCCAGCGCAGCAATCAGCACATCAATTCCCTTGATGCCAATGAAAGGCACAATGATCCCGCCCAGACCATAGATGAACAGATTATGTCGCAACAGTACAGCAGCAGGTGCAGCACGGTATTTGACACCCTTTAATGCCAGCGGGATCAGGAATACAATAACCAGCGCATTGAAAATAACCGCCGACAGGATGGCTGAGGCAGGGCTGGCTAACTGCATCACATTGAAGGCACTCAGTTGTGGATAGGTACTGACAAAAGCAGCGGGAATAATAGCGAAGTATTTCGCCAGATCATTGGCAATACTGAAGGTGGTGAGCGAACCACGTGTCATCAGCATCTGCTTGCCGGTCTCGACGATCTCAATCAGTTTGGTCGGATTACTGTCCAGATCGACCATATTGCCTGCTTCCTTGGCAGCCTGAGTACCAGTGTTCATGGCTACAGCCACGTCAGCCTGAGCCAGGGCGGGCGCATCGTTAGTACCGTCACCGGTCATCGCCACCAGCTGCCCCTTGGCCTGGTATTCTCGGATCAGCGCCAGCTTGGCCTCGGGCGTCGCTTCAGCGAGGAAATCATCAACGCCGGCTTCAGCAGCAATGGCAGCAGCCGTGATACGGTTGTCGCCAGTAATCATCACCGTCTTGATGCCCATGCGGCGCAACTCGGCAAAACGCTCGTGGATGCCGCCCTTGACGATATCCTTCAGTTCAACCACGCCCAGCGCGTGGGCGCCATCAGCCACCACCAGCGGTGTCGAGCCGCGGCGCGACACCTCGTCCACCGCCTGCTGCAGCTCGGGCGGAAAATGGCCACCCAGCGCTTCCACGTGCTTGCGGACGGCGTCGGCGGCACCCTTGCGGATAGATCGACCATCGTCCAGGTTCACGCCACTCATCCGCGTCTGTGCCGTGAAATGAACGAACTGTGCACCCAGTTTTTTCACGTCACGCCCGCGCAGGTTAAATTTTTTCTTGGCCAGCACCACAATGCTGCGCCCTTCGGGAGTTTCATCAGCCAGCGAAGCCAGCTGCACAGCATCGGCCAATTGTTCTTCACTGATACCGGCAACGGGGAGAAAGGCACTGGCCTGACGATTACCAAGGGTGATAGTACCGGTCTTGTCGAGCAGCAGCACATCGACATCACCCGCAGCCTCCACGGCACGGCCCGAGGTGGCAATCACGTTAACCTGCATCATGCGGCTCATACCCGCCACACCGATAGCGGACAACAACCCGCCGATAGTGGTCGGAATCAGACATACCAGCAGCGCCACCAGCACCGTGACGCTAATGATGGTACCGCTGCCTGATTGCGCCACTGCGAAAGCCGAATAAGACCATAGTGTGACGATGACCAACAGGAATATCAGCGTCAGGCCGACCAGCAGAATGGTCAGCGCGATCTCGTTGGGCGTTTTTCTGCGGGAAGCATTCTCGACCATGGCGATCATGCGATCAACAAAGGTTTCACCCGGATTCACCACCACACGTACCACGATCCAGTCCGACAGTACGCGTGTACCGCCAGTGACGGCCGAGAAGTCACCGCCCGATTCACGGATCACCGGCGCCGATTCACCGGTAATGGCCGACTCGTCCACCGAAGCAACACCATCAATTACCTCACCGTCGGCAGGGATCACGTCGCCTGCCTCGATCAGCACAATATCGCCCTTGCGCAGGCTATCGGCCTCAATAGACATCCAGGTAAATTCGGTACGCTCGTACTGGGGGTCGTAGGTGCCACCCGCCAGTTTCCTGGCCCAGGTTTTTTTCTTCAATCCGCGCAAGCTGGCGGCCTGGGCTTTACTGCGCCCTTCGGCAAGTGCTTCGGCAAAATTGGCAAACAATACGGTAAACCACAACCACAAGGAAATTGCCAAAATAAAACCCGCCGGTTCCTCGCCCCGGCCACTCAATGCCTGGAAAAACAGGACTGTGGTTAAAATGGAACCCAGATACACCACGAACATGACCGGATTACGCCACTGGACCCGGGGAGCAAGCTTGCGCACGGCATCCCGCAATGCTTCGCGCATCAGTGTGCGATCAAACAAAGTCAGGGTTTTTCTGCTAGACACGATCGTTCTCCGAATGTAAGTCATTTATCAATAATCTGTGCTGCATCTGCAGAAACAGGCAAACTATCCAGCGCGATATTGAGTATCAGCACATTGACGCGCGGCTCACCCAGCAGACCCAGCACTCGCCCTTCGATATGCTGCGTCAGCAGTTGTTGTACTTGCGAAAATGTCAGCCCGCGTGCTTCAGCCACGCGCGCGGCCTGTGCCTGCGCATTGGCAACCGAAATGTGCGGATCCAGCCCCGAACCCGAGGCGGTGACCGCATCCACCGGCACGAGTGCATTAGCCGGGAGATCATTGATTTTACGGTAGTCAATCACACGCTGTGCCACGGTATCGATCAGCGCCTGGTTGGTCGGTCCCTGGTTGCTGCCCGCAGAAACGCCCGCGTTATAAGGTACAGCAATCATCTTGCCGGCATCATGCGGATCAGGCCCCATGGTGGTGCTGGGACGAGGGTGGAAATAACGCATATCGGTAAAAAACTGGCCAATGACGGCTGAGCCAACGGTTACGCCATTCTTCTCGATCAGGCTGCCATTGGCTTGCTGCGGCAGTACACGTTGCGCCACACCCGTGGTCAGCAGCGGGTAGATTACGCCGGTGACGACCACGACGAATATTGCACTGCGTACACAAGGCCAGAATAGCCCGTTAAGTGGCGAGATCACAGACTCTCGTACAGAATTGGAAAGATTCAGGTCATTCATTACACACCTCATTTCATGAATACAAATGGCCAGCGAGCATTTGTAACTGCTCCACCAGCGGCCCCAACGCCAGCGCTGGCAGGAAAGTCAGCCCCCCCACGACCAGCACCACGAACACTAGCAATCCCATGAACAGTGGCGTGGCAGTGGGAAAAGTGCCGGGACCGGCAGCAACGGTTTTCTTGGCTGCCAGCGAACCGGCCACCGCCAGCATCGGCAGCATGGTGAGAAAGCGGCCGATGAGCATCGCCAGCCCGATGGTGGTGTTGAAAAACGGGGTACTTGTATTGAAACCGGCAAACGCCGAGCCGTTGTTGGCCGTGCCCGAGGTGTAGGCGTACAGCACTTCGGAGAAGCCATGTGGACCATGATTGGCCAGGCTGGCACCAGTATCCGGCCACAGGCTGGCCAGCGCGGTGAAGCCTAGGATGGAGGCCGGATGCACCAGCACCGACAGCATCACCAGCTTGATCTCGCGCGCCTCGATCTTCTTACCCAAAAACTCCGGCGTGCGGCCGATCATCATGCCGGCCAGGAACACGGTGAGGATGGCGTACTGGATCAGGTTGATGAAGCCCACACCATCACCGCCGAATACGCAGTTGAGCATCATCTGCGCCAGCGGCACCAGACCACCGAGCGGCGTGAGCGAATCATGCATGGCATTGACTGATCCGGTGGTGGCGCCGGTGGTGGTGGTGACGAACAGTGCCGTGTCGGCAATGCCGAAGCGCATCTCCTTGCCTTCCATGTTACCGCCCGGTTGTGTACTGCTGATCACCTGATCGGCACCAGCGCGTGTAAGCAGCGGGTTGCCCGCTTGCTCAGCACCATACACCAGCGCCAGGAAACCGGTAAACATGACGAGAAAGGCACCGAAGAACACCCAACCCTGACGTTTTTTGCTTAGCAGCAGACCGAATGTCACGGTCAGTGCCGAAGGAATCAGCAGCATCGACAGGATATGCAGGGTGTTGGTCAGCGGGGTCGGGTTTTCAAACGGGTGTGCCGCGTTCATACTGAAGAAGCCGCCGCCGTTGGTGCCAATGTGTTTGATCGTCTCGAAGCTGGCCACCGGCCCCAGAATAAGTTGCTGACGCACCCCTTCCAGCGTGGTGGCAATGGTCCAACTGCTCAGTGTTTGCGGCATGCCCTGCCACACATAGACGAGTGCCATCACGAAGCACAGCGGCAGCATCACGCGCCACAGCACACGCATGAAATCGACCCAGTAGTTTCCAATATCCTGACTGCTGGTACGCGCCAGCCCGCGGATAAAGGCACCCGCCACCGCCACGCCGGCCGTCGCGCCGCAAAACATAAGATATGTAATCGCCACCATTTGCGTGGCGTTGGACAGACTGGATTCCCCCGCGTATGACTGCCAGTTGGTGTTGGTAATGAATGAGGCTGCGGTGTTGAACGCCAGGTCGGGCGACTGCGCCGGGTTGCCCAGGTCGTTGAGCGGCAGCACGCTCTGCAGGCGCAACAGCGCGTAACCCAGCGCCATCATCGCCGCGTTTGACAGTAGCAGCGCCAATCCATAGCGCGCCCAGCCCATGCGCTCACCCGGATCAACGCCCAGTGCACGATAACTCAGGCGCTCCACCAGCCAGTGATTTTTGCTCTCAAACGCACGCGCCAGCCACCTCCCCATGATGACAGCCAGGCTGGTCATCGTTGCGAGTACGGCGGCAAAATCAAGCAGGTTCAATTCCATAACAACTCCTCACAAACGCCGCAGCGCCAGCACCAGCCATGCTGTGATGGCAAAAAAAATGGCCATGAGGCCAACAAAAATCAGATCTTGCATACCAATGCTCCTTTCAGAATTTCTCGGGCCGCAACAAGGCATAACCGAGGTAAACAAACAAACCCAGCGCACCGACAGCAGCCAGGAAATAGGTAAAAGTCAGCGAATCCATTGCATCCTCCTTCTGGGCGATTGTTTCAACAGGAAGTTGGGAAATCACGTGCTTCCCCTTCAAATACAAAAAGGAATATACGGTTAGAGGGTTCAGATTGTGATAAAAATTGGGGAACGGTGTGTCAAGAAAGTATCAAGATAAAACCAATCGTCATTAACCGCAGGCGACATACATATTCCATATAACTGCTTTACACTGGATTATCGTCACATTTAATGACGGGCTGGATAAAGCTCATCCCGTGCTTCCGGGTTGTGCGATTATGATAGTTGGCAACCCGGTACCAAACTGGCAAAATTAACAGTTCCTGAAAAATCTCTACACTTTCACCCCAAGGTTGGTTGAAATTACAGCATTATCGTACGTTCTACACTGTTCGACTGATACGGAAGCCGCAAAACAGTATTGAACATTCAATTCCCATTCTGATTGTAAATGACGAAATATTACTGCTTCCGCCCCCCAAAAAAATCGGCCAGCCTGAACTGACATCAATAATAATTTCACTATGAAAGCTCTATTCTTTCTTCGCCACTATAACGACATCGATCACATTACTCCGGTTGTTGCAAAATGGTCTGAATCAGGCCACTACGCAGATGTGGTTCTGCTGGGGCATGCAAAATTCCTAAATGATTACCGCATTAAATATTTGGGCAGCCTCGACCGTGTTCGTATTGCGCATATCCGGGAACTACTACCCTCATTGGAATTTTTGCAGTGGCGTCTGCAGACATTCCTGCTGATCAGAGGCGTGAAGCGTATTTTTCTGGTTGGAAAACTTGCAGAAATGCTGGCCAGAAAATATGATGCCCGAAAGCGTGAGCCAATCTGGCGCAGTACGGCCGAACGGTTATTGAAACGTACTTTTGCTGATACCGATGAGGGTGTCATTGCGTTCGATTGGGTCACCAGCGTCTCACCCGTCCCGATCGAATGGATCGAGACCATTGTTACGATGGCAAAAGAAAGAAAACTGGGCGCAGTATCGCTACCGCATGGTGATAGCCCGCATGCCAACCAGCTGATACGTCATCATGAACGGGCTATAAAACCGAATACCCTATACGCAGATGCAAAAATATTTGACAAACTCGTGGTACCAAACGAGTTATGTGCGATCCGCTTTCGGCCATTTCTGAGCAATCAGGCGATCGCCGTGCTGGGCTCGCCGCGCTATTGTGATGAATGGCTGAATAAACTGGCCACGCTGTCACCGCCCCCTCGGCTGAACACTAACCCGGACACACGGCTCAGAATCGTCATGTTCTTAAGAAAACGTGAATTCACCACCTTCTGGGAAGAAGTTCGCATAATTGTAGACATGATTGCCGCATTCCCCGGCGTGGAGCTGGTAATCAAACCACATACGCGTGGTGGTTGGCGGCAACCATTAACTGACAACGCCTCCCTGCGCCACCTTCCGAATGTGAGCGTGGCGGAAGACAGTATGCATTCAATCTCCCTGATGAATTGGGCAGATGTCATTATTGACCTAGCCACTTCGGTGGTATTTGAAGCGGTCAAAGCCAAAAAGCCTGTACTGGCTGCCGATTATCTGCACGCTGGCCGATCTGCACTTGCGCATTTCATGCCAGAAACAGAACTAAAATGCCGCGACGATGTATACAAGCTGATTGACAGATTCTTAACTACCGGTTGCGATAACTTTTATGTAGAGGAACATCGCCGACGCTTCATCAATGAAATGTTGCATGTCGGCGGCGCTGATGTTTTGCCACGTTATGTAGCTCTGCTGGAAGAACAGGCCAGGTGGGTGAAAATAGAAGAAGCTGACGAAACAAGTAAACAAGAGGAATCCCGCTCAGTATGGGGACAGATCAAGGCATTATGTGGACTTTATTAAACAAAGTTCCGGCACCACAAGCCAGAACAATTTCTTCTCCTGAAGTACATTTTGGCGATCCAAGTCAGCCTCCTGGTCAGCTACGCAACCTACTAGAAGCACGGATTGCTGCGGTTCCACCTGGTGGAACCATTGACTGGGTAACGTATTATTTCCGTGATCTCCGCCTGGCGAATGCACTCGTTCAGGCGTATCAACGCGGTGTTCGCGTCACGCTGAGCCTGGAAGGCAGGCCACGTATTCCTTATGCTAATGACGAAGTAATTGCCCTGCTCTCAGGGCCAGATGGGCTAGGTAATGCACTGCGCATTATTACCATTCCCGGCTTGCCATCACCTGCAACGAAATCCTGGAAACCACAGCTGCATGAAAAACTCTACTGCTTCTCACACCCCGAACCAGTTGCCTTTATCGGCTCGTTTAATCCATCGGGAAATGATCCGGAAGATGATCCGGACATCATCCGGGAAATTGGCGACCAAAATCGTGGCCATAACGTTTTAGTTGGACTTAAGGATCCGATACTGGTCGAGAAACTGGCAGAACATGCAAGACGATTACACCAGTCACCACCAGGGCTTTCCTATCGTTTTACCACGAAGGCAAGTAGCAACATCCACGGTGCAGACACCGATATTTATTTCTGGCCTCGGACCGATGCTCACCCTATCGTACGATTCCTGCATAATGTTGGCAGCGGCGCACGTGTCCGGATTGCGGCTTCGCATATTAGGATGGGGCGCACGGTTGATATTATGGCCCGGTTGGCAAGACAAGGTGTTGACCTGGAAATACTGGCAGAATCGACGCTCAGGCGCGTCACTCCACAGGTGGAGCGGCAACTAGCCAGCGCTGGAATCCGCTTTAAACGCATCCAGCATTCTGAATTCCTACCCATGCATCTCAAATTCGTACTGGTTGAGGATAGTAATCATGCCTGGTCAATCTTCGGGAGCTTTAACTGGACCAGGCCCTCGTTCTGGCTAAATCATGAAATCGCCGCTATTTCCAGTAATCCAGTTATTTTTGAATCTTTTGCACGTTGCTGGGACAAGCTGCGACAGGTTGAAAAATAGGAGCATCAGGTCAATATCGGATCTGGCAGGTTATTAAAAATAATCTGATCCTAATAAGTTGTATCTGCCAAGCCTCTCTTCCAATAATTCAAACGTAGTGATATCGCCCTCTTTGTCATACTTCACATCATCGTTTCTTGTAAAATTTCTCTGGAGAAACCGTGCGTTATTGATTCTCCCATCAACAAGAATCAATGTACCAGGAAGAAAAGTTGATTCCATTAACATGCAGGTCACCAGACATCACTGTTCGTTCGTCGCAATTAAAGCTCAAGCCATTAATACTTCCTTGTACATCTTTGGGAGATGGTCCATCAAAATTCAGCGATAACGTCAGGCAGATGCTTGTAATAATGACAAAGCTGGCCATTAAATGTGCCTATTTCAACATTGCTATGCTGAAAATGCACACGTGAGAGTAAATGTGCTGGAAATCTGCCTTTTACATTTTGAATCCATTCACTGGAAGCATCCGCCATGATCACAGTCGAATACCCGAGCCCGAATTCAATGATTGTGAAGGGTCTTCTATGCCTGATTAACTTGTGTAAGCGAACCAGATCATCAGCCTTTGGTGGAAATGGAATTTTTATTTTTCCAGAGACAGCATCAAATACGCTATCTTTATGGTCAATATTTTCCTGAAAATCTATAACCCTATCCAGTCCATTTGATTGGATATAGTCTTTGTGCATCTCGTATTGTTCTTGCCCATTCATTTCCTGGCCTTTAAGTGCTCCTGAATTCTTACAGGAGTCAGCAATACTGCAAGATTTTCAAGAATCTGCTAACCGAAACAAGCACCGGAACTACCCCGGGCCTTACTTTGTTTCACATGAATAAGCGCAAGAGCCAATATCACAAATGAACAGGGAAAGCCCGAGGTAATTACAAAACAATTACTTTATTTGTGCATTGCACGTTTAAACATGCGATCAATTTTTGTCTCGGTATCAATCGAGCGTGCATTGGCTTCGTTAGCCTTATCCATTGCTTGATTGGCAATATTCACTGCATCATTAGCAGTTGCTCTAGCAGCCGCCGCATCTGACTGTACTGCAGATACATTAGATTCCAGTGCATCCACACGAGATCTGAGCGCATCAACATCACCCGTCGTCGCACAAGCGGACAAACCTGCACAAGCACCTACCAATGCCAGCATTGACACCATTCTTTTCTTATCCATACCACTCGTCTCCTTAATAAAAAAACAAACACACATTACTACACACTTTTACTCACTGCTCCGGGAGAAACAGTGAGTAACCCAGTCCGGTTTGTATCGCATTACAAAATAAATCAAATGCAACACAGGCCGGAACTTTAATTAGTTCTGCAGTGACAACACACAGCGACATTTTGCTTGCACCCTGACCAACTACCAATTCAGATCAGGTTTCATTTTTCTCCATACTTGTATTCCCTAAATCTAAAAAATACAGCATATAGAAATATATGTTGCTCTATGTCTTCAATAACGCCTTACTAAGTTCAGCACTGGGTCGCGCCGCGATACGCTCGAACCACGGGCTTATATTCGGCAGGTTGCGATCAAACGACTGGTTGACCGACTGACCAAAGTCCAGCCACACATACAGCCAGATATCAGCCACAGTAAAGCGTTCACCACACAGATATGGACCAGTTCCGAACATACCATCCAACCAGTGCAAACGATCCTGCGCCACGTGCTTCATCCCATCAGCTGCTTCAGGCACAACTGGAATGCGCGATTCAAACCGAGCCAATCCTTCAGCATAATGGTAGGCATTGTGTATGAATTCGGTAACATTAAGCTCTACACGCCGCCACCATTGACGGGTTTGTGCACGCTGCTCGGGTGTACTTCCGACCAAACTGGGTAAGGGGTAGCGCTCTTCAAAGTATTCTGCAATAGCAACAGCCTCCGTAAGCATACTGCCGTCATCCAAACGCAAAGCCGGAGTCTGTCCCGTCGGATTAACAGCCAGATACGCTGACTGACGATTTTCTCCGGTCATGACATCAACTGTTACTGCCGGTAACTGCAATTGTTTTTCCAGCAAGAACATTCGCAGACAGCGTGGCGCAGGGCTGTGAGCATCATAGATCAGCATAAATCAACTCCGTTATTGAATATCAAGAGTAAAAGTGTGCATCCCGCTCATTATTACTCACGTGAGAATGTCTTATCAGCAAATATTTCATCAAGCTCAAACCCTTTATTTGCTCCTGGTAAGTATCGTCGGCTTGCAGTACCTCGATTCTTGGCATCAAGTATATACAATTATGCAACTAGAATACCCGACATGGAAGAGCAGCTAAAAACATAACCTGATTAGCAACGAACGTCAGCAAGGTTTATCTGATGAGTTTGTTGCGACATAAAAGTCATGGCTGTTAATGATACAAGGAGTTATTGATCATGGTGATGAATCGAATTCAATTTCGATCTGGGCTGTCGATGCTGGAATTTCTCAAGGGCTTTGGTGCGGAAGCGCAGTGCGAGCTAGCGCTGGAAGTTGCCCGCTGGTCGGATGGGTTTTAACGAATGGACACGTATTGCGATCCTCGATCGGAGTGATGGATCAGGGCTTTGGCGGGGCGGCAATCATACAGAGCCTGTTCCAGCGCATCGAGCACGAAATCCGTACTCATGGTGCTGCTAACGAGCGGCATAACGCCGATACGCCGAGGGGGCAATCTGCAATACCCTCCTGCAGATTGGCTCGACCCCGTAAACATCCCGGTGCTGGTCGATATACGTGCTCACAACTTCAGTTTGCGGTCGAGCTCCGCCTAGGCGAAAAAAGCACCGGCTGTTTTCAATATCTCATTGGCACGACGCAGTTCTTTGTTCTCAGTTCCAATACCTTGAGACGGTCGCGTTCACTGGCCGTCAGACCATCGCGTGTGCCATCGTTGACCTCGCTACGCTTGACCCATTCCAGCAGTGTGGAGGGTACGCAGCCAATCTTCGGTGCAATTGATTCGACTGCTGCCCACAGCGATGGATACTTACCGCGATGCTCCTGAACCAGGTGAACAGAGCGTTCTCAAACTTCGAGGGAAAACTTGTTCTGCTTATTTTTCTTATTCATGGCTCTATTCTCTCAAAAATTGGAGCCTCCTCAAAACCCGGGGCAATTCACACTGGCTTTAGCCGGTAGTTAGAGTTACGGACTGAAAGTCCGGATACGCATCGACTAAGCGACGCGTCTTATTCCGGTTCTATTCTAAAATTGTCGTTTGGATTAAGCATCAAAATGATGCTCAGGTATTGTTTGATCATCTCTTCTGTCATCTGGCCTACCGTCGCGCAGAAATACTCGCGCGCCCCAAAATGCCTGCCCCAGTGCTTCTTCTTAAGGTGAGGAAATTCTTCAAACAGATAACTCGACGTTCGTCCTTTTATCCGTCTCATGATCTCACTTGGGCCATCTCCGGCGGACAACTCACCAGTATATGCACATGATCCTTACTCACTATGCCTTGCACAATTCTGATTTCAAATACTTCGCACGTCTGACGAACCAATTCTCGTATCCGTTCCGCTATCTCTCCTTTCAGAATCTTGTATCGATACTTCGTTACCCATACAAAATGGTATTCAATCAACCGTATGACTTCCATATCTATAGTCCATGCCACACCTCCTGTGTGGCATATTCTCGCAGCTAAAGCTGACCGGCTAAAACCAGTGGTTTTAACCCCATGATGGATAATAAAAATTCTGTAATGGCGCTGTTAAAAATTTACTCAAGTATTTTCCTGCCGGACCGTTTACTGGAGGGCAAGATTCTGAATTTGGCAAACAAAACAGATAAGTGCATGTTTAACCTGTGAAATTCAGATTATCTATTCCAAAAATGGAAAATAATCCTCCAATTTTTTACAGCAGATAACTACAAATACCCGGGCATAAGGCAAAGTTACTTAAGGAGATAACGCAATGACAGATAAAAATCTCAGATTTCTGGTAGTGGATGATTTCTCGACAATGCGCAGAATTATTCGCAACCTGCTCAAGGATCTCGGTTTTAATAACGTTGAAGAAGCTGAAGATGGGGCTATGGCCTTGAAAAAACTACGTGATAGCAACTTCGATTTCGTTGTTTCAGACTGGAATATGCCTAATATGGATGGATTAACCATGTTGCAAAATGTCCGTGCGGATAGCGCATTGAAAGACATTCCTGTACTGATGGTCACCGCCGAAGCAAAAAAAGAAAATATTATTGCTGCAGCCCAGGCTGGAGCAAACGGGTATATCGTCAAACCTTTTACGGCCGCCACGCTAGATGAAAAATTGAACAAAATTCTCCAGAATATGGCTGTACACGCCTGAGCCGTTTTTTTGCCTATCTTCTGACAAACAGGTATCAATCCATAAAGATGAATAGCAGCCTGGATACTAATAACAATGTTATCGATCACCTCGGGCAACTTACCCAAATGCTGCACAACTGCCTGTCTGAGCTCGGTCATGATCAGCGTTTGCAGCAGGCAAGTATCGGGGTATCCAGTAGCAAGGATGGGCTGGCCTATGTTGTCAACAAAACAACACAGGCCGCCGAATGTTCACTGTTGGCGATCGAAAACGCCAAGCCCATCCTGGAAAATCTTGCAGCAAATGCTACCAATTTGCACAAGTTATGGCATCAGATGCCAGAAATAACAGTCACCGCTATCGCAGACCATCCTGTTCTAAACAATACACTCAAGCAAACCCTTGATTTTCTGAACGACATCCCTGAGCAGACAAGCTCCACACAAGCCTATCTTACGGAAATCATGGTAGCTCAAAATTTTCATGATCTGACCAGCCAGGTCATTCAGAAAATTACTCACATGATCGAAACAATCGAACAGGAAATGCAGCAATTGCTGGCAGAAGAAAATTCGACAAAAAAAGAAGCTTCGATTGAAAAAAGGAACGACTTAATGAATGGGCCTGTCATTAATCCGCTAAAACAAGACGATGTGTACGCCAATCAAGAACAGGTTGATAACCTGTTGACCAAGCTTGGTTTCTGAAAGAGAGCACTAAACTGCGGGCATTGTCTGGCCGTAGAATTTTATGATGTACAGTAAAAACTTCTATTTATCGTAAAACGTAACCTTCCCCGTATCTACGTCATACATCCCACCAATCAAAGCGATTTCATTATTACCTAACTATTCATCGACTGCGTACCAGCAAGTTTGCTTACGCCGAGCTGCTGCTCAAGTACAGCAAGCTGGAAGCAGCGCAGCTCCTGCGCAATCTCATCACCACCATGCCATATAAAATCCACATCACCCTGACAGACAACGGCATCCAGTTCACCAATCGCAAAACAGACAGGTACGCCTCCTTACATATCTTTGATCGTGTTTGTCTGTAAAATAATATGGAACATCGCCTTACCAAACCGAATCATCCTTGGACCAACGGTCGGGTTGAGCGTATGAACCGAACCCTCAAGGAAGCAACCGTCAAACGATACCACTATGAAAGTCATCAGTAGTCCTGATTAGCAACGAACGTCAGCAAGGTTTGTCTGATGGGTTTGTTGCGACATAAAAGTTATGACTGTTAAATGATACAAGGAGTTATCGATCATGGCGATGAATCGAATTCAATTTCGATCTGGACTGTCGATACTGGAATCTCTCAAAGGCTTTGGTACGGAGGCGCAGTGCGAGCAAGCGCTGGAAGTTGCCAGCTGGTCGGATGGGTTTCACTGTCCACGCTGTAACGGTACTGCTTACTATG
Source organism: Nitrosomonas eutropha (assembly GCF_900116685.1). Classification (GTDB taxonomy): domain Bacteria; phylum Pseudomonadota; class Gammaproteobacteria; order Burkholderiales; family Nitrosomonadaceae; genus Nitrosomonas; species Nitrosomonas eutropha_A. Next base: position 420,540 of record NZ_FPBL01000002.1, read on the forward strand.
TCATACGTGATGGTATACGCAAGGTTTTTCAATGCAGAGCCTGCCGACATCAGACCTCATTGATTGCCGGGACAGTTTTTCAGGGCACTAAACTAACCTGAGTTCGGGATAAGCCCTCAAGCTTTGACCAAGGTATTGACTCTGGTGAGATTCAAGGTTGGTTTGTTATCGGACAAACAGTAAGCGACGATACCAGCCATTAGGTTCACGATAAAATTGAAGAGGGAGCGATGTCGGGTGTGCTCGATCTGGCAAAGATTTTTCAACTCATCAAAGACAGTCTCAATCAGGAAACGGTGACGTAGAATGATTTTCTCGAACACGGTACGGGGCACAGGCTTCATGTTTTTCTTGAGAGCAGTCCAAGGCCTCGTGGGGCTCCGACGTGGGCGGAGAAACGGTTTTGCGCTACAAAGAGAGCGGCGGCGCCAAAATGACCGACACACCAATGGTGCAAGTTGTAACAAGCCCGCATGAGAGCATGGTCCGGGAATCGTCGACGACAGTGGTGAACACCGTAGTGTGTATCCCGTTCAGGAGATCGAGTCGACTATGACGCCTCCCATGGTGCCGCCGTTCATCAACGATTGTGGAGCAAACCATGGCGATGCGCAAGACAGAAGATGAGGTGTTTCCCAACGCGGCCGGAATCGATATTGGCGCATCCAGCCACTGGGTGGCGGTTCCCCGCCATGCCGCGAACGATCCGGTACGTGAGTTTGGCGCGATGACCGATGACCTGAATGCGATGGCGAACTGGCTGCTGGCCTGTGGGGTGGACGCCGTGGCATCGGAATCGACCGGGGTCTATTGGATTCCGGTGTACGAGGTATTGGAGAGCCGAGGGCTGTAAGTCTGGCTGGTCGATGCGCACCAGATGAAGTATGTGCCCGGGCGCAAGAGCGATGTGCTCGATTGCCAGTGGCTGCAAAAGCTGATGAGCTTTGGGTTGCTGCGCGCGGCATTTCGCCCCGGTGCCGAGGTGTGCGCCATTCGGGCCATTGTGCGGCAACGCGAGGTGCTGCTCGCCGAGCAGGCCGCCTGGGTGCAGCGCATGCTCAAGGCGCTGGTGCAAATGAACATTCAACTGAGCGAAGTGCTCACCGATGTCATGGGGATGACCGGGTAGGCGATCATTCGCGCCATCGTGGCCGGCGAGCGTGACGCGGCCGTCCTGGCGCGACATCGTCACCGCCGCATCAAAGCCAAGGAGGCTGACATCCAAAGGGCGCTGACCGGCAACTGGCGCGAAGAGCATCTGTTTGTGTTGGCGCAAGCGCTGTGCCTGTACGATATGCTGGCGCAGCGCATTGTGGAGTGCGACGCCAGAGTCGAGGCGCTGCTCGCCCCGCTGGGGATCCATGAGGTGGATTTGACGGGACCGGCCAAGCGGGCTGGTAAGCACACCCCGGCCTTCGATCTGCGTACCGCGCTGGCCCGCTGGGCCGGCGTCGATCTCACGCGCATCAACGGCCTGGCCGTCAGTTCGGTGATGACTATCCTCTCGGAGGGCGGCCCGGACTTAAGCCGTTTTGCCAACGTCAAGCATTTCTGTTCCTGGCTCGGGTTGTGCCCTGGTTCCAAGGTGAGCGGCGGCAAGGTGCTCTCGGCGCGCACCCGACGCTCCACCAATCGCGTGCGCCAAGCGCTGAAAATGGCAGCCATGAGCCTGTCACGCAATGGTTCCGCGCTGGGCGCGTTCTATCGACGCCTGTGTGTCTCGACGCCTGTGTGTCGACGCCTGTGTGCCCGCATGGATAAGCCACAGGCCAACACCGCCGTCGCCCACAAACTGGCCCGCATGGTCTACTTCATGATCACCCACGGTGAAAACTTCGTGGATCGCGGACAACAACAGTATGAAGATCAGCAACGCCAGCGCAGCATCGCCGCGCTCAAGCGTCGCGCCGCAGACCTCGGCTTTCAAGTGACCCCCGTAATGGAAGGCACATAAAAACACGAGCATGAGGTTTGTTTCTCAGGAGGGGTGATGAGTTGAAGGTTTTGCCGATCCAGTGCTTCAGTGAGCCACTGGGCGATGTAGCCTTTATCAGCGAACAATTGGCCGAACAGTCCT
>NZ_FPBL01000020.1 GCF_900116685.1 Nitrosomonas eutropha
CAGGCGGGGTAAAAGCTGGCGATAAGCGTGGTAATGATAGCCAACGCCAGTGCTTCCAGTAGCATATCCGGGGTGACGAGGATTTCTCCGGTGTAACCGCGTGCCATACCAGGTGGGGGGGGCATGGGGATACCAATATTAGAAATAATTGCCGCCAGCAGCAAACCAATCAGCACACCCAGCCCACCGCCGATGCCACCAATCAGCGCACCTTCACACAGAAACTGGCGCAAGATGTCGATTTTTTTTACACCCAGCGCCATGGCGGTACCGATTTCTCCTGTTCGTTCCATCACGTTCATCGTCATGGTGTTGGAAATACCCAGCAAAATAATGAGCGCGATGATCAGCTTGATTGCCTGTACCTGTTTAGTAAATAGCACTGTCGTTTTATTGTAGAAATCCGCTAGCTGATACCAGGGTACGATCTCAAACTGATCTGGTGATAGCTGCTTGCGTAGTGCCACTAATACAGTATCCGTTTGTGCAGTATCGTTTAGCAGCACGACCCAACTATGCACTCCTTGCGTGCGCAACAGTTGCTGCGCAATGCTGATTGGCAACCGTAGTGCATTATCATCGTAGGATTTGGTAACGGTGTTAAACAAGCCGCCGATGGTCATTTCAACAGCATTAATCCCCCCCGTTGCGGTATTGACCAGCAGTACCACCTGATCCCCCACCTCAACACCCAGATTGCGTGCCAACCCCTCCCCTATGATGAGGTGATCAGGATGATCAACAGATAAATGGCTGCCAGTTGAAATCTTAAGCGCATTACCAAAGTGTACCTGCTCCTGCGGATCGATCCCTTCGCCAATGAAGGAAAGCGTGGAATCGCCATGACTGATCAGGCCACTAAAGCTAAGGCGAGGAACAATTGTCTTTATCAAGGATTCCTTTGTTCCAAATGTAAAGTTTTTCGACAAACTCTTTCGAAGATCATCTGGCAGCAAAAAACGGTAGGGGTCCGCCTTGCCGGTCTCAAAATAACCAGGCTTGACGATCTGTAGATGACCCAGTTGCGAATGGATAGTGGTTTCCCGCATACCCCAGAATATCCATTCAATAAAGCCGCTGGCCAGTATCATGACAGCACAACTGAATATCACCACAGCAATAGCAATTGTGTTTCGTCTTTTTTGACGTGTAAGATTACGAAATGCTAGTTTGATGTAATATTTTATTGCTATATCCATGTTGGAATTTTCTATATAAACGCCACAGTGATCTTGGTTATCTGTCGGAATATTTTACACTGGCGTATTAGTGATAGCTTGAGGAAGTTGGACATGATATGTAACACTTTGATTTATAGTGAATGAAACAGATATTTAAATTATGGCACGTATATTGCTTCTATATTATTGCAGTAGTAAGCAGGTAAGTTCTACACTAATTCTTTAAATTGATTAACTCGAGAGGTAACCATGAAACAAAAAATCTTTACTTCAGTGCTTGTGGCAGCGACGATGGGTTTGTCTGCATCGGCAATGGCAGCCCCGTCTATTACTAATCTGGATGGTACCCACATGCCGTTCGATGGATTCGACTGGGCAAAGAATGGCACGGCAATATCAACGCCTATCCCGGAAGGAGGATTGAGTGTGGGTGATGCTTTTACTACTTATTTTTTCGCATCTGCTGTCTCCATCACGGATCCTGCTGGGAATGCCTTTGAAGGCCTTAGCGGCTTGGCATCAGCTGCAACCGGCGGTATATTAGGTGCTAATTTATACCAGTATACGGTTGTTGCCTCGTTTAATGAACAGGTTGAGAGCATTGATGCTTCTGGTGCTGTGAATTTTTCAACGACGGGTGGAGCGTGGTCAATATATTATGATCACGCTGGTCTAGATGGGACAAGAGCGAGTATGATAGCCGGTACCGGATTTGATGATGGGGTTCAGTTGTTGTGGGGAGATGTTAACGTTCAGGATATCGGAAGCTTTAATCCAGGTACTAGGAGTGGAGAATTTCATTTCTCAGGTAATGTAGTGGGTACCAACAGTACATATATTAATCCTGATATGATTAAAACCGTTGCTTTTGGCACGCTTCAATTTGGCCCTAACACGACGGGTTGGAATCCAGCGGATGCTAGACCAAATGGTGATGGAACTGCGACGGCTATTGTAGGGAACGCCTTACAGTTTCAGGCAGACGGTAATCAAAGTTTTACTCCTAGCGAAGTGCCAGAACCCGGAGTACTTGCTCTTTTGGGATTAGGTATGTTTGGTTTATTTGCTACCACGCGCAGAAAAAATAACTTGGTAGCTTAATACTGATAGTTGGAGTGTTATCACGAGAAACCGGCAATTTGCCGGTTTCTCGTTTAGGTAGGTAATTAGACGACATTGAGCGATAAGCGGTAAAAAATTTTAGTCTAGTCTTTCAAGAGAGATGTGAGCTGATTTTGTTGATAATCTCCGGAAATTTTTCTTTAGGTTGGCAGTTTTTGAACCAGTTTGCTACTTGTTGAGCATTCTTGGAAAAGTTATCTTCATTGAGTATTTGTTGTATTGCTGCCCTGATCTTGTTATACGTTACCTGATCTGCGCGTACTTTTAATCCGGCACCTGTTGCCACGATGAAGTTCATATTTAGTAGTTGATCCATATTGGCCGGAATACCTAAAACAGGCGTCCCTTCCCGTAGTGCCTGATGTGTACTGGGACTGCCGCCATTACAAATAACCAGTTTTGCTATCGCAGCAGTACTTGCACCAGGCAAAAAATTACGCGTAACAATCTGGCCGCGTATTGATTTATCCAGTAAGTAACCACAAGTTGCAACTACTGCCTTGTAGCCAAGTGATGTAGTTGCTCTTACAATCGTATTGAGCAAACTTGGATCACCGGAGCTTCCCATGGCGATATATATCAATGGCAAATCTTTTGATTGAGCTGCGAGTTCTGGAGGGAGTGCAACTTCCGGTGACCAGATAACCGGACCAATATAAGTGTATCGACCCGGAACACCACAATCCCGGATTGGAACCATTTCAGGAACATCTGCGAAAACTGAAATATCAGCCTCGGTAAATACACACCTCAGATCAAACCCAAGTGGTTTCATTCTGTATTTTCGATAAAGCCTGTACATGGGTAGGCTATGTTGCGCCAGAATAGCAGGACGTAATAACCGAAAAATATGATTGGCAACGGTAAAGCCTAGTAGTTGCGTAGTTAGGTGTGCTGGAATTTCATATTCTGTGTGCGCGTAGGGACTCCAGTAGGCATTGGATATCCCTACATAAGGTATTTTCGCTAATCGTGCACTAATGGCGAGGGATAGACGAAAATCACCTACGATGATATCTGGGTTGAGGGTGCTTATTAGTTGCAAATCATCCTGAACATAGCGTTTGAGTACATCATAGCTGAAGACCACTTGCCCGGTATTTACGGCGGCGAGATATGCCTTGCTCCCAATACTCCAGAGATCATGAACTGGTAAACCCGTTTGAGAAGCAATCGATTTAAAGTCAGTACCTGTAGCAATGCTGACATCGTACTGTGCGGAGTTAAGTGTACCTGCCAATACTGTTGGTCTGGCCACGTGAGCCAATGTAGCGGGTTCGGCAAAGAAGAGTATTTTTTTTCTGGTATTGTTGTGCATTGTGATCCGGGTAAGCAGAGTTATAAGCTACTATTTCCGCGTTTATCCTTTGTTTTCGAGAGTCTGGTTCAAAGAGCAGTCGCTGTAATAAAAATATCTTTTTTATGATTCAATAAATAACCAAAGAGGCCATGGAATAAAAGCCGAGGTGAGGTATAGATTAGGCCAAATTTTATGGGGTCAAAAATACTGTCAACTGTTCCGTCCGTAGAAGTCATGTAGTTGAATACAAATGTTGAATTGATGAAAGGGATTTTTGTATCCATATAGCTTTTCTGTTCAACTTTATCGATGCGAAACCCTTTTTTCTCAAGCATTTGGATTAATTGTTTGCTACCGAGGATATGGCGATGGTAAGGCTGATGTAACCAACCAACTTCATCTAGAGGATCATTTAGATGAATGTAATCTGCATTCGGGGTACCAATCATTAGTTTCCCCCAGGGACGCTTAACCAGTGCAGTTATCTCATCTAGAAATGTAACGGGATCCGAGCTGTGTTCAATGACGTCCTGACTATTTATTATGTCAAATTTTTGTGTGTATATGGATCGATCGGAAAATTGACTGCTAAAAGGATCATAACCAATTGTTTTTACGTAACCTTTTTTCTTTAGAAAATATGGGAAACCACCGTTGCCGCAACCGAAATCCAGTATTGAATGATGGGGCAAAAGCCCTCCGCGTACTAATTGACGAAGTCTGGATATAAATAACAACCGTGTGGCGAAATCTATCTTTTGTTTCTGCATGACATAATTTTTATAGTAATAGTCATAATCAATCTCTTCCAGGCTGTGTAATGAATTGCATTGAGCGCAGCGCCAGACTGTGAATTGCTCTTTTTTAAATTGCCGTACATTGGATCTTATTTTTACAGTATTACTGCCATCAATTTCACTTTCCTTACCACATATCTTGCATATTGCTGAATAAGTATTCATTGAGTCTGTTCTTTTGAATTAAAACCACAAAATTTTAAATATAAAGTAGTTTATCTTTATTGGTTAAGATCAAAAGCAATAAATTGAACCATTTTTATGTGAAAAAAGTTACAGGATGCACTTACACTGCTATTTTCACCAGAAGGAACTTTAATACCAATTGGAATTTGATATGTCCCATTGCAAGCTTTGTTTACTCCCTCATAATGCGCCCGGTGCTGAAATCGATTCAAATGGAACGTGCGCTTTTTGTAGATCTCGTGTACCTGATGCTAAAAGTCAGTTTGATCAATTGCGCCAGAAACGGCAGCTCGATCTTGAGAAGGCACTACAGGATTGCCGTGGCAAAGGGCCTTATGATGCGCTGGTTTGTTTAAGTGGCGGGAAAGACAGTCTTTATCTGCTTTACCGGCTGAAGGTTGAGTACAAACTGAACGTGCTGGCATTTACTACCGACGTTAATATTCCTGATATCGCCTGGAAAAATATTCGCCGAACGATTCATAAACTGGATATTGATCATCTGGTATATCGACCTTCTGCTCAGTTTTATCACAAATTGTTCCGCTATTTACTCATGAATCAGGAAGAGCGCGGTGCTGTTTACACGGTTTCCTACGTATATGCTCCGCTGTTTGAAGGGGATGCATTGCAGGTGGCGACAGAGAAAGGTATTCCTTTGGTACTGGCTGGATATTCACCAGGTCAGCCGGAGCCAGAGCGTATGGAATATGAATTTTCACACAAGCTGATTACCGAAACGGACTGGACACCACCCGGTTTACGCGAATCCAGTGAATTTTCGGAAGATGAATTAGCACGTTTCTGGAATCCAAAGCATTTTCCTGTGAGTACTCATTTTCCACGTTATCTCGCGCCCTTTCACGCTTGGGATTATGATCAGGAGGGTATGATTCGCAAGGTACACGAACTGGGATTGGTACAACGACGTGCGCACGGCAACCCAATTTACAGTAATTATCCGATTAACTGGTTGCTGATGTATTCAGATCTCAAGCATTTCGGTTATAACCCGTATGCACCGGAGTTTTCTGCGCTCATTCGCGAAGGCAAGGCCAGTCGTGCCTATTGGTATTTTGCCACCCCCGTTGTTAATTTTATGATCAAACACCGATTACTCTTGGGGCGTAATACCACCGAACAAATGCACCAACTGGGTTTACAGAATGATGATTTGCAGATCACCCGACCACGTGGTGCATATGACCCGAAAATAGATTAGGGGATGTCTGATAACGCTCATTGTTATTACAGCCTTGGTTGCAAACACAGTAGAGTAGAAAACACGATTCAGTTGTAATAGTAACGAAAGTGCTAGATTGCCGACTCAGCTTGATCACCACATTTACTCATGGCTAAAGACCAATTTCCTTACAGTGACGGTAGATATGGTGTCATTGCGAAACCCATTGAGTTGAAGTAATCCAGTAATCCAGAATAAAGGTGATGCAGGGGCGGAAGCACTAGATTGCCAAGTCAAAGAACCTTGTGGTGGCGTGGCGGATTGAGTTGTTGTGATGAACCCAAACAAACCTCCTGTAAGAGAGATAATTTCGTTGAGTAATAAGATCAAAGTAAGTACTTGCGTTGATAATGAAGTTGGGACGGTGCCTAGCTTACTGGCGATGCGTTGCATCACAACCCCTGATGCAGCGGCATTTTATACGCTGGATCAGGATGGTAGCTGGCAATCAACCAACTGGCAACAATTCGCACGGGCTACCATGCAAGTTGGGGCTGCATTAGTTAATGCAGGTATCAGGCAAGGTGACCACATTGGCATCATAGCGCCCACTTCACTTAATTGGGAGTGCGCGCAGATGGGGGCGCTGTCAATAGGTGCCGTAGTTGCTGGTATTGATCCTGAATATCCCACCGATCAGCTCAACCATGTGGTTAAGAATATCGTACCTGCCGCCTTGTTTGTCCAGAATAGATTGGTTCTGGCAAAGATCTCCCCGAATATTCTTCAGAGAATCAACCTGTTCATTTTTTTTGAAGAAGAACCGTTGCAAGAAAATGAATTATGCATGGCTAATCTGTTGGCAAATAAGAAGGTTGGGGTATCTGTAAATTTCCAGATTATAGAGCCGCAGGACGAAGCAGTTATTGTGTTTTCTTCCGGTACGACAGGTATGCCCAAGGCAGTCACTTTTTCGCATGTACAGATTATTATTGCGATTGAAGCTATCACTGGTGTATTTAATGGCTTTAATGATAAAACTATATTCTTGTGCTGGTTGCCGCTTGCAAATCTTTTTCAGCGTATCGTTAATTTTTGTGCAGTGAAAACTGGTGCATCCAGTTATATGCTGAGCAATCCGCGTGATCTAATGCGCTATATCGGACAAGTTAATCCAGATATTCTGATTGGTGTACCAAAAGTATTGGAACGTATCTATTCAGGCATTGTTGAGCGCATTGAAAGCCAGATTTGGCCGATTCGCAAATTGGGGCAATGGGCAATACGTACTGGCTATAAATACGTGGTAGTAAGACAGGCAGAAAATTATCAGCTTGGGATGATGGATTCATTTCTCTTGAGATTGGCAAATTGTATACTTTTAAGCCGTTTGCGGCTGATATTTGGTTCGCGAATACGTTATGTTGTCAGTGGATCAGCAGCAATGCCAGTCTGGTTGCTGGAATGGTACGAAGCAATTGGACTGTCAATCTATGAGGTTTATGGTATTAGCGAGAATGTTGTCCCGGTTGCAGTAAATCACCCTGCTTGCCATAAATTGGGTACGGTTGGCAAGCCATTGTCGCCAAATGAGATAACGCTTGCGGAAGATGGGGAAGTTCTCGTACGTGGACCGGGTGTTTTTAGCGGTTACCAGAATGACCAGGAAAAAAGTGATCTGCGCTTTTCAGCGGATGGCTATTGGCATACTGGCGATCTGGGCCAGCTGGATGAAGCAGGATTTCTTTCATTGATTGGCAGAAAGGGCGATATTTTTAAAACAGCGACTGGCAAGTGGGTGTCGCCTGCAAGAGTTGAAGAGCGGTTTGGGCAGATTGATTGTGTAGAGAACAGTGTTGTTTTTCAGCATTTATCCGGCAAAATTGTTGCAATTATTGTTGTTAATTTAGAGAGATACATGCAAAAAATTGATCTGCACGATCAAGCAAAAATATTTGAGAGTATGGAAAACATCTCAAAAAGCAAGCTATATCAATTGCTGAAAAAAGATATCGATATAGCGCTAAGTGATTTACCTTTTTATCAACGCCCGATTTGTATTGGTATAACAGGTAAATCTTTTACGGTTGGTGGGGGTGAGTTAACAGTTAATATGAAGGTGCGTCGTAATATTATTATCCAACGATTTTCAGTTTGTTTTAAAAACTGTGGATCTGAGACCAATCATGTGAATAAGCATAAACAGGTAGATGCTGATAATTGTGACATTGTAGTTAATAGGGATCCTGTTATTTTTTTTATATGAATACTTATTTTATTACTGGTGCTACAGGTGTGCTTGGTAGTGCTGTTGTCAGAGAGCTCTTGGCAGATTCTCAAAATCAATTAGTTTTGTTGGTTCGTGCTGAGAACAATGCCGCTTTGCAAAAGCGGGCTGCGTGGCTAGTAGCATCGCTTGAAATCAATACTGTAACTGCCAACAGGATAAATTTCGTACAAGGTGATGTGGAACAGGAAAAATTAGGATTGTCTCCTAATGAATTTGCAAAGCTGGGGGAGCGAGTTACGCACATCATCCATAGTGCTGCCAGTGTGCGCATGAATCATTCGCTTGAGCGGGCACGTCTGGCGGCAGTGACTGCGACAGAGCATGTGATACAGCTGGCACAATTAGGCTGGAAAAATAGCTCATTAAAAAAAATGGAAGTGGTAAGTACTGTTGGAGTAGGTGGTAAGCGAAAGGAGCCATTGCCTGAGGGATGGCTGGAGGAGCCAAGAGATTTTCATAATACGTATGAACAATCCAAAGCAGAAGCCGAATCGGTGCTAAGGGTGGAGGCTGAACGGGGTTTACCTATTACTGTCCATCGGCCGAGCATGATTGTAGGAAATAGTCTGACGGGGTATATACTGCACTTCCAGATTTTCTATTTTTTACTCGAATTTATTACTGGTCGTCGCACCCGGGGGGTAATACCTGATATTTCCGAACGATATGTGGATACGATCCCTGTCGATTACGTTGCACGGGTAGTTTCCTGGTCCAGTAGAAATCCCTTAACGATTGGTAGGGTATTGCACTTATGTGCCGGACAAAAAAATGCGACTTCTCTGGATAAAGCAAGAATACTAGCAATCCTGAAGTTCAGGGAAAAGGGTTTGTTTGTTCCATATGAACATATTTTGCCTGTCCCCTGGTTCAAGCTCTTGGTGAGCAGCATTCTCCCTTTTCTGCCCCGAAAAACCAGACGTTCTGTTAACGTATTACCTATTTTCCTGAATTACACTGAGAATCAAGTATTTACCAATACGGAGACATGTGAAATTCTCAAAAATTCTGGATTTATTTTACCGTGCCCGGATGAATTCCTAGGTCCTGTTATCGATTATTACCTTTCAGCAACATATTCGGTGTAGGTGTTGCTGAAATTACACTATTTTTCAACGGATTTATTTGGAAATAATTGGAGTAACTATTCAGCACTCTGAACAGTCTGGTGCATAAAATTTGGGCTTTTTCCTCTGAACAACAGGGTTAACGCCTCAGATGGACTCACCCCCTGTTTACGGCAGGTCGAGAGGTAGCTACACGTATTTTGCAGAATATCTGTGCGCCCTGAAGGGAACGGAAGCAGCCCGATATCTTTTGTTGGACCTCGGTCATACGCAGATCATTTTCACCCTGATTGTTGGTAAATGGAATCTGCGGATCGTCCATAAAACGCAGTACATCGTCGTCCTCATAGTCCCGTAATCATTCCGGCAGATTTCTCTCTTTGGATCGCTTCACCCGTCCCTTCTTTGCGGGGTCTTGTTTCGGGGTAGGGGCGGGGCATTCGGTCTCGGCCTGCTGGAGCAAGTCACGGTACCGCTGGCGCCAGCTGACAACTTCTGTGGTGCTTAACCAACCGTTGTTCTGGTGGGTGGCATCGTTCATCTCGCGCAATAGCTCCTGCATGTCGCGAGCCCAGCGCTGATCATCCTGCTCCTAGGCTCGCTCCAGCTCTCTCAGATGATGGGCATTGCACAGCGAGTGCACACAGGTGCTGTAGCGGTAATAGGGCTTCCAGTGATCATGGCAGAGCACGCCGCAAAACAGCGGTAGCACTCCCATGGCATCCATGGCCTCTGTGCCGCGCTTATCGTGGGGGTAAAGCAGCGTGATATCGGGTGTTGACAGGCAGTGCAGCTAGCGCCGCCGGCCATCGATATTGATGCCGGTTTCGTCAGCATGAGCAACCGCAGCCATGGCCAGTTGTGCTTTCTCCCCCTGCTCGAAGTCGTCAAGCCGTTCATAGGCTTCACGATTAAAGTTGAACAGGGAGCTGGCGCTGACGGGGATGCCCATCTGATCCCGGAACTGATCGCACACGTGCTCATAGGGAAGCAGCTGGAACTGGGACAGGTACACTGTAGTGGTCTAATTTAAACAGACACCTTGATAGGTGGATTAAATCCACTTTAAGAGGACATATTAATGAAAGCACGCAGGAAATTTGACACCCA
>NZ_FPBL01000022.1 GCF_900116685.1 Nitrosomonas eutropha
CAAATATCAGGAACTGGAAAAACATCGCTGCAAGAAATCCGGATCTCACGTATCGCAAGAAGTTATCGAGTTCTGCAAAACCGAAGGCATTCTTCGAGAAGAATTCACGCTTAAATCACGCTTTCTCCTTCAAAACGGCCTGGCTTTTCTTGGCTCAATTACTCAACAAAAATTTAACGACATTTATAACGATCGCACTCAATTACAGAGGTTGGAAGATATGAAATTCGATAATTTTAATGATTTACCTTTTCGGCTTCGATCTACTTATGCCAGTTGGAAACTTGGTTTATCTCTGGATATTAGTAGGGCCACTTATTACCGTCATCGCACTGAACTTCTTTCCTACGGCATTGATATTTCTATTCCCAACAATGTTCACTATCTCCCCGAACGGGTTCGCACTGTCCAGCTCAAGGCACTGACAGCCCCCGACTGGTATATCCAAAACTACGGTTAATTTTTTTACAACACTACTCTATAGGAGCAAAAAATGTTTGACGCACAAATTTTCAAAACGGATAAGTTCATTAGTCGCAGAGATCAAGTTACTTGGTATACCTGTGAAGTATTAATTCCTTCTTTGTTTGTACAGTTGCCTTTGATGTCCGATAAGCCCTTTCAGCTAGGCGCTAAAGGTAAAGCGGTTCTTGGCTATACCGCAGATCGCAAAGCGTTGCGCGTTACTGATTTTCAGGTAGGTAGTTAGCCCCCAGCCGTTACCCCGTAACTTGTTATGCGGGTAACGGGTGTGTGTTACACGCCATCTTTCTTTAAATCAACTATGGAGTATCAAAAATGAAATACATCAAACAAGCAACCTGTGCATTGCCTTTCTTCCTGTTTGGCGCATCTGCTCACGCTGAACTTCCAGCCTCTGTAACCACAGCTATCACTGACGCCACAGCAGACGTCGGCACAGCTGGCGCTGCTATTCTGGGCGTGGTGATTGCCATTGTTGCTTTCGCCTGGATTCGTCGCGTACTCAAGTAAGGCGTAACCATGGGCAATTACTACCAAGGCAAATGTTTTTCTACCGCTCTCGATCTTCATCAGGAGATTGCCAGTAATTGCCCGACTGTATCCCAAGACGGCGCGTATTTGATCCAGTGCGCGCCTTCTGAAGCAAAGATTGTTCTGTCTCGTACAGATGTTAATACGCTTGTTACGACCGTAACGGATTACATCCCTCAGCAGATTGCTTGTGATCCTGATCTGCAATTAAACGATGGTATCGGAATGGCCTGGCTCATTGTTGGCGTTTGGATTTCCGCATGGTGTATCAAGCAAATCATTAACGTTGTTCGGAGTAGGTGATATGGATTTTTATCTCTTTTTTCTTTTATTCGGCTTTTTCTGGGGCTATTTCGATATCTGTTTTCGATTAATCGAATTTCTTTCAAAAGGAGAAAATAATGCTTGATATTGATTTCAACACTGCATCGCTTTTCATCGCCATAGTAGGGGCCACATGGATACTTTTGCGCGGCTGATCATTGTTGTTGTTCTCGCCGCTTTCTATGCCCCATCTCACTCGGCGACCTATACGCCTGATTTTGGCGAGCTGAAATCTATTGATGGTGATCTGCACATCACTCGCGGCAACGGCACTACATCCCTTATGTACCCTGATGCGGGTCTCTCGAAGTCAATTGACGTATCCACTTCAAAAGGTAATTTCCCCGTTCCGGTTCAAAAATCTTTTCCGGTTGTCCCTACCAAAGTTGCCAAAGCCGCAACCCGGTTCCTTAAGACTCTTCCGCTGATCGGTACTGCTATTACCTTTTACGATACCGTCTGTGATCTTAGTGATCTTTGCCTTGTTGATGGTCAGTTGTCGGTTATTACTCCGGGTATTTTCCCCAATGGTTATGCCACTTGTGAGGATGCTGCTGGTTTTTCTTCTTCTCCTCAGTACGTTTGTAATTTAGTTCGGAACAGTAATCCGGGTAAGACAATCTATTGGATGCGTTCTCCCGATAGTCTTTCTTCTTGTACTCTTGCTGGTACTGCTGGTTTCTCGTATGTAGCTCGTGGTTATATGGATTGTGTCGATCCACCTGTTGATAATAATCGCGCGCCTACTGAATCAGATTGGGCTTCTGCAGAAACCAAACTTGCCGCCCAACCGCAACAAGTCGCTGAAGCTCTCTATAACTCTGATGCCCCTGTGCCGGTCAATGCATCAACCCAATCTGCGCCGGTTACTCAACAGATCGCTCAAACATCCACGCAAACCAAAGACTCTCAAGGCAATGTCACTGGTACGCAAGTGGCAACCACGTCTGTCAAAGTCGAAGACACCAGCACGGCTGGTAACGTTACTTATAACGTTACTGAGACAACTACGATTACCAATTACAACGAAAACAATGAAATCACCAGTTCTCAAACCTCAACCTCTGATAATCAACCCCCGGAACCGCCCAAGCCGCCAGAACCTGAAGATGTCACCATGAATCACGGTGGTGTCCCGGAAATACCGCTGCTTACTCAAGTCATTGATGCTCAGGAAGAGCTCGACAATAACCAGCAGACCCCTTGGTCAGCCGGTACTTGTCCCGCTGATATTGATGTTGGTATCTACGGGTTGGAATTTTCTTTTGCCCCTTTCTGCACTTTTGCAGAAGGTTTGCGCCCGGTAGTTCTCACACTTGGCGCGTTTCTCTCTTTTTATATTCTCGCTGGCTTTAAATTTGATTAAGGGGTTCACATGCTTATTGAAACCGGTTTAGGCGCGTTCCTTGAGTCTACTGTTGGCAACCTTGCCAAAAAAGTGCTATCGACTCTCGGCGTTGGTGTTGTCAGCTATACGGGCGTTACGGGGGCCATGCAGGCCGCACTGGATGCGGTAAAAGGCTACTTTGACGCTATCCCCCAGGCTGCCTTTGATCTGCTCGGTCTTGCCGGGTTTGGTACCTTCTTTGCCATGATTGCAACCGCGATCATGTATCGGGTTGGTATGCAGATCATGCGTAAAACCTTCGGCATACTTAGCCCCACATGAGCATTACCTTAATCACCGCAGTACCGGGCGGCGGCAAGACGCTCTATGCCGTCTGGTACATCATCAAGAAAGCGGTTGGAGAGGGGAGAATCATCTACACCGCTGGCATCCCTGAACTCAAGCTGCCGGTAATATCTCTCAGTTATAGCCAGATTAAGCAATGGCCGGAACGGGAAGTGATCGAAGTTGATAATCCTACC
The DNA here is from genome assembly GCF_900116685.1 of Nitrosomonas eutropha. Taxonomy (GTDB): domain Bacteria; phylum Pseudomonadota; class Gammaproteobacteria; order Burkholderiales; family Nitrosomonadaceae; genus Nitrosomonas; species Nitrosomonas eutropha_A. The sequence goes on from NZ_FPBL01000022.1 coordinate 3,208, forward strand.
GGTATCCCCATTCCCGACGATGAGCGACCAACCAAACTTAAGAACATTGCTGAAGGCTCTTTAATCGTTATTGATGAGGTTCAGTTTCTCTGGCCATCATCCGGCTCTAAAGCCCCTTCTGAAGATATATCCTATCTCACCAAACATCGCCATCACGGCCTTGAAATTGTCCTCATTACCCAATCTCCCCAGCTCGTTCACAAGAACGTTCTGGCCGTTGTGGACAAGCATCTTCACATTCGCAAAACATGGGCTGGCCGTCAGCTCTACGAGTGGCCCGAATACTGTGCTACCGTTCGCGCGGTCAGTTCACGCTTAAGCGCCATCAAAACAGGCTATAAACTTCCTAAAAAGGCGTTTGGTCTTTACCGCTCTGCATCGACCCATATCAAGCAACGAATGACCGTTCCGATCATCGTTTACTTGTTTCCACTCATCCTCATTGCCACGGGTTTTTTCTTCTATCGTTCCTATACTGGCGTAATGGCCCGTACTTCGCAGTTTTCAGAAACCCTCAAGCCTGAAACAAGCACTCAACCCTCTGACCCTCATTCATCCCAGAAAAAATTAACATCAACCGTTGCTCATCCTGTCACGCTTGCCCTGGTATCCAGTGAAGTAGACTGGTCAAAAGTATCTGCCTGTGTCTCCAATGAAACGAAATGCGTTTGCTATGGCAAATCTGCCGAGCGTCTCATCATCCCCCCTGAAACATGCCGCAAAGCTGTCACCTCTGGCTGGCCGGGTCAAGAAACGAAAGTCTGAATTTCTTTGTTTTTTTGCGCCAGCCGGCGATTTGGCTATGTTGGTGATTCGATAACTGAGCATCGTATCCAATCCCTATCTCCTTGCGTTGTCTAGCAGAAAATCAGCGACTCCCGCGATTACGGGTCATCAGTAATCGTGGGTTGCAGCTGTTTTCGTCGCGGGTCTTACCGGTTTGCTGATTTGTGCAAGTTCTCACCCCACGTATTCCTACAAAACGGGTTTGGGGTTGCTTTTAGATCAGTCCGATTTCTTTGTATGCTTTCAACGTTATTCCTCTTAGGTACCTTGGGTGATCCCTCTGAACGTCGAACCTGTGAAACAGCAATACTGATTTTTTGTACTCCAGAATTGCCACGATCTTCATTCCGTCTAAGTCTCTTCTATACACCAAAGCATCGAACTCAAGCATCGCTCTTGCTTTTTCTTCTGTCCAGAATGATCTGTATATTCTTTTCTTATCACGTAAATAGGTTTCAAACATTGTTTCTCCTTTGTTTTCTTACCTAATCGTGATGATTTTTGTTTTCTTTAGCTGAAACACCTTTCCAGCATCAGCCCGAACTTGCTTTCGGCGCTGACTTGCCGCCTGTAAAACTCTGCTTTGACTTCCAGCATTTCCATTTCCTCTGATCTTCGCAGTATCTCTTCTTTCAACAGTCTGATCTCGCTCTCCAGATACGCAACCATCTGACACCGGAAGAACAGGGCGCGTATATCGTCTGCACTGAAACCATTTCTCCATTCAGGCACATATATCAGCCCATTCTTGAAGTAGAAGCCATTCCAGCCACTCCCTAGTAATTCACTCACCTGGCCATGGAAGAACAATTTGACCAGCCTTATTGCTGATTCTGATGGCCTTCTCGTGCCTTTTTTCCACTGTTTGATTACTCGCGTTTCTTCCCCGGTGATTTCTTGCAACGTTTCTACGCTTACGCCGTACAGCAGATCATCCATTCTTCTTTTCTCCAGACGAAAAAAAACCCGCTCGGGGCGGGCATTTGAAACTGTGCTCTTCAGCACGCTAGCCTCAATGATCCGAAAGGGTTTATCAGTTCGTAGATCAGATTAGCGATGTAATCTGCCTTTCTTCTGAATACTCTCCGTCTATTAGATTTTACATAATGTAAATTATACGAAATCTAATAGAAGGAGAAACCAGAGGAGAAGGAGCGATTTGATCGCATCGTTTTTTGATAGTTGGTTAAATTTCTCATGGCAAACTCGTTACGCGGGTTAGACAAATGACGACAGAACAACCTCAATTCTTCCGGATCGACGCCTGCCAGCAACAGGCGTTTTTTTTCGTCTGCAATAAGGCGGTAATACCTGCGCTTACGAGCATTATTACGTTTGTAAAAGCGAAGAAACCAGTAAAGGCTATAAAGGCTGGTAGAAATCACGCGTACATCATGACTAACTAGGAAGAACGCAGCAAGCGCGAGAAAACTGGTTTATTAAACGTTTCAGTTCAGTAAGATGGAAGGCGGTTTGTGACAGGCGGCCTACGGGCAACACCGTGGTAAGACCCGCGACGAAAACTCGGGACAAAACGGGCATAAACCAAACCCGCCCATGCCCGAGATTTTCTGCTAATCAATTAATTTTTTTTAAAGTATTTTTCCACTTCATCTACGGAGGTGCCCACCTTATTAACAGCAGCCACTAATTCATCCTCACTAACCCCAAACTTTTTCTTCCAATAGTTAACCTCATAAGATTGGCCAATATTAATACGTTTTTTATCATGAGGTTCTGTAATCCTTGTATCGTCAGACATTTTAATCTCCATATGGATTGCGAGCACAGGGAACGCTCTTTAAAAATAGCGGCATCGAATACAAATACTTAATAAGTAGTTTGACTTTTTTCAGGTCGTTTCACCTGATCACGTGCAAAAGCAAGGCGGTTTTTGTTGTCGATGAAATCCTTACAGCGTTTGAGGGAAATTTCTTCAATCCTTTGGCTGTACTGATCATAGCAAATACACCTGGTCGCAGACGAGACGCAGGCAACGGGGATTCGTGGGGCTTTGGCGAGTTCGGGGATCGCCGGATCCCTTGGGGCGTAATAGTAGTGATTCGGGGCGTGTGTGATGGGGAGAATGTCGAAACTCGCGGTTTTAGTCGCTTGAGATTGAGATATTCCCTCTTTCTTGGTTTCCGTGGTTTTCTGGACTTCCTTTTTTTCCCCATCCATCCCCACAACTGATTTGAAGATCGTAGAGTTTGAGGCAAAGTAAGCAACGATGGAGATCAAAAAGACCATCAGAAGCCCGAGATAGATCAGACGCTTCGGAAGGCTTAACCCTTTTTTATGGGAGTCGGTAACCCCATCATCAGAGCGATAGAGTTTTAGACTTTCCTTCGGGAAATCATATTTCCGAGATTCATCCCTGGTGAACTTCAGATCCTCACGGATTTGACCAGACTCAGAGTACTTAACCCCGAAAGGCGTCAGTTCGAGATGAATATGACGACCGATGAGGCGGCGGAGAGCCACATCAATTTGCGTGGGCGCTTGTGCAGTAAATATCCAGTCTTGAGCAATCGATCTGGATTCAGCCAGGTGAGAATCAATAAATTCAGGGACAGGCTTACCAGCAATGCGGGATGGCCAGATTTTTTTAGCTTCATCAACAACATAAACCGTACCGGGCAGCTTGCCTATTTCATCAATGAGCGCCTGATTCTTGAGAACGTCTTGTCCCGGAAGCGCATAGTAAGCCCCTCCCCCTTGCCACTCGCGCACACCAACAACAACGGCACTGTCAGGGTAGCTGCTATGTTCAGTCAGCAACTTGACCATTAGAGCCGTCTTGCCAGTACCAAGGCTGCCGGTAATCAGGGTAAGCATTAGTTACCGGGTGGATTAGTCAGCCAAGTTAACGACGGCTGGATCATGAGCCACGTGGCCTTAGCCAAGTAGGCCGAGATGATGAGAGATAGACCCTCGAATATACCGAAGAGCGAGAGCATATCCATTGCATAAGCGCCAGCAACGGAATTGCCCCCCAGAGCAGAGACTTGAGAGAGGATGAAGTCACGCATATATTCAGCCGAATACATGATGACAACCATAGAGCCAATACCAATACCAGCACGGACAAAAAGACCAACAACTATACTGGTACCGATAACCGGTAACGCAGTAATGGTAAGCCAGCGCAGAGCGCCGGTGATGACAGAGACAGCGATTGAAATCATTTGGATACCACCACACGTAAGGCAACCACACCGGCCAGAATCAGCATAATTGCGCGGATCATAGGGGCAAGGTCACAGACAGGTTCAAAGTCAATTGAGAGATCAATATCCATCACCGTGAAGGCAATGGGCGGCGGACAGGATGCAGATGTTGCGATGATGCTGGTAGAAAACACCGGGTTGTCAGGTACCCGAGTCGGAAGCGCTTCAAATCCACCCAGAGAAGTATCCATATCAGGGATAGGCATGTCTTCAGATCCATCCTTGCCCCCGTTATTGTTACCAGAGTCATTACCAGCGTTTATCTTTCCATCATTGGTAACAGTGTTACTGACAGTCTCAGAAGTACCATCATTGAAGATATTGGTAATCGTAGTAGTGACAGACCCATCAGGATTGACAGTCTGATTCTTGGTCGTAGTGAGTGTCTTATTGCCTTGAGTCGTCTTTCTGACATCAGTCTGAACAGTGCTGCCAGAGGGAAGGCAAACATCCAGATCATTAATCTGACCAGGCACAGTACCGGAAGGACAACCACCTTCAGGCCCTTTATCCACCCCAAAATCAGGATCAGGACCCGGATCAGCAGCGGCGACAGAACTAGGAGAGCAAGTACCACCAGTAAAAGAAGCAGCCTGACAGTACATTTGAGACACACCGGTGACAGGATCAACCGAGACAGCGCCAGAGCTACACTGAACACCGCAAACAGCGCCCGGAGAACCCCCGCCAGAAGGATTAGAGATGCAAACACCAGTGCCAGCAATTGACGCGGTACCAGTTATGTCACCAGTAATGAGGGTATGGCCAACAGAGGTACCCAAGGCCGGACAATCAGGCGGCGCATTAGTACAGACGCCACCCTGATCGACAAAACCATCAGGACAAGAGGCGCAGACCTTGACACCCCCTTGAGTGGTAGGAAAAGAACCAGAACAAGTGGGACCGTAAAAAAAGTTACGATAAATAAAAAAACCACCAGCGTTAGAGTAACTACAACGGGCTAAAGACCCGGTATCGTAGTTGGCAGCAACATAATAATCACCAACATTAGTACTACCAACAGTACCGTAATTCGGCCGAGCATCAACGAAGGAGTAATCAGGCGGAACATGAGCATCACAGGCAGACTGCAAATCAGTAAAAACGCTGGGAGATGACCCCTCAAAGCTGGAGACATAAAGATAAGGCGCAGTGGATGCAGCACTAGCGGAAAAGGATAAAAAGAACAAGAAAGGCAGAAGCAATAACAAAGCCTTGGAGAGAGTCGATAAGCATAAAATCCTCATTTTCGGTTAAACATCGAGAAAAGAAGGTTGTAGGAAGCAGCGATACAGCAAGCGATAAGAAGCGCCCCAATCAAAGCGCCAACGTCAGACCAAGAAAGATCAGACAGGCCATTAGCCATGGGAACGGCTACCGGGGCAATACTGGACTGACAAACGGGCGAGAAAACACCGGCAGAGACTTCGGTAAGCGTGAGCTCGCTGTTATCAGCACAGGCAAGAGTGTATGTGATCGACATAGTAAAAAAGGGGGGTAACCCCCCCTTCCTCAATTAAGCGAACGCGCCACGGATGAGTTTCCAGGCAGCCAGCAGACCTAATGCCAGCAAGAAAGCCCCACCAACAACCGGGATTGCAGTATTAACAGCAGCAAATTGAGCAATCGCAGCGGTCACGTCAGCAGACATATCGGCATGGGCAAACATGGGCAGAGAGAACAGGCCGATGAGAACCGTAATCATGTACAAAGCCCGAGATTTCAACAGTTCCATTTTTGATACTCCTTTTAGGTTAAAGAAAAATACGGCATGCAGATCAATACACACCCCCTAGCCCCGAAGGCTAGAGGCTGGGCACTAAGAAGCAGACGTAGGATGAAAATCAGTAATACGAAGACCACGACGATCTTGTGAAAGACCAAGAACTACCTTGCCCTTGGAATTAGCCTGAAAAGGAGAATCAGACATAAAAGGCAAAAGAACTCCGAGAAGAGGAATAAAAATCTCACTGTTATAGTAAGTAACACCTGTTTTTTTACTGATAAAAGAAGAAACAGAAAGAACTTGAGAATCAATCATTAGTAACTCCATAAATGCCTAATCAGTGTTAAACCCGGAACGGCAGTAAATCCGGACACAAGAAAAATTAACCGTAGTTCTGGATGTACCAGTCGGGGGCTGTGAGCGCCTTGAGCTGGACAGTGCGAACCCGTTCGGGGAGATAGTGAACGTTGTTGGGGATAGAAATATCAATGCCGTAGGAAAGAAGTTCAGTGCGATGACGATAGAAAGTTGTGCGCTTAAGATTAATAGGTAAACCAAGCTTCCAGCTCGCATAAGTAGAGCGAAGACGCAAAGGAAGATCGTTAAAATTTTCGTATTTCATACCCTCTAACCTCTGAAGTTGTGTACGTTCGTTATAAATATCGTTAAGTTTTTGTTGAGTAATTGAGCCAAGAAAAGCCAGGCCGTTTTGAAGGAGAAAGCGTGATTTAAGCGTGAATTCTTCGCGAAGAATGCCCTCGGTTTTGCAGAACTCGATAACATCATCAGAGACGTGAGAACCGGACTTCTTGCAGCGATGTTTTTCCAGTTCCTGATACTTA
>NZ_FPBL01000007.1:0-55000 GCF_900116685.1 Nitrosomonas eutropha
CACTCCACGCTCGGGTATATCACACCGGTTGATTATGAGTTACATGCTGTAGCAAAAGAACCTATCGCAGGGTCTGAAATTACTTGACCACTACATCAAATCTGCCCTTCACGGCATCTTACGCATTCGCCATACCCTCTACCAGATTATTGCCCATCGGCTGCAGCTTCGCTCCACTCCTCCTCCCCACGCTCAGTCACCCTCACGCGATTGTGCGCGCCTCACTTCGTTCGTTACGACCCACTTACGTGTGGGATTGATACCCACAGGCATACGCCCATCATGCTGGGTGCACCAAATAAAAAGCCAGCACTTAGGCTGGCTTTGATAAATGGTGGGTCTGGTAGGACTTGAACCTACGACCAAGGGATTATGAGTCCCCTGCTCTAACCAACTGAGCTACAGACCCTGATGATAGAAGTTATTTATAGCTTTTTTATTAATTTGATTAATATATTATCAGGAATTTCCACTATCCAGGAAGCTGCGCAGTCGGTCAGATCGAGCAGGATGTCTTAATTTTCGCAGTGCTTTTGCCTCAATCTGGCGAATCCGTTCACGCGTCACATCAAACTGCCTTCCCACCTCTTCCAGAGTATGATCCGTATTCATTTCAATACCGAAACGCATGCGTAAAACTTTTGCTTCCCGAGGCGTTAAAGAGTCCAGTACATCTTTTGTGACAGTGCGTAATCCCGCATAAATAGCAGCATCGGCCGGTTCCATGGTAGAGACATCTTCAATAAAATCTCCCAAGTGAGAATCCTCATCATCACCAATAGGTGTTTCCATTGAAATTGGTTCTTTCGATATCTTGAGGATTTTTCTGATTTTTTCCTCAGTCATCTCCATTTTTTCTGCAAGCACTGCAGGTTCCGGCTCTTGTCCGGTTTCCTGTAGAATCTGACGAGATATACGATTCATCTTGTTGATAGTTTCTATCATGTGCACAGGGATGCGAATAGTACGCGCCTGATCTGCGATAGAGCGTGTAATCGCCTGACGGATCCACCATGTCGCATACGTTGAAAATTTGTATCCACGTCGATATTCGAATTTATCAACTGCCTTCATCAATCCGATATTACCTTCCTGTATCAGATCAAGGAACTGCAATCCGCGATTAGTGTATTTCTTGGCAATTGAAATAACTAACCGCAAATTAGCCTCTGTCATTTCGCGCTTTGCGCGTCGTGCTTTGGCTTCACCCGTCGTCATACGACGATTAATTTCCTTCAATTCCTTGATAGGAATACCAGCTTGTTTCTGAAGAGTAAGCATCTTCTGCTGCTGCTCCATAACAGCCGGACGATAGTGCTCAAGAGACTGACTGTAAGACTGATTTGCACCCACTTCCGAGTCGATCCAGTCAACATTTATTTCGTTACCTGGAAATGCCTTAATAAAATGATTTCGTGGCATTCTCGCCCGCACAACACACAATTCGGCAATTTTGCGTTCGCAGCTGCGAATATCATTCACAATAGTGCGTTGTGTATCACACAACCTTTCAACCATCTTGGCCGAGAAGCGCATTGCCATCAATTCGGCAGAAATTTTTTCCTGTAGCTGCTTGTATTTCTTGTCCTGGCGCCCACCACCCTTTTTATCAATGATTTTTTTCATATCATCATAGGTTTGACGTATCACTGCAAAACGCTCCAGCACCTCATTTTTCATCTTCAGCATATCGGCATTAGCTGAAGCCATTTGCTCTTCTTCAGTTTCATCTGAATCAAAGTCCTGATCCAGTGATTCTTCAGGCATTCCCTTGCCTATAATTTCCTCTGTATCGTCATCCAAGAAACCATCGACCAGCTCGTCTGCGCGCAACTGGCCGCTTTCCACATCTGCAGCCAGCCCAAGGATGTTTTCTATAATTGTCGGGCAGGCAGAAATTGCCTGGATCATATGCCTTAAACCATCTTCGATACGCTTGGCGATTTCTATTTCACTTTCTCGCGTCAACAACCCTACCGAGCCCATTTCACGCATATACATCCGTACTGGATCTGTGGTACGTCCAAACTCCGAGTCCACACTGGAAAGTGCCGCTTCCGTTTCTTCAGCCACATCTTCGTCAGCCACTGCTGTCGCTGTATCCGACATCAGTAAAGCTTCTGCATCAGGCGCCTCATCGTGCACCGAAATACCCATGTCATTGATCATACTGATAATGCTTTCAATTTGATCAGCATCCAGCATATCGTCCGGCAAGTGGTCGTTAATCTCAGAGTAAGTCAAATAACCGCGTTCCTTACCCTGCATAATTAATTTTTTCAAACGCATTCTGCGTAATTCGACATCATCGCCCAATGATATGGACACGGAGTTCCCGCTGAGTTCAATAACCTGCTTCTCTGAAAGAGGGCTTTTACCTTTTTTACTCACTTTGTTTTTTTCAGAAATGTCATCAACGGGTTTCAACTCTTCCACTCCTGTTTCAAGCGACACCACATCCTGTCCGGACGAGGCAGTTAGATCACTGCTTAACTTCGTTCCCTTGACAGATTTTTTCTTGGTGATCACCTTCTTTTTAACAGACGGCCCCCCTGATTCAACCACAGAAATATCGCTAGTACCCTTAACCACCACTTTAATCTCATCATCGTGGACTGTAACAGGCGCTTTTTTGCTTTTTGTTTCAGTCGTTTTTTGTGATGTAACAGTATTTTTTTTAGCTGATTCTGACACTTTTGCTTTTGCCATGCAGAGCACCCATTAAGACTAAAGACGAAACAAACCGAAAGCTTTTAATTGTATCAAACTTTTGACACACTTTTAATATATGAACAAAAGTATCGCTTATCAACCAATCACGGCAACACAATTTGGTATATCCAAAATTTTTTATTTTGATCATCTTGTAAAAAATACCCCGTGCACCATAGCTCAGGAAAGTATCAATCGACGCAACTCTTTTTTCTCTTCCGGAGTAAGTGATGCAAGCGGCCTATTGTGTAATTCTGACACTCTCAACTTACGCTGAGCTTCTCGTAATCGCACCATTGCCCCAGTAAATTCAGCATCGATATCCCAATCTACATCTTTTACATATATATCCCGGGCAATCTTTTCCAATAAAACACGATGTGGTGTTTGATCAAGATGCAACATGATTGCTACTGAATTCAATTCATCCATCGAAGCACAGGAAGATGTTTTAAGAAAATCCACCAATGCAGCCAACAATGCTTTTTCCTCACTTTGGCCATCATTTAATGCAAAAAGATCTGTATCCAGCTTATCCACATAAGCTGGAGTGTGTAGCAAAATCTGTATCAACCTTCGATATGGCGTAACTGATAATGGCCTGGATACGCTTGAACGAGATGTGGAAGGCTGATTCTTCTTTCCGGGTTTCAGAAAAGCAATCAGCTGATTCTGATCCACTCCAGCCAACTCAGAAATACGCTTCATTAACATAAATCCAAATACAGGAGCATTAATCTGCACAAGCAGCGGCTCTGCCTGCTGAACCAATCGAGCACGCCCTTCACTCGTACCAAGATTCACACGACTGGATAACTCTTTACAAAAAAATACGGATAGCAACTGAGCTTTTTCCAGCAGATCTTCAAAAGCATCCTTGCCATATTTGCGAATATAGCTATCTGGATCCTCCTTATCCGGCAAAAATAAGAATTTGATATCCTTTCCATCTTTGAGTTGCGGCAAACTGGTTTCCAATGCTCGCCAAGCAGCTTTTGTACCAGCTTCATCTCCATCAAAACAAAAAACCACTTCATCTGTATAACGTAAAAGCTTCTGAATATGCGTAGACGTCGTTGCCGTACCTAAAGTTGCCACTACGTTCTCAATGCCGTACTGCACAAGCATTACAACATCCATATAACCTTCTACGACGACCACCCGACCTGATTTTCGGATTGCCGGACCAGCTGATACCAGATTATAAAGTTCGCGTCCTTTGACAAATAACGAGGTTTCCGGTGAATTGAGGTACTTCGGTTCATTCCCATCCAATGCTCGTCCGCCAAACCCTACTATTTTCTTTTTATGATCGAGAATAGGGAACATGATCCGATGACGGAAGCGGTCATAGTTTTTCTTACCTTCATGAGCAACGATCAAGCCTGATCGCACCAGCGCGTGACTGGAGCCACCTGGCGGATAATCTGTAAAGATCTCAGCCAGATTTTGCCAACCGGAAGGTGCGTATCCGATTCCAAAACGTAAAGCAGTCTGCCCTGAAACACCCCGATCTTTCAAATAAGCAATCGCCAACTCTGATTGTTTAAGTTGCACACGATAAAACTTTGCAGCCTGCTCCATCCGCCCATACAAGTCAGGCGATGTTTGTATAACCTCACCCACCTCATCGAATCTCACTTCATTCAATGAAGCTTCGCTTGGATCAGGCGCTCTTGAATTAACATTTTTCCAAGCAGGAATCTGCATACCAGCATGCGCCACGAGACTTTCCACTGCTTCGACAAAACTGACTCCACTATGTTCCATCAAAAAGTTAATAGCATTACCATGTCTGCCACAACCAAAGCAATGGTAAAACTGCTTCGATGAATTTACAGTAAATGACGGAGTTTTTTCATTATGGAAAGGACAGCACGCCGTAAAATTTGCGCCCGCCTTTTTAAGTTGAAGATGTCTTGTAACAATATCGACAATATCGATACGATCCAGCAATTCCTGGATAAATGGCTGCGCAATCATTTATAGGTAATAAATTTCCGATAAAAGACCACTCGGGGTACACCTCTTCCGAAGTATGCCTGCCTGGAAACAGGTATCAGTTGGCTAGCTTCAGCTTAATTTGATGCGATTTTTTCCTTTACCAGCCGGGATACCCTTCCCATATCTGCCTGACCTGCAAGCCTTGGCTTAAGAAGCGCTATGATCTGCCCAATTTTTAGTGATCCACTTTCTCCAAGTGAAGCAATCACTTCATTTATCGTAGCATCCAGCTCAGCATCACTTAGTGCTACAGGCATATACACCTGCAGAACCTCTACCTCAAATTTTTCAATATCTGCCAAATCTTGACGCTGTGCCGCTTCATATTGTGAAATGGAATCCCTACGCTGCTTAAGCATTTTCTCTATCACAGTAACTACGGCACCATCATCCAGCTCAATCCGCTCATCAACTTCTCTTTGTTTTAAGGCAGCTTGCAGCAAACGTAACGCGTCTCGACGCTTCACGTCCCCTGCACGCATTGCCGACTTCATATCCTCGGTTATTTTTTGCCTTAATCTCATGAAATGATGAAATCCAGAAAAACAGATGGAATCAATACAATTTGGGGGGCAACATCTGACTACGTAACCGTTTATAGGTACGCTTTACCGCCGCAGCATGTTTACGCTTACGCACAGCTGTGGGTTTTTCATAAAATTCCCGTGCGCGCAACTCGGTCAGTAAACCTGTTTTTTCAATAGAACGTTTAAAACGCCGCATTGCAATTTCAAATGGCTCATTTTCCTTGACTTTAACAGTAGTCATAAAGTAATAATTCCTTTCGGTCTCCTTTGATTGTTTTCCATATCACACAAAGCAAGCGTTAATCGGTTTGCCCTGCAGTTAAAACTAAGTTATAAACCTGACTGATTCCTTGTTTGAATAATGAAGCAACACAAGTTAGCTCCAAACCAGCCCGCTTTCTCCAAGGCCTGTTTGCCCAATTGGCCTCGAAAAATCCCGCTAGTTTAACATCAATCATTTTTTTCCAAAAGAAAGTTTGATCACCACAAAAAATATTTCTCACCAAAAATCTCAAAATGCTCGTATTAGGTATTGAAACTTCATGTGATGAAACAGGCATAGCGCTCTATGATACCCGGCGAAGATTGCTTGGCCACGCTCTGTACTCTCAAGTTGACATGCATCGTGATTATGGTGGCGTTGTGCCGGAACTCGCATCACGTGATCATATCCGTCGGGTATTACCCCTAGTCGCCCAGGTACTCGAACAAACGAATATTTCTCTGGAAGCTATTGATGCAATTGCCTATACCCAGGGTCCAGGACTTGCGGGGGCGTTATTGACAGGTGCGAGTATTGGCAATGCACTAGCTTTTGCACGCAACATCCCCGTATTGAACATTCATCATCTTGAAGGTCATCTTCTTTCCCCACTTTTATCTGATCCGGCACCTGATTTTCCGTTTGTGGCGCTGCTTGTATCCGGAGGACACACTCAATTAATGCACGTAAAAGGAATCGGGCAATACAAGCTATTGGGTGAAACAGTAGATGATGCGGCAGGAGAAGCATTTGATAAAACTGCAAAACTATTGGGCTTGGATTATCCGGGTGGAAAATTGCTCGCAGACCTGGCGACCCAAGGCCAGCCGGGAAGATTTAGACTTCCACGCCCCATGCTTAACAGTAACGACCTGAATTTCAGTTTTAGTGGATTAAAAACAGCCGCAGCTTTACTCATTAACAAACACAAACAGAAAGCAAGCACTCAAACCCGTGCCGACATCGCACTTGCTTTTGAAGATGCGGTTACTGACGTACTGGTAAAAAAATCTATTACTGCTTTAAAAATCACCAGATTGCAACAACTGGTTGTAGCCGGTGGTGTAGGCGCAAATAGCCGTTTACGCCAAAAACTGCAACATCACCTGGCTGGAACAGGTATTGTCGTCTTCTTTCCTGAACTGGAATTTTGTACTGATAATGGTGCAATGATCGCCTTGGCCGGCGCATTACGTTTGCAGCAGCTCAACGAAAAACCACCCGGATCAGACGGCAGCTTTACTATCAAGGCTCGCTGGAACCTGGAAGATTTATGAAAACATACAGCTTGAAATCAGCTACTTTTGTCTATCCTTGCTTCCTTGCCGGCGATCAAGTTAGCAATATTCGATTGATGCTTTAATATCAAGAGTATGGATATGATGAGCACGGTTATTGTCAGCATCTCTTTCTGCAATAAAAAATAGGTGTACAACGGTGCAAGTAGAGCTGTCAATAAGGCAGATAATGAAGAAATACGCGAAAACAGTGCAACGATTATCCAAGTCAATATAGCAAGAATACCTAACCAAGGATTTAATCCCAACAGTATGCCTGCCGATGTGGCAACGCCTTTTCCACCTTTAAACGCAAGAAAAACCGGAAACAAATGTCCCAAAAATACTGCAAGTGCTGCGCTGGCAATGACTTCATCACCTAATCCCAGAGCATTACCAAAATATTTAGCGGCCACAACCGCTACCCAGCCTTTACCTGCATCTCCCAATAATGTTACTGCCGCTGCCGCTTTCTTACCGGTACGCAATACATTCGTTGCTCCGGGATTACCGGAACCGTAACTACGCGGATCCGGAAGCTTGAATAACCAGCTTGCAACAATAGCAAAAGAAATTGAGCCCAACAAGTAGGCAGAAAAAATCAGAATCACCGTAATCATCAAAGCTTTTACATTCCAATAAATAAACTAAAATTGTGAAATCCTAGTATTACCCGTAATCCCCAAGTCAACCCGGAACCTGTCTATGGATATCATCTTTCTCAAAGAATTCAGAATAAAAACCTTGATCGGTATTTATCCTTGGGAAAGGAAAATTCCGCAAACTATCGAATTAAATCTTGAGATTGCTTTGCCTTCTCAACAGGCCAGCAAGACTGATTATATTGAAGATACGCTGGATTATTCACAAGTCGCGTATAAAATTAATTCAATGCTCGATCAGCAACATTTTTCTTTACTGGAAACGCTCACAGAAAACATTGCTCAGATGATTCTTAATGAATTTGGTTCACCTTGGGTAAAAATCAGTGCAGCAAAGCTAGATGTTATTCAAGGGGTAAAGCAGCTTGGTATCTGCATCGAGCGCAGTCGATTGTAATCATCCTGCCTGTTTGTTCTGGTAGTGTGTTGGATCGGGAATATTTGCCGCTGCAAAACCAGCTCGGCGGATATGGCACGCATCGCACTGACCACAAGCCCACCCGCTTTCATCTGCCTGGTAACAGGAAACAGTCATACTGTAATCTATTCCAAGCCCTATACCGCGATGAATGATGTCATGCTTGGGCAGATTAATTAAAGGAGCATGCACCTTTAGAAGATTGCTCTCTCTTCCTGCTTTTGTGGCCAGATTCGCCATTTTCTCAAAGGCATCAATATAATCCAGTCGGCAATCAGGATATCCAGAATAATCAACAGCTGTTACACCGATAAAAATATCCTGGCTGCCCAGCACCTCCGCCCACGCCAGCGCCAGCGACAACATAATGGTGTTCCGGGCCGGAACGTAAGTGACTGGAATTCCTGGGCTGGTGCCATGTATCGGAACAGTAACAGAAGGATCGGTCAACGCAGAGCTGGCCAGAACAGTCAAATCCAGCTTGAGGAATTGATGATCATGGACTTGAAGTGATTGGCCGATTCGCATCGCAGCAGTTAACTCAGCAGCATGACGCTGACTATAATCAACACTGAGTGCGTAACAAGCAAACCCGTTTTCCTTGGCAATAGCAAGTGTTGTAGCGGAATCCAGTCCTCCTGATAACAGCACAACTGCTTTTTTCATGAAGCAAGCCTGTCTACTGTTTTATCGCCCGACACACTCCCCCCAAAGTAACTTATGTAGCTGGAACTGCAAACGAACCGGTAATCGATCTTGCAATATCCAAGCTGCCAGTGCTGCGGGATCAAGCTGGTTATAGACTGGGGAAAACAAAACCGGGCAGATGTTATCCAACTTCAGCTTCAAGAGTTTTTGCATCGCCCAGTCATAATCAGCCCGATCACACAGTACAAATTTTATTTCATCATGAGCAGTTAAGCAGTCGAGGTTATTCCAGTAATTTTTTTCCATCTCACCAGAACCTGGGGTTTTTATATCCAGAATTCTCGATACACGCGTATCTACTCGTGAAATATCCAGTGCTCCGCTGGTTTCAAGAGAAACAGAATATCCTTGATCACACAAAGCTGTCAGCAGAATCAGGCAGTCGGCTTGAGCTAACGGCTCCCCTCCCGTAACGGTGACATAATGCGGAGAAAATGAAGCCACTTTGTGCATGATTTCATTGATATCCACACTTTCACCACCAGAAAATGCGTAGCTGGTATCACAATATCCACAACGTAACGGGCAGCCGGTCAGACGGATAAATACCGTGGGCAGTCCCATCCGACTTGTTTCCCCCTGAAGCGAATAGAAAATTTCCGTAACTCGTAACATCGGATCCTAACGGAACTGGGATATTCCCCCTGATTGCCAAGAGGAGTTTAAAAATGAGTAGAACAAGTTGTGCTAAATTTTAGCAGCATATCTATTTGAGAGATCCCAGACGACGCTTGGCCTTTTCTGCCGCCTCAGTACCGGGGTGGTTCGCAATGAGATTTTCCAATGTTTTTCTGGCAGCAGCTTTTTGGCCGATTTCAACCTGGCTGCTTGCCATATTAAGAAGCCCATCCGGTATTTTGGGACTATCAGGATACGTTTCAATTAATCGCTGTTGCGCAGAAATCGCTTTGTCAAAATTTCTCATTGCGTAATGTGCATTTCCAATCCAATAGGCTGCGGCAGGTGCCAAAGCAGATTGGGGATGCTGGGACAAGAAACTCTCGAAACTGGCTATCGACCCGGAATAATCGCCATCCTTAAACAAAGCATAGGCTGCATCATAGCGATTGCGCTGCGCTGTATCCGGTAATTGCAGAATCACGGGCGTTTTGAGAGGCGTAGTATTTTTTATATCAGCAGCTGGCAGTTCTGATGCCGGGATAGAAATTCCGGCATCCGGCACAGAAACGCTCGCTGAACCAGGTTCAATCTGACGCAGTCGGTTATCAAGATCCAGATAAAAATCTTTTTGTCGCTTGCGTAATGACCGATTCTCATCCTCAAGTACCTCTATCTGTCCTCGCAGTTTTCCCATTTCCTCCTTGAGGGCTTCTGCCTGAGAATGCAATTCGATCAGAGATTGACCCATAAAAACTTCTTCCGTACGCTGCATGCGCGCTTCCATTTCCAACACCTTTGTGCGCAGCGCCTCCAACTGTTCACGTGTTTCAGAATCACCAAACAGTGCAGCTTGTGCAACGCCATAACCAAGAAGCAAAAGTAATGGCAAGAAAGCGCGCAAAAACATTAATACTCCCCTTGATAGAGAATATCAGTACGTCGGTTCTCGGTCCAGGATGATTCATCATTCCCCAGAGCACGCGGCTTTTCTTCACCCAGGCTGACAGCTTCAACCTGCTGATCACGGGCACCGGATAGCAACAGGATATCCTTCACACTGTTGGCTCGGCGTTGTCCAAGTGCAAGGTTATATTCCCGGCTGCCACGTTCATCAGTATTGCCTTGCAGTAACACTTGCGCATTCAGGTTATCACGCAAATAGCTAGCGTGTGCCAGAACCAGATCACGGTACTCGCCCTTTACCGTATAACTGTCAAAGTCAAAGTAGACACTGCGGCGAGACAATATGTTATTAGGGTCTTGCAATGGATTCATCCCAAATCCATCCGATCCGGCACCGCTTCGCATGCCCTCACCTTCCCCTCCTCTGTTATACGAATGATCCTCAACATCAGAAGTTTGTTGTGCATTATCGCTGGCGCAAGCTGACAGCAGGCTAATCGCCAATACTGCAAAAATTTTTTTCATTTCTCACCATAAATAAATAATTGACCCACATTCAATGAACATTTCTTACCCACATTACCGCTGTTTCAGTAACGGCCCCCAAACCGCTTCCCGGATATCTCCCGCTTCCTGCGAAAAACGACTTCTTGTCTGACCATCACTGGAAACGATGGATAATATACCACGCCCACTCACTTCCGTTGTGTACAGAACCATGCGATTATTAGGGGAGAAACTGGGGGATTCATCAAAACTGGAATCCGTTAGCAATTGCATCTGGCGAGTCGATAAATCCTGCACAGCAACGCTGAATCGGCCGGAATTTCTGTGGATATAGACAAACCGTTTTCCATCCGAGCTATAACGCGGACTGACATTGTAATCTCCTTCAAAGGTCAACCTCTCGGCAGCACCGCCAGATACCGGCATACGATATATCTGCGGACTTCCTCCTCTGTCAGAAGTAAATATCAGCCATTTTCCATCTGGTGAAAAATTTGGTTCGGTATCTATCCCAGGACTTTGTGAAATCCTCTGTAGCCCACTACCATCCGCATTGATTAGATAAATCTGTGATCCACCATGCAATGTCAAAACTACTGCTAATTTATTACCATCAGGCGACCAGGTCGGGGCACTGTTACTGCCTTTGAAATTTGCTACCACCTTACGTTCACGGGTTGCCAGCGCTTGCACATAAACCACTGGTTTTTTCTTTTCAAAGGAAGTGTAAGCAACTTTGCTAGCATCAGGCGACCAGGCCGGAGAGATGATCGGCTCGGTATACTCGATCAATGAACGTGCATTGAATCCATCATAATCTGACACTTGCAATGCATAGCGGCTTCCCTGTTTTCTAACGAAGGCAATCCTTGTACTGAATACACCAGGTTCATTTGTCAGCGCTTCATACACAATATCCGCAATACGATGTGCAAAAGCACGCAGCTGTTCGGTCGTAACGGCACCACTAAATCCGGTCAGTTGAACCTGTTTGGCAACATCCAGTAAGCGAAACTGGATATCCACCCGCCCGTCTGGCAACATTGATGCACTGCCGATAACCAGCGCACTTGCACCGCGCCCCAGCCAATCGACATAGCTCACCGGCTCCTGCGAAGTTAACCCCAACGGGTCAACCAGTTTAAATATCCCGCTACGCTCCAGATCAGCCGATATAATTGCCGAAATATTCTGGGGAAGTCCTCTTTCGCCATTAAACGGAGCTATAGCAATCGGCACCCTGTTAGCCCCACCACCAAAGATTTCAATATTAAGAGCAGCTTGTAGCGGTGTATTCATCCATAACAACAAAAATACACCGGTGCAATACAAAAAATTACGCATATGAATCACCATGTCATGTTGTAGAGGTAGATCAAAAACTATTCACGATAATAAACAGTAAGATTTAAATTACGAAACTCATTAAACAATCCAGGATCCGGAGGTAAAGGCAAGGGCTTAGCCAGATAAATCGCCCTCTCCACTGCCTCATCAAACGCAGCATAACTACTTGATTTGCGCAAAGTTACTACCAGCACATCTCCTCCCGGTAACAGAGTCACCATAAACTCAACTGCGGGATTTCCTGGAAGATCCGGTGGCATGATAATCCGGCTGCGAATCTTGGCCTGAATCATGGCTTTGTATTTTTCTATTTCACCCAGCGCTCTGGCTTGGGCTGCCTTCACTGCAGCCATCTGCTGTTCGCGCTGCTGAGTCTGCTCTTGTGCTTTAACTTGCTGTCGAGTGTCATCCTTTTTCTCAGTTTTTTGTTCGACTTTTTTGACAGGTTCAACTTTGGGTACTTCTTTCTTGATCGGTTCGGATTTCTTTACCCCTTCCTTGGATACTGGTTTCTCTACCGGTTTCTTGGCTAGTTCTTCTTTTGGTACTTCCTTTTTCACTGGCTCCGGGTTTTTTACTTCCTCTTTAGGTTGTGGTTTTTCCGTTTTATCCTTAAGCGCAATCTCAGGTTTACGCACTGGAGGAGGTGCCACTTTAATCACTGGCTGAGGCTGGGGTTGAGTTTTTTGCTGTGGCCGGGATTGCGGCTTAGCCGGTTGAGGCTGAGATGTTACCTTCGCAATAGGGGGTACAGGTTTGATCGGGCGCTGAGGCAGATCCGCCCATAAATCAACGGACATCGCTTCAGGTGCTTCATTCTTCCAGTTCAGGCCAAATACCAGCAAAGCGAGAAATGCTGCATGTACCAACAGGGCAAATAATGCCGCACGCAGTTTTCCAGGTTCGCTCTTATTCCTGGGCAGCCGGACCATTGCGCATACACCCCGATAGTTTATTTTGACTTGGTTAACAACCCGATTTTACGGATTTGTTGCTGTTGCAGCATATCCATTACTTGAATCACCTCTTCGTAACGAACATTTTTATCTGCTGCAATCACGACAGGCTGATTGGCATTCTGTGCCTGTCTGGCCTTGATCAGCTCCACCAGCTGGCTGCGATTCACCTGCTGCTCCCTGTTCGCACCGGCACGATCGCGTAACGTGAGATTTCCATTTGCAGTAATTGTGACTTCTAAAGGTTCTGCTGGAGGTGTAGACGATTTACCGATTTCAGGCAATTCTACCTGGCTGGGCTGGATAAGCGGTGCTGTGATCATAAAAATAATAAGTAGCACCAGCATGACGTCAATATACGGCACAACATTGATTTCATTCATTAATCTGCGTTTACTGCGACGCGGGATCATGAGAAATTTGCCACATCCCGAGGTTTGGCCACACGGCGCTGCAGAACGTTGGATACTTCCTCTATAAAACTTTCATAACGAGTAGCGAGCTGAGCAGTATCACTGGCATAGCGATTATAGGCAATCACGGCCGGAATTGCTGCAAAAAGCCCCATTGCCGTTGCAATCAGTGCTTCAGCAATACCAGGCGCAACATGCGCGATGGTCGCCTGACCAACATTGGACAGCTCACGAAAGGCATTCATGATTCCCCACACCGTTCCGAACAATCCTACGTACGGACTTACAGATCCTACGGTGGCCAGGAATGATAAATGTGATTCAAGCCTGTCCATTTCTCGCTGGTAAACGGCCCGCATCGCGCCACGTGTACTGTCCATAATGGGACCGATATCAACCCCCGACTGATATTTGGTGAATTCACGAAATCCGGCTTCAAAAATACGCTCCATACTACCTGCTGCATGGCGTGCACTGGCTGCTCGCTGATAAAGCGCATTCAAATCTGATCCACGCCAAAATACGCTTTCAAATTCATCGGTTTGTTTGATTTCCTGGCGGAGAGTAAATAATTTTCTGAAAATAAACCACCAGGAAATAAATGAAGCTAATAACAATAGCAGCATAACCAGTTGAACCGGGAGGCTTGCACCGCTAATCAGGTGAAGAAATGATAAATCCTGGGTGATGGTTTTACTCATGATGGCCGTTTTCTATTTTTTGACGAAGTGGCACTGGAATACTAATCGGCTTCAACGTATCTGATCCGACACATACTGCATGAACAATGGCGCTGGCAAGTGTACCTTGTTCACGTAAAATCTGCTGCTGCAATGTTATCCGGCTTCTGCCCACTTCTGTCACCTTCACAGTTATGTCCAATAAATCGTCTAGTACAGCTGGCTTGAAATACTCGATACTGAGCGAACGAATAAGAAAAATCATTTTATGTGACCGGATCATGGTATCCACCGTAAACCCCAGATCGCGCAACCACTCGTAACGGGCACGTTCCATGAAGTTGAGGTAAGATCCGTGATATACAACGCCTCCCGTATCAGTATCCTGGTAGTAGACACGCACGGGATGAAAAAAAGCAGCTTTCATTTTTGTAAAAATACTCTTCAGAAAGATATTGAATTCTTGGCTTGCGGGTTATTACCGATTTTTAATCTGAGTTAAACAGACCAGGTGTAGCGGCTTGCTGCGAAGGAATGATATCGAAATGCTGATAAGTCATGGTTGTTGCCATTCGGCCACGAGGTGTACGCTGCAGAAAACCCTGCTGAATAAGATAAGGCTCCAGCACTTCTTCAATCGTGTCACGTTCCTCATTGATAGCTGCAGCAAGATTATCCACTCCCACCGGGCCACCACCAAACTTTTCCAGCACCGCTAGCAGAAGCTTTCTATCCAGCACATCCAGACCAGTAGCATCAACATCCAGCATCTGCAATGCAGCATCTGCTACCTGGCGATCAATACGCCCATTCGCCCGAACTTCAGCAAAATCACGGACTCTGCGCAGTAATCGATTGGCGATCCGTGGCGTGCCCCGTGATCTGCATGCAATCTCCCTGGCGCCATCGGCAGTAATATCGACATCAAGCAACCCGGCAGAACGGGTAACGATCTTGCTGAGCTCATCGGAAGTATAAAATTCCAGACGGGAAACGATCCCAAAGCGGTCTCTCAGAGGGTTGGTCAACATACCCGCGCGCGTAGTCGCCCCCACCAGAGTAAAACTTGGCAAATCAATCTTGACTGATCTTGCTGCTACCCCCTCGCCGATCATGATATCCAGCTGGTAATCCTCCATCGCCGGATACAGGATTTCCTCAACAATGGGAGAAAGCCGGTGAATTTCATCAATGAACAATACATCATTCGCTTCCAGATTGGTCAGCAAGGCTGCCAGATCACCCGCGCGCTCAAGTACCGGGCCAGAAGTCTGGCGCAAATTCACACCCATTTCGCGAGCAATAATATGGGCCAGTGTCGTTTTACCCAATCCGGGCGGGCCAAACAGCAACACATGATCCAGTGCTTCTTGCCTTTGTCTGGCAGCCTCAATAAAAATCTTCAATTGCTCACGAATTTTTTCCTGACCGACATAGTCATCCAGCTGGACAGGACGAAGCGCACGTTCTATTACTTCTTCTTGAGAAGAAAACGGAGAGGCAGTGATAATCCGATCCGATTCAATCATTTAAGATCAGCCAAAACGTTATTTTACTTTCGACAAAAATTTAAGTGACTGCATAATACCATCAGATACCGTAACGCCTTCTGACAGCTGCTCTAATGCCCGGTTAACTTCGCGGCCATTATAGCCTAGTGCTAATAATGCAGAGAGAATGTCTTTGTCAACGTTAGATGCAACCACTCCCGTTTCAGAAAGGATCGCTACTGGGTCGATCTTATCGCGCAACTCCAGTAATAAACGCTCCGCCGTCTTCTTTCCAATTCCGGGGATTTTGGTTAGGCGAATACTGTCCTGCGATACCACAGCTTGATGGAGATCTGTGACGTTTAGGCCAGACAAGATCGCTAAACCTGTTCTCGCACCAATACCAGAAATTTTTGTAAGCTGGCGAAAAAGAGTACGTTCCTGTTCCGTCATAAAACCAAACAGCAAATGTGCATCCTCACGCACCCATAAATGGGTATGGAGCGTTACTTTTTTGCCAATATCAGGTAATTTGCAGAAGGTACTCATCGGCACGTCAATTTCATAACCGGTACCTTGTACGTCAACCAGTACCAACGGAGGATGTTTCTCAAGCAGCAACCCGGTAATTCTGCCAATCACAGACAACTACCTCGTTTCAGATGATTGCGTACACTCAGGGCAAGCAAACCTGTTCCTCCATGAGCATGGCAAATGGCACAGGCCAACGCATCAGCCGCATCCGGGCGAGGGCGTTCTCCCAGCCTCAACAATCGCATCACCATTTCCTGCACCTGCTCTTTCCGGGCATGACCATTCCCCACTACAGATTGCTTGATTTGCAGAGCAGTATATTCATACACGGAAAGTTCATGAAGAACTGCTGCACTAATTGCGGCACCGCGAGCCTGCCCGAGCAACAGCGTCGATTTGGGATTGATATTGACAAAAACCTGTTCTACAGCAACCTGCTCCGGCTGGTGTTGCAAAATAATTTCATTCAGTCCATCAAGGATAGTCTTCAAGCGATCCGGCAAACCGGATTTTTCGGTTATTACACAGCCACTCCCAAGGTAGGTTAGTTGGCTTCCATTTTTTTCGATAACACCAAAACCTGTGATACGTAAGCCAGGGTCAATGCCCAGTATGCGGATACTCTTGCCGGAAGGTAGCAAGATCAAATATCTAAGACTGCAGTGGTATAAACATCCTGTACATCGTCTATATCTTCCAGAGCATCCAACAGCTTCTGCATTCTGATTGCATCATCACCCTGCAGAAAGACTTCGTTTTCTGGCTTCCAGGTTACCTCAGCCAGTTCAGCCTTAAAACCAGCATTTTCCAGCTCGTCCTTGACTGTTACAAATGTATCCGGATTGGTAATAACTTCCAGACTGCCATCATCATTATCGATAACATCTTCCGCGCCCGCATTGAGTGCAACCTCCAGTAACTGCGCTTCATCAATACCTGGCGCAAATAATAATTGGCCACAATGTGTGAACAAATAAGAGACAGAACCATCCGTTCCCAGGTTACCCCCGTGCTTGGTAAATGCATGGCGAACATCCGCCACGGTTCGTGTACGGTTATCCGTCATGCAATCAACCATGACAGCAGCCCCGGATACCCCATAGCCTTCGTAGCGAATTTCCTCATAGTTAACGCCTTCGAGCTCACCACACCCGCGCTTGATCGCACGCTCGACATTATCCTTTGGCATGTTATGTCCAAAGGCTTTATCCATCGCCAATCTTAACCGGGGATTACTACCAGGATCCCCACCACCCAGCCGGGCAGCAACTGTAATTTCCTTAATCAGACGAGTAAAGATCTTTCCTCGTCTTGCATCTTGCGCGGCCTTTTTATGCTTAATATTGGCCCACTTGCTATGACCAGCCATTGACTTCCTCTAATCATTGAAAGGCTACAATGCTACCATTCCAGCGGCATTGTATAAAGCATGCCGCAGCTGTGCGTCTGGCTGGTCGTTTTTCCTGCGGACCAGTGAATACTTGGATACTTTAATCTCAAGCTGAAAATCAAAGCGGCTCAATTACTCAACCGTAACGGATTTTGCCAGATTTCTGGGTTTATCAACATCAGTACCCTTTTGCAAAGCCACGTGATAAGCCAGTAGCTGTAACGGAATGGTATGCAAAATGGGACTAAGTACACCCCCATATTCATCCATGCGAATAATATGCACCCCTTCACTCTCCTCAATACGTGAATCTGCATCTGCAAAGACGTATAACTCCCCTCCGCGTGCACGCACTTCATGCAAATTGGATTTCAGCTTTTCCAGTAGCACATCATTCGGGGCTATGGCAACTACAGGCATTCCACTATCTACAAGTGCAAGCGGGCCGTGCTTGAGTTCACCTGCGGCATAAGCTTCAGCGTGAATATACGAAATCTCCTTAAGCTTCAGCGCCCCCTCCAATGCGATTGGATAGTGTACGCCACGCCCCAAAAATAGAGCATGGTGTTTCTGGGAAAAATCTCCTGCCCATTTTTTAATTTCCGGCTCACTTTGAAGCGCACGCTGTATCGCAACTGGCAAATGCCGTAATGCGGCAATCATTTTCTGTTCGTCTTCAAGCGGCAATTTGTCGCGTATCTTTGCAAGTACTGCTGTAAACAACAGCAAAACCGCCAGCTGCGTAGTGAAAGCTTTTGTGGAAGCAACTCCAATTTCAGGACCGGCACGAGTCAGGAAGCGCAGATTGGTTTGCCTGACCAGGGCACTTTCCGGCACGTTACAAATTGCCAGGTTGTAGCGATGGCCTAATGACTTGGCATAACTTAGCGCAGCCAGAGTATCCGCAGTTTCACCGGATTGGGAAATGCCAATAACCAGCGTAGCCGGATCAGCAATTGGATTGCGATATCGATATTCACTGGCAATCTCGACATTACAAGGAAGTCTTGCAATTGTTTCCAGCCAGTATTTTGCAACCAGACCAGCATGATAGCTAGTCCCGCAAGCAAGTATCAGTATTCCCTGAGTCTGGGCAAAAATAGTTTGTGCTTCACTGCCAAATAATTGAGGAGACACTGATTGTGCATTCAACACCATTTCCAGAGTATTTGCCACAGCAACCGGCTGCTCAAAGATCTCCTTTTGCATAAAATGCGAATATGGACCTAACTCCACCGCATCCCGTGTCAAGCTGCTCTCAATTACTTCACGGGTAACTTCACAGCCTTTTACCGTATCCAGGCAATTCAAAATACGATATCCATCACTGGATAACTCCGCGACATCTCCTTCTTCAAGATACACAATTCTCTGTGTAATCTGTACTAGCGCAGAGGCATCAGAAGCAGCATAAAGTCCATCATCATCTATCCCAAGCAAGAGTGGAGCTCCATTTCTGGCAACGACAATGCGATCCTGACGCGACTCTTCCATAACAGCGATAGCATATGCGCCTTGTAACTCCTCAAGGGAATGGCAGACAGCATCCAGCAAATCATCGGTCTCACGAAGATAAAGCGAAATCAAATGAGCAATTACTTCGGTGTCGGTATCTGACAGAAATTTAAATCCCTCTTGCTGTAAACGTTGCCGGAGAGTTTCGTGATTTTCAATAATACCGTTATGTACAACGGCAATTTTTCTTTGGTCACCAGAAAAATGCGGATGGGCATTCCGCTCAGAAGGCGCACCATGCGTTGCCCAACGGGTATGCGCAATACCGGTAAATCCTGATGTTCCTCCGGCATGAACCAGCTTGCTCAGCTCCGAAACACGGCCCGTTGTCCGCAATCTGTGCAATGTACCATCTGCAATCACGATTCCCGCCGAGTCATAACCACGGTACTCAAGCCTGGATAATCCTTCCAATAAAAACGGTACAACATCATTTTTCGCAATTGCACCTACAATACCGCACATAACCTGTCCTCTATTCAGCTCTACCTTGTATAAACAACATCAATCCTTGTTTTTTTCCGGCCGCTTCCAGTTGGCAATACTTATTTGTTTAATCCGGGATAATGTTAGCTGACCTTCAGGCGTATCACGCGTAATAGTGGATCCAGCGCCAATTGTCGATCCCTTAGTCACCGTTACCGGAGCGATCAACTGCGAATCAGAGCCAATAAACACGTCATCTTCAATGATCGTTTGGTATTTAAAAGCTCCGTCATAATTACAGGTAATCGTACCAGCACCAATATTCACCCGCCTGCCCATTTCAGTATCACCAATATAGCTGAGGTGATTGACCTTACTCCCGGAGGCTATATGACTATTCTTAATTTCGACAAAATTTCCAACATGTACAGCATCGGCGAGTTGTGTCCCCGGTCGGATGCGAGCATAAGGGCCAACACGACAATTTTCACCTATTTCTGTATCTTCTATCATGCTAAAAGGATGAACAATCGATCCATCCGAGATGGCTACGTTTCTAAGTATGCAGTTTGCGCTAATCTTCACGTTATCACCCAAGCGTACATTACCTTCAAATATGCAATTGACGTCAATTTCAACATTATTTCCGCAAACCAGCTGACCGCGCACATCAAAGCGCGCTGGATCAGCAAACGTCACCCCCTGTTCCATAAGCTTCCTTGCAACATCTTGCTGATGGGTACGCTCCAAGTCAGACAATTGAATCTTGTCGTTTACTCCAACCACTTCCCAATCAGATGCGGGGCTGGAAGTCTCAATTCGGACTCCATCATTAACGGCCATTGCAATAATATCAGTAAGGTAATATTCCCCTTGAGTATTGGCATTACTTAGCCTATCGAGCCAGCTTTCCAGATACATATTCGGAAGAACCATGATACCTGTGTTAATTTCATGGATTCTTTTCTGCGATGGCAGAGCATCCCGTTCTTCTACAATTGCTTGGACACGATTTGTTTGAGGATCGCGTATGATACGCCCATAACCGGCAGGGTTATTCAATTCAACAGTCAGCAAAGCAAGATTATCTTCACATGCTTTATCGACCAGGGATTTAAGTGTATTGCTCTTTACCAACGGTACATCACCGAATAAAACCAGCGTAATACCATTCTTCCTCAAGCAAGGCAGAGCTTGCTTTACTGCGTGCCCTGTCCCCAACTGCTGCGCCTGTTTTACCCAGATAAGATCAGGATCATTACCAACAGTTTGCCGAACCAGCTCTCCGCCATGCCCGTAGATCACACATATTTTTGCAGGAGACAGGGCACGCGCAGTATCTAAAACATGGGATAAAATAGGTTTCCCAGCCAAAGGATGCAAGACTTTAGGTAAAGTTGATCGCATCCTTTTACCCATACCAGCTGCCAGTACGACGACATCAATTTGTAACACGAGTCAGTCCTTACTTGAAATGCTTTGTTGATGATTATGCTATCCGGGGTATATCTGCCAAACTAAGAATTATCTATCACTTTTGCCAATTATCTGTGACAAACACACGCAAACCAAGTGTACTGGAAAGGGAAAGGGTGGAATAAATAAGACAGGTAGCAAAAATGCCTTCTGTTTATAAAAAAGGGCGATTATTAATCGCCCTTTTTTATAAACAGACTACCATTGAACACTAATTAGACAGCTCTAGTGTCTCCTTTTTCTTAGCTTCCGGATAGCTGCCAATTGGGCTGTTGCTTCAATTAACTCAGCTTGTGCTCGAGCATATTCAATTTCAGAAGTCTTATTTTTCATGATTTCTTCTGCTTTGCGCTTAGCTTCTAAGGCTTTGGCTTCATCTAAGTCCTGCCCACGCACAGCAGTATCTGCCAAAATTGTTACAACATCAGGCTGTACTTCAAGCATACCACCCGAAACATAAATTTCTTCATCATCTTGAAGTGGTGCCTTTACCCGTACCACGCCTGACTTGATACGAGTAAGCATGGGGGTATGCTGAGGATATATTCCTACCTCCCCCATCACCGCCGGAGCAACAATGAATTCTGCAGGTCCAGAATAAATCGATTCTTCTGCACTTACTATATCCAAGTGGAATATCGTACCCATTGATTACCTATAAAATAGATATTTATTATTGGAATGACTTAGCTTTCTCTAGTACTTCTTCAATTCCACCCACCATGTAAAAAGCCTGTTCGGGAATATCATCATACTCACCATTAATAATCCCTTTGAACCCCTTAATAGTTTCTTTTAATGAAACATATTTTCCGGGTGAGCCTGTAAAGACTTCGGCAACAAAAAATGGTTGCGACAGGAATCTTTGTATTTTTCGTGCGCGACTAACCGATAATTTATCTTCTGGTGAAAGCTCATCCATACCTAAAATAGCAATGATGTCACGCAACTCTTTGTAACGCTGTAATGTTTGCTGAACTTCACGTGCTGTGTTGTAGTGATCTTCGCCAACAACCAAAGGATCTAATTGACGTGAAGTCGAATCGAGTGGATCAACAGCAGGATAAATCCCAAGAGAAGCGATATCCCGTGACAACACCACAGTAGCGTCAAGGTGACCAAACGTCGTTGCCGGAGATGGATCGGTCAAATCATCAGCCGGTACATATACAGCCTGAATTGATGTAATTGAACCCGTTTTAGACGAGGTAATTCTTTCCTGTAAGCGCCCCATTTCTTCCGCAAGTGTCGGTTGATATCCAACTGCAGACGGCATACGCCCTAATAATGCAGAAACCTCTGTCCCCGCCAGTGTGTAACGATAAATATTATCCACAAAGAACAAAACATCACGCCCTTCATCACGAAATGCTTCAGCCATCGTCAAACCTGTTAGCGCAACACGCAAACGGTTTCCAGGTGGCTCGTTCATCTGACCATAAACCAATGCCACCTTGTCTAATACATTGGAATCTTTCATTTCATGATAGAAATCGTTTCCTTCCCGTGTCCTCTCGCCCACACCAGCAAATACCGAGTATCCGCTATGCTCAATTGCGATATTACGGATAAGCTCCATCATGTTGACAGTTTTTCCTACACCAGCACCACCGAAAAGCCCAACCTTGCCTCCCTTGGCAAAAGGACAAATCAAATCAATAACTTTAATCCCAGTTTCCAACAGCTCCGTCGAGGCTGACAGTTCATCAAAAGCAGGAGCAGTCCGATGAATGGGCATGAATGATTCTGCACCGATTTCTCCCATTTCATCAATGGGCCTACCGAGGACATCCATAATGCGCCCCAGCGTCTTGGTACCAACAGGAACCGATATCTGCTTTTGGGTATTGGTAACCATCATTCCTCGCCTCAGACCATCTGACGATCCAAGTGCAATGGTTCTGACAACTCCATCTCCCAACTGCTGCTGTACTTCCAGTGTTAATTCCGATCCTTCCATTACCAGAGCGTCATATACTTTTGGTATTCCCTCTGATGCAAATTCCACGTCGATTACCGCGCCAATGCATTGAACGATCTTTCCTTGATGGCTCATCACTTTTCCCTAAATACAAATTTACAATACTTAAACAGCTGCTGCTCCGCCGACGATTTCTGAAAGTTCTTTGGTAATAGCTGCCTGACGAGATTTGTTATAAATAAGTGTCAGTTCGTCAATTAAATTACCAGCATTATCGGAGGCTGCTTTCATAGCAACCATCCTTGCTGACTGCTCGGAAGCCATATTTTCAGCAACTGCCTGATATACGAGTGCCTCTATATACCTGATCATAATATCGTCAATAACAGGCTTGGCTTCAGGTTCATAAATATAATCCCATGGAGCGCGAGCAGATTTGGCTTCATTATTATCATCCCCCATATGCTCGTCAGTCAGTGGGAGAAGTTGCTCCATAACCGGTATTTGTTTCATAGTGTTGACAAAACGGTTATAGAAAATATACACCCTGTCAAAATGGTCATCAGTATAAGCATCCAAGACAACCTTAACTGCGCCTATCAGTTTTTCCATATTAGGCGCGTCACCTAAGCCAGTAACCTGTGAAATTACCTGTACACCGAGACGACTCATGAACCCCAAACCTTTGTTACCTATGCAGCAAACTTCTATTTGTTCGCCCTCGGCTCCCCAAACTCGTATTTCATTGAGAGCTCTACGCAATACATTAGTATTCAGCCCGCCACATAACCCTTTATCCGATGTCACAACAATAATTCCTACTCTTTTAACAGAATTACGGTCAATCAGAAAAGGATGACGATACTCAACACTCGCCTTGCTCATATGTGCGGCCACATTACGAATTTTTTCACCATAAGGACGCGCCTTTTTCATGCGATCCTGTGCTTTTCTCATCTTGGAGGCAGCAACCATTTCCATCGCACGCGTAATCTTTTGTGTATTTTTAATGCTTTTGATTTTGTTTCGTATTTCTCTGCTGCTTGCCATGGGTTAGTATATCCCGTTCTGCTTAAATTCCTGAATAGCTGCTTCTAACGCCTTTTCTGTTTCAGCGTCAAGCTCCTTGGATGTCTCGATCTTATCCAGTATTGCAGCATGATGACTACGAACATGGCTTTTTAATGCAGACTCAAAAGCAAGAGCGCGTTTAATGTCAACATCATCAAAATAACCTTTATTCAACGCAAACAGTGTTAATGCCATCTCTGAAACTTTTAATGTAGCGTACTGCGCTTGCTTCATTAACTCTGTAGCCATTTTTCCACGCTCCAGTTGCTTACGTGTGGCCTCATCAAGATCAGAAGCAAACTGTGCGAAGGCAGCAAGTTCACGATATTGCGCCAAAGCCAAACGAATACCACCGCCTAGTTTTTTGATGACCTTAGTCTGAGCAGCACCTCCAACTCTGGAAACTGAAACACCAGCATTGATTGCCGGACGTATACCTGCATTAAATAAATCAGACTCAAGGAATATCTGACCATCCGTAATTGAAATTACGTTAGTAGGTACAAATGCCGTTACGTCACCTGCTTGAGTTTCAATAATAGGTAACGCAGTTAGCGATCCTGTTTTTCCTTTTACTTTTCCACCAGTAGCTTTTTCAACATAATCAGCATTCACTCTTGCTGCTCTTTCTAATAAACGAGAGTGAAGATAGAAAACGTCTCCTGGATAAGCCTCACGACCAGGAGGTCGGCGCAACAACAAAGAAATCTGACGATAAGCCCATGCCTGCTTCGTTAGGTCATCATAGACAATCAGCGCATCCTGCCCCTTGTCACGAAAATATTCACCCATGGTACAGCCAGAATAAGGTGCAATATATTGCATAGCTGCTGATTCAGAAGCAGAAGCCACTACCACAATGGTATATGCCATGGCACCAACTTCTTCCAGTTTACGCACCACGTTTGCAATTGATGAAGCTTTCTGGCCTATTGCAACATAGATGCAGATCATATCTTCACCCTTTTGATTAATGATCGCATCAATTGCAACTGCTGTTTTACCTGTCTGCCGATCCCCAATGATCAACTCACGCTGCCCTCTTCCGATCGGAACCATTGAATCAACCGATTTCAAGCCTGTTTGCATTGGTTGATCAACTGATTTACGTGATATGACGCCAGGAGCAATTTTCTCTATTGGCTCCATTCCTTGTGCAGCTATAGGTCCTTTACCATCAATCGGCTGCCCTAAAGCATTTACGACACGACCCAGCAAAGCCTCTCCTACAGGAACCTCAAGAACTCTGCCAGTACATTTTACGATATCTCCTTCCGTAAGATGTTCGTAAGCACCTAAGATAACCGCACCAACCGAATCACGCTCCAAATTTAACGCCAGACCATACGTCCCACCCGGAAACTCCAACATCTCACCTTGCATTACATCAGAAAGACCATGCACTCGAACGATACCATCCGTCAACGATACAATAGTCCCCTGCGTACGAAATTCCGATGTAACGGAAAGGCCTTCAATTTTACTCTTGATTAATTCACTGATTTCTGATGGATTTAACTGCATTTTATATCACTCCTAGCCTTTGAGAGTCGCCGCCATAGCTTCCAGCTTTCCGGACACAGAACTGTCAATCACCTGGTCACCGATTTCAATTTTTACGCCACCAATAAGCCCACTATCCACACTTACCTGAGCCTTTACTTTATGCTGAAATTTTGCCTCAAGAACCGATATGAGCTTTTCCAGCTGATACGATTCAAGAGGAAATGCCGATACTATTTCCGCTTCAAGCACACTCTCATGTTGCGCCTTAAGTTGCTCATACAGCTCGCTTATCTGCGGCAATACAAGCAGCCGTCCATTTTCAATCAACAATGAAATTAAACGCCTTCCATCTTCATTTAGCTCTTTATCACAAATACTAAAAACGATTTCACGCAGTTTTATTGATGGGATTTGTGGGTTACCGATTAAAGCATTTACCTGAGATTCCTGAATAACAGAGCTGACAATCCCAAGTATCTCCGACCAGAGTGACAAAGATCCACTTCCTTGAGCAAGTCTGAAAACTGCCTCTGCATACGGTCGTGCTATTGTTATCGCTTCAGCCATTTATTTTAACTCTGTCTCTATTGATGCCAGTAGATCAGCATGAGCCTTGGCATTTACTTCACGACGCAGAATTTTTGAAGCACCTTGCACTGCCAACCCCGCCACCTGTTGACGCAATGACTCACGCGCACTAAAAATCTCATGCTGAATTTCTGCTTTAGCTCCGGCTAGAATTTTTTCACCCTCAACTCGAGCATTCTTTTTAGCTTCTTCTATGATGTCAGAAGCTCTTTTTTCCGCCTGAATAACGATCTCACCCGCACGCTGTTTGGCTTCTTTCAACACCTCTGATGAACGCTGGCTGGCAAGCTCCAATTCCTTCTTACCACGCTCACCTGCTGCCAAGCCATCCGCTATTTTCTGCTGACGCTCTTCAATAGCACGCGATAAATACGGCCACACAAACTTTGTGGAAAACCATATAAATATGGAAAAAGCTATCGCTTGCGAGACCAATGTGAAATTTATATTCATAACAGCCCCTTATTTACATTCAGCAACTAATTCAATGATTTACTGTACAACAGCTAACAATGGGTTACCAAATGCAAAAAGCATTGCTAAACCTACGGCAATAATAAATGAAGCATCAGTCAACCCCAGCAACAAGAATACCTTACCCTGCAAGGTGGGAATCATTTCAGGCTGGCGAGCCGCACCTTCCAAAAATCGGCCACACATCACACCCACACCAATACATGCACCTGCCGCACCCAAACCAATCATTAGCCCAATACCAATTCCGGTATACGCCTGAATCATTGCAAGAAATTGAACGTTATCCATATTTTTCCCTTTAGTTCAAGTTAATAACAAAAAACCTTATAAATCAATGTGACTCATGCGCCATAGAAAGATAAACTACAGCCAATATCATAAATATAAACGCATGCAACACCACGATCAGTATGTGAAAAATTGCCCAACCAACGCCGAGGACAGCCCCAAAAATTGTACCAGCGACCCCTGTTGCCGCCCACATGCCGAGCAACATAAAAATAATCTCACCAGCATACATGTTCCCAAAAAGTCGCAAAGAATGAGACAAAGGCTTTGAGATGTATTCAATCAGGTTCAGCAACAAATTGAACGGCCACAATATAGGATTTTTGCCGAAAGGAGCACAAAACAATTCTTTAATCCACCCTCCAAAACCCTTTACCTTAATACTGAAATAAATTGTCAGCACCCAGATAGAAAGCGCAAGTGCAAAAGTTGTATTGACATCTGCTGTTGGCACACCTCGCCAGTTATGCAGGCCGAACAAGTGTTCGTAAATCCACGCCATAATATCGATAGGCAAAAAATCCATGGAATTCAACAGAAGAACCCAGACAAAAATTGTTAGTGCCGCTGGAGCAACAAAGGCGTGACGATTTCCGTGGAATGTATTTTTTACCTGATCATCTATAAATTCTATCAACAACTCGACAAAAGCCTGTGTTTTACTGGGAACTCCCGACGTAGCTTTCCTAACAACCATCCAAATAAAGCCAAGGCTGATTACACCAAGTATCAACGACATCACCAGTGTATCGACATGCAAAACCCAGAACGAACCCTCTCCGATGCTCATCGTCTTATGTGTTAAGTGATGCTGTATGTACGATGTTGGGTTTAACTCAGCTTCAGTTGACATCTACCTACCTTTATTACGTTAATTGATATGTTTTTTAACACGAGGCTTTTCTGAAACAAACACTGCCATGCTTGATATCAATACAGCAGCAGCAAACGAACCAATAAATATAACAGGCTTCAAATCTTTATATGCTGCAAATACGATCCATAACAGCATTACTATTAAAAATATTTTCACAGCCTCCGCACGAAGTGCCGTGCGCAAAACATCACCTGCAGAATATCCACTGTGCCTCGATATCAAAACTGCGTAAGCTCCTCCCGCAACCACGCTGACTAGCACACCGAAAAAACCGGAGAATGCACCATTTATACCTGACAGCAAGCCACAGATAACAGCAACAACACATGCAAATACCAGCTGCCAGAGCAGAACAATGCCAAGCGGTCTGTTCTTAATCTGAAACATTAATACAAGCAGATATGTCAAAAAATTAAAAAATGAAATGTCCCTAAAAAAGTGCGGCGATTCTACCTTGATCACCCCACCCAGTCAATGCGAATGAGAAATATCGGCTTTAACTTAATATTTTCTATATTTTTCTGTGATTTAGGTGCTGTCCGCATATTTACTTACTTAAACTCATTTACATCCAAACCTTCTATTCGTATTTTACAAATCCTGCGTACGCTCAAAAAAGAAAAATCCAATTTTTTTGAAGTTTAGTCATTGATTAAGTAGAATTATAAAACCGTTGTTTAAATGTTCACAGAAGCAACAGGTTTATCAATGTAATTCGATACAACATCGATGCATGAGTTTTAAGCTGATCCCTTGCCTTACTTCCACGTTCTACACTGAAAACGTTGCAAGAAGGCTTTACCCACAAGGAAATTATGAGACATTACGAAATTATATTTATTGTTCACCCAGACCAAAGCGAGCAAGTATCTGCCATGATTGAGCGCTATAGCAACATCATCACTGAAAGATCTGGAGAAATTCACCGATTGGAAGATTGGGGACGCAGACAACTCACCTATCCCATACAAAAACTGCATAAAGCGCACTACATTTTAATGAACATCAAATGCGATCAAGAATCCCTCAATGAATTGGAGCATAGCTTTAAATTTAATGATGCTATTCTTCGCCACCTTGTTATCCGCATGAATGGCCCGGTTACAACTCCCTCCCCTATGATGCAAGAAGATAAACCGA
The DNA here is from genome assembly GCF_900116685.1 of Nitrosomonas eutropha. Classification (GTDB taxonomy): domain Bacteria; phylum Pseudomonadota; class Gammaproteobacteria; order Burkholderiales; family Nitrosomonadaceae; genus Nitrosomonas; species Nitrosomonas eutropha_A. The sequence goes on from NZ_FPBL01000007.1 coordinate 28,697, forward strand.
AGCCCGATGAAAATAGCAGGAGCACTTCGTCTCCCAGAGTGAGCACAGCCGATGACTCGCCTAGTGACACACAAGCAGCAACTGAGGAAAACGATCCTCAATCCTGATATGAAGTTTCCATCGAACCTGAATCAGGTGATTATCGGTGGAAAGATTGTTGATCTGAATATACCTCGCTATACGCCTGTTGGTATTATGATCGTCGAGTTTAGACTGAGCCACGTTTCCAGCCAGGAAGAAGCTGGTATCCAGCGCAAGATTGAATTTGAACTCGCGGCAGTCGCCATGGCAGGCATGGCTGAAAAAATTGCTCGCTTGGGATCTGGCAGTCATGTCGAACTTACCGGCTTCGTTACAAAAAAAAATCGCTTAAGTAACCAGCTGGTTTTGCATGTTAGTGATGCCAGAATTATCTGAAAACAAATACCAAATATGTACGCTCTTAATGGAGAAATAACATGAGATTCTCAAGAAACAAAGATGCAAAGAACAAGATGAAAGACCGGATGGCAAACCGGCCGCTATTTAAACGCAAGAAATTCTGTCGGTTTACAGCTGAGGGAATTAAAAAAATAGACTATAAAGATGTTGATCTGCTGAAAGACTTTATCAGCGAGAATGGCAGAATCATACCGGCTCGAATTACAGGTACGCGCGCATACTATCAACGTCAATTAAACTTAGCCATCGAACGCGCCCGTTTCCTGGCGTTATTACCCTATACTGATCAGCACTAAGCAATCGGGAGAAACAGCATGCAAGTAATTTTGTTAGAGAAAATCATCAAGCTTGGTTCACTGGGCAGTATTGTGAATGTCAAACCAGGGTATGCTCGCAATTATCTGATCCCTCAGGGAAAAGCAAAGAGAGCAACCGAAAGGGTTATAGCTGAATTTGAAACACAACGCGCGGAGCTGGAAAAGAAACAAGCCGATATTTTAGATGCAGCGGGCACACAGGCAGCAAAACTGGACGGACTGCTCATACAAATCTCCCAGAAAGCAGGTGTGGATGGCAAACTTTTTGGATCAGTCACCAGTGCAAATATTGCCGAAGAGTTGTGCAAACAGGACTTTGCAATTGAAAAGTCCATGATTCGCATGCCTGAGGGACAAATCAAACAGGTGGGTGACTATACGGTTATCGTTGCACTGCATAACGAGGTATCGGCTCATATTACTGTATCGGTGTTGGGCGAAACAACAACCTGACACTACCGGGTAAAGACTAAACAAAAAAAGGACTACCCCCGGTCCTTTTTTTGTTTCTCCATCAGACACTACCATCCCGACCCTGGCTGTTAGCCACCATTAATTCACATGAATCAACCCACGACCAACTTTATTCAGAACCTTGCTGATAACAGTATTTACAAGCTTCCGCCCCACTCCATCGAGGCTGAACAATCCGTTCTTGGTGGACTCATGCTGGATAATCAGGCATGGGACAAAGTAGCGGACATCATTATCGAGAGTGATTTCTACCGCCAGGATCATCAACTCATTTACCAACACATATGCCGTCTTATAGAACAAAGCAAGCCAGCAGATGTAATAACTGTTGCAGAATCTCTTGAAAATGCGGCCCAACTGCAACACGCGGGTGGACTGGCCTATATCGGTGCCATTGCACAGAATACCCCGTCTGCTGCCAACATCCGCCGTTATGCGGAAATCGTGCGGGAACGCTCAATCATGCGCAAGCTGGCGCAAGTCAGCACACAAATAACTGATTCAGCTTACAATCCTGCAGGCCGCTCTGCGGGCAATTTGTTGGATGAAGCAGAAAGCAGAATATTTGAAATCGCCGAACAAAGTGCGCACGGAAAACAAGGATTTGTTGATATCCAGCCATTGCTCAAACAAGTAGTCGAGCGAATCGAGATGCTCTATAACCGGAGTAATCCCAGCGATATTACCGGCATTCCATCCGGCTTCAGCGATCTCGATCAAAAAACTTCTGGTTTCCAAGCCGGTGACCTGATCATCGTTGCCGGGCGGCCTTCAATGGGAAAAACCGCCTTTGCACTCAATATTGGAGAACATGTCGCATTGGAAGCTGGCAAACCAGTGGCAGTATTCAGCATGGAAATGGGGGGCGCACAGCTTGCCATGCGTATGTTGGGCTCAATCGGGCGATTGGATCAGCACAAAGTACGCACAGGCCAACTGGATGATGATGACTGGCCCAGGCTCACCCATGCATTAGGAAAGCTGAACGATGCGCCGATATTTATTGACGAAAGTGCCGCACTGAACTCTTTAGAGCTGCGTGCCCGCGCTCGGCGTTTGTATCGTCAGCATGAAGGGCTAGGGCTCATCATTATTGACTACCTGCAACTCATGTCATCCACTTCGCCCAACAGTGAAAGCCGCGCTGCCGAAATTTCAGAGATCTCACGCTCACTGAAAGCACTGGCAAAAGAATTGCAGGTTCCTGTAATTGCTTTGTCGCAGCTGAATCGCGGCCTTGAACAACGCCCCAACAAACGCCCAATTATGTCTGATTTGCGTGAATCAGGCGCCATCGAGCAGGATGCAGATGTTATTTTATTTATTTATCGGGATGAAGTTTATAATCCGGATACTCAGGACAAGGGTATTGCTGAAATCATCATCGGCAAGCAGCGTAACGGGCCTATTGGCAAGGTCGATCTGACTTTTTTAGGCGAATTTACAAGATTTGAAAATTGTGCGCGTACCGCTGACTACTACTGATTCAACCAGCCCGAACAATTAATTTATACCCATACGGCGATACTGAATAGCTTCCGCCACATGCTTTCCCAAAATAGACTCACTGCCTGACAAATCTGCAATGGTTCGAGCCAGCTTCAATATTCTGTGATAAGCCCGTGCTGAAATATTCAAATGGGTCATGGCTCGTTCCAGCATTCGCTTACCCTCCGCATCCAAAACACAGTATTTTTCAATTTCCTGCACCCCCAATCCCGTGTTGGGTACGTTTTGACGATTTAACTGGCGCTGCCGGGCAACCAACGTCCGTTCCCGAATAACAGCGCTTGATTCACCCGGCCCGGGGCGCAACATATCCTCCTTCGGCAAAGCGAGGACTTCAATCTGAATATCGATTCGATCCAGTAGCGGACCGGAAACCTTGCCACGATAACGCGCCACTTGATCAGGTGTACAACGACATTTATTGGTGTAATGCCCCAGATATCCGCATGGACAGGGGTTCATTGCAGCAATAAGCTGAAATCTGGCTGGAAAATCTGCTCGGCGTGCTGCGCGTGAAATGGTAATGTGACCGGATTCAAGCGGTTCACGCAGCACCTCCAGAACCCGTCGATCAAATTCAGGCAACTCATCAAGAAACAGCACTCCATGCATGGCCAGCGAAATCTCACCCGGACGTGGGATACTGCCCCCACCCACCAATGCCACGGCCGAGGCAGTATGATGGGGTGACCGGAACGGGCGACGCTTCCAGTCGGCCAAATTAAAACTGCCACTCCCCAAAGATTGAATGGCGGCCGATTGCAGCGCCTCCTGCCCGGTCATGGGCGGCAAAATTCCCGGAATACGCTTGGCTAACATGGTTTTTCCTGTACCCGGCGGGCCAATCATCAGCATGCTGTGCCCGCCTGCAGCAGCGATCTCCAACGCGCGCCTGGCCTGCATTTGCCCCTTGACATCTCCCATGTCCGGATAATCATTTGATTCCAACTCAGCCAGTCCACCACGATAAGGTTGCCACGGCTCCTGCCCAGTCAGATATGCACACAGCTGCAGCAGCGAAGCAGCAGGATAAATAGTCGCCTCTTTGACTAGTGCTACTTCACCCGCATTTTGCTCCGGCAAAACAAAACTGCGGCCTGAACGGGAAGCACTGTAAGTCATGGCCAATGCGCCGCGAATCGGGCGCAGACGACCATCAAGAGACAACTCTCCTGCCCATTCATACTGATCGAGTTTATTTGCGGGAATTTGCCCGGTTGCCGCCAAAATACCCAACGCAATAGGCAAATCGAAGCGCCCGCTTTCCTTGGGTAAATCAGCCGGCGCAAGATTAACCGTGATACGCCGGGCAGGAAATTTGAATCGTCCATTCTGCAGTGCGGCGCGCACCCTGTCTTTACTTTCCCGGACCTCCGTTTCCGGAAGTCCGACTATAGTAAATTTCGGCAGGCCGTTAGCAAGATGCACCTCTACGGTTACTAGCGGTGCATCTACTCCACACAATGCACGGCTATACAGAATAGCCAGAGACATAAAGGAACACGATCAAAACATGATGAGCCAGTGCATCACCAGAAAAAAACGTAACCAATCTCAGTACGGCCCATTATTGGCCGACCCAGGGCCGGAAGTATCCATTACATCTTCTACGGTACCCCCAGCCATTGTTGATGGATGCGCCTGCTGCTCCAGTTTGTTCACCTTCTCTTCCAATTCAGCCAGCCTGATACGCGTACGCTTGATCATCTCCTGTTGCACATCGAATTCTTCCCGCGTGACCAAATCCAGTCGGGAAAAAACACCCATCAACATGGCACGCATATTTTTCTCAATATCTTTAGCCGGGCTACCCGCCAAGATTTCATTAACCTTGCTGCCGATTTCATCCAGTACATTTTTATTCAGCATTTCTTCTCTCCATTAAATTTCAAAGTTTTATTATCGGCTTCCGGGATAAAATCTCATATTTTAAACGAACAGGCAAACACAAATCAGCAGCTCCTATCCAACTATCAGGCGGTATACAGCTGCATCATTCATCCTTTAATCTACCTTCAACCAATAAGTCTCGATGAACCGTCTGCAACTTTTGGAATACTGGCTGAAAACTCTCTATCCCAATCAACCCTTCACTTTGTCGCCTGCCTCGGCAGATGCCAGTTTTCGCCGCTATTTTCGCGTATCCCTTCCCGGGGAAACACTGATTGCCATGGATGCGCCACCACAACTGGAAGATTGCCGGCCTTTCCTGCATGCCGCCAGTGTATTTGCAAAAGCATCCATTCATGTGCCCAACATCGTCGCACAAAATCTGGATCAAGGTTTTTTACTGTTATCCGATCTTGGCACCACCACTTATCTGCAAGCACTTACCACCAAGCCAGAAAACGCCAATCAGCTCTACCAGGATGCCATTGATGCACTGATCAGGATACAAAGTGCCAGCCAGAAAAACACCTTCCACGAGTATGATCGGGGGTTGCTTTCCAGTGAGCTGGAACTTTTTCCTGATTGGTACATGACACGCCATTTGCATGTTGCGCCGAATGATGATCAAAAGAATATACTAAAGGTAGTTTTCAATCTGATTCTTGACAACAATCTCGCACAACCGCAAGTATTCGTACACCGTGATTACCACAGCCGCAACCTGATGGTAGCTTCCCCTAATCCCGGCATTATCGATTTTCAGGATGCCGTCCTTGGCCCCATCACTTATGATCTGGTGTCCCTGTTCAAAGATGCCTACATCCAATGGGAAGAAGCACAGGTACTGGATTGGATAATCCGCTACTGGGAACGCGCACGCCGGAGCAGATTACCCGTTACAGCCGATTTCCCCAGTTTCTACCGGGATTTTGAATGGATGGGTGTACAACGCCATCTCAAAGTACTGGGAGTTTTTTCCCGACTACACTATCGCGATCAGAAAGACGCCTATTTGCAGGACATGCCCACAGTCATGCAGTATCTTCGAAAAACCTGTGAACGTTATGGCGAACTTCATCCGCTGGCCCGACTACTGGATCAACTGGAAGACAAAACACCCGCAACCGGTTATACCTTCTGATCAAGAAACACCTGATGTTCAAAATCATGATCCTGGCGGCTGGCAAAGGGGAACGCATGAAGCCACTCACCGATACCTGCCCCAAACCACTGCTGCGGGTAGGTGAAAAAATGCTGATCGAGTATCATCTGGAGAAACTGGCACAGGCTGGTTTCTCCAGCGTTGTCATTAATCACGCCTACCTTGGCGATATGATTGAAGCTACGCTGCAGGATGGCAAACGCTATGGCCTCCATATTCAATATTCACCGGAATCCATCGTACTGGAAACCGCAGGCGGCATTGCCAATGCATTACCATTGCTCACTAATCCCGATAAAGATCAGCCTTTTGCAGTCATCAACGCTGATATCTTCTGCAATATGGACTTCTCCGCCCTGCAACCAGTTCTGCAACAGATGCAATCAGATTCAGAGCAAATGTTGGCTCACTTAATCTTGGTAAACAATCCGCCACATCATCCAGAAGGGGATTTTTCCCTGCATGACGATACCGGCAAACTGGTTGAATCAACCTGCCCGGATTGCCGAAAACTCACTTTCAGCGGCATCGGGGTTTATCACCCCACACTTTTCAAAAATGTGTTCCCCAATCAAGCTGAAAAACTGGCTCCCCTGCTGCACCAGGCCATTGCTGCCGGGAAAGCCACCGGTTCATATTTTCCGGGCTTGTGGTTGGATATCGGCACCCCTGAACGCCTGCAACTGCTCGATACCAGACTCAGGCAATCTGCTCTGAGCACTTAATTCTGATACATCTTCAAAAATCTTTACTGTGAAGCAAACGTATGTCAGTGCACAATTTTCGTCCTAAATACCGCCAAGATATTGATGGCCTGAGAGCACTGGCCATTCTCCCTGTTGTTGCCTACCATGCTTTCCCCCGTTACGCACCAGGTGGATTTATCGGAGTTGACATCTTTTTTGTCATTTCGGGATATCTAATCTCGCTCATCGCGTTCAAAAACCTGGCAAACAATAATTTTTCCTTCACAGAATTCTATGCCCGAAGAATCAAACGTCTTTTTCCTGCGCTAATAGTGGTAACAAGTACATGCTATATGTTCGGGTATTTCGCGCTATTACCTGATGAGTTCATGCAACTTGGGAAACACATCGCTGCTGGCATGGGATTTGTAGAAAATTTCGTGCTGCGGAAAGAAGCCGGGTATTTTGATGTTGCAACCGAACTGAAACCCCTTATGCATTTGTGGTCGCTCGCAATTGAGGAACAGTTCTACCTGATCTATCCATTTTTAATCTGGCTGTTATGGAAAGCCAGATTAAACGCGCTCACATTTGTAATTCTCCTGGGCTGCATTTCATTCTGGCTAAGTTACAAAGGTATCCATAAAAATGCCATAAAGGCTTTCTTTGTTCCTCAAACCCGCTTCTGGGAATTGATGATAGGCTCGATACTCGCCTATTTCCATGCGTTTGACGCACACAAGAAGATTCATTCATTCATGTTGGTATATTCAATCGGGTAATTTTTCGCGAAATTCCGGCACATGAAGAACGTGATGCGCTACTGGCAAATACATCATCAGCAATCGGTCTACTTCTGATTGTTTATGCAGTTACAGGTTATAACCGCGATATGCTTTTCCCTGGGCCTGCTGCACTGGCCCCGGTAGCAGGTGCTGTACTCTTGATTCTTGTCGGGCCGCAGGCATACGTAAATCGTAAACTGCTGGCAAACAAAGCAATGATCTGGATCGGGCTAATCAGCTACCCGCTCTATCTCTGGCATTGGCCAATCCTGTCGTTTGCCCGGATTATTGAATCTGACACTCCTCCACGTAGTATCCGTGTCTCTGCTGTAATACTCAGCTTCATTCTGGCGGCACTCACCTATTACTTGATTGAAAAACCTATTCGGTTTGGGCAGACAATGTCATACAAAGTTATAACTTTGTGTGTGCTGGCGGCTTTCATTGGTTACACCGGCTATTACACCTATTCCAGAGATGGATTACCATTCCGGGAAGAAATCAAGGAAATGATGGCCAAAAATGAAATATTTTCAGACAAAAACACACCCTGGCTCCCGGAAAATCAGGAACCTTGGTGCAAGGAAAAATTCAATCCAAAAATTGATGGTTATTGCAGACTGGCAAAAAACGAAGCGCCAACAGTGCAGATAATCGGTGATTCCCATGGTGTTTCCCTCTATCCGGGACTACGGGATGCCTTGATGGATACCTCTGAGAATATTCTTATGATCGGCACAGGAGGCTGTCCGCCACTCCTCAATACCTCGAGTTATGATCGAAAAGACAAAAACGAGAACTGCCTGATGATCACGGCACAGGCAATTGAGATTGCTGCTGGATCTGAAAGTATTAAAACCGTTATTTTGGCAGCGCGCGGCCCGTTATATCTCTCATCCAAGGGTTTTTCTTACAATGATTTTGCTGCCGAAACAGAATATGATTGGGTGCTAACGTCACCAGCCAATCCAGATTTGACTGATCATTATGTGATTTATGAATCTGCAATGCGAAGCACATTGAATACACTGACAAAAACGAAAAACGTCATATTTGTATTCGATAACCCGGAATTGGGTTTTGATCCTAAGTCCTGTATTGATTCCCGTCCATTAAGACTTACAAATCGTATAAAAACCCCCTGCGCTATACCACGCAAAGATTTCGATGAGCGCAACAGGGAATATCGCAATCTTATCCTGTCAATTCTGAGGGATTATCCATCCGTTAAGATATTTGATGCAGCAGCGCAACTGTGTGATGAACAACAATGCCTGGCGATGAAAGAAGATAAGGTACTATATCGTGATGATGATCACCTTTCACTGGATGGAGCACGTCTAATCTCTGCGGAATTGGTAAAATTACTTCATTAGGCGCAGTATGGCTACCACCCAAGAAAACAGCGGTGATTTAAACCATTTGGATAAATACCATGACTCAACATATTTCCTGTGATTTGCATGACTATATCGAAGTGGCCTGTATGTATGGTTATCAGATCAGGTTGATTCTGAAAGATCAGTCAACCGTGGAAGGGAAGGCGAAGGATATTCTGACGGATGCGGAGAAACGGGAGTTTTTGCTGCTGGAAACTGGTTCCGGATCACAGCAGGTCGAATTGATTTCGCTGGATAAACTGCAGGTGCTAACTCCGAATGCACGCTTCAGTGAAGTCGTGTTTTCTGATTCCTGCGAGCCCTGAATCCGTTACGATCTGGAAACTGCCTGAATAATCAGGCAAGCAACCCGTCATCCGGCGGGCTGACTTTTCCAGATTCCGGCTTTCTCCGGGGTGATACAACCTGAATTAACAGCGTAGCGGAATAAATCGGCCTTTCTCCGGTCAGCGCCTGCCGTCATACCACATCGGCAGCTTCTTTTTATTGCGCAATGAGCCCAAGGGAGACAGCACCAGGTAAAAAAATTGCCTGGTAATCTCCCATCCACTGTAAAGCCTAGTTTTCCTGGAAGAAGTTTCAAGCGGATGGTTGTTCAGAATGGTAAATTTAAGTTTACGTTCGCGGCCATACTGCTTGAGTTTCTGGCTCCATTCGATTTCTTCTGCCGCGTACAGTGTCAAATCAAACCCGCCCACCTCTTTGAATGCGACAGCATTGCATACCATCAGCGCCCCAGCAGCCCAACCAAGCTGCACTGACAGCAGCGTCCATAACTTCAACACAACCTCCGCCCACCAAGGCTGATCCGGCATATAAACCGTGCTGCCTGCACCGACGTGCCTACCTTGTTTGATCAATTCAAACATATCGCCCACCAGCCCGGCATTCATCAGGCAATCGGCATCCATGAATATCAGCCACTCACCCTTGGCAGCATCCGCACCAGCCGTTCTAGCACGCGCAATATGATTGATCGGCTCAAAAACTACCCGAGCGCCTGCTCGTTTAGCCAGATGAGCGGTTGCATCAGTAGAATTGTTATCCACCACGATGATCTCATGAGCGTAGCCGTATGATTGATTAGCCGCCACCGCGTCGGTAACCGAACGCAGGCACTGCTCGATCAGTTGCTCTTCATTGAAAGCCGGAATGATGAAAGAAATATACATATCGTTGATTAAATTATAAAAATACTGGTATGTTCATCAAATATCCCGGTGCCACAATCCGCTGATTGCGACTCAACCTCACCATTTACATTATAAAATGCCAATAAAATAGATATTGTCGAATTTTTTACAGTTTCTGTTTGTAATTCTTAAACAATCCATCCTGATCCATCTTTTAATATGATCTGGAAACCCAATGTTACAGTCGCCGCTGTTATTGAACAAAATGGCAAATATCTGCTGGTAGAAGAAATTCCCAAAGGAACCGAGATAAAACTCAACCAGCCGGCCGGCCATCTGGAGCCTGGTGAATCCATCATACAGGCGTGCTGTCGAGAAGTACTGGAAGAAACCGGCCATACCTTTCAGCCTGAAGTATTAACCGGTATTTATCATTGGACATCGGCCTCGAATGGCATCACCTACCTGCGCTTTACCTTCTCTGGTCAAGTCACTGCTTTTGACCCCAAAAGAAAACTTGATACAGGCATCATACGGACAAGCTGGCTCAACATAGATGAAATCCGTGCAAAACAGGCACTTCATCGCACACCACTGGTAATGCAATGTATTGAAGACTACCTCACCGGGAGAAGCTACCCGCTGAATATCCTGAAGTACTACGGCTGAAAGTCAAGCAGTCAGCTATAAATCCGGCGCGAGGAATCATACATACACGCTGATATAGTAACAAACAGGCTTTCTACACTTTCATCCAGTAAGAACAGAAGCAGGGCATTCTATGGCCATACACAAATCGCTATGCTGCCTGGCTTGTTTTTTGTTATACAATCCGGTGATGGTTTGCGTTCTAACCAAGAAAACCGGGCTGAAATAAAAAACCTGGTCAAAAGGAAATACACTTAAACAGCACCAATATTCGAAATCATAACGTGGAGGAAATATGAAGAAGGTTTTTCGAAACAGATACGTTGCCGGGCTATGCCTTGCAATATCAATGTCTCTAGCATCGTTGCCCGCATCTGCTCAGCTTATGCTCGCACACGAGGGGCACCACGATGATTCGGGGTGTCAAATTGAAAATGGCGATTTTCCTGTTGCGATCAGCATTTATGAAGTTCCGGAGGGAAATATTCCTCCTATGCATTCATATTGCAGCCATGTTCCCAATGCGGGAAAGATCAATATGACAATTGAGCTTTCCGATGCCAAAACACGTGAAGTTCCTATCGCTGTCAGGATGCTTATGGAAGGGCATGAAGGCAGTGAACACGGCGCGCATGAGGTACTGTATATGCCTGCCGAGAAATATTCATCTGGTATTATCGTTATTGCAACCAATCTCGAACAAGTCGGACAGTATAAGGTGCAACTGGAAACAGATGATGGCGCAGGCAATGTCAAAACAGCCGTCAATATCCCGTTGCACATTGGAGAGGGTGGCGGCCACGACCACGGATCCAATTTTGGCATGATAGAACTGATTCTGCTTGCTGGCGTGGGTATAGCAGGTGCTTTCATCTTCCTGCGCAAGAAAGATCCTGCAAAAGCTTAGCTAGGACAGTATCAATCAAATATGAACGCATGCAGCATTGTGTTGCTGAATATAAAGCTGCATGCCTGACATATCTGGATAACCGAAAAAGGAAGTGGGACAAGCTATTCGTAATGAAAAGCATATTCTCAACTACTTTCTGGCCGTAAAAAATCATGACACTCAGTTTAACATCTCCATCATTTTCTCATCAGGGCCTGATTCCGGCGCATCACACCTGTGACGGTGAGGACTCTTCACCGGAGCTTGTCTGGACAGGAGTGCCAGAAAGTACGAAAAGCCTGGTCCTGATTATTGATGACCCGGATGCACCTGATCCGCAGGCGCCTAAAATGACATGGGTACATTGGATTCTTTACAATATTCCAGCCACCATCGATAAATTGCCAGCGCAAGTGCCCTCAGCTGGATTACCCGCTGATACCCTGGAAGGAATCAATGACTGGGGGCGAATCGGCTACGGCGGGCCATGCCCACCAATTGGAACACACCGTTATTTTCATAAGCTATACGCTCTGAATACCATGCTGTCTGACTTGAATCGGCCAACCAAAGCTATTCTGGAACAAGCTATGCAAAGTCACATTATTGCTCAGGCTGAATTAATCGGATGGTATTGCCATCCAAGCAACGCTTGAAATACAAATAGTCAAGTTAAAAGCCAACAAATTGCACCATCTTGTCAATCTTGACTGCTGACTCCGATACTGTTTATCACCCTTGTTAATATGTCTATCAAATCACGTATCCGTACCATCCCGCACTACCCTCGTGAAGGGATTATGTTCCGGGACATTACCACTCTTCTGAAAGATCCAGTTGGATTGCGTACAACTATTGACAAGATTATCGAACGTTACCGGACTGAAAAAATCGACAAAGTTGTCGGAATTGAATCTCGTGGTTTTATCTTTGCCGCACCAGTGGCTTATGCGCTGGGAGCCGGATTTGTTCCCATCCGCAAGCAAGGTAAATTGCCGGCAGAAACCATCAGCTGTGATTATCAACTGGAATATGGTTGCGATAAAATCGAAATCCATGCGGATGCAATCGATAAAGACGACCGTGTGCTAATGATTGACGATCTGATTGCAACAGGTGGAACGATGGAAGCAGCGATCAAGCTGGTTCAGGAGATGGGCGGCAAAATAATCGAGTGCTGTTTTGTGATCGATCTGCCTGGTGTCGGTGGAAGTACACGGTTGCGCCAACAGAACCATCAACTGTATTCTCTGTGCAGTTTTGATGATTGAATCTGTTTGGCAGTATCCTCGTTTCCCTGGATTAAACACGTATACAGACATCTAATTTCTGCTCAAACAGAATCGTTGCAGTGCTAATATTTGCAGCGAACTAGCCGCAATCCTGCCGGTTGAAATTCCCGAAGCAACTTTCAATAACAAATTTTATATCAACCCAGCCTGCTGGCTGCCGTGGAGTCCGTTCACATGTTAGATATCCAGCAATTACGTAGCAACCTGCAAAGTATTACCACTCATCTGGCTCAAAGAGGTTACAACTTTCCTGTATCCGATTTTGAGAGCCTGGAAAGCCAACGCAAATCCATACAAACCCTGACTCAAACATTACAGGCAAAACGTAATTCAGCCTCCAAGCAAATTGGTATCGCCAAACAGCGGGGCGAAGATGTCAGTACGATCATGGCTGAAGTAGCGAATATGGGAGATGCGTTAAAGCAGGCAGAAAATCAGTTCGAATCCATTCAAACCAAACTGCAGCAATTGTTGATGGAAATTCCCAATCTTCCTCATAACAGCGTTCCGACGGGCAAAGATGCAGATAGCAACCTTGAAATACGGCACTGGGGAACGCCCAAGAATTTTGATTTCACAGTCAAGGATCATACCAGCATTGGTGAGCGTCTCGGGTTGATTGATTTCGAAACTGCAGCAAAGCTGAGTGGGGCACGCTTCTGCCTGCTGAAAGGCGGGATGGCGCGGCTGCATCGCGCGCTGGCGCAGTTTATGCTCGATACCCATACGCAAGAAAATGGCTACAACGAAGTCTATGTGCCCTATCTGGTTAATGCGGACTGCTTGCGCGGAACTGGACAGTTACCCAAATTCGAACAGGATCTTTTTTCCGTACAAACCAGCACGCAGGATGAAACAGACAATGTAGATAAAATAGACCCGGCTGGCCTGCACCTCATTCCCACTGCCGAAGTCCCTCTTACCAATATCGTACGCAATACGATTATTCCTCTTGAGCAGCTCCCGCTTAAATTTGTCGCTCATACCCCCTGTTTCCGTTCTGAGGCAGGCAGTTACGGCAAAGATACGCGCGGATTAATCCGCCAGCATCAATTTGACAAGGTCGAACTGGTACAAATCGCCCATCCGGAAAAATCTTACGAAGCATTGGAATCACTGGTAGGTCATGCCGAGAAAATTCTCCAAAAGCTGGATCTACCTTATAGGATCATGCTGTTGTGTACAGGAGATATGGGATTCTCTGCAGCCAAGACTTACGACATTGAAGTATGGCTACCCGCACAACAAACCTACCGGGAGATATCATCATGTAGTAATTGCGAAGCATTCCAGGCACGGCGCATGCAGGCACGCTTCCGCAAGGGGCAGGATAAACCGGAACTACTGCATACACTTAATGGCTCCGGACTGGCAGTGGGACGAACATTGGTGGCCATCCTGGAAAATTATCAGAATGAAGATGGCAGTATCACCATCCCGGAAATCTTGCAGACTTATATGGGCGGCATCAAGCGGATCAGCCTATAATACATACACCATATTCGCCCGTATTAACTACTAGAATGGAGGATTCTGATGCAAAATGATAATCATGATGCCGCCTGTACTGATAAGGATGTTACCCAGCTTGCCGCAGAAGTCAGGAAGGCAATAGAGCAAGGTGGTGATGTGGAAAACGCCGTCAGAAATCTTACACTCAAGGCTATTCACTCCAATGGTCTGGATATCGAATCCCTGAAACAGATAGCAACCGCTGTCATGGAGGGGGCTCAGGCTGGCGCACAGCAGAAAATAACACATGCCACAGGTCAATCTCAAACAGCGCAATCACAAATCACCCAGGCAGTCAGCGGATTGGATAGTGCTTTTGCTCAATTGGCTGGTGCTTCCAAGCTGGCCCTGGAAGAAGCAGCAGGCAAAGCAAAGCAATTCTCCGACAGCGACCTGGCCAAAGCCCGAGCAGATTTGGAAGACCTGGAAGATGTATTTTTGGATACCCTGAAGCACACGGCTTCCGCTGCACAGGGTCTGATTGCTGAAACACTGCAGGATCTGTTAACACATGCACAGCATAATGGCACCGCTGTGGGCAGACAGATCAAAGATACGCTGGCAGTTTTGGCACATCAAGTAGCTTCAGCCGGCCGGGCACAATTTGAAGCGGGCGTAAAACTCACCCAGATGACTGTAGATCTTCTGTACAAAATTTCTACCGGAGTCTTATCTGGCATTACCAGTCAAACTGATCGGGATAATAAATAATCATTTCTCCGATCCAAAAAATCTGTCGTAAATTCTGCCTCTCTTCAACCTGGTAAATAATAACGGTTAACCGGGTTGAGCGAGCTATCCAGCTCGTAACAAAGCGGCTGACCTGTCTTAATTGACAGACGCATCGCCTGTGCGCCTGTCAATCCTTCCAATTGCATAACCAGTGTTCTTAAAAGCCCTTTGTGCGAGACAATCAGCAAACGTTTTCCCTGCCTGATTTCGGGAAGAATCGTTTCCTGCCAGAGGGGCTGCACACGCACTAATGCTTGTTGTATGCTTTCTGTCAGAGGAAGTTGAGAGCGAACAATCGCCGTATAACGCTGCTGGTTCACCGGCGCACGCGGATCACTCGGCATTAATATTGGAGGTTTTGCATCAAAGTGGAGCTGGCTTTTCAGTATCGGCCAGATACCAAATTTACGAATGGCGTCCCAAGGACGCATGCCCTCCAATGCACCGTAATGACGCTCATTCAGCCGCCAGCTATGATGAACCGGAAGATGATCCAGATTCATTTCTGATTGCACAAAAGCAAGTGTATCTCGTGCACGCTTTAACTCCGAACAGAAACAGATATCAAAACTAAAACCTGCCTGCTTGAGCTGCTGGCCTGCTTTTCTTGCCTCCTCTTCACCTTGCAAGCTAAGTGCGATATCAGTCCATCCAGTAAAGTGCCTGTCTTTATTCCAGATACTTTTCCCATGGCGAAGCAATACCAGCCGGGTTAATTCTTCTGTTTTGTTCACAAACGATTATAGATTTTTAGAGACAGGAAAATTACAGAAATATTAAACATCAACCTTGCACATTATTTTTTCTTTGCTGCCGCAGCGGTAGATTCTTGCCAGATTTGCTTCAATGCAGGCCACAACCCACTACGATTGGTTTGTAAAATCAATTTGTTATCGCCAAATTTCTGTGTAATTCGCCTTTGTGCCTTGCCGAGATTGTGGTAGGGCATACTCATGAAAAGATGATGTGTAGCATGGTAACGCAACCCGACCGGCGCCCATAATCCGGTCATAGAATTACCGGGAACATTGATGGAATCAAGATACTGCTCAACCAGTGTCAGATGATAATCACCCTGATGACGATACGCATGGGCAGCCAGGGTACGCAGTGAATTCAGGATAAAAATTGCGACAGCAACCACATACCAGAGCACCAATACCTGCCAGGATAACTTCCCCAATATCACACTGACTACGACAGTCACTGCAAACAAAAACGTTGCCAGCTCCTGCAGCTGCCAATTATGATCGTTACGTACAGCATCTTCCCGACGGATATAAGCTGGATTAATTGTCAGCGAAGAAGCACGCTCCCAGACAATTTTCCGCAAGGGTGGAATCAGATACGAGATTGGAGTCAGTAACAAAAACCGCACCACCAGCAGTAGCGGCAAAATCAATGAAAGTAGTACATAACCTACTAACCCTGCCGGATGTTGAGTGGCAAATGGAAGATATTCCCCATCCTCAGAAGTACCATAGATGGTCGGTTTATGATGATCGTAATGCACGCCATCATAGGTGAAAGATGGGATCATGAATGGGATGCCACACGTCAGATTCCATACCAGTCGGAATACCCGGAACGTTCCACGCTCAAGATGAGCAAGCTCATGGATAAAAATTGCAGCACGATAAAAGGCAAATATCGCTACCCAACAAGAAAGTATTTGCCAGATGGAAAACCATGGCATATAGAATACTGTCGCAAAAGCTGCCCAGCCCAGCATGATATGAAACAGAAAATCTGACCAGTAAATTCCAGGATCAGGCGTCATCAGGTCACGCACCAATGCACGCGCCTCATATAAGGGAAAATTGGCTTGTATCGTATTATTGCTATCAGCAGCCATGAGGAAAAATATTCTTCAAATTCACTCCCAGCTAGAAATCAGATGTTTGATTATCTGTTGATTTATATCTAGATCGGTTCCATTAATTTTGCTGAAATCAGGCACACCAGGCCAACCAGCATCAAAAAAAGTTTTACCGGCAAATTCTCTGGCTTGTGCATAACGAGGAATAACGTGAAAATGGACATCAGGGTCAACCATCATCAACATCAGATAATTCAATTTGTCATACTGAAAGGCTTCTTTTAAAGCAGCGTCAATCTTGCCAGTCACAATTTGTAGTTCAGCAAAACTGGCGCTGCTCAATGCAGAAAAACTTTGCACCGGCTCATGCGCAATCAAAACCAAAGCTCCCAGGGTCAATTGGGCTGGACGCAACAGCACGCTCCAATATTGAAACTGGTAAATGACTGTATCTGGCGCACCAAACTTCTGCATGGTGTCGTTAAATATTTCCATACTCACTATCTTTTCTCCAGATCAGCCTGGTGCCTGCAGAAACTGATCAGATTGCGATTGATCTGCAGCAGCAATTTCCTCGCAAAGAAAGTAGTTTCCCGCCCTCTGCAAATCCTGAATAAAGTCAATTTCACACCAGTAATTACCAACAACCGAGTGGCTGCTCACCATACCTTGTTTAGCTAACGTACTGATAATAGCCAGATACCATGATCCAAGTGTTTCCGGTTCACGTAATGCCTGCTCCACCGCATTACGGAAAAGCTGCGCACCTTGCCTACTGAAACGAATCAGTCCAATTGATTCTGCATTGGTTTCCTCTACAGGGAGTTTCTTGCTGACTTGTTTCACTTGACCTGCCAGGTCAAGTTGAACCTTCATGTCATCGTCATCAAATTTTTCTTTAAAATCAATACACAAAGTAATTGGTGCTATTTGTGCATGTAACACGCCTGACAGCAAATTATCTTCCAGCAGCGTATCACCATTCAGTAATAGAAATCCGGTATTCATCTCTTCGCGTGCAATCCAGCAGCTAGCCAGATTATCCGCTACTTCGTAGAAAGGATTAAATACAACCCGAATATTAGAATGATCCGGATAGCGTTCGGCTAACAGCATTTCCACCTTGCCAATTTGGAAGCCGGCGACAATCACGATCTCCTGGATACCATTGGCCAGCAAGGTATCAATCTGCCAAACAATCACCGGTTTGCCTGAAACTGGCAACAAGCATTTAGGAGTATCTTCGGTCAAAGGTAACAATCGCCTACCTTGCCCGGCACTCAGAATAATCGCCTTAGCCGGAAAATCATCAATTTGATCAGTCATTTTTATATCCGGCTTTATTCAATTATGGATCCTTTCGATATATTCATACATCCAGCAATACGCTCATTTTCCTCAATTCATCCGCGATATGCCTGACAGCAGAAAGAAAAGCGTCAACTTCTTCAATTGTATTATCCGGCCCCAGACTTATCCTTACCGCACATCGCGCCAGAATAGTTGGCACATTCATGGCTTCCAGCACATGACTTTTACCTGGGACAGCGCTGGAACAGGCAGCGCCACTGGCAACTGCAAATCCTCTTTTATCCAGGCGAACAACCAAGGTATCACCTTCGATATCTGGCAATGCAAAATAACAGGTATTAGGCAAGCGAGAAGCATCCAATCCAAATACCACAGCACCCATCGCCAGCAAACCATGCTCCAAATGATCACGCAACTTCACCATGTGTGCCATTGATTCAGTTAGCCTGGATATGGCAAGTTCACAAGCAGCACCAAATCCTACAATAGCCGGTACATTTTCGGTACCGGAGCGCAGCCCATCTTCATGACCACCTCCGTAAATGAGCGGTCTAAGTGGTAAACGTGGATCAATAATCAGCGCTGCGGCTCCCTTGGGCCCATAAATTTTATGTGCAGACAGTGTCATGGCATGTATGCCAAGCTCATCAAAATTTACCGGAACTTTACCAAATGCTTGCACTGCATCGGTATGTATCCAAGCACCCTGCGCCTTTGCAGCCTCAGCAATGGAAGTAATGTCCTGAATCACACCAGTCTCATTATTTGCCAACATTACTGAAACCATGGCTGATTTTTCTGAAACCAGCATCTCCGTTGCTTCATCTGCTTTTACCTGTCCTGCCGCATTCACTGTCAGATAATGTAGTTGCCATTTCTCACCGTTTTTTCTTGTCAGTGCCTGCGCGGTACGCATGACGCATGGATGCTCAATTGCACTCACAATCAGCGCAGAAGGCTTCAGGCTATCTGCCACACCGCGAATAAACAAGTTATTTGCCTCAGAACCACCACTGGTAAAAATGACCTGCGCAGGCCGGGCTCCTATCGCCTGAGCCACCTGTTCGCGCGCCCGATCAATCGCCCGGCGTGCAACTAATCCAAGGGAATGACTACTGGACGCATTACCATAATGCTCACGGAAGTAAGGCAACATCGCTTCCAGTACCGCATCATCCACTTTGGTAGTGGCATTATGATCAAAATAAACTTGAGTCATGAGATGTACGAGTCGATTAGTACACCAGATAATGTATATCTGGTGTACTCCCCATATAGAAAACGATAAAGAATGAGTATAGTCAAATTCGCGGACTACGGATACGATCTTTCAAATATCTGCTTCAAATTGACTGGCAACAGATAAATCACTAATACTTGGTTCGAGTGCAGAATGATGAATTTGAAATGCCTATTTCCTAAAAACAGGATATACGAGAGTAATCTTATTTACAGCCTCAGATCCGATTCCTGTGGATTAAGTACATACTTAAGATCATATAGAACAGCATTGGGTTTACCCAGTGCGCGGATAGAGGAAGCTCCCATATCCTTGAACTGCCGATGTGCCACAGCCAAGATAATGGCATCATAATTGCCGGATTCAGGTGCTTCAATAGGCGTGATGCTGTATTCATGCTGCGCCTCTTCAGAAGATAACCATGGATCGTATACATCCACCATGCAGTTATAGTCCTTGAGTTCGGTCACAATATCCACTACCCGGGTATTACGCAAATCTGGGCAGTTTTCCTTGAAAGTAAGCCCCATGACCAATACCTTGGCACCATCTACCTGAAGACGTTTTTTGGTCATGGCTTTAACCAGCTGGGCAACAACATAGGCGCCCATGCTGTCATTCAGCCGCCGCCCGGCAAGAATAATTTCCGGATGATAGCCAATCGCCTGTGCTTTATGTGTCAGGTAATACGGATCCACCCCAATACAATGCCCGCCCACCAGACCGGGGCGAAACGGCAGAAAATTCCACTTGCTGCCCGCTGCTTTGAGTACGGCTTCAGTATCAATATTCATTTTGTTGAAAATCAATGCCAGCTCGTTGATAAGAGCAATATTCAGATCACGCTGGGTGTTTTCGATCACCTTGGCAGCTTCAGCCACCTTGATGCTTTCCGCTTTGTGTGTGCCTACAGTAATAATTTCGTTGTACAGGCTATCTACCAGATCAGCAATTTCTGGAGTAGAGCCCGAGGTAACTTTTTTGATAGTAGTGACACGATGTTCCTTGTCGCCCGGGTTGATGCGCTCGGGACTGTAGCCACAGTAGAAATCCCGGTTGAATTCCAGGCCAGAAACACGCTCCAGCACAGGCACACAATCTTCTTCAGTACAACCGGGATAGACAGTGGATTCGTAAATGACAATATCGCCTTTTTTCAATACCTTGCCGATAGTCTCGCTGGCTTTGACAAGTGGCGTAAGATCAGGGCGCTTGTGATCATCGATTGGTGTGGGAACAGTAATAATGTAGCAATTGCAGGCGCGCAAATCGTCGATATTCGTGGTAAATGTCAAATACTTTGCCGCAGCCAGTTCTTCCTGCGTGACTTCCAGTGTAAAATCACTGCCATTTTTAAGCTCATTAATACGCTGTTGGTTGATATCGAACCCGGTCACAGGACGCTTGCGACCAAACTCAGCAGCCAGTGGAAGACCGACATATCCAAGCCCGATAATGGCAAGTTTGATATCCTGGAGTTGCATGTTGTCTCCTACAAATTGAAGTAATTGCGATACCACGTCACAAAGTTGGCTATTCCCTGTTCGACAGACGTGGTGGGCTTATAATTGAATTGTTTGACGAGATCGGAGACGTCGGCATAAGTGTCCGGTACGTCACCTGGTTGTAAGGGCAGCATTTCCATTTCGGCCTTTTTACCAAGCGCTTTTTCCAGCGTAGCAATATAGTCCATCAGCTCCACCGGGCTGTTATTACCAATGTTGTAAACACGCCAGGGCGCCATGCTGGTGCCTGCGTCCGGATTTACCCCGCTCCAGGCCGGGTCAGGCCGAGTGGGTTGATCCAGTACACGGATTACCCCCCCCACAATGTCATCTACATAAGTAAAATCTCGGCGATGTTTGCCATAATTAAATACTGGAATCTTTTCTCCGGCAAGAATAGCCTTGGTGAATTTGAACAATGCCATATCCGGCCGTCCCCAAGGGCCATATACAGTAAAAAAACGCAGGCCAGCAGTCGATAAATTGTATAAATGGCTGTAAGTATGTGCCATTAGTTCATTAGATTTTTTGCTGGCTGCATAGAGACTGAGCGGGTGATCAACGTTGTGATGCACCGAAAACGGCATCATCGTATTGGCACCATACACGCTGGAGCTACTGGCATACACCAGATGTTCGACACCGTTATGACGACAACCTTCAAGAATGTGGGCAAAACCAACGATATTACTGTCAATATAGGCCAATGGATTTTCGATGGAATAGCGCACCCCAGCCTGAGCAGCCAGATTCACCACTCGTTGCGGTTTATGCATTTCAAAACAGGTATTGATCCCTTTGCGATCTGCCAAGTCAAGACGCAAATGGGTGTAGGCAGGGTGATCCGCAAACCGGGCAAGACGATCTTCCTTAATCTGTGGATCGTAATAATCATTGTGATTATCGATACCGATAACGGTGTCACCACGTTCAAGCAGCCGCAGCGCCAGTGCAGATCCAATAAAACCGGCTGAACCAGTAATAAGTACCTTCAATTAATTACTCCTGAATAGATCACGTGTATAAATCTTGTCGGCACATCCGCTAATGTATCAATCTACTCATGTAGTATTAGTTTCGACAATGGCCATGAACAGGTTCTCTGACACAGCGCAATTTGGCCAACAAGTTCTTGGTATCAGCAGCTAATTGCCTTGGACTCGGCACTGCCAGTAAATAGTAGAAGCTATCTTATTTGATGGTGCCCTACCTTCACGTAAAAATTCAGGAGAAAAATCAGGTTATATACCCAATACCTTACGTATTTTAGCAGTATAATCAACCGGATGATGAATTTAGTCACAATCACTGCTCACAGATTGATGACTATAACATCGCGAACGATTACCTTAATAAAGCTCGCGTTGAAGTAATTTACGTCAGGAAGTTTGTCGGCGCAGTGATAATGACAGACTTAAGGTAACAACTTCATCATGCTGTGCCAGCAACACTAAATCCGATTCCTGCAACTGCAATTTTCATAGGTCAGTCAGTTCATTTCTCTAATCAGTGCGTGTTGTTTTCAACATATCACCCTTATATTCGCATTTTTAATATGCAACACAAACTCAGATATCACAGCTCAAATTTTTATTATGGGTACAGAACAAATTTCAAACTAGCACTACAGCCTAAGATTATCACTACTTCTCATTCGTTTAAATAGAAGGTTAGGCTAAAAAACGAAGCTTTCTCACAGTTTACAAAGTTTTACAAATAAGAAAAGAATCCACCAGACAGGTGATTAATGAAAATAATACAATCATCATACGAGATAATGAATATAGAGAATAAGTCGCTCGATCTGCTCATCAAGAGCACTCAAACATCTTTGCTAACTTATTCCCACTTTCAATAGAGATAGGAATCATACAATAACATTAGCATTAAAAATGAAATTAAATGATACCACAAAGATTAGTAGATAGGATGTGTAAATAAACAGGTGTAGAGATACTGCGAAGATATTCACTAATAATATTTAAATATTAGCCATACAGAATTTAAAATTAATTAGAGTGTTTTAAAATAATATTTCAAAACACTCTATTAATAGGAAGCTTGGCGGTGACCTACTTTCACATGTGAAAACATACTATCATCGGCGCTGCTTCGTTTCACTTCTCTGTTCGGGATGGGAAAAGGTGGGTCCAAAGCGCTATGGCCGCCAAGCATAAACGGTAGAATTGGGCAATAATAACTATTAATCAGTTATTAAATACAACTTAATTTTCAAGATTATAGGATCAAGCCTCACGGTCAATTAGTATCGATTAGCTCAACACATTACTGTGCTTCCACATTCGACCTATCAACGTTGTAGTCTCCAACGAACCTTTAGGGGAGTTATACTCCCGGGAAATCTAATCTCGTGGCAAGTTTCCCGCTTAGATGCTTTCAGCGGTTATCTCTTCCGCACTTAGCTACCCGGCGATACGACTGGCGTCATAACCGGTACACCAGAGGTGCGTCCACTCCGGTCCTCTCGTACTAGGAGCAGCCCCACTCAAATTTCCAACGCCCACGGCAGATAGGGACCAAACTGTCTCACGACGTTTTAAACCCAGCTCACGTACCACTTTAAATGGCGAACAGCCATACCCTTGGGACCGACTACAGCCCCAGGATGTGATGAGCCGACATCGAGGTGCCAAACTCCCCCGTCGATATGAACTCTTGGGAGGAATCAGCCTGTTATCCCCGGCGTACCTTTTATCCGTTGAGCGATGGCCCTTCCATACAGAACCACCGGATCACTATGACCTGCTTTCGCATCTGCTCGACTTGTCAGTCTCGCAGTTAAGCACGCTTATGCCATTGCACTATCAGCACGATTTCCGACCGTACCTAGCGTACCTTCGCACTCCTCCGTTACTCTTTGGGAGGAGACCGCCCCAGTCAAACTGCCTACCATACACGGTCCTCGATCCAGATTATGGACCTGAGTTAGAATTCCGACCATTCCAGGGTGGTATTTCAAGGTTGGCTCCACATACTCTAGCGAGCATGTATCACAGCCTCCCACCTATCCTACACAAGAATAATCAAAATCCAATGTAAAGCTACAGTAAAGGTGCACGGGGTCTTTCCGTCTAGCCGCGGGTAGATTGCATCTTCACAACCATTTCAACTTCGCTGAGTCTCAGGAGGAGACAGTGTGGCCATCGTTACGCCATTCGTGCAGGTCGGAACTTACCCGACAAGGAATTTCGCTACCTTAGGACCGTTATAGTTACGGCCGCCGTTTACCGGGGCTTCGATCAAGAGCTTGCACCCCATCACTTAACCTTCCGGCACCGGGCAGGCGTCACACTCTATACGTCCACTTTCGTGTTTGCAGAGTGCTGTGTTTTTATTAAACAGTCGCAGCCACCATTTTATTGCAACCTCTTTCTGCTCTATACGCGAAGTACTTCACATACTCAAGGCACACCTTCTCCCGAAGTTACGGTGTCAATTTGCCGAGTTCCTTCTCCTGAGTTCTCTCAAGCGCCTTAGAATTCTCATCCTTCCCACCTGTGTCGGTTTACGGTACGGTCTTTATTTAACTGAAGCTTAGCGGCTTTTCCTGGAAGCATGGCATTACTTACTTGGCTTCCCTAAGGAAGTTTCGTTATCACATCTCAACTTAGCCATCCGGATTTTCCTAAATAGCATGTCTACCTGTTTCAACCGGGACATCCAACACCCGGCTAAGCTAGCCTTCTTCGTCCCCGCATCGCATTAAATAAAGGTACTGGAATATTAACCAGTTTCCCATCAGTTACGCATCTCTGCCTCACCTTAGGAGCCGACTAACCCTGCGCCGATGAACGTTGCACAGGAAACCTTGGGTTTTCGGCGAGGAAGCTTTTCACTTCCTTTATCGCTACTCATGTCAGCATTCGCACTTCCGATACCTCCAGCAATTTTCACAAATCACCTTCACAGGCCTACGGAACGCTCTCCTACCACTTGCAACTAATTGCAAGTCCTTAGCTTCGGTGCACAGTTTAGCCCCGTTACATCTTCCGCGCAGGACGACTCGATCAGTGAGCTATTACGCTTTCTTTAAAGGATGGCTGCTTCTAAGCCAACTTCCTGACTGTCTATGCCTTCCCACTTCGTTTACCACTTAACTGTATCTTTGGGACCTTAGCTGAAGGTCTGGGTTGTTTCCCTTTCGACACCGAACGTTAGCACCCGATGTCTGTCTCCCATACTTGCATTTTTTGGTATTCGGAGTTTGCAATGGTTTGGTAAGTCTTGACGACCCCCTAGCCATAACAGTGCTCTACCCCCAAAAATGATATATGAGGCACTACCTAAATAGTTTTCGGAGAGAACCAGCTATTTCCAGATTTGTTTAGCCTTTCACCCCTACCCACAGCTCATCCCCTAATTTTTCAACATTAGTGGGTTCGGACCTCCACGAAGCATTACCCTCGCTTCATCCTGGCCATGGGTAGATCATCTGGTTTCGGGTCTACACCCAGCAACTTATCGCCCTATTAAGACTCGTTTTCACTACGCCTCCCCTATCGGTTAAGCTTGCTACTGAATGTAAGTCGCTGACCCATTATACAAAAGGTACGCAGTCACCCCTTGCGAGGCTCCTACTGTTTGTATGCATGCGGTTTCAGGATCTATTTCACTCCCCTCCCGGGGTTCTTTTCGCCTTTCCCTCACGGTACTGGTTCACTATCGGTCGATTACGAGTATTTAGCCTTAGAGGATGGTCCCCCTATATTCAGACAGGGTTTCACGTGCCCCGCCCTACTTTATGTAACCCTAGTTCCATATTTGAATTTTTATCTACGGGACTATCACCCACTATGGTTTAACTTTCCAAATAATTCGATTAATTCAAATACTAAATATTACCGGCTACTCCCATTTCGCTCGCCGCTACTCTGGGAATCTCTTTTGATTTCTTTTCCTCTGGCTACTTAGATGTTTCAGTTCACCAGGTTAGCCATCATCTCCCTATATATTCAGGAGAGATTACCCTTGCGGGTGGGTTTCCCCATTCGGACATCTTCGGATCAAAGCTTATTGCCAGCTCCCCGAAGCTTTTCGCAGGCTTCCACGTCCTTCATCGCCTGTAATCGCCAAGGCATCCACCACATGCACTTATTTGCTTGATCCTATAATCTTGAAAACTCATTACTACCCTTATAAAGGCCAGTATTTTGCCATCATATTATAGTTACTTTAATTATGCCTTAAGCACAATCTTACCCAATTTTTATTTTTAAAGAACAATAAATAAATCAAATTTTATTTTTAATGGTGGAGGTGAACGGGATCGAACCGATGACCCCCTGCTTGCAAAGCAGGTGCTCTCCCAGCTGAGCTACACCCCCTATGGTGGGTCTGGGTGGACTTGAACCACCGACCCCACGCTTATCAAGCGTGTGCTCTAACCAACTGAGCTACAGACCCTTACGAGTCCAAGTTTAACCCCACACCTCAAACCCAAATTTGTATTTATTTATCCAAACAACCAATAAGTGTGAACACTTGACAATAATTTATGAAAGGAGGTGATCCAGCCGCAGGTTCCCCTACGGCTACCTT
>NZ_FPBL01000007.1:57500-121516 GCF_900116685.1 Nitrosomonas eutropha
AGCCCACTAAACAGCTGATGAATGTACGTTGAGCTCTCGTGCAAACTCAGGTAGTAAGTAGTTTGACCACAATGAGCCGAGTAATCACCTTCAAGCATCACTGTCACATGACCTGATTGCGGAACATCGTCACGAATATTCACGCGAACTCCACCGGTGCCACATTTTTTCTGAGTCAGCTTGAGGTGGTTTTGCACATTCAGCAGTCGGCTTTCCGGATCGGCTGTAACCCGAACTCCACCATGCTGCAATTCGGGAAATAGATGTAATGTTGATGTGCGATAGTTCACCAGCAGCGCTTCCGGGGCCACGTTGTAAGTTTTATAGCGTTTACCATCAAAAGCACCAGGATCTTCTGTCGGAAAACCATAGTAGTTGTAATCCAGCACCAGATCACCGCTGATATCTTTTAGCCCGGTCTGGCGAAGCTGGCGAAGCAACAACCAGAAATTTTCCAGATTAAGGCTGGGATCGCCATAACCCTTGATAATCAAGTCGCCTTGCAATCTGCCATTTTCCAGATTGCCATTTGCATAAACCTTAGTTTGCCATGTGTATGATGGCCCAAGCATTTCCAGTCCGGCATACGTTGTTACAACCTTCATAACTGAGGCAGGATTCATTGGTACATCAGCATTGACTGACACTAACGGCCGCTCAGCACCGACTTCCTTGACATAAATCCCGACAGCCGCTTCGGGAATGCCCGCCCTTTTTAGGGCCTGCCTGACGGCATCCGGCAAATCAACGGCATAAGCCGGAAAAGTTAACGCGCCCCATAATAACCACGTTATTTTCAGTAAACGTTTCATAACAGCAGCGAATCAGTTTATTTTGATCAATGTCAATGTGTACCACGACAAATAGATAACCCGTCATCCCAACCCGTCCGGTACTGCGTATCGGCCGCATAACGTTTTTTATCCTTAAATCCATAAGCCGATTGTTTTGCGGTTTCACATCCATCCACATATCCCTCCTGAGCTGCTTTAGGGTAACCGGCAAGATTGTAGGTTGGGCGCGTACTGAGCGGCAACGGGCCGGACGGTCTTTGCTGCACAACAGGATCCGGAGCCGGGAGAACAGGGCCAGGCATTGGGCGCTTAGCCATCGTACAACCTGCCAATAAAGCAATTACTATCGCAAGAACATTTGCTCGCAGCATTTCTCATTCCCTTTTATTCGTTAAGTTTTATTTTTCGCTATACCACTGTTTTCAATAGCTTGCCCATTTCAGCCGGATTGCGGGTAACACGAATACCACATGCCTCCATTACTTCAATTTTTGCCTGTGCTGTACCTTTGCCTCCAGCAATAATTGCACCTGCATGCCCCATCCGTTTGCCGGGAGGCGCCGTCGTTCCGGCAATAAATCCCACTACCGGCTTCTTCATATGATCTTTAACCCAATGAGCAGATTCTTCCTCATCAGTGCCACCAATTTCACCCACCATCAACACCGCATCAGTCCCGTCATCCTCATTGAACAACTTTAGGATATCGATATGTTTAAGACCATTGATCGGATCACCACCAATACCGATGCAAGTAGATTGCCCCAACCCCAGCTCACTCAGCTGCGCTACTGCCTCATAAGTTAATGTACCTGATCTTGAAACCACACCGATCCTTCCTTGTTGATGGATAGCGCCTGGCATGATGCCAATTTTCAACTCCCCTGGTGTGATAATCCCCGGACAATTAGGCCCGATCAATCGTGTCTTTTTCCCACGCATACGGGCGCGTGTTCGTAACATATCCCGAACAGGAATGCCTTCAGTAATGCAGATAACCAGATCCAGTCCGGCTTCCACCGCCTCATCAATTGCTGCAGCTGCATAAGCAGGCGGCACATAAATCACCGATACAGTCGCACCTGTCGCCCGCCTTGCTTCTTCCACTGTTGCAAACACCGGAATACCTTCAAAATCCTCTCCTGCCTTTTTAGGATTGACTCCAGCCACAAAACAATCTCTGCCAAAAGCATATTCTCGGCACTGGCGAGTATGAAACTGCCCAGTTTTACCAGTAATACCCTGTGTCATGACACGCGTATGACGATCAATCAGAATAGCCATCTGTTATACCCCTCTGGTTGCAGCTTCAGATCGATGCCGAGCTGCCGCATCCACCGCCTTTCTGGCAGCATCAGCCATGTTGCTGCCAGAAATAATCGTTAATCCCGAATCTGCCAGAATCTTTTTTCCCAGCTCCACGTTGGTTCCCTCCAATCGAACAATCAATGGAACAGCCAGTTTTACTTCGCGTGCCGCTGATACCACTCCCTCAGCAATCACATCGCAGCGCATAATCCCGCCAAAAATATTGACCAGTATTGTCTGCAAACCGGGATTTCTCAGCATCAGCTTGAATGCCTCAGTTACTTTCTCCACCGTCGCTCCGCCTCCCACATCCAGAAAATTGGCTGGATTACCACCATAGAGTTTAATAATGTCCATGGTTGCCATGGCCAGACCAGCACCGTTGACCAGACAGCCAATATCACCATCGAGCGGAATATAAGAAAGCCCATGCCGCGCTGCTTCAATCTCAAGCGGATCATCTTCATCCAGATCCCGCAGGGCAACGATTTCCGGATGACGAAACAAGGCGTTATCATCGAAATTCATTTTGGCGTCCAAAGCAATCAGACGGTTATCTGGTGTAACAATCAACGGATTGATTTCAAGTAATGAAGTATCATTTTCATCAAATGCCTGATATAGCGCCCCCAACATAGATACAGCCGCTGATCGGCATGGTTCAGGCAGATTAATCTGGCGCACAACTCTCTCTGCATCTAGAGGATTCAATCCTTCAAGCGGATCAATCTGAGTTTTATGTATTTTTTCTGGTGTACTGGCTGCCACCTCTTCAATATCCATGCCTCCCGCATCACTCGCGATCAAACTGATACACTGCGAAGCACGATCAATCACCAGTGCCACGTAATACTCATGACTGATATCGACTCCCTGTTCAATATAGAGTCGGCGCACAATCTGGCCCTGTGGGCCAGTTTGATGCGTGACCAGCGGAGCAAACAGCATCGCCTCAGAAAACTGCCGGATTTCCGCAATGGACTTTGCCAGCTTCACTCCCCCAGCCTTGCCACGCCCCCCAGCATAAATCTGTGCCTTAACCACCCATTTGTCACCTCCCAGCTTTTCAGCAGCCAGAATCGCTTCCTCCACACTAAAACAAGCAATCCCAGCCGGTACACTAATCGCATAACGGCTAAGAATTGCTTTAGCCTGGTATTCATGAATTTTCATATTTCATCCTTTTGCGCTCACACATCGGGTTGTGTCAATACTTTCTTAATATAACTCTCCACTTCAGCCAGCTCTTGTTTAAAGCCAAGTAATAGCCTGGCCAGTTTTTCCGCATCACCTTGTTTTGCAGCCACCTCCATTTGCGCACACCACTCACCCAGAGCCAGCGCACCGATCGAACGTGCTGAAGATTTAAGCTTATGTGCGGCAAATTTCGCTTCATCTGCTTTGTCATCTGCTACGGCACTTTGCAACTGTTCAGTAATCTTTCGGGCGTCGCGGAGAAAATCCTGCAGAAATTCTTTGATGATGACCTGATCATTTCCAACCAGCGATTTAAGTACATTGATATCCACTGCAATTTTTTCAACAGCAACTGAAGGTTGCTGAACATCCTCTTCCTGCTGTGCTACTACTTGTTTCGATCCCTGCAACCACTTCTCCAGTACCGATTTAAGCTGTTCCAGCTGTACTGGCTTGCTCAAATAATCATCCATCCCCAGCGCACGACACCTTTCCGCTTCACCCTTCAGCGCATTCGCTGTCAGGGCGATGATCGGAATCTGATAGCGACCTGTTTTTTCAGCACGAATTGATTGCGTTAACTGATAGCCATCCATTTCCGGCATATGCAGATCCGTCAGCACCAGTGCATACTCTCCACTTTTCCATTTCTGCAGTGCCTCACGCCCGTTGACAACAATATCTGCAGCAAACCCCAACAAAGCGAGCTGCTGGCGAATGACTTTCTGGTTGATCTCGTTATCTTCGGCAACCAGAATTAAATTATCCTGCTGCAGCGCCTCTTCCCGAGATAAAGGAGCAACTTTTCCGATAGTTTCTGTAGGAACAACCTGATCCTCATTCAGCTTCGCTCGACCAGCAGCAACCGCCACAGCGTGGAGAAAAACCCGGCAATACAGCATATTTCCATCAAGCGTCACAACGCCCTCGCTTTCCATCCGACTACGATGGCGCCGACCACGCCTGACAATTACAAATAGGAGCTTGTCATTCGCGCTTGAACCAGGCCGATCGCGAAATAGCGCACGCAACTCTTCAATGGGCAACTCCCCATCTCCGATATCCACCACTAACAACCATTGACCTGCCGGAAGCTGTTTAATTCGTTCACGTGCAGCGGGCAATCCCGGTACACGCTCCACTACAGCACCGGCATATTTCAGATAGGTTGCAAGATCGGGACTCAATCCGTCTTCACTTCCTATAACCACACACGATAATCCCGTGAGATCTGTTACTGATTCATCCCCTTGAATGACTTCTCTCTGAATTATTCTAAACGGGATGCGCACGGTAAACATGGAGCCTGCATCAGGTTTACTTTCTACAGAGATCTCACCTTTCATCAACTCAACCAGGCGACGACAGATTGTCAAACCCAAACCGGTTCCACCAAAGCGGCGGGTGGTGGAAGCATCTCCCTGGGAAAAAGGTGTAAATAAACGCTCCCGGGCTGTATCATCCATACCGATACCATTATCGATAATCTGAAACATAACCGTTACAACATCGCCATCTATCTTCCCCGCTGGACTGGCCCTTACAGCAACACGCCCTGGCCGCAACATGCCACTGGAAAATTTGATGGCATTGTTAATCAGATTGATCAATATCTGTCGCAAACGCAACGCATCTCCCAGTACACTTTTCGGTAAAGCCGGATCTACAAACAAGGTCAACTCAACTTCCTTGCTGGCAGCCATATGCGTCAGCGTTCCACATGCACGCTCCACCACTTTCGCCAGAGATACCGGCGTTTGTTCGATTTCCAGCCTGCCCGCCTCAATCTTGGAGAAATCGAGAATATCCTCAATGATCTCAAGCAACGCAAAGGCGGATTCCCGGATGAGATCAGTCATTTCCCTTTGATACGCACTCAAACTGGTCTGATCCAGCACGTCGATCATGCCGATCACGCCATTCATCGGCGTACGAATTTCATGACTCATAGCAGCAAGAAAAGAAGATTTGGCCTGATTGGCGAGCTCCGCATCGTGTCGTGCCTGTTCCAGATCCTGTCTGATTTTCACGTGCTCACGCATATCGCGCATAATTCCGGTGAAATGGCGTTTCTCACCTACAAAATACTCGCTTACTGCAAGATACACAGGGATGATCGTCCCATCCTTGTGTACGCCTTCGACTTCACGCCCCAGCCCGACATTATGTCCGCCTGGCAGTTGTGGGCGCCCCACATATTGCTGACCATATCCGGTTTCACAATACCGCTGCATATAGTATTCATGCATGCTTCTGTCCGGCTCTGGCACCAGAATGGAAACATTCTGCCCGATCACCTCCTCCACGGTATAACCAAACAGTTTTTCCATCACCAGATTCACTGAAAGCATCACACCCCGCTCATCGGTTGACACCACACAATCCACCATGTGTTCAACGATTGAACGTGTTTCCTCTTCCTTGATTGCCAGCTCAGCGTTAAGTCGCTCAAGTTGGGCGGTGCGCTCGGCCACACGCGCCTCCAGATGCCGATAGCTGATCGCCAGGCGCTCAGTCATCATATCGAAAGCACCAGCCAGTTGCCCGATCTCATCCCACCCTTCACTGGGAATATGATGCTGGAGATTCCCGGCAGTAATTGCTTGAGCGCATTCATTGAGATTTTTTAGCGGCGTCACCACCCGCCGGTTGAACAATAGCGCTCCCAGAATCGCCATCAAGAAAGTCAGACCGAGCACCACCAACCCCATGATGCGCATTTTCATCACCGAAGCAAATGCTTCCTCGGTATCAATCTGTACGACTATCCCCCAGCCCATACGTGATAAATACCGCCACGCTGCAATCACCGGCTGACCATGAAAATCAGTGACTACCCCCCCCCCATGTTCGCCACTCAGACTGTTTCTGATCGCCAATGCAAGCAGCGGCTCATTCAGTGATATGGTGCGTTTCAGGGCAGCATCAGGATCTTCCCGCAGAGGCGCCACGATTCTGGCAGTGTCTTTATTTTCTCTATGAGTAACAATTGTTTCACCACTTTCACCCAGTCCGACGTTATTGGTCAGCACATTGAATACATGCTCGCTGTATATCTGCAACGCCAGCACTCCGTGAAAATCTCCATCAATCAATATGGGCACGGCGACAAACGCCGCAATTGCACCGTGTGATGGTGGATAGTATTCAAAACTAGACAAATCGCTTTGATGCGTCTCTTTTATTTGTCGGAATACCTTACCCAATCCGGTATTTCGATAAGGACCTGTTAATAAACTGGTGGCAAAATCGGACTCATGGCCAACGGAAAAAACAACCCAGCCATCAGGAGATATCAGGAACAGATCATAGTAGCCTGTGCCTTCAAGATAGCGCTCGTAATGCGCCCGGTAGCGAGTATCCAGGGATCGATAGACATCGGAATCTGCACTATGCTGGCTAAATACCTGTGAAAATTCGTCTATTGCCTGACGCGTCGTATCACTTGTCTGAATAAGGTCTGCGTCCAGTATCCGTTCATGCAAGTAAGAATCAATCTGTTCAACCTTTTTGTCAGCAATCGACGAAACCTGCTGAATGGCCGATTTGCTGATTTCTCCCTCAAAGATGTGCAGCAAGCCGTAGCCGACCAACGCAATCGGCAATAACGCCACCAGCGCAAACCAGATGGCAAACCGCTGAGTAAGCGACGTAAGGATCATCACTCCAGTAGGCAGTCAGCGCAACATTTCAGAGAACGTCGAGCGTAATAGGCAAAGGCACTCGCGCTGCGCTGCGCACGTAGAATCCAGTCATGCGCCTCTCGTCCCAGCGCCGGGTCGATCGGCTGAATTTTGCCAGCCGCACTTGCCAGCAACTGCATGCGTGCAGCCCGCTCAAATGCCAGTGCAAACAAACAGGCTTCCTCAACACTACTGCAAGCCACCAGCAACCCGTGATGAGCAAGCATCAAGGCGCGTTTATTACCCAATGCCTCCGCAATTAACTCACCTTCTTCGTTACCCACCGGCACCCCCGGCCATTTCGGCAAAAAGGCCACGTCGCCATACAGTACACAGTTATCCATGTGCGAAATGATGAGCGGTGTTTCCAACATACTCAGTGCCGCCGTATGCAATGCATGGGTATGGATAATACAATGCACGTCGGGGCGTGCACGATATACCCAGGAATGAAAACGATTGGCGGGGTTGGGCATACCTTCTCCTTCCAACACCTGCAAATCCTCATCAACCAGCAATAAATTCCCGACGCTGATCTCATCAAAGCCGAATCCCAAGCGCTGTGTCAAGAATGTGCCCGGCACCTCCCCGCGCGCGGTAATCTGTCCAGCCAATCCAGAATCATGGCCATTATCAAACAAAATACGACAAGTCAAAGCCACCTTCTGGCGAAGAGAATAAGTTACCTCGGGCAGCTTATTCTCCATTTGATCGAATTCGCGTTGCATCAACTGCTGCTTGTCAAGATCAAACGTTTCACCACTCATAAGCTGGAATCTCCCTCTTTTTCACAAAGAAATTATTGTTATCACGAGTGACAATTCTCCGCATTTCTTTCGTGGTTGCAAGCAAAACCCGATAGAAATCAAGCACAATATAAATTGTGCTATTCAGTATAAACGTTGAAAAATAGCGCAGCCAGGGATGGCCCTGGTGGAGAATGGTACCTTGGTAGAGATTGCAAAGTGACTTAAGCATTGTCTTGAGCCGGTTTGCCAGTCGAATTGTCTTTATCACTAAGGATATAGCAGGTGCAACGTTTCTGCTGCCGCATATGCAAATGCACATTTATAGAGCTGTACGGGTACCCCACTGGCGTCACCAGTTTCTGACTTTATCGGCTACTCCGTCGAAACCCATCATCTCATGACTTTCAGAAAGCCAGCTGGTACAATTTTCAGGTCATTGGGGAGTAGCCACTCTTTGTCACAAAGAGGCTTACATCAACATACTTGACCCACAGGTCATGGTGTAGGCAGCTCTTCGCCTGGCAAGACCTTTGACTGCGATGCTTCCACTAGGCCGGAGATGTATCGTGGTCAATCGTCTCTTCCGGCCAGGAAATCCTCATGGAATCGTTCTTCGTATCAACCGGGATCATTGCCCTCGCTGAAATCGGCGACAAAACCCAACTCCTCGCATTCATTCTCGCCGCACGCTTCAAGAAGCCTGTTCCTATCATCCTGGGAATCCTGGTGGCCACCATCGTGAATCATAGCCTGGCAGGAATGCTGGGGGCCTGGATTACTGAAATTGTCAATCCCGAGGTACTGCGTTGGGTACTCGGCCTATCGTTCATTGGCATGGCCATCTGGACGATGATTCCCGATAAGATTGAGGAGGAAGAAACACAGATTGCCAGACGATTCAGTGTGTTTGGAGCGACGCTGGTCACTTTTTTTCTTGCCGAAATGGGAGATAAGACGCAGATCGCAACTATCACATTGGCCGCTCACTACGCCTCTCCATTTTTAGTTGTAATCGGTACGACACTCGGCATGCTCATCGCTGACATACCGGCGGTATTCATCGGTGACAAGTTTTCAAACAGGATTCCCATGAGACTTGTGCATTCGATCGCAGCAAGCATCTTCGCCTTGCTTGGTCTTGCAACGTTGTTGGGGGCAGCGGAGCAGCTCGGATTCTAAGAAAGACTGTAAATGCAAGGTGTCATCATGACAAAAAAAATTCTCAGCAAAATTCCTTCTGGTGTCTGGGTACTGGGTTTCGTTAGCATGCTGATGGACATCTCTTCCGAGATGATTCACAGCCTGCTGCCATTATTCCTGGTCGGCACTCTGGGCGCGAGCGCCCTTATGGTTGGCTTGATCGAGGGCTTGGCCGAATCTACGGCACTTATTGTCAAGGTATTCTCGGGCACACTCAGCGACTATCTCGGTAAACGCAAGGAGCTGGCTTTGTTCGGTTACGCCTTAGGGGCACTGACCAAACCGCTGTTTGCCATTGCCCCAGTCACCAGTATTGTACTCGTGGCTCGATTGTTGGATCGGGTGGGCAAAGGTGTCCGGGGTGCTCCACGTGACGCGCTGGTAGCGGATATCACCCCCATAGAGGTGCGCGGCGCGGCATTTGGCCTCAGACAATCGCTAGATACAGTCGGTGCATTCCTTGGCCCGTTATTGGCAACCGGCCTGATGCTACTATGGACAAACGACTTCCGGGCAGTGTTTTGGGTTGCTGTTATCCCTGGGTTATTAGCGGTCGCGTTGCTATTCTTCGGTATTCATGAGCCAAAGCAAAACGTTAATAACAAACGTATCAATCCAATCTGCAAAGAGAATCTGATGCGTTTGCATGCCACGTACTGGTGGGTTGTCGGTATCGGTGCCGTATTCACACTGGCGCGGTTTAGTGAAGCATTTCTGGTGCTTCGCGCTCAACAAGGCGGCATCCCACTTGCACTGGTTCCACTGGTAATGGTTGCCATGAACTTGGTTTATGCAGCATCTGCCTACCCTTTTGGCAAGTTATCCGATCGCATAAATCACAAGATATTGCTGGCACTGGGGTTATTTATTCTGATTGTCGCTGATCTGGTATTGGCTATCGATGCTCATTGGATGACGGTACTCGTAGGTGTCGCGTTGTGGGGAATTCACATGGGCATGACGCAAGGGCTGTTGGCAACAATGGTTGCTAATGCCGCTCCGGTTGACTTACGCGGTACAGCATATGGATTCTTTAACCTTATCAGCGGCATTGCCATGCTCATCGCTAGTGTGGTCGCCGGATTACTTTGGGATCAATTAGGATCATCTTTTACTTTCTACGCAGGTGCCGGGTTTTGCAGTGTTGCATTAATCGTACTACTCAAACGGGAGTAACTGCGAACAACAACTTGTGAGCCACAACCCCTCAGCTTGTCCAATTACTAAGTCAAAAATCATCATTCTTTAATGCTTGGCAGCCATAATTTTATTGCAGATATACACACGGGAGACTACAAGTGCATAAACTATATAAAGAACACCAAAGTAATTAACCATCAGGTGACTCTAATCCACAAAAATTTCGGCCAGGATAGATATTCCAGAAAGCTATAATCAATTTTGTCAACCGGGCGCCGAGTTGTCATAGCGCTATCGTAAAACAGGAGGATTTCCATGAAATACCATCAGAAAAGAATCAGTCAGACCAACCTGCTGAGCTGGATCAAGCGGGGATTACTGATCTGGACAGCGATTATTATCGGTTCATATTCGCTGCCGTTACTGGCAGAGGATATCGGCAGTGTATCGACACGATTCAAACTGTTGGGCGCCAACGATAAAATAGTAGTAGAGGCGTTTGATGATCCGGATGTAGCAGGTGCCACGTGTTATTTGAGCCGGGCTAAAACGGGAGGAATAAGCGGGACGGTGGGCGTGGCGGAAGATAGATCGGAGGCTTCTATTGCCTGCCGTCAGACAGGACCAGTTACATTGTCGGAGAAAATAAAAAGTGGAAAGGCGGATGGAGACGAAGTATTCAAGAAGAATACTTCACTGCTGTTTAAAACATTACAAGTGGTACGTTTCTATGATGCCAAGCGTAACGTGTTGATCTACCTCAGCTATAGCGACCGAGTCATTGAAGGATCGCCACAAAACAGTATATCTGTGATCCCGGTTACACCTTGGCATTAAACCGCAACAAGACAACTCAGGGCAGAATGCATAAACATCTTCAGAAGTGCTCTTGTAGTAATCACACTGCCCTGAATCATATTTAAGCAACCAGCACATCCAGCGGTGATGTATATGGCAAGCCGAAAGCTTCGGCTACTGCTGGATGCATTACTTTTCCGCGATAGATATTGAGGCCATTCATCAACGCCTGATTGTTCTGCAAAGCTGCCAGCCCTTCATCTGCCAGACAGACAACATAGCTGGCAGTCTGGTTATTCAGTGCAAAGGTGCTGGTACGCGGAACTGCGCCTGGCATGTTCGTCACACAGTAATGCAGCACACCATCCACTTCAAAAACAGGATGGCTGTGTGTAGTCGGTCGGGTTGTTTCTACACATCCTCCCTGATCAACTGCCACATCAACAATCACTGAACCAGTACGCATTTGCGGCAGCATTTCCCGGGTGACCAGCCAGGGCGAACGCCCACCGGGAATCAATACTGCACCAATGACAAGATCTGCCTCGTAAACCGCCTGACGCACATTGACCGCATCACAATATCGAGTTTGTAACCGTCCGGAAAAGCGGTCATCCAGCGCTTTCAGGCGATCATGATTGATATCCAGCACTGTTACCATCGCCCCCATGCCAGTTGCTACTACCGCAGCATTGGTGCCCACTACCCCTGCGCCCAGAATGACTACATTGGCAGGTGCAACACCTGGCACCCCACCCATCAGCACCCCCCGTCCCCCTTGGGTTTTTAACAGGTAGGTTGCACCAATCTGCACAGCCATGCGCCCCGCCACCTCGCTCATGGGTGTCAATAACGGCAATGCGCCGGATGCCGTCTGCACTGTTTCATAGGCAATTGCACTAACGCCGCTGACGAGTAGTTTTTCTGCCAAGGCTCTATTTGAAGCCAGATGCAAATAAGCAAACAGCAGCAAATCTTTTCGCAAATACTGATATTCCACTTCGGTTGGCTCTTTTACCTTGACGACCAGTTCAGCTGCCCAAGCATCTGCAGCGTGCATCACAATTTCTGCACCGGCTCCCCGGTAATCCTGATCGGAAATAATACTGCCCGCACCCGCTCCGGTTTCAACCAGCACCCGATGCCCCTGCTCAATCAGCGTATGCACGCTGCCAGGAGTGAGTCCGACCCGGTATTCATCCTCTTTCGTCTCTTTGGGTAATCCGATAATCATTCGCGCCCTCAAGCTTTTTACACATAAAATTCAGATTTTTTGCTGCTTACGCCAGTTCCACCCAAACCGGTGCATGATCAGACGGCCGTTCCAGTTTCCTGGGTGCCTTGTCCACTTGCCAGGCAACGCAACTGTCTGCCGTTTCATGACTCAGCAAAATATGATCAATACGCAACCCTCTGTTCCGGCGGAAGGCCATCATACGATAATCCCACCAGGTATATATTTTTTCAGGCTGCTCGAACAGGTGAAAACTGTCAACAAATCCTGTATTTAACAATCCACGGAAGGCCTGCCGCTCAGTCTCACTGCACAATACCTGTCCCTTCCAAGCTTCAGGATCATAAACATCACGATCTTCCGGAGCAATATTGAAATCCCCTAATAATGCCACCTTGCCGTAACGCGCCCGTTCCTGTTGCAAAAAAGAATTGAGTATTGATAGCCACTCCAGTTTATAGGCATATTTTTCCGAATCAACACGCTCTCCATTCGGCACATACACACAAATAATACGCAAATCTCCATAGGTTGCTGCAATCAACCTTTTCTGTGGATCATCAAAATCGGGAAAGGCCGCGCAAACATCCACTCCCGTTACTTTACTCAGCAAGGCAACACCGTTGTATGTCTTTTGGCCAGCATAGAGTGACTGGTAACCCGCCTGTGCAAGTTCATCCACCGGGAAGAATTCATCCTGAAGCTTGGTTTCCTGCAGGCACAATACATCTGGTTGATTGACATTCAGCCAGTCGATTACCTGCTGTAATCTAACTTTGAGTGAGTTGACATTCCAAGTAGCAATTTTCATGATCCATTCCGTAGCAAGAGAGGTTTATTTTCCAACTGTTACAAAATAACCGGGCTGAAGATACTAACATCAAACATTTTCACAAGCACACC
This sequence comes from Nitrosomonas eutropha, assembly GCF_900116685.1. GTDB lineage: Bacteria > Pseudomonadota > Gammaproteobacteria > Burkholderiales > Nitrosomonadaceae > Nitrosomonas > Nitrosomonas eutropha_A. Next base: position 70,507 of record NZ_FPBL01000007.1, read on the forward strand.
GCATGAGCTTGCAGCAATAATTAAATCAGGATGGATAGCGGCTATAATGTCCACCCTTGTTAAACGGAGATGAAAAATGAAAAGAACGATCGGATTGTTGGTAGTTTCTGCAGTAATCGGTTTGACAGGATGTGCGAAGACCGACACTTATACCCCGGCAGAAAACGCTAGTGGCGAAGATATTTTTTTCGCAAACTGTACTAAATGTCACAAACCTGAAACAGATGGCACGGTAATGCTCTTGAGCGCCAAAATGAACACCAAAGAAGCCATTATCGAAAAAGTTCAGAAAGGTGGCATGACAATGACAGCCTTCCCCAACATTACCGGCGAACCAGCGCAACGTCTGGCTGAATTCGTTCTGACAAACAGTAAAACCAAATAATCGACTGCTGCTAATGCCGTTTTCTGGTTGATACAACACAATAATGATTCGGGAAGAAGTTTGAAAATCGCTGATTCTACTTTCAGCTGAAAATAGAATCAGCCCAGTCGTTCCGAATCCATGCGCTGAGGAATACTTACCGGCCACTGTAACTGTTCCCGGATTGCACAGGCAAAAGCTTCGGCACTACCCAATTCGCCATGCACGATGAAAGTTTTTCGTGGAGGCTGGCTGAATCCTCTTAACCAGTCAAGCAGGTTCTCCTGATCAGCGTGGGCAGAAAGCCCGCCAACCGTATGAATGGATGCATGCACAGGAATTTGTTCACCAAAAATACGAACATTTTTACTGCCATCCACCAATCTGCGCCCCAAGGTACCTGCAGCCTGAAAACCGGTAAACAAAATGCTGCATTCAGGTCTGGGCAAGTTATATTTCAGGTGATATTTGATACGCCCGGCATCGCACATGCCACTGGCAGAAATAACGATTGCGCCGGATTGTATGTGATTGAGTCGGATTGAATCCTCGACTTCCTGCACAAAATGAATCCGCAGGTTCTTATTATGCTGGCTGTGCCAGTTCATGATGTCGATAGTTTCCTTATCAAATAATTCTCTATGTCTGAGTGTGATTTCCGTGGCAGCCAGCGCCATGGGTGAATCCACGTAAATATCCATCGCTCCCAGACGCCCCTGACGCTGCAGATCCGTCAGCAGAAATAACAAATCCTGCGTACGACCAACAGTAAAAGCCGGCACGATGATATTGCCGCGTTTACGGATGAGTGTCTGGCAGATAATTTCCACCATTTCACTGCGTGTATCTTGCAGGCTGCGATGACAACGGTTGCCATAAGTGGATTCAACCAGCAGATAATCAGTTTCTTTGATAAACGTCGGATCGCGCACGATAGGATGACCCGGCTGTCCCAGATCACCCGAGAAAACAATTTTTCTCTGTCTGGAACCGGACTTCAGCCAGACCTCAATGATAGCTGATCCAATAATATGTCCGGCATCACGAAATCGACACTGCACTAATGGATGCGGCTGACACGTTTCGTCATAATTGACACCTCGCATTTGTTTAAGAAATGCTTCTGCCTGGGTAACGGTGTAGAGCGGGATATTTTCATAACGCAACGGACGTTTATTACGCAATGCCGTTTTTGCATACCACTCTACTTCTTTTTCCTGAATGTGGGCGCTATCTTTCAGGATAATTGAAAGTAGATCTGCCGTGGCCGGAGTCATGTAGACAGGCCCTCTGAACCCGAGCACACTCAGGCGCGGCAATAATCCGGAATGATCCACATGGGCATGTGTCAGCAAAACAAAATCAATCGATTCCGGATTAAAGTTGATTGCAGTATGGTTTTTACGACCTGCATCCCGCCCACCCTGGAACATACCGCAATCCACCAGAAAGCGTACATCATCCGTTTCAACCAGGTAGCATGATCCGGTTACTTCTCCAACTCCGCCCAGAAAGGTAATCTGCATAAGGATTTATATTTCATTGAGAATGTGCAGAATGCCCTGGGCCATCAATTCCATTTCCTCTTCATTAATGACGTACGGTGGCATGATGTAGACCGAGTTACCCAAGGGACGTATCAGAAGTTGCTGTTCCAGTCCCTTTTGCGCAAAGCGATGTGTGAAATCCGGTTGGGGATTATCCACTTCAAACGCCCAGATCATGCCGCAGTTGCGGAAATTCTTGACATTCGAGTGTTCCCGAACAGGCTGTAAACATTGATTGAGAAAATCAGCTTTTTTACGATTTGTTTCGATCACATTATCCTGCTCAATGATATCGAGCGTTGCCAGCGCTGCCCGGCAAGCAAGAATATTGCCGGAATGGGAGTGTGAATGGAGAAAAGCCTGGCTAGTTTCATCCCGGTAAAACGCACGATAGATCGTGTCATTGGTCATGACCACTGACAGCGGCAAATAGCCCCCACTTAACCCTTTGGCAAGACACATGAAATCCGGCGTAATTTCAGCCTGCTCACATGCAAACAGAGTGCCCGTTCGACCAAATCCAACCGCAATCTCATCTGCGATTAAATGAACCTGGTAGACATCACAAATTTCCCGTGCCCGTTGCAAATAAACCGGGTGATACATTCCCATTCCGCCTGCTCCCTGGATAAGAGGCTCCAAAATCAGAGCCGCTGTACTGACATGATGCTGTGCGAGATAACTCTCCAATTCAGCTGCAGCCTTCAGCGCATGAGTTTCCGGGGTTGTTCCAGTTTCAGCAAAACGCCAATCAGGGGTAGGTACCGGATGCGCAGGGCGTAACAGCGGTGCATAAATCTGTCTAAAAAGCGAGACATCGGTGACCGACAACGCCCCCAGGGTTTCTCCATGGTAACCATTCTGCAAGTTAACGAATTGGGTTTTATCGGGGAAACCACTTTGTTGCCAGTAGTGAAAACTCATTTTCAGTGCAATCTCATTGGCTGACGAACCATCACTGGCATAGAAACAATGACTCAGATCTCCGGGCGTTATAGCACTCAACCGTTCTGACAGCTCTACTACCGGCTCATGCACCAATCCGGCCAACATCGCGTGTTCCAGCTTGCCAAGCTGATCAATAATGGCAGCATTGATACGAGGATTGCAGTGTCCAAATAAATTGACCCACCACGAACTGATTGTATCCAGATAGCGCTTGCCATCCGCACCATACAACCACACCCCCTCTCCTCTGGAGATTAATATCGGAGGAAATGCTTCGTGATGCTTCATCTGGGTGCAGGGATGCCAGACAGCCGGATGGCTGTGTAAAGTTACTTTTTTATCGTTCACTGTCTTGAAATTCCTCATGATAGTCTCTATTATTAGCACTCAGCAACGCTGAGTGCTAATAATAGATTGTTACGGGACTCAACAATTGTTGATGAAACTCATTAAGCCAGATTCAAATGACCAGATTTTTCGTTTTTGTTAACCATTGTAGGAGAAAAGGACTATGAATATTCGCCCTTTGCATGACCGTGTAATTGTTAAACGGCTGGAAGAAGAACGCAAGACCGCATCCGGCATCGTAATCCCCGATACCGCTGCGGAAAAACCGGATCAGGGCGAGATCATCGCTGTAGGTAAGGGAAAAGCGGGCGAAGATGGCAAAATCCGCGCACTGGAAGTAAAAGTCGGAGATAAGGTGCTCTTCGGCAAATATGCCGGCCAGGCTGTCAAAATTAAGGGCGAAGAGTTCCTGGTAATGCGTGAAGAAGACATCATGGGTGTGATTGAAGGTTAATTGATTGTTGAATAACCAACTGAAATCAGGAGAAAAGATATGGCAGCTAAAGAAGTAAGATTTGGAGATGCAGCGCGCAGCGCCGTAATTATTGGCGTAAATGTACTGGCAGATGCGGTTAAAGTAACGTTGGGCCCTAAAGGACGTAATGTTGTACTGGAGCGTTCATACGGCGCCCCCACCATTACCAAGGATGGCGTATCGGTTGCAAAAGAGATTGAACTGAAAGACAAGTTCGAAAACATGGGCGCCCAGATGGTCAAGGAAGTCGCCAGCAAAACCTCGGATACAGCAGGGGACGGCACAACAACGGCAACTGTTTTAGCGCAAGCCATTGTCAAGGAAGGTATGCGCTATGTCGCAGCCGGAATGAATCCGATGGATCTGAAACGCGGGATCGAAAAGGCAGTTAGCGTCGCTGTTGAAGAATTGAAAAAACTCTCCAAGCCCTGTTCCACCAGCAAGGAAATTGCTCAGGTTGGCAGCATTTCCGCCAACTCCGATACCGAAATCGGCAAAATCATTGCTGAAGCAATGGATAAAGTCGGCAAGGAGGGCGTCATTACGGTTGAAGATGGTTCCGGCCTGGAAAATGAGCTGGATGTCGTGGAGGGCATGCAATTTGACCGAGGTTATCTCTCTCCTTATTTTGTCAGCAGTGCAGAGAAACAAATTGCAGCACTCGAAAATCCTTTCATTCTGTTACACGACAAAAAAATATCCAATATTCGTGACCTTCTACCGGTACTCGAACAAGTGGCTAAAGCTGGTAAACCACTGTTGATCATCGCCGAGGATGTCGATGGCGAAGCTCTGGCAACCTTGGTTGTAAATAATATTCGCGGCATCCTCAAGACATGTGCAGTTAAAGCACCTGGTTTCGGTGATCGTCGCAAAGCCATGCTGGAAGATATCGCGATCCTGACAGGTGGCACTGTAATTGCTGAAGAAGTTGGTTTGTCTCTGGAAAAAACCAGACTGGAAGATCTGGGTCAAGCCAAGCGCATTGAAGTGGGCAAAGAAAATACCACTATTATTGACGGCGCAGGAGATACCAAAACAATTGAAGCGCGTGTTGCACAAATTCGCAAACAGATTGAAGAAGCAACCAGCGACTATGATCGCGAAAAACTTCAAGAACGCGTAGCCAAACTGGCTGGTGGTGTCGCTCTGATCAAAGTTGGCGCTGCCACGGAAATGGAGATGAAAGAGAAAAAAGCTCGTGTTGAAGATGCTTTTCATGCAACACGCGCTGCGGTTGAAGAAGGCATTGTCCCTGGTGGTGGCGTCGCTCTGCTGCGTACAATTGATGCTGTGAGCAAAGCCAAAGGCGACAACCATGATCAGGATTCCGGCATCAAAATCGTTTTGCGTGCATTGGAAGAACCACTACGCCAAATCGTAACCAATTGCGGAGATGAAGCTTCTGTAGTCGTCAACAAAGTCAAGGAAGGTAAAGGTAACTTTGGTTACAATGCCGCAACGGGTGAATATGGCGATCTAGTTGCTATGGGTGTGTTGGACCCTACCAAAGTAACTCGCTCCGCTCTGCAGAACGCTTCATCAGTTGCAGGATTGATTCTGACGACGGACGCAATGGTTGCAGAGCTTCCAAAAGAGGATTCACCTGGAGCAGGTGCTGGCATGGGCGGTATGGGTGGCATGGGCGGTATGGACATGTAACCGACTCAAATCGGTCTATCTGTTAACAACAATGAACCACAACGAATCGGTATGCAAAAAACCGAGCGTTGTGGTTTTTAACTTCTATCGGTCGTGCTGAGATAAATATATTGGATACTTTAAAAACTTATCCGGATGACCGGAATTTGCTTGCAGACCGGGTTATCCTGGTTACAGGTGCAGGACAAGGTATTGGGCGCACTGCAGCACTCATTTTCGCAAAATATGGCGCTACAGTTATTTTACATGGTCGCAAAACCGAGAAACTTGAGCAAGTTTACGATGAAATTGAGGCGCTCGGCAGAGCATCAGCAATCATTCTGCCATTTGATTTCGAGCAGGCTACTGAAACTGGCATTGCGGAACTGGCTGAGGAAATAGCCTCCCAAATTGGCCGGCTGGATGGTATTTTGCACAATGTCGCCTGGACCAGCGGCCCAATGCCGCTTGAATTCCATACACTTGAGCATTGGCAAACCACCATGCAGGTCAATCTCCTTATCCCTGCAATGCTGACTCGTGCTTGTTTTCCGTTGCTCAAAGCTGCCCCGGATGCCAGTGTAATCATGACGGGAGATACCCACGGCCAGGTACCTGCGGCCTACTGGGGTGCTTTTGCAGTAGCAAAAGCAGGAGTGGAAGCATTGGTCAAAATTCAGTCTGATGAGTGGGATATTTATCCAAATTTGCGCATTAATGCGCTGATTCCCGGAGCCGTAGACACGCCGCAACGTACCAAAACTCATCCAGGCAGCAATAACCGTTTATTACCCAAACCAGCAGATCTGATGGAGACTTATCTCTTCCTGATGGGACCAAATAGTACTGAAGTGACTGGCAAAACTTTCAATTGCCAAAAAGATTAACCGCACGGTGGACAGGAAATCTGCCTCCGTTGACAGGAAATCTGCCTCCGTTGTTAGAAGCGAGTATAATCTGGTTATAAAGGGATGTGGTGTGATTCGCTGAAAAACAAGCTACTCCACAACTGTGTGAGCAAAAGTCATCTTGTTTTTGGGGATTCTGAATCCTGCTGGTTTTTGAATAACCCGGCGCGCGAAAGTGGCGGAATTGGTAGACGCACCAGATTTAGGTTCTGGCGCCGATGAGGTGTGGGGGTTCGAGTCCCCCCTTTCGCACCACAGAATATTCAGGCTTAACCAGCCCAGCACGATCATACCACTTGTTTAATCAATGTTACGTATCAGCTCAGGAAAATAGATGCAGACACAAGGAGAAACCTCCAATCCACTGGAGCGCAATATTGAACTCTCTGTTTCACGGGAAAAAGTCGAAGCCGAAGTGGGTCAGCGCTTGAAACGCCTGGCTCCAAAAATCAAGATACAAGGATTCCGTCCGGGCAAAGTCCCTATGAAAATAGTTGCACAACAATACGGCCACCAGGTTGAGCACGAAGTTTTGGGAGAGTTGTTACAACAACAATTTAGCGAGAGTGTTAGCCGCGAAAACTATCGTATTGCAGGTGTTCCAAACTTTGAATCCAGAAATTCCGGAACAGATAATTCAAGCTATGAATTCCGTGCAACCTTTGAAATCTATCCTAATATCGAACTAGGTGACTTGAGTTCGATTACGATCAACAAACCGGTTTTACAGATTGGTGACGTGGAAATCCAGAAAACACTGGAAATTCTGCGCAAACAGCGAACAAACTACGAATCGGCAGATCGTCCGGCACAAACGGGTGACCGGGTTAATGTTAATTATCAGGGATCCCTGAATGGAAAGAACTTTGCTGGCGGCCAGGCAAATGATTACAGTGTCATTCTTGGAAACGGGCATCTTCTGGAAGATTTCGAGGCATCTATCCTGGGCATGGGTACAGGGCAGGAGAAAACGTTTGACATGACTTTTCCTGAAGACTATTCAGGGAAAGAAGTTGCCGGAAAGAAAGTAACTTTTACAATTACACTCAACAAGGTTGAAGCTCCCAAGCTACCGGACGTGGATGGTGAATTTGCCAAGTCGCTAGGGATTGAAGATGGTGACGTTGAGAAAATGCAATCAGAAATCAAGGCCAATCTTCAGCGTGAAACAACTCAGCGTATCCGGGTAAAACTCAAAGAACAAGTCATGCAATCCCTGCTAAATAAGATTTCAGTAGAAGTTCCAAGAGTTTTGGTTCAACAGGAAATAGATCGGCTAATAGAAGAAGTACAAGATACCCGGGTAGCACGTGGCTTTCCTAAAGCCTCCAATTTACAAAGAGATACCTTCCTGGAAAGAGCCGAGCGACGCGTCAGGTTGGGGCTCATTTTATCCAGGTTGATCGAAACACACGGATTGAGCGTAAAGCCTGAGCAAATCAAGAGTTTTATTGAAGAACATGCTCAAAGTTACGAAAATCCTGAACAGGTCGTCAAATGGCACTTCGCTTCGCCTGAACGGATCAAGGAAATAGAACCGCTTGTTCTGGAGGATAACGCCGTATCATGGATACTGGACAAAGCCAATATCGTTGATCAGAATGTTACTTTCGATGAACTGATGGGATATTCACATGCAACCGATACTTGATTGGGAGAAAAACGAATTGAATACTACAGGGCTGGGTTTGATTCCCATGGTAATCGAGTCCAGTGGTCGCGGAGAGCGCGCCTACGATATTTACTCAAGGCTGCTCAGAGAAAGAATCATTTTTTTAGTGGGGCCGGTCACAGAAACATCTGCTAACCTGGTAATTGCACAGCTCTTGTTTCTAGAATCCGAAAATTCAGAGAAAGATATTTCCTTATATATCAATTCTCCCGGCGGGCTTGTCACGGCAGGACTGGCTGTGTATGACACCATGCAATTCATTAAACCGGATGTCAGTACACTTTGTATAGGACAGGCAGCCAGCATGGGTGCCTTGCTGCTTACTGCGGGCACCAAAGGCAAACGCTATTGCCTGCCTAATTCACGCGTTATGATCCATCAACCACTGGGTGGGTTCCAGGGACAAGCGTCCGACATAGAAATACACGCCAAGGAAATTTTGGCACTGAAAGGTCGTTTAAATGAAATTTTGGCTAAACATACCAGTCAGACGATCAAAACTATCGAGAAAGATACTGATCGTGACAATTTTCTCGGCGCAGAAGCCGCAGTCAAGTATAGTTTAGTGGATGCAGTATTAACGAGCAGGAAAGTAAAACAGGAGTAAAATCAAATTGCTCTTGTTGAGCAGGAGCAATATTCGTTTGATGATTGTGGGGTGGAATAATGTCTGAAAAAACAAATGACGAAAAACTTTTGTATTGTTCTTTTTGCGGAAAGAGTCAGCGAGAGGTCAGGAAGTTAATTGCCGGGCCATCTGTATTCATTTGTGATGAGTGTATCGACCTTTGTAATGACATTATTCGCGAAGAAATCCAAGTTGATGAAACGGCCAAACTATCTAAAACAAGTTTACCAACCCCACATGAAATTTGTGAAACATTGGATCAATATGTCATTGGCCAGGAATCTGCAAAAAAAATACTGTCCGTTGCAGTTTACAACCACTATAAGCGGTTAAGAAATCTATCAAAAGTTAATGCTGGTAGCGATGACATTGAACTTGCCAAAAGCAACATATTGCTGATAGGCCCTACCGGATCTGGCAAAACCTTACTGGCGCAAACACTGGCAAGATTGCTGGATGTACCGTTTGTTATTGCTGATGCAACAACGCTGACAGAAGCAGGATATGTCGGTGAGGATGTAGAAAACATTATTCAGAAGTTGCTGCAAGCAAGCAACCACGATGTTGAAAAAGCCCAGCGTGGAATTGTATACATCGACGAGATAGATAAAATCTCGCGCAAATCAGACAACCCTTCCATCACCCGGGATGTTTCAGGAGAGGGTGTACAACAGGCACTACTCAAACTGATTGAGGGTACAGCAGCCCTGGTACCTCCCCAGGGCGGGCGCAAACATCCCAATCAGGAATTTATTCAGGTTGATACCACAAATATTCTGTTCATCTGCGGCGGGGCATTTGATGGCATCGATAAAATCATACGTGCACGATCTGAGAAAAGTGGCATAGGCTTTGGTGCAGATGTCATCAATCAAAATGATCGCAAGGAATTAAACAAGATATTGGGTGATATTGAACCAGAAGATCTGATTAAATATGGCTTGATTCCGGAGTTTATCGGGCGTTTACCGGTCGTGGCAACATTGCGTGAATTGAACGAGGTGGCACTGATTCAAATTTTGATTGAACCCAAAAATGCACTTGTCAAGCAATACAGCAAGCTATTCAGCATGGAAGGAGGGGTTGAATTGGAATTTCGTGAACAGGCTCTCGTAACAATTGCCAGAAAGGCGCTTGCACGAAAAACTGGAGCACGTGGCTTACGTTCCATTCTTGAGGAAACACTGCTGGATATTATGTATGATCTGCCTTCAATCGAAAATGTCTCAAAAGTAGTGATCGAAAGCAGCTCTACAAATGATGACCTTCAACCCATCATAATTTATGCAGAAAAACCCAAGCTGGCCAGAAGCTCAAAATAGTACAAATTCTTTTAAGAGTTTGTTTTTAGCACACTGCGGGTACCTGTTTTTCACAGGTGTCACCATATCTTAGCCTACCCATGTTTTCTGCAGGATGTAAATGACATGACATCAGATATTCTCGACACCAAAGAATCAAACGAGCTTGATTTACCACTGCTCCCACTGCGTGACGTGGTGGTCTTTCCACATATGGTTATTCCATTATTTGTGGGACGCCCAAAATCTATCAAGGCTTTAGAAGCTGCGACAGAAGCTGGTAAAAATATTCTGTTAGTTGCTCAGAAATCAGCCGCTAAAGATGACCCTTCTCCCCAAGATCTTTATAAAGTTTGCTGTGTTTCAAGTATTTTGCAAATGCTGAAACTCCCCGACGGAACAGTCAAGGTATTGGTAGAAGGAAGTTATCGGGCAGAAATTGAATCTTTTAATGATTCCGAAACCTCTTTTTCCGGAAAGGCTATCCCTGTCACGATTGATGAGATCGACACGTCAGAAATCGAGGCACTACGACGTGCTCTTCTTTCCCAATTTGACCAATATGTCAAATTAAACAAAAAAATCCCATCAGAAATTCTTGCTTCCCTGACAGGAATTGATGAGGTCGGACGATTAGCTGATACGATCGCAGCCTATCTTCCCTTGAGACTGGAGCAAAAACAAGAAATTCTGGAAACTTTTGAAGTTCAGCCACGTTTAGAGCGTTTACTTGGCCTACTGGAAGCCGAGCTGGATATTCTCCAGGTAGAAAAGCGCATTCGCGGCAGAGTAAAGCGCCAGATGGAAAAAAGCCAGCGAGATTATTATCTGAATGAACAGGTTAAAGCTATTCAGAAAGAGCTGGGCGAAGGCGAAGATGGCACTGATCTTGAAGAAATCGAAAGAAAGATAAAGGCAGCTTCCCTACCTAAAGAAGCATTAGTCAAGGCAGAATCTGAGCTGAAAAAACTGCGCCTGATGTCTCCTATGTCAGCTGAAGCAACTGTTGTACGAAATTATATTGACACACTGGTCGCATTGCCCTGGAAGCAGAAAACCAAAATCAGTAAAGAATTAAAGATTGCTGAATCAATTCTGAATGAAGATCATTATGGTCTGGAGAAAGTCAAGGAAAGGATAGTTGAATACCTTGCAGTACAACAGCGGGTTGCCAAATCCAAAGCCCCTATTCTTTGCCTTGTCGGCCCGCCTGGAGTAGGTAAAACTTCGTTAGGTCGATCTATAGCTCGTGCAACAAATCGTAAATTTGTTCGTATGTCTCTCGGGGGCATGCGAGATGAAGCTGAAATCCGTGGGCATCGTCGAACTTATATCGGCTCGATGCCTGGAAAGATTTTGCAAAGCATGACAAAAATCGGTGTCAAAAATCCACTGTTTCTGTTGGATGAGGTTGACAAAATGGGAATGGATTTTCGTGGCGACCCTTCTTCTGCCTTGCTGGAAGTACTTGATCCGGAGCAAAACAATACATTTGTTGATCACTACATCGAAGTTGAATACGACTTGTCGGATGTCATGATCGTTGCTACCGCAAACACACTGAACATTCCTCCCGCACTCCTTGATCGAATGGAAGTCATTCGACTTTCAGGCTACACTGAAGATGAAAAACTAAATATCGCAAAACGATATCTTCTACCCAAGCAAATGAAAGATCACGGCTTAAACGAGGGTGAATTGTCAGTTTCTGAATCTGCATTACGTGATATTGTCCGTTACTACACCCGAGAAGCGGGAGTGCGTTCAATGGAAAGAGAAGTATCCAAGATTTGCAGGAAAGTCGTCAAAATTTTGCTGGTTAAAAAGAATAAAGAAAAGATTATCATCAACTCCCGCAACCTCGATAAATATCTTGGTGTGCGCCGTTACGCTTATGGCATGGCTGACGAAAAAAATCAGGTTGGACAAGTTACAGGATTAGCTTGGACAGAGGTAGGCGGTGAACTGTTGCGAATTGAGGCAGTAGTGCTGCCAGGCAAGGGGAAAACGATTACGACCGGTAAACTGGGTGAAGTCATGCAGGAATCTATTCAGGCAGCCCTGTCTGTTGTTCGAAGCCGCTCAATCGTTCTGGGAATATCGGATGATTTTTATCTAAAAAATGATATTCATGTTCACTTGCCTGAAGGAGCCACACCTAAAGACGGACCAAGTGCAGGCATTGGTATTTGTCTAGCTATGGTTTCTGCATTGACGGGGGTGCCGGTACGAGCATCCGTTGCGATGACCGGGGAAATTACGCTCAGAGGTGAAATCCTTCCAATCGGTGGACTCAAGGAGAAACTCCTGGCTGCTCATCGTGGTGGAATAAGCACAGTGCTGATCCCGGAAGACAATGTCAAGGATTTGAGTGAGATTCCTGGAAACATTAAAAGCAAACTGGATATCAAGCCAGTAAAATGGATTGATCAGGTGCTAGAAATTGCTCTGGAATATAAGCCTGATGCGATAGCATCGGCCATCCCTGGTCAAGTCATTGCATCTACCCCTGAAGATAGAGTTACAAGAGCTTCTTCAATCAAGCATTGATTATTTGGATACACACAGTGGGAGCTTTTATAAAATTTTAAAGCTCCCTCCTTTTAAAGCTGCTGCTTTACAGATAGATTTAGCTTTATTTTCTGCAGACAAGCGAATAGTAAATTTTACGATCACTTGATAAAATCTTTGCTTGAATCCTTAAGATAAATCTCTAAGGAAGTACTATTTGACTGGATCTGAAGTCAAAGTAAAGTAAATAGCCTATTGGCAGGCTATTTGCTACTTCCCTGAAGATTATGGTTACTGACAGAAACCGGATTCTAGAGAACAACATTTTCATTCACTCATATTAGGAATATCGATGACCACTGACAGCTTTCGTCCAGAAAAAAAAATAACCACTTTCTATCCGCCTCAACGTACCCTGCTTGGTCCGGGACCATCCGATACACACTCGCGCGTTTTATCCGCCATGGCTCGCCCAACACTAGGGCACCTTGATCCGGTTTTTACCGAAATGATGGAAGAATTGAAAGGCTTGCTGCGATATGTATTTCAAACGACCAATTTATTGACTTTTCCAGTTTCCGGACCAGGTTCGGTCGGAATGGAAATGTGTTTTGTTAACATGATTGTGCCTGGAGACAAAGTTGTTGTTTGCAGAAATGGTGTCTTTGGCGGACGGATGATTGAAAATGTCGAACGTTGTGGCGGAATTCCATTGGTAGTGGAAGATAAATGGGGCGATCCGGTTGATCCTCAAAAAGTGGAAGATATCCTGAAAAAACATCCGGATGCTAAAATTGTAGCGTTTGTACATGCTGAAACTTCCACAGGTGTTCAGTCGGATGCCAAGACCATCGGCCAAATAGCAAGAAAGTACGATTGTCTAACGATTATGGACACTGTCACATCATTAGGTGGGACACCTGTTTATATGGATGGATGGGATATTGATGCCATTTATTCCGGTAGCCAGAAATGTTTATCCTGTCCACCAGGATTATCTCCTGTCAGTTTTTCAGAAAGAGTAGTAGATCTGGTCAGGAATCGTACTGAAAAAGTACACAGCTGGTTCATGGACATCAGTTTGTTACTCGGTTACTGGGGATCTTCCCGTACCTATCATCACACCGCACCAACCAACTCTCTATATGGCTTGCATGAATCACTGGTTATACTGTATGAAGAAGGACTTGAGCATTCCTGGGCCCGGCATCATCGTAATCACGAAGCATTAAAAGCTGGATTGAAAACGCTAGGTATCGGATATGTTGTGGATGAAGCATATCGTCTGCCACAATTGAACTCCGTGCATGTCCCGGCGGGCGTAGATGAAAAAGAAGTACGCCGCAAGCTCCTGACTGATTACAATCTGGAAATTGGTGCCGGTTTAGGTGATTTTGCTGGAAAAATCTGGCGGATCGGCTTGATGGGTAATTCAAGCAAACTGGGAAACGTCATATTTTGCCTAGATGCATTAGAGCATGTACTGGCCGATTTGGGTATGAAGGTCAATAAAGGCGCGGCATCATCTGCTGCGCATCAATATTATGCAAATAATCCCGCTGTATAGATGACTGGTAACTGCTGCTAAAAAGTAAATTTCCCCATTTTGCAACAGAGGAAATTTACTACTCTGGTGAAAAAAATTTTTGCTCGCATTTTTCCATTATTTCTCTAATTGATGTTACAGCGAAAACAGTAATCCAGCCATTGATTTTCTGATAAAAATTAGAACTGAAGTGTTGTCATTCGCTGTTGTAAAGTATTTTTTCAGCGCCCCCATATCATTTTTGATGTTGGTGTACACGTTTGTGCATTACCGAAAATGCTCTTGGTCATCACTATGCGAAAATTCTGCATCACCACCCAATTCCACTTGATTTATGAACAATCGCCGAGTTATTTCCATCATGACCTTTAGAACACATGCGGTAACAGATGATCAGGTAATCAAACTCATTTGGACAAGATTAGTAACCAAGCACTCTGCCCAATCAGGATCTCAAAATACTATCCACTCGCCCCGCCTGAAGCACGTATTCTTATCAGCTTCCAGTATCAAACAATACTAAGAATATCAGGTAATTTTAAAATTCTCTCTAATCCCAATAGCCCAAGATATGCCAATAACCAGATTAGAGCCGTGTGCGCTCAGTTTAACGATTGATCCCGGTTCTCTGGAATTCTCAGATACGTCTGCTTTGATTAATCAACCACTTGACTGGATTGGTCAGGAACGTGCCAGACAGGCAACTTATTTTGGCCTTGAAATGGAACACCCAGACTACAACCTTTTTGTATTGGGCGAAACAGGCAGTGGCAGATCTTCCCTGCTACGGCAAGCAATGACGGAAGTTGCGGCAGGCAAGCCTGTACCACCTGATTTATGCTACGTCTACAACTTTGACGTACCAGAACGGCCTCTGGCATTACACTTACCAGCAGGTAAAGGTAGCTGGCTACGGCAGCAACTTGCACAATCCATGAGCGATTTATCGCAGGAAATACCGGAACGGCTGAATAGAGATGATTTCAAGGCAGAAGCGGAGCATATCGAAAATCACTTCAAACTGGAAGAAAACAATTATTTTGAAAAACTCAATACCTATGCAGAATCATTAAAATTTGCGATTCGGCGTGAATCTGGGCGTCTGGTTTTTACGCTGTTGAATGAATCCGGAAAACCACTGACCGAAGAAGAAATCTTGACCCTGCCGAGAGACCGGAGAGCTGCTCTCAATCAGGATGAACAAGCACTACGCCATGAAATTGCATCTTATCTCCAAAAAATTCGTATGCTTGGCCAAAACCGGGATAAGGAACTCACCGCATTATGTCGGAATTGGATTGAACCTCTGCTGAATCAGGTATTGGATGCCGTACCAAGCGAACTGGATCGATCCTTTAAGGATTATGCCAGGCTTGAACGCCACTTGAACGGGATCAAACACGACATTCTTGAAAATCTGGATATATTCCAGCCAGCTGATATAGATGAAGAAAAGAACCCAGAAGATCTGAAAGAATTGTTTGAGCGCTATCGGGTAAATATCGTTGTAGACAACCGGGATTCAATCAGCGCACCGGTTGTGGTCGATGATAATCCATCTTTCAAATCGATGATTGGCAGTATCGGGTACCAATCCATTGAAGGTATGCTGGTGACGGATTTTACGCGTATCCGTGCAGGCAGCTTGTTGAAGGCGCACGGCGGCTTCCTGATGTTACATCTAGATGATGTACTGGTTGATACTTTCTTGTGGGAAAAAATTTGCCGCTTTTTGCGTAACCACATATTGCAGATTGAAGAATCCTGGGCTGCTAATGCCGCAACACCAGTCATACCCATTGAACCTGAATCTGTCAAAATCGATGTCAGAATCATCCTAATTGGCTCGCGTGAGCAATATTACACAATTCAGGAAGAAAACCCCGAACTAGCGCGGCGATTCCGGGTAAAAGTTGATTTTGCAGCTTCATTCCTGGCCAGTATACAAGCCTACCGGGCTCTGTCTATTTTTATATCCCATCTCTGTAAACAGTCCTCCCTGCCACATTTTTCACGAGAGGCAGTCGCCTGTGTGCTAAAAACTTGTCACAGAACCACAGAAGACCAGAAGCGCTTAAGTGCAAACTTCAGTTATACGGAAATGTTGGTTGTGGAAAGCGCCCTGCAATGCAAAGCGCGCGGAAATACTATCGTTGAGAAGCGAGACGTTACAACTGCCCGCCAGGCCCGGACACTGCGACATAATTACCCGGATCAATGTGCACAAGAAGCTATTGCTGACGGAGATATAGTGATCACCGTACATGGCGAAAAAATCGGGCAGATCAATGGTTTGAGCCTGATCGAGATGGGTGATCACAGCTTCGGTATTCCTGCACGCATTACTGCACACACCTTCGCTGGAGAAGACGGTCTGCTCAATATTGAACGTGAAGTCGGCATGTCCGGACCGATCCATGATAAAGGTGTATTCATCCTGCAAAATTTTCTATCCGCTTTGTTTCACCATAATGCACCGCTCGCACTCAATGCATCTATCGTGTTTGAACAGGAATATTATGGCGTAGAAGGTGATTCTGCTTCATGTGCGGAATTGTATGCACTGCTTTCAGCCTTGTCAGGATTACCGTTCAAACAAGGTATCGCAGTCACTGGTGCGATCAATCAATTTGGTGAAATGCTTCCGGTAGGAGGCATTAATGAAAAAATCGAGGGGTTTTTCAGGATTTGTGAAACTGCTGGCCTTGATGGTACTCAAGGAGTGCTGATCCCGGATCGTAATTGCCGTCACCTGATATTGGATGATAGTGTGATTAATGCAGTATCCAAAGGGATGTTCCACATTTATGCTATCGATCATATGTATGATGGTCTGGAGTTACTATCCGGCTTTCCTGCTGGAATCAGTGATGATGCAGAGCTACGCGAAATTATCAATTATCCACAGGATACCGTTCTGAATCATGCACAAAAAGCATTACGCGCTTACCGCATGGCTTGCCATCAGCAGCCACAACGCACAAAAATACCCCCTAAACGGCCAAGTGAACAACCGGGCAAATAATTCTTCTACCCTAGTTACACTGATCTCTCGACTTTTTACTAAAAAATAAACAAGAAAAATCAAAGTAATGCATTAATTTCCAGCAAATCATCTTCATCCAGATCACCCACTTCAGCCTTGAGCTGGAGCCGAGCCATCAGATAATCATAATAAGCTTGGGCAAGATCCCTGCGTGCCGAAAAATACTGTTGCTGTGCATTAAGTACATCTATTTCCATCCGAACCCCCACCTCCTGACCCAATACAGTTGAATCAAGCTGGCTGCGACTGGATGTCAACGCCTGCTTCAATGCTTTGATCTGAGCAATACCATTGGTTACATTGAGATAATTCTGGCGAACCTGCAATGCAATCGTGCGCTGCACATTTTCCATATCTTTACGAGCCTTGTCCCGATTAGCCAAAGCTTCTCTGACACGAGACTGCACTGACAATCCTTGGAAAATAGGAACCGTCAATTGTAATCCAACAGATTTATTGACGATATCCAGCCCTCGCCCGGTGAAAGCACCGCCGACACCATGCTGATCACTGTATTGTGCCACCAGATCTAGAGTCGGATAGTGACCTGCTTTGGCGCGATCAATATCTTGCTCGGAAATCTCGTATGCAATACGCTGTACTTTCAGCTGGAAGTTTTTTTCTTCCGCCAGTCCAACCCATTCACCCATACCATCGTGAGGCAATGAAAGCGGATCAGCAATAATTTTGTCCAGACTTGCGTCCTGCAGATCACTCGGAAGTCGATTGATAAGAACCTCTAATGTATGCTGATTGATTTCCAGTTTGTTTCTGGCAGCAATTTCCTGTGACAAGGTTAAATCGTAACGTGCTTCAGCTTCGTGCGTGTCAACAATGGTCGAAACGCCAACCTCAAAATTTCGCCTGGCCTGTTCTAGCTGTTCATGAATCGCTTTTTTCTGTGATTCGACTACTTCAAGGTCAATTTTTGCCTTGAGTACATCAAAATAGGTTTGCGCAACCCGTAAAATCAAATCCTGGGCTGCGATAACAAATTGCGCATCTGCCTGCGCCACCTCATTCTTTGATTGCTGATAAATAATGAAATTCTCAAAACGAATGAGCGGTTGGGTCAAAGTTGCTGTAATTCCTCGGTTTTTGATCTCCCTGCTTGGCAAACCACTTGTTTCGATATATTGATTTTGGCCAATTCCAGTCAGGCGAATATCGGGCAACAACCCTGCCCTTCCCTGAGGCATCCGTTCTTGTGCAGCTACATAGGCAGCGCGCGCTGCGCCGTATTGTGCATCCTCTTCCAGAGCTTCACGGTAAATCTGCATCAGATCAGCAGCTTGTAACTGAACACAAACAAACATGCTCAAGCATAATAGACAAGCTAAACCTCGTAAACTTTTCATCATGAACCGACTGATTTCATTATCTTCGTATTTTTGAGGTCTGATGATTGTCACTAAAGTTATCGTACTTTGGCTTTTATGAAGCAGTTAACGGACACAAAGCCTCAAAAATGAAATTGCTCGCGCTGCAATGCATTTCTGAATGGCGCAGTACAGGTTTCAAACAAGCAGATCGAACCATAGTTGCCTGGTGTGGTACAGGTTATCAACATTGCCTCCATAACAGGCTCCTCACCAACTATGACAAACAGCCGGCCTCCCGGTGCCAGATTTTGCTGAAATGTCTCAGGCAGCACTGGCGTAGAGGCTGTCAGGACAATTACGTCATACGGACCGTGATCGGGCCAGCCGCGTGCAGCATCACCCTGCTCCAGGGTTATATTGGTAATGTCATGTGTTTGCAGGTTAATACGCGCCATAGCATGTAGTTCCGGCACGATTTCCACACTATAAACATGTGTGCCAAGTTTAGCTAACAACGCAGTCATGTATCCCGTTCCGGTACCAATCTCAAGGATCTTGTCAGTTTTATTGATGTTCAATTCCTGCAGAATACGTGCCTCCATTTTGGGTGTTAGCATTACAGCATCATGCTCCAGCGGAATTTCCATATCCGTGAATGCCATAAAACGATAAGCTGCAGGTACAAATTCTTCACGCTTCATCTGATATAACAAATCAAGAATATCCGGATTCAGAACACTCCAGGTCCGGACTTGTTGTTCCACCATATTGAAGCGACTTTGTTCAAGGTTCATCATAGATCTAATTCTGTTATCAACGAAAGAATCGGGCTTGCAATTATTCCATATTTACTTTAGCTTGGCAGCTTTGGCTAGGGGTCCGCATTCGCAGAAAACTGGAATGTCGGTGAGACAGTCCCTTAATACCTGATGCGGATAACGCCGCCGGAGGGAAGCCGGGAGTAATTTCCCTGCTCCTTGCGGCTTTCTTAAGGAGCATAGCATGAAAATACCTCTTTCCAGACTGGAAAAATTCACCAGTGACAATGCGCGGGTAGATACGGCTGCAATACAATCTCTCCCCAATTCACGCAAGATTTATATTCAAGGCTCTCGCGCAGATATCCGAGTGCCAATGCGGGAAATCAGCCAGTCTGATACCACCACCAGCCAGGGAATTGAAAAAAATCCACCCATTTGCGTCTACGATACTTCCGGTCCCTACACGGATCCTGACACCAGTATAGATATCCGCCACGGCCTACTTCCTTTGCGTGAAAAATGGATTGAGGAGCGCGAAGATACAGAAGTTCTCTCAGGATTATCCTCAAGTTACAGCTTGAGACGGTTGCAAGATCCTGCTTTGACAGCAATGCGTTTTAATCTCACACGTCCGGTTCGTCGCGCCAAAGATGGCACCAATGTTACTCAAATACATTACGCCAGGCGCGGTATTATTACACCGGAAATGGAATTCATCGCAATCCGGGAAAATCAGCGCAGAGAACGTGTCACCGATCTGGCGAAAAGCGAGTTACTCACTCGACAACACCCCGGACAAAGTTTTGGTGCTGCGATTCAGGAATGGATTACCCCGGAATTTGTCCGTGATGAAGTAGCACGTGGGCGTGCCATTATTCCGGCCAACATCAATCATCCGGAAGCAGAACCCATGATTATCGGCCGCAATTTTCTGGTCAAAATCAATGCCAATATTGGCAACTCCGCGCTGGGCTCCAGCATTCAGGACGAAGTGGAGAAAATGACCTGGGCAATTCGCTGGGGGGGCGATACAGTCATGGATCTTTCCACCGGGAAAAATATTCACGAAACACGTGAATGGATTATTCGCAACAGTCCGGTTCCAATTGGTACCGTACCGATTTATCAGGCACTGGAAAAAGTGGACGGCAAGGCTGAAGAGCTGACCTGGGAGATTTTCCGCGATACCCTGATTGAACAAGCTGAACAAGGCGTGGATTACTTCACCATTCACGCTGGAGTGCGTTTGCCTTTCGTTCCAATGACCGCCAAGCGCATGACTGGCATCGTCTCTCGTGGCGGTTCCATCATGGCAAAATGGTGCCTGGCGCATCACAAGGAAAGCTTCCTGTATACGCATTTTGAAGATATCTGCGAAATCATGAAGGCCTATGACGTCAGCTTTTCCCTGGGAGATGGTTTGCGTCCGGGCTCGATTTATGATGCCAATGACGAAGCGCAATTCGCAGAATTAAAGACACTGGGTGAACTGACAAAAATTGCGTGGAAACACGATATACAAACCATGATTGAAGGACCTGGTCATGTGCCCATGCATCTGATCCGGGAAAACATGGATCTGCAACTCGAACATTGCCATGAGGCACCTTTCTATACGCTGGGGCCACTCACCACCGATATCGCACCTGGTTATGATCATATCACCTCGGCAATCGGCGCAGCCATGATCGGCTGGTATGGAACCGCCATGCTGTGCTACGTCACACCCAAAGAACATCTTGGTTTGCCGGACAAGGATGATGTCAAGGACGGGATCATTACCTATAAAATCGCTGCACATGCTGCTGATCTGGCTAAAGGACACCCAAGTGCACAGATCCGTGACAATGCACTGTCCAAGGCGCGTTTTGAATTCCGCTGGAACGATCAATTCAATTTAAGCCTGGATCCAGACAAGGCCAGACAGTTTCATGACGAAACCCTGCCACAGGAAGGTGCCAAACTTGCCCACTTCTGCTCAATGTGCGGGCCCAATTTCTGTTCGATGAAAATCACCCAGGATGTGCGTGATTATGCTGCACAACAGGGTATTTCTGAAAATGAGGCATTACAGGAAGGCATGGCCAAAAAAGCGGATGAATTCATTGAAAAAGGCGGTGAGATTTATAGAAAACTATGATCTTCCCCGGTGATTTCATTTGCTTGAACAATTCACATTAGGCTGCTATGGACTGGCTGATTCTCATCAAAGCGTTTCTGCTTGGTATCGTTGAAGGACTTACCGAGTTTTTGCCAATCTCATCTACCGGACATCTGATACTGGCGGGTGATTTACTGGATTTTAATGATGATAAAGCTCAAGTTTTTACGGTAGCGATACAGCTGGGGGCGATTCTCTCCGTTTGTTGGGAATATCGCGTCCGGCTGATGAATGTGGTCAGGGATCAGGGCACCCGGCGGGCAAATCGTTTCGTACTGAATCTATTCGTTGCTTTCTTGCCAGCTGCAATACTGGGCCTGCTGTTCATCAAAACAATAAAGTATTATTTATTCCACCCGCTGCCGGTTGCTATTGCACTGGTTACTGGCGGCGTGCTGATACTCTGGGCCGAGCGTCGGGAACACAGAATCGAGGTTGAAAATGTAGATGACATGAACTGGAAGCATGCGCTGAAAATTGGCTGCGCACAGTGCCTGGCACTGATTCCTGGCACCTCCCGTTCCGGCGCAACGATTATTGGTGGGTTATTGTCCGGATTATCACGTAAAGCTGCTGCAGAATTTTCTTTCTTTCTGGCAATCCCGGTCATGTTTGCTGCAACTTTCTATGATGTCTACAAACACCGGGAATTTTTACATAGCGATGACTTGGGAATGTTTGTGGTGGGATCAATCGCAGCTTTCATTAGCGCGTTAATTGCGATACGCGGGTTTATACGCTATGTCAGCCACCATGATTTCACCCTGTTTGCCTGGTATCGTATTGGTTTTGGCCTGATTGTATTGCTTACAGCCCATTTTGGCCTGGTTGATTGGTCTGCAGGCTGATCCATCCTTTTTAGCCTTGAGTCCACGGCAACCCGGCAGCTTTCCAGCCAGTTTTTAGCCCGCGATGACCATTTTCATCTTTATCGCCCTCAAAACCTTCCAGAATATTGTAGCAATTGGTAAACCCTTTCTGGCGCAGAAGAGTTGCCGCTTTGTCAGATCGCACACCGGTACGACACATGAACAGAAGCACAGCATCATTTGCAATCTGCCCGGTAAACTGCTCCAGAAAGCTGGAGCTAGGCTGCATTCCCGGATAAGTTAGCAATTCGACTTCAATTGCCCCGGGAACACGTCCGACCCAATCCAGTTCAGCTCGACAGCGCACATCCACAATTCTAGCTTCCGGCATGGATTGCAGCACCTTATGCGCCTCTGATGGCAACAGTGCTCCCCTGTAGCAAACACCCAACTCCTGCGCCCGATTTTGAGCTGTCTCCAGAATTTTATTGATCTCTATCATTTCTACTGAATTTTCATTTGTAAAACACAGGCCAAATTATTTTTGGTGCCGGGTAAATTATTTATCAGAGTTTTAGCTCAAACCCGCTCAGCTTTCTCAATGATGACATCTTCCAGCGGTACATCCTGGTGTCCGGCAGAACGACCTGTTTTCACTTTCTTGATCGCATCAACTACTTCTTTGCCTTCAACAACCTTACCGAACACACAATAACCAAAGCCTTGTGGTGTCATACCGGTATGATTCAAAAAGTGATTATTGGCAACGTTAATAAAAAACTGTGCAGTGGCAGAATGCACATCGGAAGTGCGAGCCATGGCAATCGTATAGGCCTCGTTACCGGAACCCAGAGCAGCCTCATTCTGAATAGGTGCCAAAGTTGATTTTTCTTTCATTTCTGGTGCATAACCGCCACCTTGAATCATAAAACCATCGATGACACGATGAAACAAGGTATTGTCGTAATGTCCGCTATCAACATAACGCAGGAAATTTTCAACAGTGACAGGTGTTTTGTCGCTGTCGAGTTCCAAGGTAATGGTGCCGTAATTTGTATGTATTTTAACCATTTTAATTTTATCCTGAGTTTACGGATTTTCGGAATTGGCAGAAGCCGGGAGCAACTTGATACTTTCAATAACAATCATGTTTTGTGGCACATCTCTGTTAAAAGGCCCATTTGCTCCGGTTGGTGTCCCGGCAATAGCATTAACAACATCCATGCCGGCTGTAACTTTACCAAAGACTGTGTAACCATACCCTTGCATGGTAGGAGCGGTGTAGTCAAGAAAATCATTATTTGCGACATTAATAAAAAACTGTGACGAAGCAGAATGTGGTTCATTGGTACGCGCCATCGCTATCGTGCCAAGTGTATTTTTAAGTCCATTGGTGGCTTCATTTTCAACAGGCTGCCGGGTAGGCTTCTGTGTGTAATTCTGATCGAATCCGCCTCCTTGAATCATGAATTTGGCAATAACCCGATGAAAAATAGTGCCGGTATAATAATCATCATTAACATAGCTCAGAAAATTCTCGACAGTCTTGGGCGCCTGATCGGCATAAAGCTCTATCTGTATCGCTCCAAGATTGGTTTTGATTTCGACCTTGGGATTAGCTGAAAAAACGGATGTTGCCAGCATCGTCAGGTATAAGGTAAAGAAAAGCGTAGTGGTGGTAACTACTTTTACTGAGCGAGCAGTATGCCGCCCAAAGGAGAAGATTGTCATTATGCTATACTCACACGGTTTTGCCCCTGGTTCTGCCAGGCGGACTTTTATAAAGAAAAGTCCCTGATTTTATCAACAAAATAAGCACTTCTACACAACTATCTCTCTTGCATACGCCGCCGATGCTCAAAATTTACGATACGCTCACCCGCTCCAGACGAGAATTTATCCCCCTTACGCCCGGGAAAGTCAAAATGTATGTGTGTGGCATGACTGTTTATGATCACTGCCATCTTGGGCACGCTCGTGTATTGGTAGTATTTGACAGCGTAGTACGCTGGCTGCAGACCCTTGACTACAAGGTAACTTATGTCCGCAACATCACTGATATCGACGACAAGATTATTCGCCGCACGCTGGAAAACCATGAGCCGTTTGGTGCACTGACTGCCCGCTACATTCAGGCAATGGAAGAAGATGCTGCGGCATTGGGCGTCATCAGTCCTTCTTTCGAGCCGCGCGCAACCGAATACATCGGGAGCATGGTCACCATGATCGAATCATTACTGGGCAAGGGACTCGCCTATGTAGCAAACAACGGCGATGTATTTTACGACGTCCGCCGTTTCCCTGGCTATGGCAAACTCTCGGGTAAATCACTCGATGATCTGCGTGCCGGTGAGCGCGTGGAGATCGATACCAACAAGCGGGATCCCTTGGATTTTGTGTTATGGAAAGCTGCTAAAGCCGATGAACCCAGCTGGAATTCGCCGTGGGGCAAGGGGCGTCCGGGCTGGCATATTGAATGTTCCGCCATGAGCGAGCATTACCTGGGTGAGCAGTTTGACATTCATGGGGGCGGTCAGGATTTACAATTCCCGCATCACGAGAACGAAATCGCACAAAGTGAAGGCGTCCACGGTCACTCCCATGTCAATTACTGGATGCACAACGGGTTTGTACGCGTAGATAATGAAAAAATGTCCAAATCGCTGGGTAATTTTTTTACTGTGCGAGAAGTGCTGGCACGATACCAATCCGAGGTGGTTCGTTTTTTCATTGTACGAGCACACTATCGCAGCCCGCTCAATTATTCGGATGCCCACCTCAACGATGCCAGAAATGCACTGGAACGTCTCTACACAGTGCTGAGAAATCATGCGCCATCACAGGCACAGGCTGAAGAAGCACCTGCTACGATTGACTGGGAAAATAATGTTTATGCTCAGCGTTTCATGGCGGCGATGAATGACGATTTCAACACACCGGAGGCAGTTGCAGTACTGTTCGATCTGGCAAGCGAAGCAAACCGGACGGGTGATTCACACTATGTCAGCTTGCTCAAAGCTCTGGGCGGAATACTGGGCCTGTTGCAGCAATCACCGAGGCAATATTTGCAGCATCCCGCATACCCACAGGATGATCGCCATTCCACAGAAGAAATTGAACGCATGATCCAGCAGCGATTACAGGCGCGTAAGGAAAAGAACTTTACGCAGGCTGATGCACTGCGTCAGCAACTGGCCGAAGCCGGCATTATTCTGGAAGACGGGCCACAAGGAACAACCTGGCGACGACAATAATGCAGAATTTCATCAAGGTATTTGCCAGATATAAAGTGCGGCGCCACTGAAATCATCCAGCTGGATACACTGATCAGGCATGACACCTGGAACAGTAAAGGTATTACTGATGAAAAGGCTGCCCGGACGCATTTCCTGGCATACTTTCTCCCATAAACACAGCATGGGCACAGGGGAAAGATAGGCATACACCACATCATATTCAGCCAGATTATGATGCCAGATGCTTGCCCAATGAAACCGGTAACCCTGCCCGGATAGCATTGCTCTCCACTTACTGATCCAGCAGGGCAGCATGGCGGCCTCAACACCGCGATAGCTGCCATGCGGCAACATCCGCGCCAATTTGCATACCAGCCCGCCACACCCCGAGCCCAAATCAATCAATTTGAAGTTACAATCCTGTGGCAGCAATCCAGCCAGTGTATCAACTGCTTCCCGGCTAGATAGAAACAACGGTACCCGGGTGTGATGTATTCTTCCAAAAATCAGTATGAGTGTAATAAAACCAGCCAGATACCAATCAGCAGGCAGCTCCAGTGTTAATATCGCCGACAGCAACGCCGGGAAAAAGAACAGATGAATCACCGCCTGCCAAACTGGCAAGTGAAACAGATAGAAACTCATGAGCGCAGCAATCACTCCCTGTAGCCAGATTGCATGCAGCAGTGTGAGTGGCCACGGCAGAATTACCCCAAGCAGACATACAAGCAAAATACTGCCTGGCAGCACTATAAAAATCTTTTTCAGCAGCGATTTGGAAGCAGCACACTGATGAACAATCTCAGTTGGATACAGCATTGTTTCCATCCACAATCCGCGGATTGATTTCTTCTTTACTATGGATATTCACTTCACCAAGGCTTTCACGGGTAATGGCATCCTCGGCTTTTTTATTCATGACGATAATGCTGATCCGCCGGTTAAACGGGTTGAATGGATCTTCTTTATCAAACATCACAGCCGAAGACAACCCGACCACACGTAACATTTTCTCCGGCTTCATTCCACCTACAATCAACTCACGTCGGGAAGCATTGGCACGATCCGCCGATAATTCCCAGTTGCTGTAGCTTTTTTCACCGGAAGGATAGGGAGTTGCATCAGTATGACCAGAAAGACTAATTTTATTACCGACATCATTCAGCATTTTGCCAATTTCACGCAGAATCATTTTGGTATACGGTTGCAATTCTGCTTTTCCGATAGCAAACATCGGACGGTTTTTTTCATCAACAATCTGGATGCGCAAGCCTTCTGAAGTAATATCGAGCAATAACTGACTCTTGAACCTGTTGAGTTCCGGATTGCTGTTGATTGCATCTTCAATCTTGATTTTGAGTTTTTCCAGTTGTTCACGCTCAACACGATCCTGGAGAGCCTGCAGTGCATCCATATCAAGAGATTGCTTTAGATCATCAAAATCCGATCGTCTCATCTGGCCGATTCGCCGGCTCAAATCATCACCACCTCCTTTAATGACACTGGTACTGTCCCCGCTACCATCTCCCCCAAGCAATGCAATTTTCAAGGGCGTCTTGAAATATTCAGAAATACCTTCCTTATCCCCTTGTGTTGTTGAACCCAACAACCACATCAACAGGAAAAAAGCCATCATGGCGGTCACAAAGTCAGCATAGGCAATTTTCCAAGCTCCGCCATGATGTCCCCCCGCTATCTTCTTGATGCGTTTGATGATGATTGGTTTTTGTGAAAAATCCTCAGCCATTCATGACCTCATGCAGAAACAGGGAAACTCGGGGAAACAACATCACTTGGCCTTACTCTGTTTGACATGTTTTTCCAGCTCGATGAATGATGGTCGTTCGGTGGAAAACAATACTTTTCTGCCAAATTCAACTGCCAGCGCCGGTGCATAGCCATTGAGATTAGCCAGCAGCGTAACTTTGATGCATTCCAGCAATTTGCCGGATTCGTGTAGTCGCTGCTCCAGGCGACTCGCCAAAGGGCCAACAAAACCATAGGCAAGTAAGATCCCAAGAAACGTCCCAACCAGTGCCGCAGCAATTAACTTGCCCAACTCTGCCGGTGGAATGCCGACTGACGCCATGGTATGCACCACCCCCATCACGGCTGCCACAATTCCGAAAGCCGGCAGTGCATCCCCCATCTTGCTGATAACATGTACGGGCACTTCGCCTTCCTGGTGATGCGTTTCAATTTCACCATCCATCAGATTTTCAATTTCCAGGGGATTAAGATTGCCGCCGACCATCAGCCGCAGATAATCGGTAATGAATTCTATGGCATGATGGTCCGACAGGATTTTGGGATATTTTGTGAACAACGGGCTTTTAGCAGGATCATCCACATCTGCCTCAATCGACATCAGCCCTTCCTTGCGGATTTTGCCGAGCACTTCATAGAGCAGTGTCATCAGCTCCATATAGACCACCTTGGTATACCGGGCACCCTGAAAAACGCCAGGAAGCGCTTTGAAAGTAGCCTTGATTGCTTTGCCGGAATTACCGACGAAGAATGCACCCAGCGCAGCGCCTGCAATCATGAGCAGCTCGACCGGCTGAAATAATGATCCCAGATGGCCGCCTGCCAGAGCAAACCCACCAAACACGGAGACAATAACAATAAGATATCCGATAGTTACCAGCATGACTGAAAAACCTCTTATGAATTTCAGACTTTATCGGCTGCTGGCGGGCGGACTTTAATCCGGCTATCTCGTTAATTGGATATTGGGCCAGCGTCAATGGCTTTTGGACAAAGCTCATTTTTATGGCGATGAAGATCCAATAGTGCTGAAGTGCTACCCGCGTCGATCGACAGTAGTGTAGAGTTTTACCCCATGAGCATGAATACTGCATTGCACATTAAACTGCCAGCTTTCCTCGTACAGGCGAATACCGAGTCGCGCGTGCTGAGCAAACCCGAAGCACGTATGGGTTACGTGCTTGAACTCATGCGTATCAATATGGCTACGGATGGTGGGCCCTTTGCTGCGGCGGTATTCGAGCGCGACAGCGGCTTGCTGATTGCAGCCGGTACTAACCGAGTGGTATCAAGTCACTGTTCCACGGCTCACGCCGAAATACTTGCGTTATCGCTGGCGCAGGCAAAACTGGGCAACCACGATCTGGGCGCTGACGGTCTGCCTGCCTGTGAACTGGTAACCAGTGCTGAGCCCTGCGTGATGTGCTTTGGCGCAGTGATCTGGTCCGGCGTACGCAGCCTGGTCTGTGCTGCACGCGGTGATGATGTGGAAGCAATTGGTTTCGACGAAGGCCCCCGGCCAGAGAACTGGATTGATGAATTGGAAGCTCGCAGCATCGCCGTGACTACCGATCTGTTGCGTGATACTGCCTGTACACTGCTACACGACTACGTTGCCTGCAACGGCGTGATTTATAACGCACGCTGCGGAATACACAAATGAACAGCAGATTATTTATCCTTTATCCGGAGGTTCCCTGACTGTCCAGCCCCATTACCCGGGCTTCATCTTCCTGCGCAAGATACACCCAATCTACAATCTCCTGATTGGGGATATAACCGGGAACCAGTTGTTCCATCATCAACCGGATGACACTGACATCATTCACACTGAGCGCCATTTCCAAGGCATTCAGTTTGCCTTCCAACTCTACCCAGGGAATAGAATCTTCATGCGCTCTCATGATCCTCGGATGGGAGGTCAGTTCCGGGTTATTACCAATCAACAGCTCCTCATAAAGCTTTTCACCGGGGCGCAAACCGGTGATCTCGATTTCAATATCCCCTTCCGGATTCTGCTCATCTCTGACAGTCAAACCGGAAAGCTCAATCATGTGGCGTGCCAGATCCATAATCTTCACTGATTCCCCCATGTCCAGCACAAATACGCCCCCGCCCCTGGCCATTGCCCCTGCCTGGATGACCAATTGAGCCGCTTCCGGAATAGTCATGAAATAACGGGTAATCTCCGGATGAGTCAGCGTGATCGGGCCTCCTTCCCGGATTTGCTGACGGAATTTCGGCACCACTGAGCCCGATGAACCCAGCACATTACCGAAACGCACCATGGAAAATCGGGTGGCGGAATTGTTATCGGCCAGCGCCTGTAATATCAGTTCTGCCAGGCGCTTGCTCGCACCCATGATATTGGTAGGTCGCACTGCCTTGTCTGTGCTGATCAGCACAAAATCTATCACACCATTTTCCTCAGCGGCCCGTGCCAGATGGAGTGTGCCAAACACATTGTTCTTAATGCCTTCTGCCGGATTATGCTCCACCAGCGGCACATGCTTATAAGCAGCGGCATGGTAGACAGTATCCGGGTGCCAGGTAGATATGATCTCCTGCATCCGGCCTACGTCCTGCACCGATGCCAGCAGGGGCACCAGCACAATCTCACGACCGGCAAGCTTCCCCCCCAGCTCCTGGTGAATCACATAAAGCGCAAATTCATTCTGTTCGACCAGCAGCAACCTGGTCGGCCCCACAACAAGAATCTGGCGGCAAAGCTCACTGCCAATCGATCCACCCGCTCCCGTCACCAACACCACTTTGCCCAGGATATTTTTTGTCAGCAGAATATGATTTGGTGTTACTGGTTCACGCCCGAGCAGATCGTCAATATCCAGTTCGCGCAAATCTGTAATACTCACCTTGCCCTGGATCAGATCAGTCACACTGGGCAATGTCCGTACCGAAACACGAGCGTCACGAATCTGGCACAAAATTTCATTGCGACGACGGCGTGAAATACCCGGCATCGCCAGCAAGACATCGCTAATATTCAAGGTCGAAACCAGGGCAGCCAAATCACCTGGGTTATAGATAGGCAAACCATTAAGTACATGGCCATGCAAGCGATCATCATCATCCAGAAACCCCGCCATCTGTATTTCCGGACTATTGGCCATGGCTACTGCCAGCTGACGACCTGTTCGGCCAACACCGTAAATAAGTGCCCTGGGTCGGGAAATATGTCTCAAAATATTCTGGTACTGATCTCCCAACCACACACGTGCCAGCGCACGCGATGCACCAACAAACAGGAGCAGCAGAATCGGCTGAATGATACCGATTGTTCGTGGAACACCTGCCAGCCCGATAACCATAAAGGTAGTGGCATAGATCAGCCCATAAATACTGATAGCACGCGCTACCGTCAATAACGCTGGCCAGCCGCTGTATCTGAAAATGGCACGATAAAGACCGGTAACGATAAAAATGGGCAACGCCAGTACCACTGAGGCTACCGCTGCCCAGATGACGCCCTCTGCCCATGGACCCTGCCTGGAAAAACTGACAAACTCACCCAAACGCAGGTAATAAGCCAGCCAGACTGTCAAAACACACAAACTGAAGTCTACAGAAAGGGCAATCAGCCGTTTTGTCGTGCGAGACAAGGTTAAAACTGAGGGTGCAAGCTGTCTGAAGTAATTTTTAACCATAATCAACTATCAACTCAATCAACCGGATTTTTCCCTTACACGATCCCCTGCTCCACGACCTGTCGCTGTCAGCACAATGTACCTAAAATAATTTACCATCGACAACGTCTTGATCATCTGCCTATCAACCTCCGCCAGCAACGCAGGGATAGACATATCAATACCCCGAATCTGTGCCAACCCCGTAATACCCGGGCGCACATCAAAGATCCCCCGTTGCTCTCGTTCCCTGATCAACTCAAGCTGATTTGGCAAGCAAGGTCGGGGACCAACCAGGCTCATCTCCCCTTTGAGTACATTCCATAATTGCGGCAGCTCATCCAGCTTGGTTTTTCGCAAAAATTTACCAAAAGAGGTAATGGCCGAGGCATCCGCCAGATGCGTGGCAACAGAAGCCGTACCCGGCCGCATGGTACGGAATTTAACCAGGACAAATGGTTTTTGCTGTCTTCCTACCCTTATTTGTCGAAATAATGGTGATCGTGTGTCGAATAACCCAATCACATAAAGAATCACCAACAGCGGCAAAGCAACCAGAATACCCAAGGCTGCCAGCACAATATCCAGTAAACGTAACATGATGTCCAAATTTACAAATTCACTTACCAATCTGCTCAAACACTTTATCGGATCACCCGCATCCGATCCGCGCAATTGTTGCGATAAGGCCGCCACGGTGCGCTGGTTATCGGAGGCAGCAAAATCAAGAAACATCAGCGATCAGTCCGGGATATTTGTAACCAGCAAGTACAGACAATTGATAAAACACCGAATGATTCGGCACACGGATGGAGATTGTCAAGATCATGATGATCTCACCCCACCAGAGAAGCCGATACCCCTCCCGGCAATTTCGTTTATCATCAAACGGAAACTTGCAAAAGGTGATACGGATGAACCAGCAGGAGACAGACAAAATCGACAGACAGATTCAATCAGTAACGGATCAATTTTCTGACATCAAGCTTGTAATCATCTTTGGATCTGTCGCCGCAGGAAAAGCCTCTCTGGAAAGTGACCTTGATATTGCTATTTTGGCAAAAAAACCGCTCTCAGCCCAAAATAAAATTTCACTTATCAATGCATTAGCCGAATCCACAGGCCGACCGATAGATTTGGTCGATTTGAGCCAGGCTGGCGAGCCATTACTGGGGCAAATTCTGCAACGCGGAAGAAAAATCTCGGGAAAGAATCAATATTATGCCGAGCTTCTCAGTAAACACCTGATAGATCAAGCAGATTTTGTGCCGTATCAGCGCAGAATTCTGGCAGAAAGGCGCAAGGCATGGATAGGCAAGTAATTGATCAAAAGCTTGAATCTTTACGCAGATGCCTGGAAAGAATCCAGCAAAAATGCCCGGCAACTGCACAAGAGCTAATCAACGATATTGATCTGCAAGATATCATTGCTTTAAATCTTAGTCGCGCTGTTCAAATCTCTGTTGATATCGGTACCCACCTTCTTGCAGAAACCACAACACCTGTATCAACAACAATGGGCCAAACATTCGATCTTCTGGCGCAAGCCAATATTCTGGATGCGACAGTGGCAGCACAACTTAAAAAGGCAGTTGGTTTCAGAAATATAGCCGTACATAATTACTAAATTATTAACTGGCTTATCGTGCACAAAATTGCACAACAACACCTGATCAATTTCAAAGACTTTGCCACCCAGATTTTCCAATATGCCTACCAACAAGTACCAGAAAATTGATAGACAAAATCATCCGGGCCATAAAGGTGTTTGTCCTCGTCCATTGTTATTCACACAGATGCTACGCTAAGAGACATGAAATGAATATCTTGTTGACCGGAGCCAGTGGCTTTGTAGGCGGTGCCGTCTGGCAGACACTACGGCAACGAAGGGTAATGGTACGGCCTGTATTTCGCACGCCAACCTCGGCGTTGACAGCAGGGTGTCCGGCTGATGAAGCGGTAATCGTACCCACATTGGATGCGGCCACCGACTGGGCGCAAGCCCTGGCAGGAGTGGATGTAATAATACACTGCGCTGCCCGCGTCCATGTCATGCAAGATAACGCGGCTGATCCACTCACGGAATATCGTCGCGTGAACGTGGAGGGTACGTTGTACCTGGCGCAGCAGGCTGCCGCTGCCGGGGTACGGCGTTTTGTGTTTATCAGCTCGATTAAGGTCAACGGCGAAGGTACGCAGTCGGGGCGTCCCTATTCAGCAGATGACACACCTGCGCCAGAAGATGCTTATGGCATTTCCAAGGCCGAGGCTGAGGCGGGCCTACACAAGCTGGCTCAGGAAATGGGTATGGAACTGGTCATCATTCGCCCGGTGCTAACCTATGGCCCTGGTGTCAAGGGTAATTTTCTGGCCATGCTGCGTTGGATACAGCGTGGTTTTCCTCTGCCATTGGGCGCAGTGGTGAAAAATCGTCGTAGTCTGGTGGCACTGGACAATTTGGTGGATCTTATCTACACCTGCGTGGATCACCCAAACGCGGCCAATCAGGTTTTTCTAGTAAGTGATGGAGAAGATCTATCTACCGCCGATTTATTGCAGCGACTAGGCCGAGCATTAGACAAAAAAGCGCGTTTACTTGCTGTGCCGGTGTGGCTGTTGCACCTGGCGGCGCGTTTGCTGGGCAAGAGTGCAGTAGCGCAGCGCTTGCTGAGTTCGTTGCAGGTGGATATCAGTAAAACCCGCACACTGCTCGGGTGGCAGCCGCCATTATCAGTAGACGAAGGTTTGGAAAAGTTGGTGGAGCACCAACGGTAATTTTGTATACACTCATTCTGCAGATCGAAGTAATTTTGTAGCATGTCAATGTTCATCGATGGATATATTTACTCAGATCAAAGTGCGGCCAATTCACTTGTCCAATACCTCCTGATACAGTTGCGCGTAAGCTTTACCTAGCACAGATCCCGAAAAGAGCGTTTCATAACGTTGCCGCGCAGCTTGCCCTAACCGATCTGCCAGTACATTATCTACCAACAAAGCATTCATGGCTTGAGCCAGTGCTTCTGGCGATTCAGGCGGGATCACGAAACCAGTTTCCCCATGCTGGTTTACGAAAGATGTCCCGGTATCGATCTCACAGCTCACCATCGGCTTGCCGAACATCGACGCTTCGACCAGCACCATACCATAGGCCTCCGAACGCAGATGAGAGGGCAAGATCAGGGCACGGCAGCGCTTCAGCAACGTCACCTTCTCCACCTCCGATACCTGGCCAGCAAAGATCACGTTCTCCAGGCCAAGTTGCCGAGCCTGTTCCTGAAGCATAGTTCCTTCGGGACCAGAGCCCGCAATGATCACCCGCGCACGTACAAATGCAGCTGATTTGATCAGAAAATGCAGCCCCTTGTAGTATCGCAACACTCCGATGAATAGAAAAAACGGCTGATCTATGCCAAGCCCTAAGCGCAGAAGCACACCGTCGTCACTATGCTGAGGATAAGTGCGCTCGTCGATGCCCAAGGGGATCACACACACGCGATCGCGTAAGAAACTATCAGATAAAACTGGACTTGTTCTTGCATAGACTGGAGAAGTCGCCACAACGGCTGTCATCGCCTTGAGCATGCTGTGCATTAGTGGCGTATAGACGCGCCCAAGCCAGCGCTGTCGTACAATATCCGAATGGTAAGTCATGATCACAGGCACCGTTGGTCGTGTAGCCAGATGCAACAAATCAGCAAATGGCCAAGGGAAATGATAGTGAACCACATCCGCCCATTTGGCCAATTTCGAAAACTGCCGAAATGAGGCGATTCCACCCAGATCACACGAAGCAGGAGCAGCCCATGATCGACAGCGGATTACACGCGCTTCCGGGCGCGTAATCACTTTGGGAATCGGGTCAGGAGACAGTGTAAAAATCGTGTTCTCCACACCAAACTTACCGGTGGCAATACAAATCTGACGAATTGCCTCCTGGAGCCCCCCGGGAGGATCTGGAAAATAGGTGCGATAGATGCTCAGTACTTTCACAGAACGCTAATTTCAATCACCTAGCGCGGCACGATAGGCCACAAGCGTTTCTGTTGCACAACGCCGCCAGCTGAACCTGGCAGCCTGGGCTAATCCCTCGGCCACAGCTGAGGTACGCCATACCTCATCTTCCAGGCCTCGGGCAATAAGGATTCTCAGCGTATCGACATCCGAAGCGCCACACATCAGGGCGGCCTGTCCAGCCACTTCGGGCAATGAAGACGCATTTGAACAAATAACCGGCACACCGGAAGCCATCGCCTCAATCACCGGCAGTCCGAAGCCCTCGTAAAGTGATGGAAAAACAAACAAGCGCGCCCCAGCCATCAGTAGTGGCAACTCATCCGTAGGCAGAAAACCAAGGTAACGCGCCCAGCCCGCCCTCATCGCTCTTTCAATCTGATCATGGATATCCTCGCTCTTCCAACCTTTATAACCGGCAAGGATAAGAGGCCAGCGCATACGTACCGATTCGGGCAAAGCACCGTAAGCATCAAGGAGAGCTAAAATATTCTTTCTCGGCTCGATCGTACCGATAAAAAGAGCGTAACCATGTTCGGGTAAATCATACTTCTTCCAACAGGCAGTCAGTTGCCCCAAGGTTCGTGGGTAGAACTCTGCCGCACTGGCAAGCTTTGCAACATGAATCTTTTCCAAAGGCCACCCGAAAAAACTGGCTGCTTCCTTGCGCGTATATTCAGAGTCAGTAATCAACCGGGAAGCTCGTCGTAACGAGAGTTCAATTTCAGAGCGCATGTACCGCACCCGCTCCGGCGGATGACAGTCTGGCCAAAGATAGTTGGAGAGATCATGTATTGTTACAACACTCCGCCCCTTGAAAGGCGGCAGATAAAAGTTTGGGCCATGAAAGATATGATCCTCCTGCCCACGTAATACAAATCCCTTCATTCGTGGCATGGAAAACTGGTACAAGGATACAACAAGCCGATTCTTCAGCAACTTCCTGCGTAAGCCAGAAAATGCTCCAGACTCACTGACAACAGCTTTTGGAATCGCATCAATCAAACGTGTTCCATGAAGGAACTTCAGGTTCGACACCTCTGCATTGTCAGCCAGCTGATGAGCCAATTCGCGAGTATATCGACCTATCCCAGTCAGTGGATACTTAATCGAATCGACCGAGAGGATAACCTTCATTGGCTCTCAGTCAGCATCCAGCGCAAGGTATCCTTCAAATCAATACGGTCCAGCTTGCCGATGACCCGATGTAACTTGCCTGCATCGCCCAGCAGACGCTTCACCTCGTTAGCACGGACGAAAGCAGGATTTACCCTCACCTCAATCTCATAGCCTGCGATTTCCGCCATCACTTTAAGCACCTGCTTGAGTGACCAGGCCGATCCGGAACACACATTGAACACCGCACCTTTCGGTGCCTTCTCCAACAAGGCGATATAAGCTTTCACCACCATCCTAACATCAGAAAAATCTCGTTCAACATCAATATTCCCCAACTCAATGACAGGCTCGTGCCGCTGGAAATGCGACACAATCTTAGGTAAAAGGAAAGATACAGACTGACCGACCCCGGTGTAGTTAAAAGGCCTGACAATCACAATGGGCAGGCGATCCATCCACAACCGCGCCATATACTCCATGGCCAGCTTGCTCACGGCATAATCATTGGCCGGGTTTGCTGGGGTGGATTCATCCAGCATCCCTTCAGCAGTATTACCATAGATATTAGCGCTACTTACCAATAATACTGACTTGGGCAACTCCGGCAACCCTGCCAACGCCTCAAGCAAATTACGCGTGCCCACGATATTGACACGATAAATTGCCTCGGCATCCCCATAACCAACAAAAGAAATGCCCGCCAGATGTGCAACGACTGTTGGTCGTACGTCCTCCACAACGTCCCGAAGGCCAGCACGATCACACAAATCAACCTGATAAACACCCTCATCACACGACAGGCTGCTAGCATGCGCAGTGCCAAATACCTTATAGCCTGCTGCGCGCAGCTCTGCCACCAGATAGGCACCGGTAAAACCCTTGAGCCCTGTTACCAGAGCCCGCGGCTGATCAGAACGAGAAGCCACGGTTGATACGCTTAGCATCCGCTTCAACCATCATAGTACAAAGCTGTTCAAGCGTAGTTTCAGGTTCCCAGCCCAATTTCTCTTTCGCCTTTGCCGGATTGCCAATCAACAGATCAACTTCCGCCGGCCGATAAAATTTGGGGTTCACGCGCACAACTGTCTTGCCGGTAGCAACGTCAACGGCAATCTCACTCTCATCTTTCCTCTTGAATTCCACCGTAATACCCGCCGCCTTGAATGCCATAGTCACGAAATCGCGTACCGATTCGGTACGGCCAGTTGCTACCACATAGGTATCAGGCTCATCAACCTGCAGCATCTTCCACATTGCCTCGACGTACTCCCTGGCAAACCCCCAATCACGCTTGGCATCCAGATTACCCAGCTCCAGTACATCCAACTTACCCAGCTTGATACGCGCCACTGCATCGGTGATCTTGCGCGTAACAAACTCACGCCCACGCAATGGCGATTCATGATTAAACAAAATGCCGCTGGCACCAAAAACACCATAGCTCTCGCGATAATTAATTGTCATCCAGTGCGCGTATAGTTTTGCCACTCCGTAGGGACTGCGCGGGTAAAAGGGTGTTTTTTCATTCTGCGGAATAGTCTGTACCTTGCCAAACATCTCTGAAGTGCTTGCCTGGTAATAACGCACCTTTGGGTTAACGATACGAATCGCCTCCAGCAGATTGACTACGCCAATACCGGTAATCTCAGCCGTGGTCACCGGTTGTTCAAACGACACCCCCACAAAACTTTGCGCCGCCAGGTTGTAAATCTCTGTCGCTTCAGTACTTTGCAGCAAGCGAATGCTTGCAGATAAATCGGTCAAGTCATACTCGACCAGATGCAGATTGGGATGGTTTTGAATTTCCAGCTCTTCAATGCGCCAGAAGTTCACAGTACTGGTACGCCTGAAGGTCCCATAAACTGTGTAACCCTTCTCAAGTAGAAATTGCGCCAGATAAGCGCCGTCCTGACCGGTGATGCCAGTGATGATTGCGATCTTCATAAAACACTCTAATTATTGCAGTTAAAAATATGGAATGTTGTCCATGTGTGACACATAACGATAAAGATCAAGCTCACTTTCCTCATCAAACAAGCCGAACATCTCGCGCACTCCTTCAAGTACAGATTGGTACGGGCCTGTTGGGCTCAAAAAAACCGTCTCATGCGGCATACCATCTGCGCTACAGAGAAGCTATTTCCTGTAAGGCTTACTTAATATTGAGAGTGTCATCTAATCATTTATTTTCTATTAATAATCTCTGAACAAAAATTGATGAAATTTTCATTTACTGCTTCCCAGTTGAATAATGGAACTTGCCGATTCCCATTCTCTGCCAAATATCGAGCGAGATCTGGCTGCACAAGCAGATGATGCATTGCCTCACCAACATTTTCTGGATCGACCAAAAACGCATTCTCACCATCCACCGCCATATCATGAAATGCAGCACAATTTTTATTTGCGATGACGGGCTTTCTTGCTAGCCATGCTTCGAGCAGTACAATACCAAAACTTTCGCTACTGCTCATATTCACAAGAGCAACACAAGACATCAAGGCACCCCTGACTACGTTACGGGGCTGACGGCCGAGGTAAAATGCATTGGGGCTTGCTATAGGAATACCGTCATCGTCCGGACCAATCAGCACAACACCCAAGTCAATATCCTCGATATTGAGTTTCTCAACGGCATCGACAACGTACCGATACCCCTTCGCGCCTGCTTTGCGACCTAACACAAGTACAAAAGGTCGATTCGAGGGATACATCTTGCGAAAAACCTCTTGATCTGCAGGTGTGAATTGCTCATCTGCATCACAGCCAGCTGGCAGATAGCGAACATTACAGCCTTTTTCAGCCAAAAAATCGCATGCCACTTTAGGCACGGCAAGTACGAGGCTCGCGCCACGTGCGCTCTCCATCCAATCTGGAAAATGATAAAAATCGTCATCGAAGTGGGCGTGGGGTATCAGGATGGATGGCACACCCTGTTTCTCCGCCTCAGCGATCGCGACCACGGCGGGACGGAAGACATTATTGTGAGTGACAACCAAGTCGTAATCCTTCACATGATCCGTGATGAAACGCTCCATGCTTGCACTCCATGGACCACGACTGTCTGTCAAACGTACCCCATGCGGTACACGAGACTCTTCAGCAGCCCTGTCAAGAATATGAAAGATATCTTTTGCAGGCAGTGATTGGAGAGTTTTTTGGATAAGGGTTGAAGCAAACAGATCCAGCGACCTGCCAGATACAGCAAGATAAGTTACTAGAAAACCCAGTGGTCTAGGGTCCTTCACCGACAATGGAGCCGAAGTATAGAACGTGATGTCCCCCGCCGGTACCTGTAACGCCAGATGAAAATCACCCTCAACAGACCAAGGTCCGCCGATCATTTGCTGTCCTCTAAAGGCCGTGATCACGACAGAATTCGAGCTGTACCCTTGCAAGTCAACAGACGACGCTGCGACAAGAAACACTCCGCACTCCATGAAGGCCCAGCGCGCGGCACTTGAACCCTCCCCCTCGGGGTAGCTCCAACCCCAGGTGATTCCAGTTTGTGCATAGCGCCCGACCAGCTGACGATCAATGGCTTTTTCATACAGAGGCTGGGCACGCCACACTTTACCAAGGCAGGTATTCATCCATACCTGATGTGGTGTATCAATCGGGAAACGGGCAAAACGTACATTCGGAATATCTACCGGCACGCCCAATGTAGGGTCAAAGGAATAATTTTCACCGAAACGCCAGTGATTATGGATCCCGCTGATTTCAGGAGTAACTACATCAACATCGAATTTGCCACTGTTTCCGAGAGCGCTCACAAACTTTTCAATATTAGCTTCCGCCCCTCCCAATGCAGGGACAACATAGCGATACGCAACATATAGAACGCGCTTCTTACGCCGCTCCAAGCTCTGCAGCGCAGCAACAAACCGCTCTGCAAGGCCTCGCATCGTCAATTCACGCTCAAATAATGAGAATCGGGATGATCGAGCTTCTGGAGAATAGT
Source organism: Nitrosomonas eutropha (assembly GCF_900116685.1). Taxonomy (GTDB): domain Bacteria; phylum Pseudomonadota; class Gammaproteobacteria; order Burkholderiales; family Nitrosomonadaceae; genus Nitrosomonas; species Nitrosomonas eutropha_A. The sequence continues at coordinate 110,239 of NZ_FPBL01000007.1, forward strand.
GTTGTGGCTCGTCGCGCAATGTGCGTATCTTCTCCGCGAATTGATTAAGTGGGGCGACTACGACATGATCTTTGATGCTGCCTGGATAACCCCGCTGACCAAATTCCGATGTCAAAACAAAAAGCCCACTGCCTAAGTAGTCTGCCAGCTTTACGTTGGAGCCACTACCTATGCTCATGGGGTTGAGCGCGAGGACGCAAGACTGCAATACAGCACTCTTGGTCACCTCGTCTACCACCCCCCACAAATGAACGTTACGGGGTACATGCAATATCGTGTTGCAAACTGACCCTAACAAGTGAAACCGTACTTCAGGGCACTGGGATGCCAATTGCTCCACAATGAATTTGGCCGCTTCGACGTTTGGCATATGGGCTGAACCCAAGAAGACAACAGCACGGTCACCAGTTAGCTCCCGTACACCACCCCTCACCCGTTCGACTTTTTCTCCAAGTGCTGGCATTGATGCTCCATTGCGCACCACAATAACCGGACCTGCTGTACGCTTACCCTTCACTAGGCTTTCCGCATCTTCTTGGGATACCACGATGATGGCCGCTGCACACTCCACGGCCAAGCGCTCGGTGTGCTCTACCTCAGAAATCAGTTCTTGCTTGAGTGGGTGCCTCTCAAGAAGCCGCCTTTTAAGCTCCGTCTCGTTATTCTGTGAGGAATAAACAAAACGATCATTCCATGCAAGAGGCAAGCCAGCCATATAGCAATGTTCTACAACAATGCACCGTGCCGATTGCCGTAGCACTTGATAAATACCTATCATCCAGGTATTTTTTTTGCAGTGTCGGCTTGCGAGAATATCATCTACAGAAACATGAAACTGTGAATTGACGCGAGCCTGTTCAATAATATGGTCAGCCGCTTTAGGTATCGTTATTACGGTAATACCTTCGCTGTGCTGCCTTGCTCCCAGTGTCCCATCGCCTGAAAAGCTCATGAATACCACGGAGCTCCATTCCCTGACAGTTTCATAAAGCCCACGCGTACGCGTCTTGCCTCCACCAACGCCCTCAAAGGAATCATAGTCATTCAACGCGAGGACGTAACGGCGTTCACCTCGTGCTAATTTGGAGCTGGCAAGTGCGTTGATTCGCTCCGCTACGGATTGAGCGATGGCATCCCACGTGTACCGCATCAAAGCCAAAGTTTGGCCAGACATACCAATCATGGCCAACTCAGTCCGATCCACTGCTGCATTATGGAGAACACCAGCAAACTGATCCAACTCCGCCTCAAGATAATCCTTCCCAGCCTCAGCTTGGATGCCCCGCATGCCAAAAGACGTAGAAAGTACCGGGAGTCCGAAAGCAAAGTACTCCAGGACCTTTACGTTAGAGCCGCTCCCATCCGTCATAGGGTTCAACGCAATGTTTGCTCGCTCCAAAAGCTGTGCTTTCTTCTCGTCATCTACCACACCGTGACGTTTCAAGTTAATGGGATATTGCCCTTCAGGCAGGCAACTACCAATGATATCGAAAGAGATGTCCGGTAACGTGGGCGCTAATACATCAACAATAAAATCAGCCGCGCTAACATTCGGAAGATGGCCGCTTCCCATAAAGACAGCACGAAAATTCTTTGATTCAGTCGCCTTACTATTAACCGTCCTGGCTCTAGGCACCATCCCATTTGGAGCGTAGAAAGCATCAAATACGGTACCTGGAAGCATCTCCCGGAATGCATTTAAGTCACCATCAGTGCAATAGAGGACAAGATCCGCATAGGAGAGCAAACGCTCTTCACTAGCACGGACAAGATCATGAATTGGCAGAGATTTTTGATAGGCGTGCAACTGCTGGTAAAGTATGGTCTCGCAGTTATACGCGTTGTACACGCGAAGCTTACTGTCGGTACCAGCAAAAATATCATAATCCGCTGTAAACGGGGAGTCGTGAACGATCACATCTGCGTTTTGGTATTCCTCTAAATAAACCTGATGCAACCGAGTAGGCAATCGACCACACGCAGCTATAGCGGGCCCAGACAAATCTCCACCACCAGAATATTGCTCAAGCATCGCATACTGCTGGACAAAATAATCATCCTTAGGTATACGTCGCTCGATGAAATTGGTGCCATGACTTAACACCTCTTCATGCACACCAACATGAGTAGAGGTCAGCAGCGTGACCTGATGCCAACGACTGAGGGCGGCGTAAAAGTTGAACAGCCGGGATTGGCCACCATTAGAAGGGGGCACAAAGGCAGGGAAGAAACAAAAGGCAAGGATTTTCTTCATTAGCGACCAATGTACACATGAATATACGCCTCTAGCGGGGAGCGCTGCTGCGAATTCATTCCATTAACTACCGGAGCTTGGGGAAGATCCGCTGCGGTATGGCCAAGTAAACCGGTGGATGGCAGCTCTGGTGTCAAGGCCCAGCCAGCTGCCGAATCAAAATAGTAGGTGCCATGAGATAACTGTGACTCAATGCGGATCTGGCGTAATTTCATGAGTACAGCAGGCATATGGTGTAAAAAATAAAACGCAAGCCGTCGGAATCGCGGTGATTTCTGCGCACATCTTATTCCAGAGTTCACCACTGACGCCACACTTCTCTGAATTCCTGACCGCACGATGCCCAACGGCATTTGTAGCTTTGCCGTATATCTGCGTGGCCACATTAGCGTCCACCACATAGCACGCAGTGGTGCGGTAATGCGCCAGGAAGTGCTGGCATAGACAGCATGAAGCTGTGCCAAATACTGATTTGATGCAACCTCTGCCTGCTCAGCTTTGGCTTTGGCCTCTGCTTGCTCAGCTTCTGCCTGCTCAGCTTTGGCTTTGGCCTCTGCTTGCTCAGCTTCTGCCTGCTCAGCTTTGGCCTCTGCTTGCTCGGTCTTCAGTTCAGAAATAAATTGCTGGTTGAGAATGAACTCGTCAAAAACGTTTGGTGGAGCATTAAAATGTGGTTTTAGGTCGTCATGCTCACTCGTAAGATAATAGCGATTCAAGCCATCAAAATATACGTATTCATAATTGGCAGCATAAAGAATTGATTCCCATTGCATATGATTTTGAATCTGAGTATTCGGCAATGTCGATTCAATAACGATAATCCACGGACGAATCTGAGAAAGATCAAGTCCTACGAGAACATCTTTCTCCGCTCCCTCTACGTCGATCTTCAAAAAATGGATTGGAGTCAAATGGAAACGCTTACAGACCGATGTCAGCGTTTCCACAGATACAAGATGTTCAAATTTTGTATAGCCACGTTCAGCTTCATGTCGCATGGCTATCGCTTTGTCCTGGGTTGAGAGCCCCGTATCTGGCAACTCATATATCACGAGTTCGCCTTGGTGGGCACCAACTGCAATCTGCAGATTGATATCACGCGGCCGCTTCTCTTCGAGCCTCTTGTGCCACTGCACTACTGGTTCAATATTGATGCCTCTCCATCCGCGATCATAAAAAGCCTTCGTTACCGAATCTATCTCAGGATCATTGGCACCGACATCTATATAAAAACCACACTCCACGTGCTTAAGCGCACGCCAGAGCATCACGTCTTCGAAATTTTGAGCGTAAGAAACAAAAGTCATATCGATGCTTGAACCCGGTTCATGTGATCAACGACATCAATCATGTTAAGCGCCTCGAAAAGTTTCAGATCACGCTGGCGAACAGTAGAATCCGGCGAGTGCTGTGCAAGCACATTTCTATGGATATACCGGGCATCAGCCCAAAACAACTGACCACCATAAGCCTCTGTCTCAAGCCGGACATTCGTATCAAAACACACGGAGTTTTTGTCGGGCATTACAAATTGCTCGCCACCCAACGAATAATGAACCAAATTCGACAAGCGCCACAGGATAAATCCCTTAGAACGAAGATACGTATCCGTTTCCCCAAAAAGCGTTTGCCCCTCATAGATCGGATTGAATTCAACCTCGATATCGATACAGCGGGTAGTATCAATTAAGCTACCGCCTCCCTTCAATATTTCCAACTCTGAGCCTTGCGTATCGATCTTGATATAGTCAATAGTTTGCAATTTTTTTTCGCGTGCCCACAAATCTAGCGTTGTGACACGTGTCGTAACTATTTTCTGTAGGCTGATACAATCTAGGGCAGGATATTTTTCGGCCAGATGTTGAATCGGGGGGTAAAGCGAGCTGCATGCGGGCTCCTTCGTCAGATAAAGATTGCGCTGCCCCGAGCAAGCAGCCAATCCAATTGGAACGCAAGTAACATAGCCATCCGGCAGGTGACTGTACGAGGCCTGAAGTCTAGCGCACTCTGCCTCGTCCGGGTCAAATCCAAAGATCTTAAATACAGACTGACATTTTTTGCTCAAAAACTGCTCTGCAAAGCCCCATCGACAACCTATGTCAACGACAACGATCGGTTCCGTTGTATTTGATTTTTGGATATTTAAATCATTATCTTCATTCAAAAGATTTCTAAAGGAAAATACCATATCCCCTACTAGTTAATTGTGGCCTCGCATTTTTTTATATCGAAGACCAATTCGTTCCATGTACATCCGGCAAAGGATGGCTTATCAACATTGATAACTTCAAATACCTTGGCACGATCAATCCAGTGGTAATTTTTCTCCACATGGTTGTCATTACGCACCAGGGAGCAGTGAATCGAGAATGACCCGACACCAAGATTGGCAGAAAAATGGACATTGAACTGCAAAATATCGCCTGCATTCGCGTGTTCAATCTTTTGCTTGGTGTGAAATGTGTTTGTGCCAAAAATCATTTGACCCAGACGATCCTTTATGCCAAAACCAAGTACTAATCCATTAATGTTTGTATTAACTCTTACATTTAGTTTTACCTGAATACTCTCACCTACCGCAATAACTTCGATGGATTGCCCTGCTTTATTCAGTATTTCAATACTAATTATTTCTGCTTCGAGGGTACCAGAATCCATACGGACCCTTCCATCACCAGATTCAGATTGACGAACTATCTGGTTCTGATGATCGGCAAGCATGGCATTGTAGTAATCCATTACCGCCTCTGGCTCCCCTTGCATGGCCAGTCTCCCTCCATTTAGTAAAATAGCCTGATCACAGATGCTCTGAATTGCCTGTTTGTCGTGACTAACGATCAATAAGGTAGTTCCCTGTTTACGGAACTCGCGGATGCGATCAAAACTTTTGTGCTGAAAGTAGGTATCGCCCACTGAAAGCGCTTCATCCACAATCAGGATATCAGGCCGTACGGCTGTGGCTACACTAAACGCCAGACGTACTTGCATGCCGCTTGAATACACCCGTACCGGCCGGTCGATATAATCACCGATCTCAGCAAAAGCCTCGATCTTCGGCATGAGGGCAGCGATTTCCTCAATACTGTAACCTAGCAGTTGTCCAGCCATAAAGGCATTCTGCCGACCAGTAAAGTCAGGGTGAAAGCCCATACCAAGCTCCAGCATAGCAGCGACTCGACCCTGCATACGCACACTGCCCGTGGTGGGCTGGGTGGTGCCGGTGATAATCTTCAGCAAAGTGCTTTTGCCTGCTCCATTCATCCCAATAATGCCCACAGCCTCACCAGGCTGAACGGTGAAATTAATATCTTGTAGTACCCAGTGTGGCTCATAGCGAGGCTTGCCGCGCGGATCGAGCCATTCGACCAGCCGCGACCAGCGGGTGGGGTATTGTTTGTAGGCTTTGCCTATATTAGAAACGGTGATCATTTTTCAGTTAGCAGATGATCAATAATAACTTTTCATAACTCGTCTACCATCTCGCCTGCTCGTGTGCGGAAAAGGTGCAATCCGATGACATTGAACACCACTGCCAGCATAGTGATCAGCCAAAGGCTCTCCCAATGTGGCCACTGACCATTGACTAGAATAGTTTGATACCCGGATACTAGACTCGCCATAGGATTCCAGTCCATAAGGGGCCGGGCGGTTTCGGGCAGAATGGTGACTGGATAGACAATAGGAGTAAGCCAAAACCAGAACTGCAGGACAACATTAAATAACTGGCCAACATCGCGAAAGAAGACGTTGAGAACACCAAGCGTAATACCCAATCCAATAGAGAAAGCAATCTGAACCAACAACAACGGAAAGATGGCGAGAAAGGCCCAACCAGGAAAGTTGCCGGTAACAAGCAGAAAAATGGTGAACAGGCCAAAGGTAATGGAAAAGTTGAGGCCAGCATTGAGTACCACAATGATCGGTAGACACAACCGCGGGAAACTGAGCTTCTTGAGTAAATTGGCGTGTTCAAGAAAAATGTTTTGTGCGCGTCCGGTGATTTCGGCAAACAAACCCCAAGTAATGACCCCTGCGCACAGGTAGATACTATAAGCAAAAGTGGAATCGATACCAGGCAGCTTGGCTTTCATCACCTGCGAAAAAATAACTGTGTAGACGATAATCATAGCCAGTGGCTGGATAATCGTCCAGGCCGCACCCAGTAAAGAGTTGCTATATTTGGACTGAAATTCGCGCTTGACGCTACCGAGAATGAATCCTCTATAAGCCCACAACGGCCGAAAAATACGCATCACCATCAGCAGCGTCCATAATGATCTTCGAAACGGACGATGTCGTCTTCACCCAGATATTCACCACTTTGCACTTCGATCATTACCAGATCCAGAATGCCTGGGTTTTCAAGGCGGTGCTTGTGACCGGCAGGGATATAGGTGGATTCATTGGTACTCACAAAAATTTCCCGGTCACCATTGATCACCTTGGCCATACCATTAACCACGATCCAGTGCTCGCTACGGTGATGGTGCATCTGCAGGCTGAGACTGGCGCCAGGCTTGACTTCAATGCGCTTTATCTTGAAACCATCTCCTTCTTCCAGCACGGTATACGTACCCCAAGGGCGAACCACGGTGCGATGCAGTTTGTAGGCATCATGCTGTGCCTTTTTTAGATGCGCCACCACTTTTTTCACGTCCTGAGCCTTGTCAGAATGAGCTACCAGCAGGGCATCGGGCGTATCGATAATCATCAGATTATCTACTCCCACAGTAGCTACCAGCCGGGCTTCACTCTGCACAAAAGTGTTTTGGCTGTCTACAAAAATGGCTTCCCCCACTGCACGATTATTGGCTTCGTCAGGTTCGACGAGTTCCTTCACCGCATTCCATGATCCGATATCGCTCCAGCCAAAATTTGAAGGCATTACGGCCACTTGACAGGAGCGTTCCATAACGGCGTAATCAATGGAAATATCCGGTACTTTGCTAAATGGTAACGCAGGAATCTCCAGCATGGCATCACTGATTTTCTGATTTTCCATGAGAGAGAGCCAGCAGTCTTGGGCGCCCTTGGCCACCTCTGGTGCATACTGTGCCAACTGCTCCAGAATAACGCCAGCCTTGAAACAGAACATGCCGGAATTCCAGAAAAAGTTGCCACTTGTGATATAAGCCTGGGCTTTTTCTAACGAAGGTTTTTCAACGAACCGAACTACTTTGCGCCCATTAAACAAGGTCTCACCAGCTTCGATGTAGCCAAAGCCAATTTCCGGGCCAGTGGGCACGATACCAAAGGTGACCAGGCGATCATCCTGCGCCAATACCATCGCATTTTCTATCACCATGTTAAAGCTGGATTGATCTTTGACAAGATGGTCAGCGGCCAATACCAGCATCACAGAGTCCGGGCCATGCTTTTCCAATACCTGGTGCGCAGCCAGGGCTATGGCAGGGGCAGTATTCCGGCCTGCTGGTTCGAGCATGAATACACCAGGATGGTGCTCACCAGGTTGGGCTGCCGCCAGCTCATCTTTACTCATGAAATAATAATCACGATTGGTAATGGTAAGTAATTCACCAGCACCGTAGCCTAACGCTTTAATTACAGCAACTGCACGACGATAGGTTTTAAACAACAGGCTCTCACCATCAGCGAGCTTTATGAAAGGTTTGGGACGCCCCTCGCGTGAGACAGGCCAAAGGCGCGTGCCTGCGCCACCAGAAAGAATGACGGGAATAATCATGTGTTAGTTGGTTTGTTTTCGCTTTGCGATATGAAGCAGCGTATAAAGACTTCAAAACCAGCGAGTTGCTGCATGCGAGGAATCAAGTTCAAAGTGTTTCTACGCTACCGCCATGCTTTTTTATAATTGACAACGCTGCCTATGGAGCCTAACAGAAAACCAGAAGGAAAAAATGCGGCACAGGCCGCCGCTCGCCCGACGGCACTTTACCACATTGGCATGTAGCGGTTCAATGATTCCGGAACGGGTGTTAGCAGGGTGGTGAAAACCGTGTAATCTCCTCAAGCAAAACTGGAAACGGATTCTCAGCTAGATGGATATCAGGATTCAGAACACAGAACCATTCTCCCTTTGCTTGCCGGAAGGCAGCATTATGATTCGCACCAAATCCCCGGGCGCAGTATTTCTCAACACATTAACCGGATAGGGAAAATTATCAGGTTCAAATAAAATTTCTTCAGGAATATTGAGGGTAATCAACACCTCGGTAATCATAGAAACATCCAGTCTGGCTAAATCCTTGAGGAATTGCTCAACCAGAGCTGATTGGCCATGACTAACAACAGAAATCGTGATCACGCAGCGGCACTACTAAAGGCGCTTGAACAGCGCGGTGAGATCATAGACCAATGTCATCCAGCAGTGCCAATCTAGTATCAATATCAGGAAAATTTTCCTCAAGTGATGTCAACTCTGCCAACACCACCAGCAAACCTTTTCGGGATACTGGTTCAATAATCAAACAATTACCTTCACGGCGCATGATTACCTCCTACGCATTCAGCTCGAATTCGCGAGGAATACGCACCGCCTGATTCTTGCCGTTACGAAACAATCTGACATGACGTTCAGACAATATGGTATTACTCCTCTTCCAAAACATAGGTCAAGCATATGTCGCCATCAACAGATCGTCAATGTATCGACATGTTTGGCTTGAAAATTTCACGATAATCCTTGATTCTGATTCTTCGTGATTTTTGACTCACTGTGCTGGATTTAGCTCTAACGGGTGGCTGAATGTGGTGATCCAGAACTATTGTTTCTAATAAATACTGGATTACTTCCTGCTTTAATTCGCTTGCAGTCGCAAAGACAGTCATCTTTGTTATTACAAAATCTCTTCGCTGTCATTGCGAAAATCCGCAGGATTGAGGCAATCCAGAAAAACGTCAGCGACCCGATACAGCAGAAGGATGGCTGGTATCTTCGTTTTTGCTATCAATATTTAACCAAAGCTGATCGGTCATAACTGACAACGGAAATCGTGATCATTCATCATAGATGGAGTAGTTTTTTTGGGATCAATTTTTCACGCAAACCTGACAATACCTCGATATTGCGCATATTCTACCGCTGATGCATTCCGGATAACATCAAACTACAGCGCTTAAGCTTGGCAATAAATCCACTATTTTCTCCGATCAGATTGGTGGCATGCTGTTGATATTACAGATCACTTTATTACCCTTTTAATCAGGAAGAATTTTATCTATATTGTCCTTTTTAAAGGGGCAATATATGCACCGCCATGAAAGAAAAATACCGATCTGTTATTCGCCAAAAGATTATTGATGCACAAGCGCAGGCCTTGCCACAGCTCACTTTACGTGATGTCTGGCGGCCACTGGTACCGAATAAGGCTTTGGCCATTATTGGCATACGCCAGGCAGGTAAAAGCAGTTTTATGTGGCAGCTGTTGGCTGAATATGTGCAGCAGGGAATACCAAGAGAAGGTCTATTGTATTTCAGCTTTGAAGATGAGCGCCTACTGGGTATGCAAGCTGAAGATTTAGAGTTGGTGCTGGAAGAGTTTTATCAGCTGAATCCCCAATGGCGCGACTAAAGACGTGCGGTGTTTTTCCTGGATGAAATCCAAGTGGTACCAGATTGGGAAGCTTTTGCCCGAAGACTACTGGATAGCGAGAATATCCAGCTTTATTTGTCAGGCTCATCTGCCAGAATGCTTCCGAGGGAAGTGGCCACCACTATGCGTGGGCGAGCCTTGGATACAACAGTTGATCCTTTTTGTTTTCGTGAGTTTTTGCGCCATCAGAGATCGGAGCCAAAGAGTACCGCGCGCTTAACCAAAGCACTTCGCTCGCAACTTGACGCCCAATTACTTCAGTATTTAAGGCAAGGTGGTTTTCCTGAAGCGCAAGGGCTTGATGAGCGCAGCCGTTTGGCCTTATTGCGTAGTTATATTGATGTTGTTCTACTACGTGATGTGATTGAACGCCATAATCTAAGTCAGCCACAAGTGTTGCGCTGGTTGGTGCAGCAGTTGCTTGCCAATGCCGCTGGCAGTTTCAGTATCAATAAATTTCACGGGGATTTGCGCTCGCGTGGTGTGGCCATCAGTAAAGACAGCCTGTATCAAATACTTGGCTATTTGGAGGATGCATTTTTAGTGCGCACTTTACGACTCTGCCAGAAAAGTAAACTTGGGCCACGCCCTGGAAACGATAGTGCTGCATGCGCTCATAAAAACCGGGGCAGATGTTGGTTATTTTTTGACATCAAATAAATATGAAATTGATTTTCATGCACGACTACCAAGCGGGGAGCTGTGGCTGGTACAGGTGAGCCTGGATATCAGTGATGAAACTACTCTAGCAAGGGAAATTCGCCCTTTTGCGAACTTAAGCCCGGCGGAAGCTGGTGCTAGAAAGTTGCTGATCAGCCTATATTCTAGTTCTTCGGTGGGTGTTCCTGATGAAGTGGAGCATATTTCTGCAAGTGAATGGTTACTGAGTTTTGAAACAGTACTTGCAGCACGATAAAAATCCGAGAGGAATATGATGAACCATACCTTAATTGCCGAAGAGTTATACGCCGAAATAAAGAGAATGCCGGAAGCTGAACGGATTCGATTCTTTTCCCTGCTGGCAAACAATGCCTTCCGTAAGGACGATTTCACCCATGAGCAGGTATTTTGTGAAACACATCAGGAACCGTTCTCAGCCTCGGAAGCAGCAGAATATCTGGAGATATCGTTACCCACACTGCGGCCGCTATGTGCAATCAGGCAAACTGGTGCCCAGCTATATCGTAGGCCGCAACTAGATGTTCTCTGCCCAAGCCTTGCGTGCCTTCAAGAGAAATCGTGATAGCTGAGAGATGAATCACGATCACGGATATAAACTGCTGTTTTCCCACGCTGAAATGGTGGCAGACCTACTGCGTGGCTTTGTGAAAGAAGACTGGGTTAATGAACTCGATTTCTCCACACTGGAGAAAATCAACGGCAGCTATATCAGCGATGACTTAAGAGAGCGCCAGGACGACATCATCTGGCGTTTGCGCCGCAAGCAAGGCAA
>NZ_FPBL01000013.1 GCF_900116685.1 Nitrosomonas eutropha
CAATTTGATTGCACCGATAGCAATGAGTGAAGGATTGCGTTTTGCTATTCGTGAAGGTGGGCGTACCGTTGGCGCCGGTGTGGTCGCCAAAGTAACTGGATAAGTTTAGATTTATCGATACTGCTATGGATTGGTAGTCTCATATAAGATAAGCTCCGTAAAATATACAACTTAGAGTGCTTTATGCAAAATCAAAAAATTCGTATACGTTTAAAAGCTTTTGACTATCGTCTAATAGATAAATCAGCTGTTGAAATAGTAGAAACAGCAAAGCGAACAGGAGCGGTAGTTAAGGGGCCAGTACCGCTGCCAACACGTATTGAACGATTTGATGTGCTGCGATCACCGCATGTAAATAAAACTTCGCGCGATCAGTTTGAGATTAGAACGCATTTAAGGCTAATGGATATTATTGATCCTACGGATAAAACAGTGGATGCATTGATGAAACTTGATTTGCCTGCTGGTGTTGATGTTGAAATCAAGCTGTAGTTTATTTTTATTAGCTATAGAAGGCAAAAACTCAAAGTAGAGGAAGCAAATGAAATTAGGGCTTATCGGTAAAAAAGTAGGAATGACTAGAATCTTTACCGAGTCTGGAAATAGCGTACCTGTTACCGTTCTCGATGTTTCAAGAAATCGTGTAGTGCAGATTAAAACGGCTGAGAGAGATGGTTATTCGGCAATTCAGTTAACGCAGGGATATCGACGGAAAAATAGGATAACAAAGGCATTATCTGGGCATTTTGCACGAGCTGGTGTAGAGGCAGGAAAAGTAATAAAAGAATTTAGAATAGAGCAGGCTGTCAATAGCGATATAAAATTAGGTTCTGAAATAAATGTTGAGATTTTCCTGATAGGATCAAAAGTAGATGTAAGCGGGGTATCTATAGGTAAGGGATATGCCGGTACTATAAAGCGGCATAATTTTTCTTCGAGCAGGGCCAGTCACGGTAATTCAAGATCACATAATGTTCCGGGTTCTATTGGTATGGCGCAAGATCCAGGTAGAGTTTTTCCTGGGAAGAAAATGACAGGCCGATTGGGGGGTGTAAATAGCACAATCCAAAATATTGAAGTTGTACGTGTTGATACTGATCGTGGTCTAATTTTTTTAAAGGGATCGGTTCCGGGTTCAAAGGGCAACGGAGTTTTTATACGCCCAAGTGTAAAACACGCAAATAAACAATAACTGATAAGTATAAGCAAATGGTTAAAATTCCTTGTAGAAGCGAAAACGGACAAGTTGTTAATATTGAAGTATCAGATTCTGTTTTTGACAGGGTATATAACGAGGCATTGGTTCATCAAATAATTACATCTTATTTGGCGAATGCTAGAAGGGGTACTCGAGCTCAAAAGGGGCGGTCAGAAGTTGCCGGTTCTACACGTAAGCAATGGAGGCAGAAGGGAACCGGGAGAGCAAGAGCTGGTGCAGCATCAAATCCATTGTGGAGTGGGGGGGGGAAAATATTCCCCAATAAGCCGACGGAAAGCTTTACCAAAAAAATAAATCGCAAAATGTATCGTGCGGGGATGTGTACCATATTTTCCCAATTATTAAGAAATAACAAACTAATAGCGATAAGTGAATTTCAGATTGAGACTACAAAAACAAAATTTTTTTTGCAGAAATTAAAAAATTATCAACTTGAAAATGTAATGATTATTACTGATGAAGTAGATGAAAATTTGTATCTGGCTTCCAGGAATATACCGAATATAAAAGTAGTTGAGGTTGACTTAATAGACCCTGTAAGTTTACTGTCTTATGATAATGTTGTTATTACCCGCGAAGCAGTAAATAAAATTGAAAGTGTATTGCAATGAAAACTATCAATGTAGGCAGTGAAAGAGCATTGGAAATAATAAAAGCCCCACAAATTTCCGAGAAGGCAACTTTTTTAGCTGAGAAAGTTAGGCAAATCATATTTTATGTTTCACATGATGCTAATAAAACTGAGATTAAATCAGCTATTGAGCAGATCTGGAAATCACAGAATATTGAGGTAAAGAGCGTACAAATAATAAATGTAAAAGGAAAGAAAAAAAGATTTGGCCGATATATAGGGCAAAAATCAGATTGGAAAAAAGCATTTGTAAGTCTAAAAGATGACCGTGAGATAGATTTTACCGATGTAAGGTTATTTGAGGATAAATAATGACACTTAAAAAATCAAAGCCTACCTCTCCAGGTCAAAGAGCAGTAGTTAAATCTGTAAATAGTTTTTTATATAAGGGAAATCCATTTTCTGCGTTAACTGAAAAAAAGAAAAAAAATTCGGGTAGAAATAATTCTGGGAAGATAACGGTACGACATATTGGTGGGGGACATAAACATCATTATCGAATTGTCGATTTTTGCAGAAATAAAGATGATATTCCTGCAAAGGTTGAGCGCATTGAGTATGATCCTAACAGAAGTGCGTATTTAGCATTACTTTGCTATGCAGATGGAGAAAGGAAATATATTATCGCGGCAAAAGATATAGGGGTGGGCTCGTACTTAGTTAATGGATCAAGTTCTCCAGTTAAAACTGGTAATACATTGCCTATTCGTAACATCCCGGTTGGAAGTGTGATTCATTGTATCGAGCTGAAGCCTGGTAAGGGAGCGCAATTAGCACGTTCTGCTGGATCTTCTGCGCAGCTTATGGCACGTGAGGGTGACTATTCTCAGATTAGATTGAGATCGGGTGAGATTAGGAAGATACATATAAACTGTAGGGCAACAATTGGGGAAGTTGGTAATTCCGAGCATAATTTGCAATCAATAGGCAAGGCTGGAGCTGTAAGATGGAGGGGCGTTCGCCCAACAGTTCGAGGTGTTGCGATGAATCCTATTGATCATCCTCATGGTGGTGGAGAAGGTAAAACTGCCGCAGGAAGGCACCCTGTAAGCCCTTGGGGCACGCCTTCAAAAGGATCTCGGACGAGAAGAAACAAGAGGACAGTCAATATGATTGTTCGAAGCAGATATTCTAAGAAAGGTTAAAGGTATGAGCCGATCTATTTCAAAAGGTCCTTTTGTCGATTTGCATCTCATCAATAAAGTCATAGCTGTTCATAAAAATAATGATAAAAGGCCCATAAAAACTTGGTCGCGGAGATCAACCATTCTCCCGGATTTTATTGGATTAACTATTTCTGTTCACAATGGAAGGCAGCATATTCCCATTTTTATAACGGAAAATATGGTTGGTCATAAACTTGGTGAGTTTTCTCATACTAGAACGTTTAAAGGTCATGCTGGTGATAAGAAAGCAGCAGGCTCCAAGCGATAGGATTATATATGGAAACATCCGTAGTTTTACGTAGCGTAAGATTGTCTGCTCAAAAGGGGCGATTGGTAGTAAATCAAATTCGAGGATTGCAGGTTGATCAAGCTATTAAGCTCTTGACATTTAGCCCCAAGAAGGGAGCGGTAATTGTTTTAAAATTACTTGAGTCAGCGGTAGCAAATGCAGAGCACAATGAAGGTGCTGATATTGACGAATTAAAAGTAACCCAAGTTTTTGTAGGACAAGGATCTTCACTAAAACGTGTTAGTCCGCGCGCAAAAGGGAGAGGAAATCGTATATCAAAACCAACATGTAATATTTTCTTGACCGTCTGCAATAGATAGAAACTTGTTAAGTAAACATGAAAAAAGGTAAATAATTCATGGGTCAAAAAATTAATCCGACAGGGTTCAGACTTTCAGTTCTGAAGAACTGGTCTTCTCGTTGGTATGCAAACACAAAGAAGTTTTCAGTTTTTTTAAATGAAGATATTAATGTGCGAAAGTATCTTAAGAAAAAATTAGCGCATGCTTCTGTAGGAAGTATTATTATTGAAAGACCATCAAGGAATGCAAAAATCACAATACATACATCAAGGCCAGGTGTTGTAATTGGTAAAAAAGGCGAAGATATTGAAATTCTTCGTAAGAATGTTGAGAAGCTTATGAATGTTCCTGTGCACATCAATATAGAGGAAATACGTAAGCCAGAGATTGATGCGCAACTTATTGCGGCTAGTATTACTCAGCAGCTTGAAAAAAGGATAATGTTTAGAAGAGCCATGAAAAGGGCGATACAAAACGCTATGAGGTTAGGAGCTCAAGGGATTAAGATAATGAGTTCTGGAAGGTTAAATGGTATAGAAATAGCACGAACTGAATGGTATCGAGAAGGAAGAGTCCCTCTTCATACGCTAAGGGCTGAGGTTGATTACGGAACCTCAGAAGCTAAAACAACCTATGGCGTGATTGGCGTTAAAGTTTGGATTTTTAAAGGAGAGCGGCTTAGTGTGAGGGATCATCAAAACTGAGCAAAATTTTAATTTCTCTGAGATTTAGTTGAAATTAAGCTTATAACTATATTTAAAGTAGTTCGAAAGTAAGGAATTTAGTAATGTTACAACCAGCCAGAACCAAGTTTCGTAAGCAGCATAAAGGTCGCAATACTGGTATGGCAACCAGGGGTGCAAAGGTTAGTTTTGGAGAGTTTGGGCTTAAAGCTATAGGCCGAGGAAGATTAACCTCAAGACAAATTGAAGCGGCTCGACGTGCAATGACGAGACATATCAAGCGCGGTGGGCGCATTTGGATAAGGATTTTTCCAGACAAGCCTGTTTCGCGAAAACCTGCTGAAGTTAGAATGGGAAAGGGTAAGGGGAATCCGGAGTACTATGTTGCAGAGATTCAGCCGGGAAAAGTGCTTTATGAAATGGATGGGGTTGATGAACTGCTTGCGCGTGAGGCTTTTAGATTGGCAGCTGCGAAACTACCGATGCAGACGGTATTTGTGATAAGGCATTTAGGGAGTTGATTTCTTAATGAAAGCAATAGAATTAAGAGGAAAAGGATTGCCAGATTTGGAAAAGGAGCTTTTGTCGTTAAGAAGAATCCAATTTGGTTTGAGGTTTCAGTTGAAGACGCAACAGCTTACAGACACGTCCCAGGTTAAAAAGGTGCGTAAAGATATAGCGCGTATTAAAACTATTATTCGAGAAAAAGAGGATGGCGATGAATTTAGACAATCAAAGTAAATATCTGATTGGACAAATCATAAGTGATAAGAGAGATAAAACGGTAACTGTAAGGATTGACAGAAAAGTAAAACACCCTCTTTATGGAAAGATTATCACTCGTTCAAAAAAATATCATGCTCACGATGAGTATAATCAATATAAAGTGGGCGATGTGGTGGCTATAAGTGAAGCGCGCCCCATATCAAAAACCAAATCTTGGCAAGTAATCAAGGTAGTAAAGATTAATTGAATATAATCCTTGATTGAAAAGTGTTATTTATATCCTACCGTACAAAATTTAGAATCAACCATTAAACAGGAAGTATAAATATGATTCAGATGCAATCTTTACTAAAAGTAGCTGATAATACGGGGGCTCGCACTGTGATGTGTATCAAGGTTCTCGGAGGATCAAAGCGAAGATTTGCTGGAATCGGTGATGTTATCAAGGTTGCTGTAAAAGATGCTGCTCCTCGTGGTCGAATCAAAAAAGGAGAGGTTTATAACGCGGTTATTGTACGAACAGCAAAGGGAATCCGCAGATCTGATGGTTCCTTAGTGAAGTTCGATACAAATGCCGCAGTGATTTTGAATAATAAATTAGAGCCTATAGGTACTAGAATTTTTGGTCCGGTAACACGTGAGCTTCGTACGGCAAAGTTCATGAAAATAGTGTCTCTGGCTCCCGAAGTAATATAAAGTAAAGAGCTCATGGCCATGAAAAAAATTAGGAAGGGTGACAACGTAATTATATTATCGGGTAAGGATAAGGGTAAGCAATCAACGGTAATTAAGTTTGAAAGCGTAGAGAAAGTAATTGTTAGAGATGTAAATAGAGTTAAATCTCATGTTAAGCCTAACCCAAGCAAAAATATTGTTGGCGGGATTGTTGAAGTAGAGAAGCCAATTCATGTTTCTAATATTGCAATTTTTAATTCTGACAAAAATAAGGCGGACAGAGTCGGTTTTAGGTTTAATGAATCAGGCAATAAAGTGCGATATTTTAAATCTGATGGCGCTCTAATAGATTCGTAAGGATGGAAGAATAAAATGGCTCGATTACTTGATCATTATAGAAAAATAGTTGTAAAGGAACTAATACAGCAGTTTAATTATAAAACTGTAATGCAGGTTCCTAAAATAACAAAGATAACTCTAAATATGGGTGTTGGTGAAGCGGCTGTTGATAAAAAAATAATGGAAAATGCCATCAGCGATCTAGAGAAGATTTCGGCACAAAAGCCTGTAATTACAAAAGCAAAGAAATCTATTGCAACTTTTAAAATAAGGCAAGGTTATCCGGTTGGCTGTATGGTAACTTTGCGTGGAATAAAGATGTACGAATTTTTAGATCATCTCGTAAGTATTGCTATTCCACGTATACGTGATTTTAGAGGAATAGGTGGAAAAGGTTTTGATGGTCGTGGCAATTTTAATATGGGGATTAAAGAGCAGATTATATTTCCTGAAATTGATTATGATAAAATTGACAAATTGCGTGGTTTGAATATAACAATGACCACAACAGCCAAAACTGATATAGAAGCTAAGGCTTTACTTTCTGCTTTTAAATTTCCATTTAAAAATTAAAGGAATAATGTGGCTAAGAAGTCAATAGTAAATCGCAATATAAAGAGGATGGAAATAGTAAAAAAATATGCGATACATCGTTCAGAATTAATTGCTGTTTTAAAAGATACCCAATCAGATATTGAACAGAAAGCAATAGCGCGAAATCTCCTTCAAGGACTTCCTAGAAACTCTAGTCCTGTTAGGTTGCGTCAGAGGTGTGTTTTGACTGGAAGGCCAAGAGGAGTATATAAAAAATTTGGTTTGGGTAGAATTAAACTACGTGAAATAGCTATGCGTGGTGAAATACCAGGTGTTATTAAGGCAAGTTGGTAAAGTTAAGCTTTAACTTTAAAGACAATAGTATAAAAAAAGTTATTTTTGGAACAAAAGATAAATTGGTGTATATATGTGTATGACTGATCCAGTAGCTGATATGCTTACTCGCATAAGAAACGCTCAGGCTGCAGAAAAAAAAGAAGTAAAGATACCTTCATCAAACTTAAAAAAAGCAATTCTTAAAATATTAAAAGATGAAGGATATATCGAGAGCTATCAAGAAGTAATCAGTGATAGAAAGTTATATATAGATATATATTTAAAATATTTTAACGGTGGGCCAGTTATTAGTACACTTACTAGGATAAGTAAGCCGGGATTAAGAAGGTATTCATCACGAAATAATCTACCGAAAGTGATGCATGGCTTGGGTATAGCTATTGTATCAACCTCTAAAGGTGTTATGACCGAGCGATCGGCAAGAGCTGGCGGAGTTGGTGGTGAGTTATTGTGCATAGTTGCGTGAGGTAATTTAATAATGTCTTTCTACATAACGACAAAACCAATTGAGATACCAAGATTAGTAGAAGTCCAGTTGACGGAATTGGGTATAGCTATAAAAGGGCCTTTAGGAAGCTTATTCCAGTCAGTCGATGTGCATAATGCCAAAGTTGAAATGAGTTTAAATTATTTGACTATTCAAGCCTTAAACTCTTCAAAACAAGCAAAATCTATGGTGGGAACGATTAATGCCTTGGTATCAAATATGATAAGAGGTGTGACAAATGGTTTTGAGAAAAAACTTCTCATTATAGGTGTTGGGTATAAAGCACAAGTTTCTGGAAATATTTTAAATTTGAATCTCGGTTTCTCTCATCCTGTATCTTATTCTGTTCCAGAAGATATTAAGGTTGAAACGCCAAATCCAACTGAAATTCTAATCAAGGGTATTGATAAACAAAAGGTTGGTCAGGTTGCGGCGGATGTTAGATCATATCGGCGTCCCGAGCCATATAAGGGAAAGGGAATTCGATATTTTGATGAGAAAGTTATAATTAAAGAAACCAAGAAAAAGTAATTTAAGGATAAAGTAATGTTGTTAAACACAACCAAACAGGCTCGTTTAAGGCGTGCTAAAGCAACTAGAATTAAAATTAGCAATTCAAAGCGTTTCAGGCTGTTGGTTCATAAGAGTAATAATCATATTTATGCGCAGATTTTAGATCCTTCATCAAATAATGTGATTATTAGTGCTTCTACAGTTGAGGCAGAGGTAAAAAGACAGTATCCGAATGGTGGAACGGTAGAGGCTGCGAGATATATTGGTCAATTAGTGGCTAAGAAATCTCTTGATTCTCAGATTAGTGAAATAGCTTTTGATAGATCTGGATTTAAGTATCATGGTCGGATAAAAGCTCTTGCTGATGCAGCTAGATCAGCAGGAATGAAGTTTTAAAATAAAGGTAATTGTGCGGTGACTAAAACAACGAGATCTACAGGTATAAAAACTCAAGATGAAATAAAGGCTGACGGATTGAAAGAAAAAATGATTTCTGTCAATCGTGTTACTAAGGTTGTAAAAGGTGGTAGAATCCTCGGTTTTGCTGCTTTAACAGTGGTTGGTGATGGGAAAGGCAGTATTGGCATGGGTAAAGGAAAATCCAGAGAGGTTCCTTTAGCTGTACAGAAGGCTATGGATGAGGCTCGTCGTGGAATGATTAAGATTAACTTAGTAAATGGTACGCTTCATCATCCCATAATTGGTCGACATGGTGCAGCCAGAGTGTATATGCAACCAGCCTCAGAAGGGACAGGAATTATTGCTGGTGGTCCTATGCGTGCTATTTTTGAGGTGATGGGTGTACATAATATCTTGGCTAAGTGTTTGGGTTCTACAAATCCATATAATATAGTTCGAGCTACTCTGAATGGTTTAGATAAAATTCAAACGCCTGCAATGATTGCTGCTAAAAGAGGTAAAAGTATAGATGAAATTACTGGGGCTTAATTTAAATGGAAAAATTAAAATCTATGAAAATAACCTTGGTAAGAAGTTTAATTGGTACAAAAAAGAAACATCGAGTAATAATACAAGGTATGGGATTAAGGAAAATTAACCATGCAGTTTTTTTGCCGGATTTGCCTTCAACTAGAGGTATGATTAATAAAACAGCATATCTATTAAAAGTGGAGGAATAAAGGTGAAACTCAATACTATAAAACCTGGTATGGGTTCCACAAAGCCCAGAAGAAGAGTGGGGCGTGGGATCGGATCCGGATTGGGTAAAACATGTGGTAGAGGGCATAAAGGACAGAAATCACGTGCAGGTGGTTTTCATAAGGTTGGGTTTGAAGGTGGTCAGATGCCATTGCAACGTAGATTGCCTAAGAGAGGTTTTGTAGTCTATGGGAAAAAGCAAATACAAGAGATTAAGTTATCTAGTTTATTGTTAATTGATCAGAATGAGTTTGATATATCTGTGTTGCGTGAATTCAATCTTGTAAAATCTATTGATTACCCTGTAAAAATCATTGCGGATACCCAAGCTTGTACACGGGCCATAAAGCTAAAAGATTTGGCAGTAACTCGCGGTGTTAAAGATATGATAGAGCACGCGGGTGGACGGGTTGAGTTAACTATAGAAGATGTAAATGGTATCTAAATCAAAAGCTGTTTTGTCTGATAGATTCTATGACTTAAAAAAGCGATTGTGGTTTTTGTTGCTTGCTTTGATTGTGTATCGCATTGGTACACATGTTCCTGTTCCTGGAATTGATTCGGTTGTATTAAAAGATCTTTTTAATTCCCAGGAAGGTGGAATGCTGGGAATGTTTAATATGTTCTCGGGAGGGGCTCTTTCAAGATTTTCCATATTTGCACTTGGGATTATGCCTTATATATCGGCATCCATTATTATGCAACTTGGAACAGTAGCTGTTCCGTATTTGGAATCCTTGAAGAAGGAAGGTGAGTCAGGCAGGAAAAAAATAACGCAATACACTCGCTACGGTACACTATTGCTTTCCACATTACAAAGCTATGGAATTTCCTTTGCTTTACAATCTCAGCCTGGCTTAGTAGTGGAACCGGGAGTGCATTTTATATTTACAACGATCATTACGCTTGTAACTGGGTCCATATTCCTTATGTGGCTTGGGGAGCAAATCACAGAACGTGGAATTGGGAATGGAATTTCTCTGATAATTTTTGCTGGGATAGCAGCTGGATTTCCAAGTGCTATTGGAGGTACTCTTGAGTTGGTAAATACGGGCGCAATGCATTTTCTTACTGCCTTATTTATTTTTATTGCGGCTATGGCTATTACAGCGCTGGTTGTCTTTATAGAGCGCGGACAACGTAAAATATTGGTTAACTACGCAAAAAGGCAGGTGGGTAAGCAGATGACGGGCGGTCAATCATCTCATTTGCCTCTAAAATTGAATATGTCTGGAGTTATACCCCCAATATTTGCTTCCAGTATTATTTTATTTCCTGCGACTTTGGCTGGCTGGTTTTCTGACAGTCTGTCTTTAAATTGGTTAAAAGACTTTAGTAATACGCTTGCGCCTGGACAGCCTATCTATGTCGCTTTATATGCTGCATTGATTATATTTTTTTGTTTTTTCTATACTGCACTCGTATTTAATCCGAAGGAAACAGCAGATAATCTGAAGAAAAGTGGTGCTTTTATACCCGGAATACGTCCAGGTGACCAAACTACAAAATATATAGAGCGTATTATGTTAAGGTTAACATTAATCGGTTCGATTTATGTCACACTGGTTTGCTTGTTACCTGAATTTATGATTTTAAAATGGAATGTTCCGTTTTATTTTGGAGGGACTTCCCTACTGATAATTGTCGTTGTTACCATGGATTTTATGGCTCAAGTTCAATCGCATGTGATGTCAGGTCAATATGAGAGTCTGTTGAAGAAAGCTAACTTCAAAACCAGTGGTAATTTTTTACGATAGTTGGGTTGTGATGGCAAAAGAAGAAACTATTCAAATGCAGGGAGAAGTTGTTGAAACACTTCCAAATGCAACATTCAGAATAAGATTAGAGAATGGTCATATTGTACTCGGTCATATTTCTGGAAAGATGAGGATGAACTATATTCGTATTTTACCCGGTGATAAGGTTACAGTTGATCTAACACCCTATGATTTAACTAGGGCACGGATAACTTTCCGCACCAAGTAGTTGCTGTAATTTTTATATTACGTAAATATCTCGTGAGTTTATTATGAAAGTACGGGCATCAATTAAGAAGATATGTAGAAATTGTAAAATAATTAAACGTTATGGGGTTATTCGTGTTATTTGTGTCGATGCTAGGCACAAACAACGTCAAGGTTAATTATTGTTTTTAATATATAGGGTAAAAAATGGCTCGTATAGCAGGTGTCAACTTACCTGGCAATAAGCACGTTAATATAGCTTTGACGGCGATTTATGGTATAGGAAATTCGACAGCACGTAAAATTTGTACAGATTTGGATATTTCGCCTTTTGTTAAACTTAAAGAGTTAACGGATGGCAAATTGGAAGAATTGAGAAATTCTATTGCGAAACTGCTGGTTGAGGGTGATTTGCGTAGAGAAATCTCTATGAATATTAAAAGATTGATTGATCTTGGTAGTTATCGTGGATTGCGACATCGTAGAGGTTTGCCAGTAAGAGGGCAACGAACAAAAACTAACGCAAGGACAAGAAAAGGTCCACGTAAAGCTATACGTGCTAAATAATTTTTTTACTAGTTTAATTTAAAAGTAGATTAGAAATTAATGATAAAACCTCCATTAAAAAGCCGTAAAAAAATAAAGAAGAATATTGTTGAAGGAGTTGCACATATACATGCATCTTTCAATAATACAATTGTGACGATATCTGATCGACAAGGAAATGCTCTGTCTTGGGCTACATCGGGAGGAGTTGGATTCAAAGGATCGCGTAAAAGTACTCCTTTTGCGGCACAGGTAGCTGCAGAACATGCGGGTAGAGCTGCTTTGGAGTATGGAGTTAAAAATTTAGAGATTAGGGTGAAAGGACCCGGGCCTGGTCGTGATTCGGCTGTAAGAGCACTTAATGCTACGGGTTTTAAAATTACAAGTATTACCGATGTGACACCCGTGCCTCATAATGGGTGTAGGCCGCCCAAGAAGCGTCGTATCTAAGAAGGAGAGAATCTGTGGCCAGAAATATAAACCCAAAGTGCCGTCAATGTCGTCGGGAGGGAGAAAAATTATTCCTGAAAGGTGACAAATGTTTTAGTGATAAATGTCCAATAGAACGAAGAAATTATCCGCCTGGACAACATGGACAACGGAAAACAAGGCTATCTGATTATGCTGTACAGCTAAGAGAAAAACAAAAAATTAGAAGAATCTATGGCTTGCTGGAGAATCAGTTCCGTAATGTATATAAACGAGCCGATAGACAAAAAGGTATTACAGGTGAGAATTTACTTAAGCTTTTAGAAAGCCGTTTGGATAATGTTACATATAATATGGGATTTGGGGCATCAAGAGCTGAAGCACGACAAATAATTAGACATGATTGCATTCTTTTAAATGGCAAAAAAGTTAATATACCTTCCCAATTAGTAGGGCCAGGCGATCAAATAGAGGTGGCTGAGCATGCCAAGAGTTATTTGAGGATCAAATCTTCAATAGAGGTGGCTAAGCGTCGCAGCATTCCATCTTGGCTGGAGGTTGATTTTGATAGCCTTAAAGGCCTTTATAAGAATAAACCTGATCGCAGTGATTTATCTTCAACTATTAATGAATCTCTTGTAGTTGAGCTTTATTCAAAGTAATCGGTATTTTTTATATTGGCACCTATATGTCATCGAATAGTTTTCTTACACCTAGGATTATAGAGGTACATAATCTCTCACCTTTGCGCGCTAAAGTTGTAATGGAACCTTTTGAACGAGGCTTCGGTTACACTTTAGGTAATGCATTACGTCGTGTTCTATTATCTTCCATTCCTGGTTGCGCTCCTACTAAAATTAGTATTAGCGGAGTGGTTCATGAATATTCAACGATAGATGGTTTGCAGGAAGATATTGTTGATCTGATATTGAATTTAAAGGGAGTTGTACTCAAACTTCATGGTAAAAACTCTACTGTTCTTTCTTTAAAGAAAAATGCGGAGGGTATTGTCACGGCTGGTGATATTGAATCCTCTCATGATGTTGAGATAGTCAACCCAGAACATGTAATTGCTCATATTACTAGTGGTGGTCGTATTGAGGCGCAAATAACTGTAGAAAAAGGAAGAGGATATTTACCTTCTGTTAATCGAAGTCGAGAAGATAAAAGTTTATCTTCTATTGGAGATATACTGCTGGATGCTTCATTTAGCCCAGTTAGACGTGTCAGTTACACAATAGAAAATGCACGTGTAGAGCAAAGAACAGATCTTGATAAGCTGATTATTGATATTGAAACAAATGGTTCTCTTGATCCGGAAGAAGCTATTCGTTATGCAGCAAGGGTATTAGTTGAACAATTCTCTTTTTTTGCAGATCTCGAAAGTACTCCATTGCCTACTGAGCAACCGAGAGCACCCGTAATCGATCCTATTTTGTTGCGGCCAGTTGATGATTTAGAGCTTACTGTTCGCTCTGCAAATTGTTTGAAAGTTGAGAATATATTTTATATTGGTGACTTAATACAACGAACAGAAGCTGAGCTTCTTCGAACACCTAACTTAGGTAGAAAATCATTAAACGAAATCAAAGAAGTGCTCGCTTCACGTGATTTATCGCTAGGTATGAAATTAGAGAATTGGCCACCAGCTAACTTAGAAAATTATGTAAAGGAACCGGGACATGCGTCATCGTAATGGATTGCGAAAATTAAACCGAACCTCTAGTCATCGTTTGGCTATGTTCAGGAACTTAACTAATTCCTTGCTCGAACATGAAATTATAAAAACCACACTCCCTAAAGCTAAAGAGCTTCGTCGTGTTGTAGAACCGGTAATTACTTTAGGTAAATATCCAACCTTAGCTAGCAAACGATTAGCATTTGATAGATTACGAAATAGAGAAAATGTTGTTAAAATTTTCTCTGAATTGGGACCGCGCTACCAAAATCGAAATGGTGGCTATTTAAGAATTCTTAAATGTGGGTTTAGGAAGGGAGATAATGCTCCAATGGCCATTGTGGAGCTATTGGATAGATCTGAAACTAATGATGATATTGTGAATATTGCAGAGTAAATAATTATTAATTTAATAATATTTCATTCTAAATAGTTGTATTTTTTCGTGTTTAAAATACAACTATTTAGTTAGATCACTCCATTTCAATATTTTGATAAATAATTGATTGGAGTGATTTTAATTTGTCTCGTCTAAGTATATTTTGCATTAACCTGACAATTGTGTTATCCACGAAGCCGCAGTAACTCAGTTGGTAGAGTAGCTGATTCGTAATCAGCAAGTCGGAGGTTCGACTCCTCTCTGCGGCACCATGATTCTCTAGTTGATTTTCAACTTATTGAGATTGGCTTGAAAAGCTATTGAGAATCATGCTTTCCTCACTTTTTGTATATTTTTTAGCTTACGTTTTTCTTTGGGATCTGAGATTAAAGGTCTATAAGTTTCAATGCGATCGCCTTGCTGGAGCACTGTTTCTGAACAGACAGCTTTCCCATAAATCCCTACTTTAAGAGTTGAGCAATTGATCTCAGGATAGAATTCTTTCATTTCTGCAAGTTTGATTGCTTGACTAATCAAAGTTCCTTCTGGGACTTGAAGTTGCTTAATAAAATGTCGCTTGGTTAATGCAGCAACTATCTGTACGATAATTAAATCCTTCTTAAATACTGGGCCCATAAATCTTTTCTGCTCGTTCCACGAAAGCTTCTACAAAACTATTAGCTATTATGTAAAATACTGGGCCAATCAGCTTTTCTAAAAGTTTGTGAGAAAACGTGTAATATAATTTAAATTCAATTTTACAAGCGGTATCTGTTAAAGGAATGAAGCGCCAGTAGCCGTTAAGCTTTTCAAAAGGCCCCTCAAGCAATTCCATTTCAATCAAGTCGGGTGGGTGGCGTTTGTTTTTCGTGGTAAAACTGTGCTTCACAAGATGGTAGTCGATATTTACTGTTGCGTGTGCTGTTTCGTTGTCCTCCATGAGTTTCATTGATGCCCCTGAACACCAGGGTAGAAAGTCGGGATAGTTCTCCACAGTATCTACTAAATGAAACATTTGAGCAGATGAATACCCCACCAATACGGTTTTTTCTATTTCAGTCATAATGTTATATTCCCACAGTCTGGGCGTAAAGATACAGAAAACTGATACACTAATCGAATATTTTTATATGTATATATTTTCTTCCAGTTGTTTTGAATGAGCATTGCACAAAACAAAAAAGCTTTCCACGATTATTTCATTGAAGAAAAATATGAGGCTGGCATTGTGCTGGAAGGATGGGAGGTTAAGGCAATTCGTGCTGGTCGGGTTCAGTTGAAAGAAGCTTACATAGTTATCCGCAAAGGCGAGTTATTTCTTATAGGATGTCATATTAGCCCGCTGCCGACAGCATCGACACATGTTAACCCTGACCCCGTAAAAACACGCAAGCTGTTATTGCATGCTTCTCAGATCAAAGAACTCATCGGCAAAGTAGAACGTTCGGGTTATACTCTGGTTCCCTTAGATATGCATTATAAAGCAGGTAAAATCAAACTAGAAATTGGCCTTGCCAAGGGAAAAAAGCAATACGATAAACGTGAAAGTGAGAAACGTAAAGAATGGGAGCGTGACAAGCAGCGCTTGTTGCGTATGCGCAATTCCTGATTAATATTTATGCAAACAAATTCATCTGGCTCCGTTCCTTCTGTAATTTCTGATAAGTATACTCAAAGTCATATACCCATTGCTATCTGGTTGCTAATTTGCTGTGCATTGGTATTTGCCATGATTGTTGTGGGCGGGGTAACACGTCTGACAGGTTCTGGGTTATCGATTGTTGAGTGGAAGCCTATAGTCGGAACTATTCCACCTATTAGCCAGGAGGATTGGGAAGTATTACTGGAAAAGTACCGTCAGATACCTCAATACGAACAGGTCAATAAAGGTATGACGCTGGATGAATTCAAGGGAATATTCTGGTGGGAATATTTTCATCGTTTGCTTGGTCGCCTGATTGGTCTGGTTTATTTCATACCATTTGTCTATTTCATAGTGCGCAAACGAATTGATCGTTTACTTGGTTTAAAGCTGTCGGGTATATTTGCGCTTGGTGCTTTGCAAGGATTAATGGGCTGGTATATGGTTATGAGCGGTCTGGCAGACAATGTTTATGTTAGTCAGTATCGGCTGACTGCACACCTTGGCCTCGCTTTTATTATTTATGCCGCTATGTTCTGGGTGGCTACTGGATTGCTTTCTCCCTCAAATACTCATTTGTCTGCCCCGGTATCCGTACATAAACTTAAAAGGTTTGCCTGGTTGCTGACCGGACTGATATTCGTTATGGTATTGTCCGGAGGATTGGTAGCGGGTATTCATGCCGGGCGGGCGTATAACACATTTCCCCTGATGGACGGCTTTCTGATTCCTCCCGCTATGTTTGTACTGGAACCTTGGTATCGAAACTTTTTTGATAATATCACTACGGTACAGTTTGACCACCGCTTGATTGCCTGGCTGTTGATTTTTTCTGTGCCATGGTTCTGGTTCAGGGCAAAGCAGCTATCACTGTCTTGCTCTAGTCGCTTGGCTTGTCATCTTCTGCTGCTGATGCTGCTCATTCAGGCAGGGCTTGGGATTACGACGTTGTTATTGTCGGTTCCATTGACGTTTGCTGCAGCACACCAGGCAGGTGCTGTACTGCTATTCACTGCTGGATTGTGGGTTTGTCGTAAGCTATCCTAATGGTAATCTGTGTTTTTCTAATGGTGATACGCCTTTTCTGGTATATGAGACCTCGAAGAAAAATAAATAACCAGTACAGGGGAATGTGCTGATGGAAGGATCAGTACCAGGGTTTGGGCGTCGTATGCTGGCGTTAGCTTATGAATTCTTGTTGCTGTTGGGTGTATGGTTTATTGCCGCCTTCCTGTTTCACCTCATTTTCCGGGATACATCAGCCGAATATTTTAGGCCCCTGTTTCAGTTTTATCTATTGTGTATCGGTGGTGTCTACTTCATCTGGTTCTGGACACATGGTGGCCAAACGCTGGCCATGCAAACTTGGAAGTTGCGACTTGTTTCTGCGAATGGCGGAAAAGTTACTATGCAACAGGCGATGGTGCGCTACCTCATGGCTGTAATAGGTATTAGTTTCCTGGGATTTGGATTGCTGTGGGCTTTATTTAATCGTGACCGGCAATTTCTGCATGACAAGCTGGCAGGTACCCGGATCATAAGACTCAGTTAAACCAGAAAAGCTACGGTGGATCTTAAGCGAGATTTTATAATCTAGCCAGGGTATTCTTGTTTCTGTAAGAACCTGTTCAATATCTCACTGAAGGGCACATTACGGCGTTGAATTTGAACTCAAAATGCTCACATACTTCAAGTATGCTCTGCTTTCTCGTTCAATTTTGCCTTGCACTACATCACTTGATTGAAACTTTGAACAGATTCTAAGATTTCTGATGGCAGTTGCTTGCTTTGCAGTCACAGCGTTGTTCTATTTTTTCATGTAACCTGAAAACATACTGTATTCAGGTGTTATCTTAAGGTAGAATGAGCGCATGGCGGGCCTCCCCGCATTGTAAGGTAGTGAATCTGGTCAGATCCGGAAGGAAGCAGCCACAGCTATTTTTTGCAAGTGCCGGGGGTTTGGCTCGCCACCTGTCTTTATACAGATTGCAGAGCCTGTTTCTTTGCAGCTTCATGATAAATCCAGGTTGTAATAATCTCTTCTCGATAAAAACCTTGACGGATTCTCAGGCACTTGCCCGCAAATGGCGCCCCAAAGACTTCACGGGGCTGGTTGGACAAGAACACGTTGTAAGAGCACTGGTCAACTCAATGGAGCAGAACCGGCTGCACCATGCATATTTGTTTACGGGTACGCGCGGGGTTGGCAAGACAACGGTAGCCAGAATCTTGGCAAAGGCGCTGAATTGTGAACAAGGAATCACTGCCACACCTTGCGGAAAGTGTGCAGCCTGCCTGGCAATTGATCAAGGAAGTTTTGTTGATCTGATTGAGCTGGATGCAGCATCCAATACACAAGTGGATGCCATACGTGAGCTGCTGGATAACGCACAATATGCACCAGTTACGGCACGGTACAAGGTCTATCTGATCGATGAAGTGCATATGCTTTCCAAGTCAGCATTTAACGCAATGCTCAAAACTCTGGAAGAACCGCCAGAGCATGTCAAATTCATTCTTGCCACCACCGATCCTCAAAAAATACCTGTTACCGTATTATCTCGTTGTTTGCAGTTCAACTTGAAGCAGATACCCCCTTCTCTGATCGAGATGCGCCTGTCCGAGATTCTCTCCATGGAGAGAATCGTGGCGGATGCAGCTGCCTTGAAGCTACTGGCGAAAGCTGCGAAAGGAAGTTTGCGTGATGCTCTGAGCCTGCTAGATCAGGCCATTGCACTCGGTAATGCCACAGTGGATGAAACGAATACTCGTGCGATGCTGGGAGTGCTGGATCAGGATCATTTATTCGCATTGCTGGAAGCACTGGCAGAGCAGGATGGAATAGCAATGTTAGCTATTGCTGATCAGCTAGAAGCGGCAAGTGTATCATTTGATTCTGCCTTGCAGGATCTGGCAGCATTGCTGCACCGGTTGGCAACAGTTCAGATCGTTCCACAGATGCTTGACGAAGAGCAGCCGGAAGGTGACAGGCTGCTCGCCTTGATAAAACGTTTCACGCCCGAAGATATTCAACTGTTTTATCAGATTGCATTGCACGGGCGTACTGATCTTGGTCAGGCTCCGGATGAGTACAGTGGTTTTACCATGACATTAATGCGGATGCTGGCCTTTATGCCTCATTCTCAACCATCCAGTCATCCGGTGCATGCAGGTACCAATGCCAATATTACTCGGAAAATTAAATCTGGACTGCCTGCGGATTCCAGAAGGCAGGAGAAATCAATAGAGAGCGATTCTCCGAATGACGCCTGGCTTGCGCTGGTAAATCAATTGGAATTGAGTGGGATGACACGGATGCTGGCACAGTACAGTGAAGCAAAACATTTTTCTGCAAGCAGAATAGAATTGTGTGTGACAGAAATGCACAAACATCTGCTGGAAAAATCCTATCAGGACAAGTTGAAATTTCAACTGGAATCTCATTTTGGGGAACCCGTTGAAGTGGTTTTTTCGCTGGGGAGTATTACTGGTGTTACTCCAGCTGTATTGCAGGATCGCGATAAGCTCGCAAAGCAATCCCGGGCGGTTGAGGCGATTGAATCTGATCCTTATGTTCAGGAATTGGTTGAACAATTCGACGCAAAATTGAATATTTCTTCCATTAAACCAATTAATTAACGGAGATTGTAAATTGATGAAGGCCAATTTGGGCAATCTGATGAAGCAGGCCCAGCAAATGCAGGAAAACATGAAGGCTATGCAGGAAAAACTGGCAACGATTGAGGTTGAGGGCCAGGCAGGAGCGGGTATGGTTAAAGTGACCATGACTTGCCGCCATGATGTGAAGCGGATCAATATCGATAGCAGCCTGATCGGTGACGATAAGGAAATGCTGGAAGATCTGGTGGCAGCTGCGATGAATGATGCAGTACGTCGGGTAGAAGCCGCAACACAGGAACATATGGCGAGTGTAACCAGTGGCCTGGGATTGCCGGCAGGAATAAAATTTCCTTTCTAAATTGTTTGGCTGCGTGTTTTTGACAGACCGACTACAACACAGGACTTATATTTATGTCGGTTAATCGGCTGAAGCATCAAAAACCCAGGCGCACGCACAGATCATCTCCTGCCCTGAAGAATCTCAGCGCTGCACCTGCTGTCGAGCCTGATAGGTTGCAGAAGTTGCTGGCACGCAATGGCTTGGGTTCCCGGCGGGAAATTGAAGCCATGATTGCAGCTGGTCGTGTGAGTATCAATAATGCGACGGCAAAACTCGGCGATCGAGCCGGGTTCGGGGATAAGATACGGATTGATGGAAGAATTATCCGGCTTAGAATGTCTGCACTTTTGCCACGGATTATTATTTACCACAAACCAGAGGGAGAAATTGTTAGTGCGCGTGATCCACAGGGGCGGCCATCGGTATTCGATAAATTACCGCATATACAGTCTTCCAAATGGGTAGCAATAGGCAGGCTGGATTTTAATACCAGCGGGTTGCTTATTTTTACAACTGACGGGGCCTTGGCCAATCGCCTGATGCATCCACGTTACCAGATGGAACGAGAGTACGCAGTTCGCATCGTTGGGGAGCTGTCCCCGGAACAAATTACTCGCTTGACTACTGGTATTGAACTGGAAGATGGTTCAGCAAAATTTGATCAGTTGCTTGATGAAGGTGGGCTGGGAACAAATCACTGGTATCGCATCATACTGAAGGAAGGTAGAAACCGTGAGGTTCGCCGAATGTTCGAAGCGCTGGGGATAACGGTCAGTCGTCTGATGCGTGTCAGGTTTGGCCCCGTTAACCTCCCGCCCAGACTTAAGCGTGGTATGTGGCTGGAGCTGGTCGATACAGAAGTCGAACGATTACTGGCGCTGGTCAGTTAGTCCGCTTCCAGATAAATTCTTTTCTACGCTTGCAAGTCGCGGCGTCTCACCATTAGAACAAACTGATCTCCTGCACTGGTTTCCAGCCAGGTACAGGATAGCTGAGGAAATACTTGCTCTATTTCGGCCTGATTGTGGCCGATTTCCATGATCAACAGGCCGTCTTCGGTCAGATGATCGGCCGCTTCTCTGAGAATTCGGTAAACAATATCCAGCCCATCGAGCCCACCTGCCAAGGCGATAGCGGGTTCGTGGCGGTATTCTTCAGGGAGCGTTGCCATGGATGCAGCATTGACATAGGGAGGATTACTGATGATCAGATCGTATCTTTTACCTTGCAGCCTGGTGGAAAGATCCGAATGGATCAGGTTGATCCGGTTCATCAGATCATAATTCCTGATATTTATGGATGCCACGTCCAGTGCATCGGAAGAAATATCTACAGCATCGATTTGTGCCTGCTCAAAGGCGTGCGCCAGTAAAATGGCGAGGCAGCCGGAGCCGGTACATAAATCAAGTACTGAATTAATGTCATGTGGATCTATTACCCAAGGAGACAGGCGATCTTGCAGTAATTCGGCAATAAATGAACGCGGTATGATGACGCGTTCATCAACATAGAAATTAAAATCACCCAGCCAAGCTTCGTGTGTTAGATAGGCAACCGGTATTTTTTCACTGACACGCCGTTCAATGATACGGAGAACCTGATCACGTTCGTTACACGTAAGCATGGCATCCATAAAAAGATCCAGCTGATCAGCGTTCAGATACAGTGTGTGCATAATCAGAAGCGCTGCTTCATCATAAACGGTCGGCAGACCGTGTCCCAGGAAAAGATCCGATCGGTTGAAATAGCTTACTGCAAAACGCAGTAAATCACGCAAAGTGCGTAATTCTTCCCCTGCCTGGAGGATAGTAGTGTTATTGGGCTGTCTGGTATAAGTCATGATTCAATCCGAGTTTCTCCGGAAAGCAATTTAGCATAAAAAAACTGATGAAAGTACAGGTTATCCGAACCCCAGTTCAGGCAGAAGATGAATATTTCATGCGTCAGGCATTGGATCTTGCTCGTGTAGCAGGTGACGCGGGGGAGGTTCCGGTTGGTGCGGTTGTGGTTAGGGATAGCCAGATTGCAGGTTATGGATATAACTGCCCCATTACATCAATAGATCCGACGGCGCATGCTGAAATCATGGCTTTACGTGATGCTACTAACAAGCTGGGAAATTATCGGCTGCCAGATTGTACGCTGTATGTCACACTTGAACCTTGTGTGATGTGTATTGGTTCAATATTTCATGCCAGAATTAAACGGCTGGTTTATGCTGCAGATGATCCAAAAACCGGCGTGTGTGGCAGCTTGCTTGATCTACCTGCTGATACCCGGCTTAATCATCACCTGGTGGTCAGCCAGGGTGTTCTGGCGGATGAAGCGAGCACCTTGCTGAAACAGTTTTTCATTATCCGGCGTGGCACAAAAGAGCGCGATACATCATGAAAATTATCGTAGATATTTCATTGCAACAAATGACCCTGCAGGATGTAGCAGGGCATATTGTCAGGTGTTATCCAATCTCTTCCGCAAAAAATGGCACTGGACAGCAGCGTGGCAGTTTTCACACCCCTTTGGGAAAGCATATTATTCGTGCCAAGATTGGACAGAACGCACCTGTTAATACGGTGTTTGTCCGGCGGCGTCCCACTGGAGAAATTTATACACCAGAGCTGGCTGCCAATCACCCGAACCGAGATTGGATTTTGACACGTATTCTCTGGCTTTCAGGGTGTGAGCCAGGATTTAATCGCCTAGGTTCGGTCGATACGATGCGGCGCTACATTTATATTCACGGCAGTCCAGACAGTGCAGAGATGGGTAAACCCGGGTCGATCGGCTGTATCCGGATGCATAACCACGATCTATTAGATCTGTTTGAACGGGTGCCTGCTGGCACACCAGTTGAAATCACTGCCTGATTGCTTGGAAACGTAATCAAGAGGATGGTGATATCCAACACATCCTGACCAGGAAAATATCATGAAATCATTACATGGCAAGACATTACTTAACGATCCGGTGCAGAACAAATCCACTGCTTTCACCCGAGAGGAGCGTGAACATTATGGCTTGCAAGGGTTACTGCCATATGGCGTGACGGATATTAAAAAACAGCAGCAACGAGTATTGGCCAATCTGCGCAACAAAAGCAGCAATATCGAAAAATACATTTATCTGAATGATTTGCTCGAGCGCAATCAACGGCTGTTTTACCGTACTTTGGTCGATCATATTGGTGAAATTATGCCACTGATCTATACGCCCACTGTGGGTGAGGCTTGTGTAAAGCTTTCACATATTTTCAGAAAGCCACAAGGGTTTTACATTACACCGGAAGATCAGGGGAAAATTGTATCCCGTCTCGAAAACTGGCCGGAAACCGATGTGCAAATTATCGTTGTTACAGACGGCGAGCGAATTCTTGGTCTGGGTGATCTGGGAGCAAATGGTATGGGAATACCAATCGGCAAAATATCCCTGTATGTGGCTTGTGCCGGGATTTATCCCGGTCGATGTATGCCGGTCATGCTGGATGTTGGAACCGGTAATCAGGCATTGCGAGAGGATCCGCTCTATCTGGGTTATCCCTATCCCCGGCTGGTCGGACAAGATTATCTGTCGCTGGTGGATGAATTTGTGGAAGCGGTGCAGCATCGGTTTCCAGATGCATTGATTCAGTTCGAGGATTTCAGCAGTCGGAATGCATTTACCTTGTTGGATCGCTATGCCGCGTCAGTTCGGTGTTTCAATGATGATATTCAAGGCACGGCTGCAGTAACGCTGGCAGGTATCTATGCTTCCTGCCAGATTACACACAAATCCTTTGCTGATCTGAAAATCATGTTACTGGGAACCGGATCTGCTGCAACTGGTGTTGCCGAATTGCTGTTGCCAGCATTCAAGGCGACTGGACTGAGTGAGGTCGAGGCTCGTTCCAGAATTAGTTTTGTAGATAGACAGGGTCTGGTGACAACCGCACATGAGCTGATCAAGCCACGTATTCGTCCGTTTGTGAGCGAACGTGCGGCAATGAGTTTCATTGATGCGATTACCGCTATCCAGCCGGATGTGCTGATCGGCGCAACAGGAACAGCAGGTGCGTTCAATGAAGCAGCTATTCGCGAGATGGCCCGTTACCAAGAGCGCCCCGTGATTATTGCACTTTCCAATCCAACCTCACATACGGAATGTACGGCTGAACAGGCTTACCGGTGGAGTGGTGGGCGGGCTATTTTTGCCAGTGGCAGTCCGTTTGCGCCGGTAATACTTGATGGACGAACCCATTACCCGGCACAGGGAAACAATGTGTATATTTTCCCTGGGATCGGGTTGGGCATCATGGCCAGCCATGCGCGTCTGGTGGTTGAACGTATGTTTCTGGCTGCTGCTGAAGAATTGGCAAATCGTGTTTTGTCCGAGGAAATCGAGCGTGGATCAATTTATCCGGATATTGTCCGGGTACGCGATATTTCACAAGGTATTGCCATCAGAGTTTGTCAGGTGGCCTGGCAGGATGGTCTGGCGGATAGAGATCTGCCCGAGGATCTGGAAGCAAATGTGCAAGCTTTGATCTATGAACCCGGCTATTAAAACAGAAGTGGTGCCCCCTGCCTTACGACATAAAGCAGGGGGATTGATTTACTCAAACAGGTTGAGGATACCATCGAGGCCGACGTGATTAAGGGAAAAGGTTGCTTTTTCCTTTAATATGGGTTTTGCGTGAAAGGCAATGCCAACTCCTGATTCTTCTAGCATTTTCAGATCATTGGCACCATCGCCGACAGCAATGACCTGATCTTTCCTGAGTCCGAGTTCATCCCGTACCCGTTTCAGAATTTCTCCCTTGCCGGATGCACCGATAATGTTGCCCAGCACTCGTCCGGTCAGCTTCCCATCCTGTACTTCAAAAGTATTGGCAAATGCATAATCCAGCCCGAGCCGGTCTTTGACCCGATCGGTGAAGAAAGTGTAGCCGCCTGAGATCACCATAGTCTTAATACCGGCAGATTGCATGCGTTGCAGCATTTTTTCAGCTCCGAGGCTCAATCGCACGCGCTCATCGTAAACTTTCTGTAGTGCTTCCTGTGGCAGCCCTTCAAGCAGGGCGGTGCGGCGGATAAGGCTTTCGGCAAAACTGATTTCTCCGCGCATGGTGCTCTGGGTAATGGCGGAAACTTGCGGTTTGACATTGTGCATGTCAGCAATTTCATCAATGGATTCGATGGCGAGCAGGGTTGAATCCATATCCATAGAGATTAAGCCAAAATCAGTCAGCTTCTTGCCTGCCGGAACAAAAGCATGATCCAGGCTGGTTTCTTCGCAATAGTCAGGAATATCAGGATGCAGTTGGGCATTCATTATCCGGAAAGCTTCCCCAGTGATGCGATCAATCTGACTGGCTTGTGCAAGTTTGGCAATTGCCCGTAAATCATTGTTCTGGATATCTGTGCCTTGAATAATAAGATTCATGAGAATTATTTTAATTTGATTAAGTGACGAATGCAGGCACTATACATGGAATGTCGCACCATATGAATATCGGCCGGTGGGCGCGGTCAGGTTTTTAAGGGTGAAGTCAGCGCTGGATTCCATTCAACAATTCGGTTACGGCCCGCATACTTGGCGGCATACAGCGCTCTGTCGGCTGCTTCCAGCATTTCACTCTGGAGGTCAAAAGACTTTTCCTTATCCATATTGACAGCCAGGCCGATTGAGGCCGTGATACGGATAGTACTGGCTTCATTCGGTTTATAGGCAATTGCAGCGATGCTTTCCATGACTCTTGCCAGGATGTGACGTGCAGCCGAAAGAGTCGTGCCCGGGAGTATCAGGGCAAATTCGTCACCACCATATCGGCAGAAAATATCGGTTTGACGAATCTGGTCAGTAATGGCTTTGGCTATGGCTACCAGTACACCATCTCCTGCAATATGCCCATAGGTATCGTTAAAAGTTTTGTAGTTGTCAATATCAATCATTGCCAGAGAAAGAGATGTTCCCTGCTGAATTGAAAGCTGAAATTCACCCCGGAATGCGCCATCGAAGTAAGCACGGTTGTGCGCACCGGTCAGGCCGTCATGCTGAATTTTGTCTTCAAGCTCGCGCACTTTAATCATGGCCCGCATTGTCAGTAACTCTCGGGCCTCAGTGATGATATTGTCAAGGTGGGCAGGGTTCAGGATGGTGATTTCAAATAGTTCTTCCACATGGTGCAGATCATTCTGCATGGCTTCCAGGACTTCTATCAATGCATGTCCGTCGAGCCCTAAATAGGTCTCCGCTATACGGGTTGTTTCATCAATTTTTTCTTTTTTGTCAGGTGACAGGAAATAATCTGTAATGTAACCAGATACTGCAACACACTCGTTGATACCAGCATTGGGGGTATCTGGTGCAGTATGACTGTTCCGGCAGGCGATAGGCGCGTAGCTGGGAAATTTCCAGTATTCAAGTAATGCTGCGCCTAGTTCGTCGTGTCCTATATCGAATGTCTGGCGTTCAGCCTTCAGAAGGGCGTTGTGATCCTCAGCAAGTAAAAAAACCGGTGGGTAATCCTCAGGCATGAGAGCATGAAAGGCAAGAATACCAATATCCTGCAGCAGCCCCGCCAGGAACAGATCATCCAGTATTTTGTCCATTCCCAGGCGTTTGCCCAAAGTGCGGCTGGCCAGTGCAGAAGTAATCGAACGGCGCCAGAAGCTATTGTTGTCGGTCATGCCCAGTTTTTCTCTGGTCTGTTTTATCAGAGAATCTGCCAGCGAGAAGGACAATGCTATTGTAATAACACCGTATGTTCCGAGAATATTAGTAGCCTGGCTGATGTTACTGATCGGATATCTGGATTTATACAGCGGGGAATTGGCTGTCTTAATAATTTTGGCGGCAAGTGCCGGATCATGCGAGATATAATGATTGATCTGCGTAAGGCTGGTATCTGCTTTGCCAGCAAGATCAATAATTTTGAGCGCAATAGAAGGCAGGCTGGGTAAACTTGTACAGAACCGCAATTGCTTGAGCAGATTTCCTTTCATATTTCCATTACCAAGGATGTGAATAGAGCGTTTGCTTACTCATTCCGGATTTACAGGGAAAAATGATTCTACCCGATATAATCCCATGAAAATACTGAAAAAGAGCCGTTAAGCAAACCTATTTGCGCTGAATGACACGAGCATGATTCCGGAGATTGTGGCAGGAAGCTCGGTTTTTTGATTTGGAATCAGAGACGTGACCATAGTCCGATTCGTATTCATTATCAAAAATAAACAAATAAAACAGGAGTAAAACATGGACTTCACAATCCAATCCGGCGATCTGGAAAAATATCATGGTGACTGTATCGTGGTAGGCGTGTTCGAGTCTCGTAAATTGACCAGAGCGGCCAAAGCTTTGGACGAGATGAGCAAAAGTTATCTGACCAAGGTGCTTGACCAGGGAGACATGGACGGCAGGGCAAATACAACTTTACTGCTGCACAACGTCCCGGTTATTGGAAGCAAGCGAGTGTTGCTGGTCGGGCTGGGCAAGGAAGAGGAATACGCAGAAAAGGTATTTCAGGAGGCCACTCGTGCAGTTTTTAAAGCGCTGCATCAGACGGGGGTTAAAGATATCGGATTGTGTGTAGCGGATTTGATTGTAAAAGGAAGAGATGCTGCCTGGAGCGTACTGCAGTCAACCCTCCTGGCAGAAGAAAGTGTGTACCGCTTTGATCGGCTCAAAAGTAAACGTGAGGAGCGTCAGCCATCCCTGCAGAAAATTATCTTTCTCATCGGGGATGAGGTTGCGACGGCAGAAACAGAACAAGCATCGCAGCAGGGAGCAGCTATTGCGCGTGGTATGAATATAGCGAAGGACTTGGGTAATCTTGCGCCCAATATCTGTACTCCGACCTATTTGGCCGAACAGGCTGGCGAAATGGCCAAAACATACAACCTCAAACTTTCTGTGCTGGAAGAAAAAGACATGGAGGCGCTCGGAATGGGTGCATTGCTGGCTGTGGCGCGCGGCAGTCATCAGCCGGCAAAATTGATTGTGCTGGAATACTGTGGCCAGAAAAATACTGAGAAACCAGTCGTGCTGGTTGGAAAAGGTGTCACCTTTGATACCGGTGGTATTTCACTGAAACCGGCAGCTGATCTTGATGAAATGAAATACGATATGGGCGGCGCAGCAAGTGTTTTCGGCATACTGACTGCCGTGGCAGAAATGAAGTTGCCTATCAATGTAACGGGCATCATTCCCACAACTGAAAATATGCCGGGTGGCAATGCAACCAAGCCCGGGGATGTTGTAACCAGCCTGTCTGGCCAAACGATTGAAATACTTAATACTGATGCAGAAGGACGGTTGATTCTGTGTGATGCACTGGCATACGCCGAGCGTTACAATCCAGAGGTGGTAATTGATATTGCTACACTGACAGGGGCCTGTGTGGTCGCCTTGGGACATGTGGTCAGTGGCCTGATGGGTACCGATGAGCCGCTTGTTCAGGAACTGCTTCAGGCCGGGGAAAAAGTATCTGATCGTGCCTGGCAGTTACCATTGGGAGATGAATATCAAGAATTACTCAGAAGCAATTTTGCCGATATGGCCAATATCGGTGGCCGCTGGGGAGGTGCGATTACCGCAGCTTGCTTCCTTTCACGTTTTACCAGGAAATACCGCTGGGCGCACCTTGATATTGCTGGAACAGCATGGAAATCCGGCAAAGAAAAGGGGGCGACCGGACGTCCGGTTCCGCTACTAACACAATTTCTGATCGATCGTGCACAACAGCATTAATATCAGCTGACACGCTCATCTCTGCGAGCAGATGTGACACAGATTGATTTTTATACGGGTGCGACCGACAGATTGTTGATCGCCTGTCGTTTGTGCGCAAAAGCAGTGCAGCAGGGATTGAAAACAGTTGTTTATATTCCGGATACAGAATTGGCAAACCGATTTGATAAACTGCTCTGGACGTTCTCCCCAACCAGTTTTGTCCCGCATTGCCAGGCAGATGACAAACTGGCGGAAGTGACGCCGGTGATCCTGAATAATCGGCCGGAGATGCCGGAAGCGGCTTACTTCGATGTATTGCTTAATCTGGATGCGACAATTCCATCCGGATTTGAACATTTTAAGCGGATCGTTGAAATCGTTGATGAAATAGAGGACAGCAAGCTGCATGCACGCAAACGGTACCGGTGCTACCAAGAGTTGGGACATGATATTCGCCATCATCGGCTTGAGGAAAATTAACCGATTCCGAGCCATGCAGAAGCTATCCATATTCCCGGATTTTGAGTTTTTTACCTGATCAGGAGCAATCTGGTGGCAGATGATCAACCCGATATAACGCAGGAGCCGGAAGATGAAATCCTGCTGAATAAAGTAGATTCAATGTTGCGCAGACATCGACAGGAACAATCTTCTCTCATGCAATCTGTAGAGCAGATTATTGCAAGCTCATTTGACTCCATGGAACAGCTTCCTTCCGCTTCCGGTGAATTGCCCGGGGATATTGCCGAGTCAGCACCCGACATTGACGGGATTCCTGTTTTGACTGATCAGGTGACACTGACGATAGATGAATGGCCATCCCCAACAGAAATTTCCGAGCTGTTGTATTTCGCTTTTGATGCAGCATTAAGAGAAGCATGTATCAGTCTGAATCCTGCTGAACGGTTGACCTTGATTCAAGCTCTGGGAAAACGGCTGCCCAGAAATATTTAATCTTGCTTTCGTTCGTTATAATGGCCGGTTTCATTCTACCGGTTTACTTTGTGTCTGATTGTCATGGAACTTGCAAAAAGCTTTGATCCAAAGGATATAGAAAATCGCTGGTACTCGGTCTGGGAGACTGCCGGCTACTTCAGCCCGGCCAAGCGGGAGGAAGTTAATGCCTACTGCATCATGCTGCCGCCCCCTAATGTTACCGGCACGCTGCATATGGGGCATGCCTTTCAGCATACCCTGATGGATGCACTGATCCGTTATCACCGTATGCTGGGCGACAATACATTGTGGCAACCGGGCACGGATCATGCCGGGATTGCCACGCAGATTGTGGTTGAGCGTCAACTGGATCAGGAAGGAAAGGATCGTCGCCAAATGGGTCGTGAAGCTTTTCTGGAGCGAGTCTGGCAATGGAAAGAAGAATCCGGCTCCACCATTACCCGGCAAATGCGTCGTATGGGGACTTCCTGTGACTGGTCGCGTGAACGCTTCACTATGGATGAGGTACTTTCCCGTGCGGTGACTGAAGTATTCGTTCGTCTGTATCGGGAAGGGTTGATTTACCGTGGCAAACGCCTGGTTAACTGGGATCCGGTATTGCAAACAGCGGTCTCCGATCTGGAAGTGGTGTCAGTTGAGGAACAGGGATCGCTTTGGCACATTCTCTATCCTTTTGAACACCGGGCAGAAAATGGTGAGAAAGGTCTGATTGTCGCCACCACGCGGCCTGAAACCATGCTGGGTGATGTAGCGGTGGCGGTACATCCGGAGGATGAACGCTACCGGCATCTGATCGGGCATCATGTACGCCTGCCGTTGTCTGAGCGCACGATCCCGATTATTGCAGATTCCTATGTTGATCCCGCTTTTGGTACGGGGTGCGTAAAAATTACCCCGGCACATGATTTCAATGACTATCAGGTAGGGTTGCGCCATAAACTGATACCACTTAGCGTTTTTACGCTGGATGGTAAGATCAATGACAATGCCCCGGTTGAATTTCAGGGGCTGGATCGTTTTGATGCCAGAAAGAAAGTTATTGCCGATCTGCAGGCACAAGAATTATTGGTTGAAGCTCGCCCGCATAAACTGATGATTCCACGTGGGGATCGAACCAATACGGTGATTGAACCCATGCTGACTGATCAATGGTACCTGGCAATGGAAGGGCTGGCCAAACAGGGGTTGGCAGCGGTTGAAAGCGGTAAGGTCAGATTTGTGCCGGAGAACTGGGCGCATGTCTATAACCAGTGGCTGGAAAACATCCAGGACTGGTGTATTTCACGGCAATTATGGTGGGGGCACCGTATTCCAGCCTGGTACGATGAAGATGGCAACGTAATTGTTGCGCATGATCTGGAGGAAGCCAGGAAACTGTCTGGTAAGGAAACCCTGTATCAGGATGAAGATGTACTGGATACCTGGTTTTCTTCCGCGTTATGGCCTTTTTCAACATTGGGCTGGCCAGAACAGACACCTGAGCTTAAAACCTTCCTGCCTGGATCCGTGCTGGTAACCGGGTTTGACATTATTTTCTTCTGGGTGGCGCGTATGGTGATGATGTCCCTGCATTTCACCGGCGAAGTACCCTTCCGGGAAGTGTATATCACTGGTCTGATTCGTGATGCGGAAGGCCAGAAGATGAGCAAATCCAAAGGTAACGTACTTGATCCGCTCGATCTGATTGATGGCGTTGCACTGACGGAGTTGATCAGAAAGCGTACGACCGGCCTGATGAATCCCAAACAGGCAGAATCCATCGAGAAGGCCACTCGCAAACAGTTCCCGCAAGGAATTCCCGCATTCGGCACCGATGCGCTGCGCTTTACTTTTGCCAGCCTGGCCTCGCATGGGCGTGACATTAAGTTTGACCTGCAACGCTGCGAAGGGTATCGCAATTTCTGTAACAAGTTGTGGAACGCCACCCGTTTTGTGCTGATGAATTGTGAGGGTAAGGACACAGGACTGGATGAAGGGCTGCCACTAAATTTCTCACCAGCGGATAAATGGATTATTGGTCGTTTGCAGCAGGCTGAACAGGGCGTAGTACAGGCCTTTAATGAGTACCGGTTTGACCTTGCCGCGCGCGAGATGTACGAATTTATCTGGGATGAATACTGCGACTGGTATGTAGAGCTGGCAAAAGTACAGTTGAACAGTGAAGATGAAGCACAGCAGCGTGCCACTCGTCGTACATTGGTGCGTGTATTGGAAACAGTGTTAAGGCAGGCGCATCCGATCATTCCGTTCATTACTGAAGAACTCTGGCAGGCGGTTGCGCCGCTTGCGGGAAAAGTCGGCGCTAGCATCATGTGTCAGCCTTATCCTCAACCTGATCAGGCACGTATCGACGAGCAAGCTGCTGCTGATATTCAACTGCTCAAGGAAGTCGTAAATGCTTGCCGTACATTGCGTGGAGAAATGAAACTGTCACCGGCAGAACGTATACCGTTATTGATAGAGGGTGATCACGCCCGGTTAGCGGATTTTTCACCCTACTTGCAAGCGCTGGCCAGATTATCTGAAGTGACTATCCTGCCAGATGGGCTGCCGGATACCGATGCGCCAGTTGCTGTGGTAGGTGATTTCAGGTTGATGCTGAAAATAGAGATAGATGTTAAGGCAGAGTGTGAACGCCTTGGTAAGGAAATCTTGCGAATAGAAACTGAAATCGGTAAAGCCGAAACAAAATTGGATAATCCTGATTTTGTTCAGCGAGCCCCAGAAAAAGTAGTGCAACAAGAAAGAGAGCGTTTGGCTGCGTTCAGTGCAACCCTGAAGAAACTGGAAGAACAGTTGCAAAAACTGAATTGATCGTTGAATGCTGATAATAGGTTTGTAATTTTTTTACGTTAATTTATCAACCTTTTTGAGATTAGGCCCATATAAACAATGACCAGACTGGAAAATGATACTTTTATTCGCGCACTGCTGCGGCAGCCTGTGGACTATACCCCCGTCTGGATGATGCGCCAGGCTGGCCGCTATCTGCCGGAGTACAACCAGACGCGGGCGCGTGCGGGTGATTTCCTTGCACTATGTAAAAATCCTGCACTGGCAACAGAAGTGACTTTGCAGCCATTGGACAGATTTCCGCTGGATGCAGCCATTTTGTTTTCCGATATTTTGACTATTCCGGATGCAATGGGGCTGGGATTGTATTTTTCGACAGGAGAGGGGCCACGCTTCGAGCGCCCGTTACGTGAAGAACGAGAAATTCTCTCATTGATCGTGCCGGATCCGGATACGCATTTGCGCTATGTCATGGATGCTGTTACAGAAATTCGCAAAGCGCTGAACAATCGGGTGCCGCTGATTGGATTCTCAGGCAGCCCGTTCACGTTGGCATGCTATATGGTGGAAGGTGCGAGCAGTAGTGATTATCGTCAGATCAAAACCATGCTGTATACACGCCCGGATCTGTTGCACCATATTCTGGATGTAACCGCACAAGCGGTGATTACCTATCTGAACGCCCAGATTGAAGCAGGTGCGCAGACAGTGATGATTTTCGACAGCTGGGGTGGTGCGCTATCCCATGCCGCCTATCAGGAGTTTTCCCTGCGTTACATGAACCAGATCCTGGAAGGATTAAAACGCGAACATAACGGCGAACGTATCCCGAATATCCTGTTTACCAAGGGAGGCGGGCTATGGCTGGAATCCATCATGGCTAGTGGTTGTGATGCCATCGGACTGGACTGGACGATTGATATTGGCGAAGCGCGTCGGCGTACACAAGATAAAGTGGCTTTGCAGGGCAATCTGGATCCAGCTGTACTGTTTTCCTCACCGGAAGCTATTGCTGCTGAAGTTGGAAAAATACTGGCAAGCTATGGCCATGGGCATGGCCATGTATTTAACCTCGGACATGGTATTTCCCAGTTTACTCCACCGGAAAATGCAAAAGCACTGGTTGAAGCAGTGCATACACAAA
The DNA here is from genome assembly GCF_900116685.1 of Nitrosomonas eutropha. GTDB lineage: Bacteria > Pseudomonadota > Gammaproteobacteria > Burkholderiales > Nitrosomonadaceae > Nitrosomonas > Nitrosomonas eutropha_A. The sequence goes on from NZ_FPBL01000013.1 coordinate 33,285, forward strand.
GTGTTCGTTATCATCAAGTCGGCTAATAGTTTTCAGTACAATCAACGGGTTATCAAAAACTGGTAACCCGTATCTCTTTTAATACCTGTTTCGCATTACGGGCGGTTTTTCAGTAACCAGACATTTTCTCTGGCCGCACATTTCCCCTTCAACCCACCAGATACCTCTGTACTTTCAAGTAGTCGCAGCTCATAGCTAGCGGCATAATGCCGATCGATTTCTGCGCTGCCAATTGAAAAAGGAGGACCTTCCAGCAAGGTTTGATCGTATTCAAAGCAGATAAGAAGTTGTGGCGCTTTATGCGTGAGTGCCATCAGATGGGTGGTATACCGGCTGCGTATTGCTTCAGGGAGCGCAACCAGAGCGGCCCGATCGTAGATGGCATCCACGGGCCCTAGCGTAGCAGCGGTCAAATGAAACAAGTCACCAACAAAGATATCGATATTTTCTGCGTGGTAGCACTGCATGCCACTGTTCTTTGTCACTTGTGGCTCTACGCCCAGTCCAATAAATAACTGCCTGACAGCCATTTCGCTTAGCTCAACGCCTACAACACGATAGCTGTTGGCAAGCAACCAGCCAATATCAAGCGTTTTACCACACAAGGGTAGAAAAATACGGCTGCCCTTTACCAAATTAAGTGCACTAAAATGGCTGATTAGCAGCGGATTGACGGTAGGGCGGTGAAAGCCAATTTCACCTTGCTCCCATTTCTGATGCCAAAAGTTTGCATCCATAATAATTCCCAGTAGGTGTTTGATTGTAGTGATGAGATATAGCGTCACCTGTGATGGCGCAACAATTTGTATGAGATTATCTATCCTTTGCCAGCCATTCACTGTTAGATGAAAGGGATATACACAAAATATCGTTGAAATTATTCATAGGTTTTTTTAACAGCAGAGCGCCTGATTTCTAATGCTGCGCAGCTATGAAGAACTGAAAAGCTGCAAATGGTGGCTTGGTTTTGCATTAGATACGAGTGCTCAAATATTACTGATCGCGACGATACGAACACGAACATGATTGCACTTGTCACTATCGTAGATCCCTGCGAACCATACTTCACCGTTGCCTATCATAATGCCGTCGGAGTTGGCGAATAGCTCATTGAACACTTGTTTCTTGATTTCCTTGACGACGCGGGCATTGAAGATGACGTTGTATTGCGACTTCAATGCCGCCGCGTTCTTTATAGATGGTTTACCGTTGACGGTTAGGGGGAACACAGTTAGGGAAACTATGCGCGCGATGTTGTGAGTTGCGACGGCGTGCTGAAGGGTGGTAAGGAACGACGCGATCTGAGCATCGGTAAGTCCTGTTACGGCGAACTTGGACTGATGGAGGTTCGCGCGCCGAATGGCGCAACCAGCCCGAACAGAAGGAGGACGATGGCCGCGCGTGTATGCATGGTTAAGTCGTAGAATTAACACGATGTATTCCATAGAAGCGGCGATGCAGGTTGTGTACCTGCTCCGTAAGATCTGGAACCGGGCCCTCTACCACGAGGCCAGGAACAATTTCCTGGATCGGCAGAGGGCGTACCGGAGGCGCAGGAACCCCCAACTCGGTGAGCCAAGTGACTAATTGCTCGGAAGAACTCACGTATACAATACGACCCAGTCCGACCCAGCCGTGCGCAGCGGCACACATTGGACAATGTTCACCCGAGGTGAATACAGTTGCTGCCGCTCGCTCCCTGGGGGTCATATTAACTGCGGCCCAACGGGCCAACTCAAACTCTGGATGACGAGTACGATCGCCAGAGGCTACCCGGTTGCGATCCTCAGCAAGTACGGTTCCGTTTGCAGCGACTAACACTGAGCCAAATGGTTCATCGCCTGCTTCTAATGCCTCAGTCGCTAGTTCGATACAGCGGTGAAGGTATTTCAACTCATCATTACTGAACATCCCAGTCTCCAATTTTTTTGTATTATCCCTACCCGAAGCAATAAAAGGCAGCAGCCTGATACCGGTCGAGTGTAGCGCAATTAATCATGTGTGTTTTAGAGCCTGTTTACAATCTGTTTCTCACCCCTGATAATAAATAGATGAAGAGACCAAAATACGCCAGCGACATCAGCCGAGAGAAGTTTGCCGAGATAGAGCCATTACT
>NZ_FPBL01000014.1 GCF_900116685.1 Nitrosomonas eutropha
CGTCTCCCGGATGCGATTGATTTGTTTGTGGAAACATAATCTTACGCAAAAAGGCAGGCGCTCACCTCCTCTTTCCTTATCCCGAACTCAGGTTAAAATAAGCAACTATTTTTGTGCGTGCGATAGTGTGGAGCGATCCAGATAAACGGAAACAAAGGCAGCAAAAGGGTATAAAAGCACTGGGTTGCCACATTGGCAACACTCGCCGCGACTACCTGCACAAAGCCACGACTACGATATCAGCCCAAGCCATGCGATGGTATATATCGAGGATTTGCAGGTACGCAATATGTATAAATCGGCGGCAGGTAGCGCCGAAGCTCCGGGTAAGAATGTTCGAGCCAAATCCGGCCTGAATTGATCTTTCCAGATCCAGTAATGATTTCAGCGGTTGTTTCAAGTGAGGCAGTCACGAAATCAGAGCCGTATTTTTGCAGGGATTTATATAGTTTCGGTATCACCGGCTCCCATTGCCAAGTATGTGTATTATGCATATGCAACAGCGCACCAAAAATGGCGAGCGAAAATCCTTGCGTAATAAAAACGAGCTTTTGCAGCTGCATGTTTGTCCCGTTCTTTTGCAAGTTGGATAAATTCGTTTGCAACTGCTTGAGAGGTAACAGTCATTTTAAAATTCTACATCACAATAATAAAACTTGTTCTTCCGCCATAACAACGGTGGTACTCGCTCACTGTCCGGTAGCTTCCACAATCTTGGTTTTGCTACTTTGTTTTCCGCTTTAGTAGTTCTGTTATTGGTTCAGTGCTTGAATATGCAGCTTCAAACCGAGCGCCTTGACAACTTTCATGATGGTGGAAAACTCAGGATTTCCTTCCCCGGACAGTGCTTTGTAAAGGCTTTCCCGGCCGAGACCGGTATCACGGGCGAGTTGAGTCATGCCACGCGCACGGGCGATATTGCCCAGTGCTTTGGCGATATAAGCGGCATCATCCCCTGCTGCTTCCAGGCAGGCATCCAGATAAAGGGCTATGTCTTCCTCGGTTTTCAGATGTTCAGCGCTATCCCAGCGCCGTAGTTTTACTTTGTCCATTATCTATCCTCCAATTGTGCGAGCTAGTGCAAGTGCTGCCTTGATATCCTGCTGCTGTGTTGTCTTATTTCCGCCAGCCAGCAGCACGAATATTTCTAGTCCCATTTGTTTGAAATAGATCCGGTATCCAGATCCTGTATGGATGCGCATTTCTGATACATCCTCACCCATCGGTTGACAATCACCGAAGTTTCCATCTTCTGCACGGTCGATCCGTGCCTAGATTCGAGCTTTAGCTATGTGATCTTTCAGACCGTTGAACCAGTCGTCAAAAACTTCAGTGGTCTGGATGATGTTCATGCGCGTATGGTATCCCATGAGATACGTTATATCAAGTGAATAGGAATCCTTTTCTTTTCCACCCTATGGGTGGCGAGCGTTAGCGAGAGGAAGGGGGATGTCAACAGCACATCATCGGCCTCTTTGCTGAATATCCGCCAATAATCCGGCGCGCTTCATCAAGAGCGGCTTGTCACTCAAAATAGCCACTTCGTTTAAGGTTGCTTGTATATTTGACGTCCACAGCGCTCCTTTGCACGAGTCTTCCATGAGCGATCCTGTGGGATCCGTGCAGAGGTTCCTTAAATGTGTTTTTAGGATTGTTTCAGATTTAGCGCGATGAAGTTAATTCTGGGTTAAAGAGTGCTACTTTTTAGATTGCGTGATCGTAAGGCATCAAAAATAGAGTCAAACGATGCTATTATTTATGATATGCCGGTATTTAGGAGGATTTTATGCGCACAACACTCACGATTGACGATGAATTACTTAAAGAAGCTGAGGTGCTCACAGGGTTAACAGAAAAGACTGCGTTGGTACGGGAAGCATTGCGTGCACTCGTGCAACGGGAAAGTGCTAAACGACTTGCTCTGCTTGGCGGCACCGAACCACAGCTTGAACAGATAGTGCGACGCCAGCCTGAGTTGCTGTGATACTCGTTGATACATCCATTTGGGTAGATCACCTGCGTGTTGGTGATTCCGGATTGGTGGAACTACTCAATGAAGGTCAGGTGTTGATACATCCTTTTGTGATTGGCGAGCTTGCTTTGGGAATAGTCAGGCAACGTGAAGTTATTTTCAATGCACTTGATAATTTACCACAGGCTCCCGTGGCTTCTCACGAAGAGGTGATGAGGTTTATTGTTCAAAATCAACTGGCAGGGCAGGGTATCGGTTATGTGGATGTTTGCCTGCTGGCTGCCATTCGCCTTGCCCCGGGTTCCACCCTGTGGACAAGAGATAAGCGCTTGCTTGCTGTATCTGTACAGCTTGGGCTTTCCGGTAAGGGAATTTATTGAGGTGCTATGATCCGGAAATAATTTACTACTCTCTGCTTGGCCGTGCGCTACTCAGAGTTCAGTTTCTGCCCAGTGTTGCATCATGCAGCAATAGGGTTTGGCTGTATTGTAAAAAATCATCCAGGTGTTTCTCGATGACTTTTATGACAATAGGCAGTTGCAGGGCAATGTAGTCATGTACTGCGATATTCCGAAAGCTCACCATACGTTTAAGGTTGTCAGCCAGTTTAATATCGATCCAGCCACCATGTGCCAATAAAGAAAATACGTCGCGAGTACTTTGCGGAACTCCCAGTTTTTCACGACGAATCAAATGCTGGCCCATGTCCAATGCTGCTTCACAGGCTCGCTGAATATTGAGGATGGCTGCATCCTGGCGAGTGTGGTTGGTGATAAAACCTGCCGGGTTAGCGGCATATTCTTCACGTGCCCGCGTCACGCAGCGTTCGATAGTTGCTGCCTTATTGATCAGCACATCATCGGCCATAGATTGTTCCTCTTTGCTGAATATCTGCCAATAACCCGGCGCGTGCTTCATCAAGAGCGGTTTTTTCACTCAGAATAGCCACTTCGTATAAAGCTGCTTGTATATCTGACGCCCACCAGCGCTGGCCGGTAGTAATGATTTGATATTGCATCACGGTAGAGGCTGTTCGCAGATCGAGCAGGTCAATTTCATAGCCAGCTATATTTGCCAGTTCATTTGCGACTTCAAACAGGATAATCGGATCAGCCTGGCCCGCGACCAGTACAGCTAGATCCAGATCGCTTTCCGGCTTGTCTGTACCCTGAATACGGCTACCAAAGGCGTAAATTGCCAATAGATTGGGTATACGGGTTTGCAGGAAGAGGATGAGGGCATCAGGATTCATATTGCGCTATGGTTAAGGAATCTTTGCGCGAGTCTTCCATGAGCGATCCTGTGAGATCCGCGCAGAGGTTCCTTAAATGTGTTTTTGGGATTGTTTTCAATGTGTGTAAGAACTTGTTCAAGGTCTCAATCAAGGGATGCAGTACAAGGCAAAACTGAACGAGAAAGCAGAGCATACTTGAAGTATGTGAGTATTTTGAGTTCAGTTTCAACGCCGTAATGTGCCCTTTAGTGAGGTATTGAATAGATTCTAAGAAAAAACGGATAACAAGCTGGTTAATAAAATTGTCTTCAGGATACACAAACAAATCAATAATCAGGTATTGTTTATAGTTGTCTATGCACTCATATCACCAATAACTGAATCAGTAACCCGATAACCATATCCTGGTAATTTGACTGAAATGATCAGAATTATGTTGTTCTTCATCAGCTTGCAGGCAGCATCCGCTTTTGCAGTGGAGATTGCGCCGCGTATTACTGATCGTGAAATCGTTGAATCATTGGCGGAGCTTAGAGCTGGGCAAAAAACACTGGAAGAAAAAATGGATTTACGTTTTACAGCGATGCAGGAACAAATAGATCAGCAGCTTTGCTGCTGTTGATCAGCGTTTTGAGGCGATAGATCGGCGGCTGGATTTTATCCAGCAGCTGATGCTGGTGACAATTGCTGGCATATTCGGTCTGATTGGTTTTATTGTATGGGATCGCTACTCAACATTGCGTCCTATGGACACACGCCTTAAGCGGCTTGAACGGGATCTGGAAAAGGATCTGGAGCTGCAATCTCCCGAGGGCTCGAAACTGACACGCATGCTGCATACTTTGCGCGAACTGGCGAAGGAAGATAAAAAAATTGAGGCAATTTTGCGCAGTTTCTCGTTGTTGTAAGTGGTTCCTGCAATATTTTGCATGTGATTCTCGGTTGATAAATGGATAGAGTTGCTCCTAACCCTCTCTCGGCGTATGACAAAATATAGCTTTTGTTTTCAGCATTTGGTTAGCTGAAAAACTTGTACTATATTGGTTATTTACTTCTGGTCACTGTACAACTTCTTTTTACCCGGATCCGGGTATTTCAAATTCTTAATTACAGTTTCTTAATTTATCTCGGGTATCAGTAAAAGTGTTTTTTGAATGGGTAGTTGACCCTGCTGCGTGGGCGGGTCTGGCAACACTGGTTATTCTGGAAATTGTGCTGGGGATTGATAATCTCGTTTTCATCGCGATATTGGCAGATAAATTGCCGTTAAATCAGCGTGAAAGGGCGCGGATTGTCGGTTTGTCTCTGGCGCTTGTCATGCGCCTCATTCTGCTTGCCTCTATTTCCTGGGTCATTACGCTGACCACGCCGCTGCTGACGGTTTTTGATATTGAGCTGTCCTGGCGGAATATCATTCTTCTATTTGGAGGTTTATTCCTGCTTTTTAAGGGGACGATGGAGCTGCACGAACGGCTGGAAGGGCATTCCGGGCAGAAAGAGGGCAAGCATGTGCATGCTGTATTCTGGCAGGTCATTGTCCAGATTATTGTGTTGGATGCGGTTTTTTCGCTGGACAGCATGATTACAGCAGTGGGGATGGTGGAACATCTGGCGGTGATGATGATTGCTGTCATCATTGCGGTGGCTGTCATGATGATTTCGTCCGGGCCGCTGATGACTTTCGTCTCGAAACATCCCACTGTTGTGATTTTGTGCCTGGGTTTTTTGATGATGATCGGTTTCTCGCTCGTGATTGAAGGCTTTAATTACCATGTTCCCAAAGGATATCTTTACGCAGCAATCAGTTTCTCGATTCTGATTGAAGCGTTTAACCAGCTCGCTCGGCATAACAAGGAAAAATTTATTACCACCGGAGATTTGCGTGACCGTACCGCAGAGGCCGTATTACGGTTGCTTGGTGGGAAGGGAGGTGAAGTCGGGTTGGGAGAGACTGCGGAAGTGATTGCACAGCAGGTTGCCAAAAACGATCTGTTCGCCCGGGAGGAAAAGGAGATGATTGAGGGCGTGCTGATGCTGGCTGAGCGCCCTGCCATGTCAATTATGACGCCGCGCACTGATATTGACTGGCTGGATCTGGAAAATACCAATGAGATGATCAGGTTAAAAATTATCGACAGTGGTCATTCGCGTTTCTTGTTGTCACGTGGCAGTGTGGATGAGTTTGTCGGTGCTGCATTCGCCAAGGATTTGCTGCGCGATATACTGGAAGAAGGAAAAATTAACCTGGAAAAATCACTGCGCCATCCCATCGTGGTGCATGAGCGGGTGCCCGTGATCAAACTGATGGAGCAACTCCGTGATCAGTCGTTACAGTTAGCAGTGATCGTTGAAGAATATGGATCAGTCGAGGGAATTGTTACGCCGGCAGATATTCTGGAAGCAATCGCTGGTGAATTTCTGGATGCAGATGAAGAAAAAATGGTGGTGGAGCAGCAGGTGGATGGCTCATGGCTGATGGATGGATGGATCAGTATCCGCAAGGTATCCAATTTATTGGAATATGATCTGGTTGATGATGCTGAGCGCTATTCCACGCTCGGGGGCTATCTGCTCTGGCAGCTGGGTTATATTCCAGGCGCAGGGGAGCAGATTACAGTTGATGACTTGATTTTTGAAATTGTTTCAGTCAATCGGCATAATATCGGCAAAGTACGTGTGTACCGCGTGCAGTCTGAGAGTGAGTAAGGGGATTGATTCAAAGAAGATGCTGGAAGATTGTTTTGCCGCTGGCGAAGTGAAAGGAGTGAGGGCTGAAATTGATTTTTCCGTTGAGCGCACATCTGTCGAAATTTTTTACACTATCTGCAAGGCCGTTTTCCTGTCGTTATTTTGTCAGAAAATGACTTGAGAATTTTTGCCTGCGGGCAAATGGTTATCCCAGGGTTCTGGATATTCTCTCTTTTTGGCATGATTGTTGCTTGATATCTAATAATAAAACAAAACCTTAACTCTCCAGGCAGAAGAGAAATATGCGCATCTTCCAAAAATGGCAGTGGGTTGTGTTGAGTGTTTTAGCTCTGCATGCTGCTGTCACTTACAGCAGTGAACCTGTTTCCCGGGGAATGCCCGGTAACGCTGCAAATGATGTCGAAATATTGGTATTACAGGCTCGCCAATATGAACATGGCGAAGGCGTGCAACAAGATAGAGAAAAAGCGGTGGAATTGTATTGTCAGGCAGCCAGACTGGGTTCGGCGGAGGGGCAATATGCACTGGGATGGATGTATGCCAATGGGCGTGGTGTTGAGCGTAATGACAGCATTGCTGCCAGTCTGTTTGAAATGGCCGCCGCTCGGGGGCATACCTATGCACAGAAAATGCTGCAGTTCATGCCTGTGCCGGCCAATCCAAAGATACAGTTACCGGATTGCCTGAACAAAAATATTTATGCTCGCGCCAATACAACACCAAACAAATATTACGTTAACCAATCCGTGTCTGTTCTTGTGGAGAAACTGGCACCACAATACGAGATAGATCCTGGTCTTGTGCTGGCAGTTATTTCGGTTGAATCCGGTTTTAATGTACTGGCGGTTTCACCCAAGAATGCTCAGGGATTGATGCAATTGATCCCGGAAACAGCAGAGAGGTTTCAGGTCAAGGATACTTTTGATGCAGAAGATAATATTAAGGGTGGCATGGCTTACCTGAGATGGCTGCTCGCTTTCTTCAAGGGAGATGTGGCACTGGTTGCTGCGGCATACAATGCCGGGGAGGGAGCGGTCGAGAAATATCGCGGCATTCCGCCTTATCCAGAAACTGTAAAATATGTCGACAAAATCTTGTCACGTTATAACAAAACTACTCATCCGTACCAGCCCGGCGTGGTCAGCAGAGCTTCCTTCATCTTCACCTCGGTTGCAGCTGAGCAATGAGACGTTGGCCATCTCGCAAAACAAATTTCCATCACTTCTAAATATCTGTAAAAGCAGTTGGTTTTGTGGACACCAACGGCATCGAGCAATTCAATCACAGTATTGTCAAGTTGCATATCCGTAACCTGTTCCCGGCTGCAGCTACTCTGGATTGCTGCGTCAGCCTGGCACTCATTTCGCTCGCAGTTAAAGGCCAATTTACGGCAGATATGGCGTCATTGCGGTACGCCTGTAGCGTGAAGCAATCCAGCAGCAGTCAGGGTGATGAAGGATGCTGGATTGCCACGGCTCGGGGAGCCTCGCGAAGACGGGGTTGTTGGAATTTGCCTCGCATTACGATGTGCCTGTAGATCTTTAGCCGTGACTGTCAGTGTGAAGGAAGCAGGTAGAAGCAACTCGGCATCACTTCTGCTGCCTTTGTGAACCTTGCAGGGGAAAGCAATCCAACAAGTGCTGTCGAAAAATTTTACACTATGCATGAGCCATAATCGCAGAATGCGCTGGCGCGTTCTAGTTGGGTAGTGCGATTTATAAATCGGGTGAGGGTGTAGTTTCTTCCAGGTTCTTCTCTTTGAATTCGCATAAATCTACAATCAGACATTGCTGACATAAGGGCTTCCTGGCTTTGCAGGTATAGCGTCCGTGCAGAATTAGCCAGTGGTGAGCATCTTGCCGAAATTCTTCCGGAATAACCTTGAGCAATTTTTGCTCAACTTCCAGCACATTTTTACCCGGAGCAATGCCGGTGCGGTTAGCCAGGCGGAAGATGTGGGTATCGACTGCGATGGTGGGTTCGCCAAAGGCGGTATTCAGAATCACATTGGCGGTTTTCCGGCCGACTCCCGGCAGTTTCTCCAGTTCTGTGCGGGTGCGCGGGACTTTACTGTGATGTTGCTCGATCAGTAACTGGCAGGTAGCGAGGATATTTCTGGTTTTAGTACGGTATAGACCGATGCGCTGAATGAATGGACTGAGGCCGATTTCTCCCAGTCGCAGAATTTTCTCTGGTGTATCGGCCATCGGGAATAGTTTGCGTGTAGCCAGGTTGACGCTTTTATCAGTAGCTTGTGCCGAGAGGATGACGGCAACCAGTAACTGAAACGGTGTGCTGTATTCGAGTTCCGTGGTCGGATGGGGGTTGGCCTGCCTGAATCGGGTGAATATCTCCCGGCGTTTGGTGGTATTCATTCTTTAGACGGAATGTTGGAACGCGCAAGTGCTGCGCGTGCACGTTCCATCGCTGCCTGGATGGCTGCTTTTTTCATATCGGTTGCTGGTTGTGTAGCGGAGATAGTATTTGCTCCAAGTCTGTTCTGTTTTGGTTTCCGGGATTCCTGTCGGTTGCGTGCCAGTCTGAGTTGTCTGAGATGATACCGCTCACGCGCGCTGTCAGCTATTTGTTGCCGAATTTCAGGTGTGGCGGGCTCAGACACGGGCACCATGCTGATACAGTCCACCGGACAGGGTGCGATGCAACGTTCACAGCCGGTGCATAACTCGGTCAGGACGGTATGCATGCATTTGGCCGCGCCGATGATGGCGTCCACCGGACAAGCGCGCAGGCAGAAGGTGCAGCCGATACACTGCGCTTCATCAATGATGGCGACTGCCAGTGGTTTGGGGTGGCCATAAGCCGTATTGAGTGGCTTGGGAGCAATGTTGAGGATGGCGGCAATGGCGGCAGTACCGGCATCGCCACCAGGCGGACATTGATCAATATCTGCGCGCCCCTCAGCAATCGCCACGGCATAAGGACGGCATCCATCAAATTTGCACTGGCCGCATTGGGTTTGTGGCAACACGGCATCGATCCGTTCAATCAATTTACTTTTATCCGGCATGGGGTGGACGAGAGCAAAGTAGTGAGGTGATTTCCGAAACCAGATTCGGGCCATGGTAAATCAATCCGGAGTAAACCTGTACCAGGCTGGCACCGGCTTCTATTTTGGCTTGTGCATTCAGGGGCGACATGATGCCACCCGCCCCAATGATGGGAATGGCTTGCTGAAGATGCGTGGCAAGCTGGCGGATGACGGCGGTGCTGCGTTCCGTTAATGGTGTGCCGCTCAATCCGCCTTGTTCATCACCATGCGGCAGGTGTTCAAGGCCATCACGTGCGGTGGTGGTATTGGTTGCAATCACGGCATCCATACGGTGTTTCAGTAGTAGCGAGGCGATTACTTCAATTTGAGCAGATTCCAGATCGGGTGCGATTTTGACGGCCAGCGGGGTGTAGCGGCCATGCTGATCGCTGAGTCGGGTTTGTTCCGTCTTGAGTGTGCCCAGCAGTTGCTCCAGTTCGGTTTCATTTTGCAACTGCCTGAGTTGTTTCGTATTAGGTGAGGAAATATTGACGGTGACATAACTGGCATATGGGTACGCCTTGCGTAAACAGATCAGGTAGTCATCTACCGCGTTTTGCAGGAGCGTATCAGCATTTTTACCGATGTTGATGCCTAATATGCCTTGATAATCTGCCTGCCGGATATTTTCTATCAGTTTATCTATACCAACGTTGTTAAATCCCATCCGGTTGATGATTGCTTCAGCCTGCGGGACGCGAAACAGCCGTGGGCGGGGATTACCAGGTTGCGGGCGCGGGGTAACAGTTCCCACTTCAATAAAGCCAAATCCCAGCCGGGCCAGTGCGCTGATATATGCGCCGTTCTTGTCGAGACCGGCAGCCAGCCCGACCGGGTTGGGAAAATCCAGCCCCATTACGCGAACAGGTGCGCAGTGGACGGCGCGATTGGGTAATAACCCAGTTTTCTTTAGTAACCCGAGCGCATCCAGAGTAAGGGTGTGGGCGGTTTCGGCATCAAGCAAAAATAGTAATGGGCGTAACAGATTGTATGTCATTCAGATTGTTGTGCAGGTTTCCCGGCATTGCCATTGGTTGTCAACCAGCAGTTGTAGTGGTTGGAAATTGGCTTTATAGCGCATTTTTCGGCTGTTTTTGATCCAGTAGCCCAGATAAAGGTAGGGCAGCCAGTCATGATGGCATTGTGCAATTTGCCACAGGATATTAAAGGTGCCATAACTCGTTCCGGTGACATCCGGATCGAAAAAGGTATACACCGAAGAAAGCCCATCCGGCAGCTGATCAATAATACTGACCATGCGCAGCTGCTGATCTTCATGAAATGTTACCAGAAAGGAATCGACCGTACTTTGCAGGAGAAAATTGCGATACTGTTCATGCCCGTTTTGATCATCAAGATCCATGCTTCCGCCGGGGTGACGCGATTTCTGGTAGCGCTGGTAGAGATCAAAGTGTGCAGGATCAAAATGAAGGGGATGCCGAGTGGCTTGCAAATGCTGATGTCGTTTCCATATTCTGCACTGGATGCGGTTGGGATGAAACTGCTCTACCGGGATGCGCACGGGGATGCAAGCATGACACAGCTCGCAATCCGGGCGATAGATGAAATTGCCACTGCGACGATACCCCTGCTGGATCAGTTGTGCATAGGCATCAGTATCTGGCGTGTTGTTGGTAATCGCAATGCGGGAACGGGCAAGCTGTCCTGGTAAATAACCGCATGGATAGCTTTTGGTAGTTTGAAAATCCATTGTTGCTGTTCCAGTCATTCCGGACGGGTGAAATCAAAATGCCATTTTCTGTTTTGCTCTGATTGGACGGTCAGTCCACTCAGTAACTCAGAGAATCTGGATCTTGGAATTTCACGTGCGCCCATTGACATCAAGTGAGCTGTTTTCATCTGGCAGTCGATCAGGCCATAGCCCCGGTGCTCCAGTTGCCTGGCCAGATAAACCAGTGCAATTTTGGAGGCATCGGGTACCCGGGAAAACATTGATTCGCCAAAAAATGCCTTGCCAATGGCTACGCCGTATAGCCCGCCGACCAGCGCTCCATCCACCCAGGTTTCGACTGAATGCGCTATCCCGCGCTGATGGAGTGCGGTGTAGGCTGCAACCATTTCAGGATGTATCCAAGTGCCAGTTTGTTTCTCGCGCGGTGCTGCACAAGCTTGCATGACTTGCGCGAAGGCGCTGTCTGTCCGGATCTGATAGTGATTTTTCTTCAACGTCTTGTGCAGTGAACGAGAAACTTTCAATTCTTGCGGAAACAGTACCATTCTTGGGTTTGGACTCCACCAGAGTATGACCTCCCCCTGATTGAACCAGGGAAAAATTCCTTGCCGATAGGCAGAGATCAGGCGTTCTGGCGACAGATCTCCGCCAGCGGCCAGTAAACCATTAGGTTCGATCAGTGCCTGTTCCAGTGGTGGAAAGGGGGTATCGGAAAAGAGTGTGCGAATCATGGCTGAAACAATATCTTCAGGTAAACAATGGCAAATGGCATTTTCTTGATGCAGATCAAGATCATCATGTCTGCAATTATCTAGTATCTACCATTAATTAGGGTACTTCGTACGAATCCTCCACGAGCCACATTGCCGCAGCCCGCATGGGTACTGGTTTTATGGGTAGTTTCTGCTGTGTTACGCTCGTTGCGAAGGGAATGACCATTGGGCTAGTGTGAATTATTTGTCCGGATGGTTTTTTATTCAATAACAATAATCGGAAGGACCGTGTTTTCAGTTCAATCCGGGCGCAAATAGCAGAAAACAGCGCAACCTTGATATAGATCAAAGTATTCCTCCCAATAGTTATTTAGCATTTGTCACGCAACATTTGCATATACATAAAACAAGAAAGGAGAACAGGGTGAGTCATAATCCATTCGGAAAGCGTGCTGTATTAAATACTGTGATCGGTGTATTCGGTGCCTCAATGCTGTTGGGGGCGCCACAGACATTTGCCGAAGGTGCATCAACACAGGTTTTGGAAGAGCAGATCAGGTTGCTTGAACAGCAATTGCAATCTATCCGGGGCGAGCTGGATAAGGTTAAGTCCGATACCGTGATGCATGAGCAAAAAGTTGATCAAAAATTGCGGGCAGTAGCTTCGGAAGAAAAAAAAGAACACAAGGAGCATGAAATTGAACATGCTGCCCATAAGCACATGCTGTTTTTCCGGGGTGGCTTTGCGCATAGTGACCATCTTCGCAATGGTGTTTCCATCCAGAGTGCTGTAGCTCCTATCGGGATGCAGGATCGAGCGGGCAAGGATGCCTGGTATGTGGGTGCCGGGTTTGATTTCAGTCTGACCAATGATGCTTGGGGAATTATGCCGGGGACCAGTGTATTCGCTGAGCTGATGTTTGAATATAAGCAATTTAGTAACAAGGTGAAGGGGAATCCGCTTGCCAGTAATCCAACTCTGCTCGTGGATCCAACAGGTGTACCGCGTAATGTAACTGTCAGTCAGTTTACGTTGACGGCAGCACCGAAAATAAAGTTCATGGAAGGTAGTAAATTCAGGCCATGGATTATTCCGGCTGGTCTGGCAATCCATGTTGTCAGCCCGCCTTCCGAATCCATCACCGTGCTGGAACCAGGTGTCATGTTCGGCGTGGGTGCCGATTACAACATCTGGAAATCGATGTATATCGGTGCAGATGCCAGATACCATCTGGCTGGCAAGATTGATGGGGTGGATGTCAGTGGATTTACCGCTGGTGGTTATCTCGGAATCGGGTTTTAAGGCAGGGTAAGCATTTTTTGATATAGAAAATTAGTTAGAAACTGTTTCAATCGTAGTTTGTTTTCTCAGTAGTGACGAGTATTTCTCTCTTCTCGCTTCGAGCAAAATCGGAGCCCAAGCAACAGATTTTGTGACGAAGCCTTTATACCCCGCCTAAGTTTTGGCGGGGTTTTTTTATGAGTGTCAGGAGGACAGGTTAATCTGGTTGCGCAAGGCATCAAGCAGTTTATCGTACAGGCCATTAAAGCTGCCGTTACTCATGATCAAGATATGATCACCCGGTTGTGCCGCAGTAGTGATGGCGCTGATCATGGCAGACAGATCATGGTGAATGTCAGCTTTATTGCTGAGGGAAGTGAGGGCTGAAGCTACGTCCCAGCCCATCTGATGGACATAGCAGAATACCTGATCGGCCTGATTCAGACTGGCGGCGAGGCTGTCCTGCCAGACACCAAGTTTCATGGTATTGGAACGTGGCTCCAGCACAGCGAGGATGCGTGCTGAACCAATCTTGTCGCGCAACCCTGCCAAGGTTGTTTGAATAGCGGTGGGGTGATGCGCAAAATCATCATAGATGTGAATATCGTGAATAATCCCGCGCAGCTCCATGCGGCGTTTCACATTTTTAAAGTGGGATAAGGCTTCAATGCCAAGTGGTGCCGGTACGCCGGCGTGACGCGCTGCAGCCAGCGCTGCCAGTGCATTCATGCGGTTATGTTCTCCCAGTAACTCCCAGTGCAATATTCCCTGCGGTTTACCCTGGAAACGGATTGACTGGTTTTGATCGTGCTCCGTGGTGATTTGCCAGCCTTCATCTACCCCGAATTTTTCTACAGGCGTCCAGCATCCTTGATGCAACACGCGCTGCAGGGTTTCATCACAGCCGTTGACAATAATCAATCCATTGCGCGGAACGATGCGCACAAGGTGATGGAACTGATGCTCGATCGCTGCCAGATCCGGGAAAATATCCGCGTGATCAAATTCAAGGTTATTGAGTACCGCAGTTTTGGGCTGATAGTGCACAAATTTGGAGCGCTTGTCGAAGAAGGCGGTGTCGTATTCATCCGCTTCGATGACAAAGAAAGGAGAGAGAGTTTGTTCTTCGTCGATATGCCCCAGACGGGCAGACAGGCCAAAATTCTCCGGGACGCCGCCGATGAGGAAACCGGGGGCAAGTCCGGCGTATTCCAGAATCCAGGCAAGCATTGAACTGGTGGTGGTTTTGCCATGCGTACCGGCAACGGCAAGCACCCAGCGGTTATGCAGCAGGTGCTGTGCCAGCCATTGCGGGCCGGATGTGTAGGGCAGATGCGCATCGAGAATGGCCTCCATTAACGGGTTGCCGCGTGTGACGACGTTGCCAACTACGAATAAATCAGGCGCCAGCTTAATCTGATCGGTGCTATAGCCTTCGATCAATTCGATATTTTGATCGCGTAACTGTGTGCTCATTGGCGGGTAGACGTTGGCATCACAGCCGGTGACGGTATGACCCGCAGCGCGTGCCAGTACCGCCAGTCCGCCCATGAAAGTACCGCAGATTCCAAGAATGTGAATATGCATGAATGTTCCGGCAGGGTGATTATGAAGGAGGCAATTGGTTGAGCAGGTGATTATACGCGAGGCGTGACCGGGGGATGTATCCGTGCTACGCTGGTTTCCGTTAAATTTGGGAAGGAGGCATGAATGGCGCTTCTGCCATTGTATATACCAAAAAACAGACGATTGAAGATAGTGATTGCAGGGGGTGGTTACGCAGGGATTGCTGCGATGACTACGTTACGGCGCTACAGCTCGGACGCGGAGATCACGCTGATTGATCCCGGAATCAATCATCTCAAAATCACCCATTTGCATGAAACTTTCCGCTATCCATTATCTGATTTGCTGGTTCCGTATACGGCTTTGGAGCAGCGCTTTGGTTGTCGCTACATTCGCAGCACATTGTCGCTGGATGAATCGATGTTATGCCAGTGGCAGCAAGATCATTGCTTGCAGGCAGGTGATGTCCGGGTTCCATTTGATTACCTGTTGGTAGCATCGGGTGCAAGGCTCGCATGTCAGAATGATATGGGTAGTCACGCTACAAAAAATGTGTTTGGCTTGGAGGATTTTTTTACTGTTTCCGGTGCTGATCTGCTGGACAGATTTCTGGAAACGAAAAATAGTGAAAGATCGTACATATCCGTAATTGGTGGCGGAGCAACCGGCATCCAGTTTTTGTTTGAGCTGGCCGACTATCTATATCGCCACCGGATTAATCACGGCCTGCGGCTGGTGGATGACAAGGAGCGAGTATTACAACAGTTTCCAAAAGGATTTTCCTGGTATGTGGAAAAACGCCTGCTGGAGCTGGATATCGAGTTCTATCCAGGGGTACACTTTTTGGAGCAGCGTGCGGATAAACTGCTGCTGGAAGATAAAACCAGCGGGCGACATTTTGTATTGCCTTCCATTCTTTCGCTGGCATTCACCGGCAACAGGCCGGGTAATCTGATCAAAACCAACTTGTTCGGTCAGGTGATGGCGGCTGGCAAGCCACTGGAGCATGTGTTTGCTGCGGGCGATTGTTCGGTTTACCAATCACTGGGATCGAATACGATGACTGCCCAGTCAGCAGTGCGTAAAGGGAAACTGGCTGCCCGTAATATGTTGCGCCACTCCGGTATGCTCAAGGTGCTTGAGCCGTATCTGCATCGAGATCTCGGTTACGTGGTCAGCCTGGGGCCGGATGATGCGGTAGGCTGGCTGGCGGTCGAAAACAATGTGGTAACAGGTATTCCTGCACAGATTATCAAGGAAATTGTCGAAGCTCAGTACGATTTGCTGTTGAGCGGAGTGGATACTTATCTGGTGTAGTCTATTAACACTGTTCAGCAGAAATCAGATACCGCGCATCATGGCAATGCCATGCGCGCCATGTTCCTGGGCGATTGCCAGATCGGCTGGCAATAATCCCCCTAATGCATATACCGGCAGCGGGTAATCCCGGAGGAGGGCAGAAAACTTATCCCATCCCAGTGAGGGAGCCCCGGGATGGCTGAATGTAGGGCAGACGGGACTCAGTGTTACAAAATCAACGCCCAGCTGCTCAGCGCGCTTGAGTTCTTCTGCGTTGTGGCAGGAAGCACTGCACCAGTTAACAGTTGGCCGGGCAGTCAGCGATAGCAATTGAGTTGAAGTCAGATGAACGCCATCAGCCTGCACTGTTTGCGCCAGTGCGATATTCCCGTTGAGCAGTACTGTCGCCTGATGATTCCGGGCAAGTTGCAATACAGTCTGAACATAGCATTCCAGTTGATCGGGCGGCATGGTTTTTTCACGGATTTGTAGAAGTTTTATTCCACTCTGAAAAGCCTGCCGGATGGATAACAATGATGCCTCCACGCCCGCTTCAGCTGCACGGGTAATTGCATAGATCGAGGGTAATGCCAAGCTGCGCAGAATGGGGGTATTGGCTGGAAGCAGAGGGGAAACGGTGACGTTGTCGGCGGTTTGCCAGGCGAGTAATTGCTGTTCACGGGGGACAGGCTCACCCTGCCAGCTAATTACCCGGTAAAACCTGAGTCGTACCGTGGCATGCGGGTAACTGAATAGCCGTGTCAGCCATGGCGTGGCTTTGTCGAGAGTAATGCCCAGCTCCTCGTCTAACTCACGTGACAGTGCCTGAACAGGAGATTCTCCTGTTTCTATTTTCCCCCCGGGAAATTCCCAGTAGCCGGCGTAAGGTTTATCGGCCGGCCGACAGGTGAGCAGGAAATTGCCATCCGAGCGGATGAGGACGGCAGCAGCAACTTCAACCAGCGGTAAGTCGGGCATATTATTTTTGCCCTATTCGGCTTTTGCCAATTTTTGCTGACCTGCCCAATCACGGGCAAATTGGCGAGCAACCCGTCCATTGCGAGAACCTCTTGCCAGCGCCCAGCGAAGCGCTTCTTGCCGGGCCGGGCCAGATAATCTGCTGATACCATGTTGTGAGAGCCAGTGCTGAACAATTTCCAGATATTGCTCCTGATCGAATGGATAAAAAGACAGCCACAGACCAAAACGTTCTGATAGCGAAATCTTTTCCTCGGTAGTTTCCCCTGGGTGGATTTCGCCCTCCACATGTCGGGTTGCCAAATTCTCATGCATGAATTCCGGGATCAGATGACGACGATTGGAGGTGGCGTAAACCAGTACGTTGTCGGATGTGGTGGAAATGGAACCATCAAGAACGACTTTCAGTGCTTTGTAACCCGGTTCATCTGCTTCAAATGACAAATCATCACAATACAGAATGAAGCGCTCCGGACGCTGATCAATGAATTCGACAATGTCGGGCAGATCAGTGAGTCCTTGTTTATCTACCTCGATTATACGTAAGCCTTGATCTGCATAGCGGTTCAACAATGCTTTGATCAATGAGGATTTGCCGGTGCCACGCGCGCCAGTCAGTAATACATTATTAGCTGGGAATCCGGAGACAAACTGCTGGGTATTGCGATCAAGTGCCTGCTTCTGCTCTTCGATATTCAGCAGTTCATTCAGCGTAATCGTATGCGGGTGGCTTATCGCCTGTAGAAAACCGGTGTTGTCGTGTTTACGCCAGCGAAAGGCAATGTGTGCGTCAAGATCAGCGTGCTGTATCCGGGTGGGGAGGATGTCCTCAATGCGCGTTAACAGTTGGTCTAAGCGTTGGAAAAACAGTTCGGAATCATTCATATCAGCTGCGATAGTCGGCGTTGATTTTTACGTAATCGTAGGAAAGATCACAGGTCCATATCGTGGTGGCTGCATTTCCCCTGTTGAGTTTTACTTGGATGGTGATTTCTGGTGCCTGCATGATACGTTGACCCTCTTCTTCACGATAGCTGGCAGCACGGCCGCCGTGTTCGGCGACCAGGTTATCTCCCAGATAAAGCTGAACAAGATTGACATCCAGATCCTCAATGCCGGCATAACCGATGGCAGCCAGAATTCGCCCCAGATTGGGATCGGATGCAAAGCAGGCCGTTTTGATCAGTGGGGAATGCGCGATGGCATAGGCAACCTTGCTGCATTCTTCCTCTGTTTTGCCACTTTCCACTTGCACAGTGATGAATTTGGTTGCACCCTCGCCATCGCGCACAATCATCTGGGCAAGCAGAATGGCCACTTCGGTAATGGCAGCCTGCAGGGGAGCAAGCCGAGGATCGGTGGATGCCGAGATCGTCTGATTGCCTGCCTGTCCGGTAGCCATCAATATCAGTGCATCGTTAGTGGAAGTATCGCCATCTACGGTGATGCGGTTGAAGGATTGATTGGCCGTGTGGTGCACCAGATCGTTCAGCAAGGGTTGTGTAATAGCTGCATCCGTAGCGATATAACTAAGCATGGTGGCCATATTCGGATGGATCATGCCCGAACCTTTGGCGATGCCGGTGATGGTGACGGTCGTTCCGCCCAATTGAATCTGGCGGGAAACGCCCTTGGGCACAATGTCGGTCGTCATGATTGCCTGAGCTGCGGCAAACCAGTTGTCCGGTACCAGGTTTGCCACTGCCTGGGGCAGGCAGGCAGTAATTTTTTCTACCGGCAGTGGCTCCATGATGACGCCGGTGGAAAATGGCAATATCTGTTGTACCTGGCAGCCAATGAGCCCGGCCAGCGCGGCGCAAGTGGCGTATGCGTAATCAATACCGGATTGGCCGGTGCCAGCATTTGCATTGCCAGTATTGATCACCAGTGCGCGAGTCGGCAAAAGGGCTGCAAGATGTGATTTGGCTACCGTAACAGGTGCGGCACAGAACCGGTTTTTAGTGAAAACACCGGCAACTTGTGTGTTTTCGGCAAGCTTGATGACCAGCAGGTCTTTTCGGCCGGATCGCTTGATGCCTGCTTCTGCCGTCCCCAATGATATGCCCTGGATCGGCAGCAGCTGTTCAGGTAGTAGCAGTGGAATGTTGACTGGCATGAATGAGAGTCTGTAAGAAAAAACGTTATCGTAACCTATCCCGCAGGAAATCGCCGGGTTGCCTGGAATTATTCCATTATCTAAAACTATGAATGGAGTTTCGCGAGTACTTTGTTAAAATAACGATTTTTAGCGGGTTCGGATACATTCTGGATACATCTATGGAATCAACTTTTCTGGTAGACAATATGTTTTTTATCGTGGCGGCAATGCTGAGTGGTGGCATGCTGCTATGGCCGGTGGTTGCGCGTAACTCCGTCCGCGATATTGGTTCAAAGCAGGCTATTCGATTGATTAATTATGAAGATGCTCTGGTGCTGGATGTCAGGGATGAAGGTGAGTATGTCGGTGGCCATCCGCCCAATGCTACCCATATTCCGGTGGAGCAGATAGAAGAGCGCTGGCAGGAGCTGGAAAAATTTAGGGATAAACCTGTTGTTATCATCTTTACGCCCGGGTTGCGGCCGGGGCGAGCTGGTGCCGTTTTGCGAAAAAATGGTTTTAAACAGGTTTTCAATCTGTCCGGTGGTATTGAAACCTGGCAGCGTGAAAATCTTCCATTGGTGAAAAAGTGATGGATGATAACGACACGGGAAGAGACAAAATGCCCAGGGTAGTGATGTATGTATCCGGATTTTGCCCCTATTGCACCATGGCAGAAAAATTATTGCGTGCAAGAGGCGTGGAAGAGATTGAGAAGATCAGAGTGGATCTGCAGCCGGAGCAGCGAGCCGAGATGATGCAGCGTTCCGGACGACGAACGGTTCCGCAAATCTATATTGGACAGACTCATGTTGGGGGGTATGACGATCTGTCGATTCTGGATCGACAGGGTGAGCTGGCCAGTTTGCTGGCTGACTGAATGTCTGCTGGTATCTGATTGTTATTGAAAGCTGACTTATTTTTGATAAATGTATTTAACCGGAATCAACCATGACTGAACCACAGCAGCAGCCCGTTTTTGTTATCGAAAAAGTGTATGTCAAGGATTTATCACTGGAAATTCCCCATGCTCCTCAGGTTTTTCTGGAACGGGAATCTCCTGAGATCAATCTTCAGTTGGCTACCAGTGATAATGTTATAGAAGGGGAGATCCACGAGGTAACTGTGACGGCGACTGTCACGGCGCGGCTGAAGGAAAAGGATAAGGTTATGTTTCTGGTAGAGGCGCATCAGGCTGGTATTTTCCGGATACGTAATGTTCCCGGGAATGAGATCGAGCCGGTATTAGGTGTTCTGTGCCCGAATATTCTGTTTCCCTATCTGCGCGAAACGATCTCGGATACGGTAACACGCGCCGGATTCCCGCCTGTGATTCTCAATCCGGTCAATTTTGAGGCAATTTATCATCAGAAAAAACAGCAGGAAGCGGCTGAATCACAGCCTGATCAGCCTGCGGATAATACGACCAGGCACTGATTCATGATATTTCAGCTATCCCGGGCCGGGTTTGTTACAACCAGCCTGCTGTTCCCATTGTTGATTCTGCTGTTTTTTTCCTGTAAGGCTGTTGCACAGGAAAGAAGTAAAAATGAGTTCCTGTCGATAGCGACGTCGGCAGTTACTCTATACGATGCCCCTTCTCTCAATGCCGGAAAATTATATGTGGCGGGTGTGAATCTGCCCCTGGAAGTGGTGGTAAAGGTAGTGGGATGGGTAAAGATACGGGATTATCATGGATACCTTGCCTGGGTGGAAGATAAAAATCTCAGTCCGAAACGGTTTGTGATCGTCAATGCTTCTATTGGCAGTGTTTATCAATCCCCAGATCAGACTTCATCGCTGGTGTTTCAAGCTCGGCAGGATGTGGTGCTGGAATGGTTGGGCGCTGCCGCAAATGGGTGGGTAAAGGTAAGACATCAAGATGGCCAGATCGGCTATATCAGAACTGATCAAGTCTGGGGCGTATGAATATCGCAGTGCTTGGCGCGGGAGCTTGGGGAACTGCGCTGGCAATTTATCTGTCGGCACGTCATCGCGTAACGTTATGGACCCGTAATACAGGGCACCTGGCAGAACTGGTGGCGTTGCGCATCAATCAGCGTTATTTGCCAGGACAGTATTTGCCGGATTCCATTCATCTTACTTCTGCGCTGAGTGATGCGCTGGAGCGGGCAGAGCTGGTTCTTGTGGTTGTGCCCGTTGCAGGGTTGCGCGTAACTTTGCAGCAGATAACGGCTTTGAATCAATCATTGCCACTTGTTCTGGGTTGCAAGGGATTTGAAGCAGGTTCTGCAAAACTTCCCTGTCAAGTGGTTGAGGATGTTTATCCGGCAGGGATTACCTGTGGTGTATTGTCTGGCCCAAGTTTTGCCCAAGAGGTGGCGATGGGACTTCCTGCTGCACTGACGCTGGCTTCTGATGAGGATACTTTTGCCAGACGAATTGCCAGTGAGATTCATACTTCAATTTTACGTGTTTATTCCAGCAGTGATGTGGTTGGGGTTGAAGTTGGCGGAGCGCTCAAGAATGTAATTGCAATTGCTGCCGGGATTTCTGATGGACTTGCGTTTGGCAATAATGCAAGAGCGGCGCTAATTACGCGTGGACTGGCGGAAATTACCCGGCTGGGTGTGGCGCTGGGCGGGCACAGGAAAACCTTTACCGGTTTGACCGGAATCGGGGATCTGATTTTGACTTGTACCGGTGATTTGTCAAGAAATCGTCAGGTTGGGATGATGCTTGCTGCCGGGCGGCAGTTGTCAGAGATTCTGCTTGAGATTGGGCATGTCACTGAAGGTGTGTATACAGTTCGAGAGGCGCACGAAATAGGACAGCAGCTGCAAATTGATATGCCCGTAACCCAAGCGGTTTACAGCATTTTGTACGAACAAATACCGGTTGAGAATGCAATCAGGAATATGCTTGATCGTGAACCTGGCGCGGAAACAGATTGAGAGCAGATTTTCCTGATGTGGTACTTTTTCAATCCGGGTAGAACGGGAATTTATCAAAAATGAAGCTGATTTCCGGTTAAACACTTGACCGCTGTAAAGCGGCTTGATATAAGGGTTTCTACAGAGTTGTCTGTGTAAAAAGAGGTGTTTTCCTGCAACCTAACGAAGCAAAACAAAGGGGAATTTTATGAATAAATCTGAACTCATCGAAGCGATTGCTCGTCATGCCGATATTACAAAAGCAGAAGCAGGTAATGCACTGGATGGTGCGTTATCTGCTATTAAGGATGCGCTTAGCAAGAATGACAGCGTCACCCTGGTAGGTTTTGGAACTTTCAAGGTTGGGGAGCGGGCTGCCCGTACGGGACGTAATCCGCGTACCGGTGCCGAGATAAAAATCAAGGCAGCCAAAGTGCCTAAATTCACTGCTGGCAAAGCGCTGAAAGATGCTGTAAACTAGCGCTCCTTCGATAGCAAAGAAAAGATCGGTGGGTTCGGGTGCTTAGCTCAGCTGGTAGAGCGTCGCCCTTACAAGGCGAATGTCGGCGGTTCGATCCCGTCAGCACCCACCAGCAGAATTGTTGGGTAAACAGTTGTCTTATAACTAATCTCTTATTAGAGAATGTAATACTGGGAGTGGTAGTTCAGTTGGTTAGAATACCGGCCTGTCACGCCGGGGGTCGCGGGTTCGAGTCCCGTCCACTCCGCCATATCTTTACTTCGTGTAATGTCCAGTCATGATGATATGGCATCTTTTTCTCCCCCTGTTTTTCTCTGTTTCCTTTTTTTCGGGTATTCGCCGTGTTTGATTTTGTAAACCAAAAGAAGACGATAGTTCAGATCGTGCTTTTTATTGCTCTTTTGCCATTCTTGTTCTGGGGGCTGGAGTCGTATCAAGGCATGGGCAGTGCGAGTGATGTTGCAACTGTTGATGGTGAGGAAATCAGCCGCCAGGAATATGAGCAGGCTTTGCGTAATCAGCAGGAAAATCTGCGTAATATGCTGGGGGAAAATTTTGATGCCAGCCTGCTGGATAATCCGCAGATGCGTACGGCTGTTCTGGAAAATCTGATCCAGCAGAAGCTGTTACGCCATGAAGCCGGACAAGTTGGGCTGGCCGTGCTGGATTCTCGCCTGACTGCTGAAATTCAGAATATCGCGCTTTTCCACGAGGACGATAAATTTTCGTATGAACGTTACCGTGAATTGCTTCAGCGCCAGGGGATGTCCCCTGCAATGTTTGAAGCGAGACTGGCGGGTGATCTTATGCGACAACAGCTGCTGGAAGGTATTACCGGGAGTGTTATCGTCTCCAAAACTGTTGCAGACAAAATAGCCTCACTCAGCGAAACAAAGTACGAGATTAATCGGGCGTCAATCAATCCCGAACAATACATTAATCAGGCTGTACCTGATGAGACTGTTATTCAGTCATACTATGACAGTCATCGTCAGGATTTCACGCTGCCAGAACGGGTTCGGATCGAATATGTTGTGCTTTCTTTGGAAGAATTAGCGAAGCAGGAGCAGATTTCTGATGAAGAAATCAAAAAATATTTTGATGAGCATCAGGATGAGTTTGGTCAGGCTGAGGAACGGAGAGCCAGCCATATATTGCTGACTGTTCCTGTTGACGCAACTGAAGAGCAAAAGGCGGCTATTAAGGCCAAAGCAGAACAAATTCTGGAACAAGTCAAGCAGGATCCGGACGAGTTTCCGGAGTTGGCTAAGGAATTGTCAGAAGATCCGGGTTCGGCGAAAGTGGGTGGAGATCTTGGTTTCTTTGCACGTGGCTTGATGGTCAAGGCCTTTGAGGATGCGGCGTTTGAGATGCAGCCGGGTGAAATACGCGGTCTGGTAGAAACTCCGTTTGGTTTTCACATTATCAGGCTGGCTGCAGTGAAAGATGTGGATGTGGCCAAATTTGATGAAGTCAAGGAAGGCATCAGACAAACGCTCCAGCGTCAGAAGGCTGCTGACAGATTTGGCGAGCTATCCGAAGATTTCAGCAATATCGTTTATGAGCAGAGTGACACATTGCAACCTGTAGCACAGATGTTTAATCTGCCTGTTCAGCAAAGTGACTGGATTGATCGTAATTCGAAGGAGCCGTCAGTCGTTGCCAATGAACGTATGCTTCAGGCAATATTTTCGGAGAGTGCCATTCGTGACCATTACAATACCGAAGCGATCGAAGTGGCGCCTGATACTTTCGTTTCGGCCAGAGTACTTGAGCATCATCCCGCCAGCGCGCAATCACTCGGACTGGTCAAGGATAAGATTATTGAACTTCTGAAGCAGCAAATCGCGGCTGAAACCACCGAGGAAGAAGGCAAACAGAAGCTTGCCAAATTGCAGGCGGGAGAGGCTGATGATTCCCTGGAATGGGGAGAGCCGGTAGAAATTTCCTATACTCAGAAAAGAGGGGGGGATGAAGAGATCCTGCATGCACTCTTTCAAACAGATGTGGAAAAACTCCCTGCTTATACTGGAATCAAGACCAACAAGGGTAGTTTTGACCTGATTCGGATCAATCAGGTGAAAGTACCAGCTACCGAAAGTGAATCATCCCAATATACTCTTCTCATCAATCAGTTGCAGCAGGTGCACGGCCAGGAAGAATTAAATGCCTATCTTGCTGGCCTCAGGCAACGCTACGAAGTAAAAATCAAGCCAGTTGAGGAGAGTGACTGATAAGAAGCGAAGCAGTAGCCTGCAGGCTACTGCTCGTCAGTATCCAGATTAAATGCGACAGTATTGAATCCGGCATCAACGTAGGTAATTTCGCCGGTAATGCCACTGGCCAGATTGCTGCAGAGAAAAGCGGCTACGTTACCAACTTCCTCGGTTGTCACATTCCTTTTCAAAGGTGCAACTTTTTCAGCATAACCCAGTAACTTGCCAAAATTACCGATTCCTGCTGCCGCCAGTGTCTTGATTGGGCCAGCTGAGATAGCATTCACCCTGATCCCCTGTTTACCGAGACTTGACGCCATAAAGCGGACATTGGCTTCCAAGCTTGCCTTGGCCAATCCCATCACATTATAGTTCGGCATAACACGCACGGCACCGAGGTAGCTAAGTGTCAGCAGAGCGGCTGATCTTCCCTGCATCAGCGGCAGAGCAGCTTTTGCCAGTGCAGCAAAGCTGTATGAACTGACATCATGGGCAATCTGGAAGGATTGCCGATCGACGCTTTCCAAATAATCACCAGTCAGGGCCGTGCGCGGAGCAAAGGCAATAGAATGTACGATTCCATCCAGTCCATCCCAGTGGCTCGCCAATTCGCTGAAGCAGCGGTTAATTTCTTCGTCCTGGCTGACATCACAGCGAAACAGCAGATCGCTGTTAAATTCTGCGGCCAGCTTGCTGACGCGCTCGCGTAAATCTTCTGATTGATAAGTAAATGCCAGCTTGGCCCCTTCGCGATGCATTGCCCTGGCGATACCGTAAGCAATGGATCGGTTACTAAGCAGGCCTGTAATCAGAATTTGCCGGTCGGCTAGAAATCCCATAATCGAAAACTCCAATTGGTATTTGTTTAACTAAAACATGCCCTGGCCGTATGAGGTTTTTACGGTTTGGCTTGCTGAATTACTGTCCCTGTAATACATGTAACCTGAGTTCGGGATAAGGAAAGAGGAGGTGAGCGCCTGCCTTTTTGCGTAAGATTATGTTTCCACAAACAAATCAATCGCATCCGGGAGACG
>NZ_FPBL01000004.1 GCF_900116685.1 Nitrosomonas eutropha
CGATCGTCAACATTACCAGCAGTAAGTTGCAGACGGATCAGTTCACCTTTGGAGTTGATGATAGCGTGGAGCTTGAATCCATAGAACCAGCCCATCGAAGTCTTGCCATGTCTGGCGCTGTCGGCGAAGATCCGATGGCGGGCAATGCGCCGGTTATCGCAAACGGCGATTGCAGTAGCATCAGCGATGGAAATCCCGTCACATTGGTCTTTGAGCATCTCGAACAAGGCTGTCAGAGGAGCTACACAACGAGGCAGAAGTTCCACACAGCGTTGATAACTTGGCAGCTTCGGAAACTCAGCCTGCAAGTGACGGCACACATAAACCAGGTAAAAACTCTTGAACTGGCGAAAGCGCAATTGATGGAATAAAACAGTTAAGGTCATTAACTCCGATAAACTCAACTTGCTGCGGCGTTTGCGCTTTTTTACTCCTGTTTCCAGAAGATGACGCTCTAAAGCAGGCTCGAACTAGTGGCAAAAATCATCTATGAGGCAAAAAAGTTCGGTTAAACTGTCCATGAGCGTCTCCCGGATGCGATTGATTTGTTTGTGGAAACATAATCTTACGCAAAAAGGCAGGCGCTCACCTCCTCTTTCCTTATCCCGAACTCAGGTTACCTTAGTGTGGTGATGTACTCAGATACCGCCTTCATCTCTTGCTCGCTCATGCGCGAAACAATCATCTGCATGGCACTGTTCGTATCATTATTGCGCGTTCCCAGACGAAATGCTTGTAGTTGGGACAGAGTATAGGCGGCATGCTGACCATCTATTCTTGGATAATGCGGTGGAATACCTTGCCCATTGGGAGAATGGCAGCTGGAGCATGCAGGAATAAAGTTTTCTAGATTTCCACCCTGATAAAGTTTTTTTCCTTCCTCTATCAGAGAAGTGTCACCAACTGTTCCAGGCTGTGGCTTTTGTTGTGAATAGTAAGCAGCAAGGTTTTCGATGTCACTCTCGCTTAATGTTGCCACCATGGGAGCCATAATCATATTGTCACGTGCGGCAGTTTTTCCTTCTGCTGCCTTGAAATCATGCAATTGCTTGGCAGTATATCCCGGCTCTTGCCCCGCAAGAACGGGGTAAATAGGAATAGTACTGTTACCATCAGCATTGTGACAGCCTGCACATATTCCGGCTGCAATTTCTTTGCCTTTCTCAACATCGCCCGCAGCTGGGGATTCGGCAAATACAAAGCTGGAAAATGTGAGTGCGATTGCTGCTACAGTAGTTCCAATGAGTTTCATGATCGTTATAGGCTATAAAGGTTAGTTGCTGATAAAAGAGACAAATATATATGTATTCTAACAAGATTTGTTGACTGCAGTAAACGCTGCTGTTGTTTACTTATAAATATATAAGATGAAAAAACTTTTTCTTATTTTATTGCTGGCAAATATAGGTGCTGCTTTTTATTTTTACAGTCTGCCGAATAGTAATTTCTCTGCACAGAAGTCATTGATTCATCCAGAAAAAATAGAGCTATTGCCAACCAGGGTTGCATGTCTTAAATGGGGAAGCCTGCCAGAACCTGTTGCTAGATTGGCCAGAGTGGAAATTTCTAAATGGGAAGCGGGGAAAGATCTTGTCACTGAGATTTCCCAAGGGGAAATTACTATTCATTGGATGCATATTCCACCATTACGAAACGCACGTGAGACTGCGAAGCAGATCGAACAACTGGAAAAATTGGAGGTTCCTCATTTGCATATTCAGGAAAATACAGATAACCCGTGGCATAATGCAATTTCATTGGCAATCCTGACGGATAACTCCGATGCGGTGGCGTTGACAGAAGACATGAAAAACAAGGGTGTGGAACATGTATTGGATAGTGAACAAACTCTGGAACAATTTGAGTTTGTAATTCGCAGTCCAACTAAACAGATCACTGAAAATATTCAGCAGTTGATTCGTCAGTTCCCGGGTACACAGCTTGAAGTTACCGAATGTGATCGCTTATGAAAGCTGGCAGCATAGTCATAGTATTTCTCAAGCAGCAAAATCAATGAATTGTTTATCTGCGGCTTTTTTCAGATTTCCTCAATATTTATCATGATTATCGGAGCAAGTTGGAGTGGGTGTGGTAGTTCATATTAAAACAGCGCAGGAAATTGAAACCATGCGTATTGCCGGGCGACTGGCATCAGAGGTGCTGGATTATATCGAACCCTATGTGGTACCCGGTGTAACGACAAGTGAGCTGGATAAGCTTTGCCATCATTATATGGTCGATGTACAGAAAACGATACCGGCTCCCCTTAATTACGCACCGCCTGGTTACAGTCCTTATCCGAAATCTATCTGTACCTCTGTGAATCACCAGGTTTGTCACGGTGTGCCGGGAGATAAAAAGCTTAAGGACGGAGATATTGTCAATCTCGACATAACGGTCATTTATGAAGGCTACCATGGTGATACCAGCCGTATGTATTACGCAGGTGAGCCTCCCATTCAGGCCAGGCGGTTATGCGAGTTCACCTATGAGGCAATGTGGCGTGGAATCGAGGAGGTGCGTCCGGGCAAGCATTTAGGAGATATTGGCCACGCGATCCAGCGTTTGGCAGAAAAAACTGGTTACGGCATCGTCAGAGAATTTTGTGGGCATGGCATTGGTGCAAAATTTCATGAAGATCCCCAAGTATTGCACTATGGCCGTGCGGGTACGGGAATCGAACTTAAACCTGGCATGATTTTTACAATCGAACCCATGATCAATGCAGGAAAAGCCGCCATCAAGCAACTTCCGGATGGATGGACAGTGATTACCAAGGATCGCAGCCTGTCTGCGCAATGGGAGCATACGATACTGGTTACCGACAATGGTTACGAAGTGCTGACCGTATCAGCGGGATCCCCCGCCAAACCTGACTACCATTTTTCAGTCTGATGACATTATCCGATAGCATGCTGAAATTACATTATTTCAGTGTGAAAAATAAGTGATTGATATGCCACGATACAATCATCGTACGCCTGCACAAATGCGCCCGGTCAAAATAACTCGCCGCTATATCCGGCATGCCGAGGGTTCGGTATTGATCGAATATGGCGAAACCATGGTCATTTGTACTGCCAGCGTCATTGAAAAAATCCCACCTTTTCTCAAGGGAGCCGGGCAGGGCTGGTTGACGGCAGAATACGGCATGTTGCCGCGTTCTACAGGTGAAAGAATGCAGCGTGAAGCGGCTAGAGGCAAGCAATCCGGACGCACCATGGAAATTCAGCGCCTGATCGGGAGAGCATTGCGTTCTGTACTGGATCTGGAAGAACTTGGCGAACGCACAATTCAGATTGACTGTGATGTGATCCAGGCCGATGGAGGGACTCGTACCGCCAGCATTACCGGGGCATTTGTTGCGTTGTGCGATGCAGTTGGATATTTGCGTGCAGAAAAAATGATTTCAAAAAATCCAATCCAGGATCACGTTGCCGCTGTTTCAGTTGGCATACTGAAAGGCCAACCCCTGCTGGATCTGGATTATGCGGAAGATTCCAGTTGCGATACTGATCTGAATATCGTCATGACCGGCAATCTGGGGTTAGTGGAAGTTCAAGGTACTGCGGAGAAGGTCGTTTTCAGTCGTCAGGAACTGGATGTCATGCTTGATATGGCACAACAGGGGCTGCAAGAGCTGTTTGACCTGCAACGTAAAGCACTTGAAACCGCTGCTTCCTGACAATAAAAGTAACTGCACCATGCAGCCATCCCTGAACAGGATTGTTATCGCCAGCAATAATACCGGGAAGCTTGCTGAAATCAGAAAACTGCTGGCTCCTCTTGGTGTTGAAGTGGTTACACAAGCATCGCTCGGCGTAACTGAAGCGGATGAGCCTCATATGACGTTCGTGGAAAATGCGCTGGCCAAAGCACGGCATGCGAGTTTGGCAACCGGATTACCCGCGCTGGCAGATGATTCCGGGATATGTGTTAATGCTTTGCAAGGTGCGCCCGGTGTATTGTCTGCTCGTTATGCGGGTGAACCTCGCTCGGATGAACGTAACAATCGTAAACTGGTTGAAGCGCTGCATGGCCAATTCGATCACCGAGCCTATTATTACTGTGTGATTATCCTGCTGCGTCATGGGAGAGATCCGCAACCTGTCATTATCGAGGATACCTGGCATGGAGAAATCACTGCTGAGCCGAGAGGTCAGGGTGGATTTGGTTATGATCCCCATTTTTTTCTGCCCGAACTGGGTAAAACTGCCGCCGAGCTTCCCATGGAAGAGAAAAACCGGATCAGTCATCGTGGCAAGGCGCTTGCCAGGCTGGTGCAAATATTGGCTACTGGCGGAGAATGAAAAAACACCAGTTTAGTTGATATAACGTGTTTGCGATCGATTCGATCGACATGAAAAAAACAATCCCGATTTTATCCCTGCCTGATTCAAAATCACCTCATCTGGCTGAGCTTCCTCCTTTGGGGCTGTACATTCATCTGCCCTGGTGCGTCAGAAAATGCCCTTATTGTGACTTCAATTCGCACGCAATCAATCCGGATAGCACGCCGCTCCCGGAGGTTGAATATGTTGCAGCGCTCAAGCGTGATCTGGAGCTGTCACTGCCACAGATCTGGGGGCGGCCTGTTACCAGTGTATTTTTAGGTGGCGGAACCCCAAGCCTGTTCAGTGGTGCCTCGATCGATGCGATTCTTTCGTATGCGCGTATGCTGTTGTCTTTTACTCCCGAGACTGAAATTACACTGGAAGCTAATCCGGGAACGCTGGAAGCACAAAAGTTTGCAGATTTCCGATCTGCCGGCATTAATCGACTGTCCATCGGCATTCAAAGTTTCAATCCCAAGCATTTGCAGGCATTGGGGCGTATCCATGATGATGCCGAAGCTTCTCGTGCGGTTGAACAAGCACTACAGCATTTCAGCAATATCAATCTGGATTTAATGTATGCACTGCCGGATCAGACCTGGGATGAAGCATTGCAGGATATTGAAACAGCTTGCGGCTGGGGCGTGCCGCATATCTCTGCTTATCACCTGACGCTTGAACCCAATACTCTGTTTTATCGCCAACCACCGAAACTGCCAGATGATGATACATCAGCTGATATGCAGATTATGGTCGAGCGTGTGCTTGCAGAAAAAGGCTACCAGCATTACGAGACTTCCGCATTTGCACAGCCCGGGAGGATGTGTGTGCATAACATGAACTACTGGCAATATGGCGATTATCTGGGGATCGGGGCCGGGGCGCATAGCAAAATCAGCTTTCGTGAAAAAATTATCCGGCAGATGCGCCACAAGCATCCTCGTCGTTATCTGGAGGGGACCGCATCCGGCAATGCCTGTCTTGAAAATATGCTCGCCACAGAACAGGAAGTTGGGCCGCAAGACCGGATTTTTGAGTTCATGATGAATGCACTGCGATTGACAGACGGTTTTGATCCCGGATTGTTTCATACTCGCACTGGCTTGACAGTTGCCTCAATTCAGCAGCAACTGACCACTGCCGAGCAACGAGGGTTGATTGAATGGCAGCACGATTGCATCCGGCCGACGGCTGACGGACAACGATTTTTGAATGATTTGCTGGAGATTTTTCTACCAGAATCCAGGCAAACGACAACTTCCTGAACTTGAAATAATGGAAGGCAAATCGGAATGAAGGATTCAATTTCAAGACGTGCCTTTCTGAAAAAATCAGGTGCACTGGGGACACTTACTGCTCTGGACTGGATGCTGCCGACTTATGTCCGATCTAATTCCTTAAGTGTTGTTACGCCCGTTACGCAGCTGAGTGGAGATGTAATTAATCTCACTATCGCCAGAACGCCATTTCGTATCGACAATCGCATCGCAACCGCTACGGCTATCAATGGTACCGTTCCAGGGCCTTTACTTCGTTTGCACGAAGGGCAGGATGTTACCCTGAATGTAACTAATCACTTGGACGAAACCTCTTCAATACATTGGCACGGCATTCTCCTGCCACCTGAAATGGATGGCGTGCCTGGTGTCAGTTTTCCGGGTATTGAGCCGGGAACAACCTTTTCCTATCGCTTCACAATCAGGCAGTACGGCACGTACTGGTTTCACAGTCATTCAGGTGGCCAGGAGCAGGCAGGCGTGTATGCACCGATGATTATTGATCCGCTTGAACCGGACCCGATCCAGTACGATCGCGAATATGTGATTATGCTTTCGGACTGGAGCTTTTCTTCAGTGGATGCAATGATTGAAAAGCTCAAAAAGCGACCCGGCTACTTCAATTTTCAGAAACGCACAGTGGGTGATTTTATCCAGGACGTCATGCAGGATGGCTGGCTTCCAGCACTGGATAATTACTTGATGTGGGCCCGGATGCGAATGGATCCAACGGATCTGGCAGATGTAACCGGCCATGCCTACACCTACCTCATGAATGGGTTGACTCCGGCAGCAAACTGGACAGGGCTTTTTCATCCTGGGGAACGCATACGGCTACGTTTTATTCAGGTAGGGGTGATGACTTTTCAGGACATCCGTATCCCCGGACTTGGGATGACCGTAGTGCAAGCGGATGGCCAGAATATACAGCCTGTCGAAGTGGATGAATTCCGCATTGGCCCGGCTGAAACCTATGATGTCATCGTTGAACCCAAAGAAGATCACGCTTATACGATCTTTGCAGAAACACTGGATCGCAGCGGTTTCGCGCGCGGCACCCTGGCTCCACATCCTGGAATGACTGCGGAAATTCCACCGCAACGTCCCCGCCCGCTTCGCACCATGGCAGATATGGGCATGCAGCACATAAACGGCATGGATCATGACAACCACGCGCCTAGCCATACAACCAGAAATGTGCCGAAAACAGGAATACAACACGACCCGAACATGCGTGGAGAGCATGATGGGCATGATCAGCTCGCATACCTTGATACCAGACCAGTCAGGCATGGTGCTGACGATCATGGTTCTGGTAACCAGTCCATTCCAGATTTCACACAGGACCGCTTGGACGAACCAGGTATCGGGTTGGGAAATGATGGCCGCCGGGTGCTGGTCTACACCGACTTGAAGAGCCTCAAGCCCTATCCTGACCAGCGCGAGCCGGAGCGTGAACTGGAAATTCACCTGACCGGCCATATGGAACGCTTTATGTGGTCATTCGATGGCGAAAAATATTCTGATGCAAAAGAATCAATCCTCTTTCGCTATGGGGAGCGGCTGCGCTGGATTTTTGTTAACGATACGATGATGGAGCATACGATGCATCTGCATGGTACGTGGATGTATCTGGAAAATGGTGCTGGCGCATATCTGCCACGCAAGCACACGGTTCTTGTCAAACCTGCCGAACGTGTTTCCGTTGCCATTACTGCCGATGCACCCGGCCCCTGGGCTTTTCATTGTCACTTGCTCTTGCATATGGAAACGGGAATGTTCCGTGTGGTTGAGATCCTGGATGCAGTTCCCGGAACAGAACCGTGAAATTCTTTCTGCAACTTACGGTTGGCATTGTTGCGATCCTGTTCTCAGGTGCGGACAGCAGCCTGCCGGCAGCGCGTGCAGAAATGCTGTCAGATAAAGAAAAACAGACCTTATCCAGTCATCTGCTCCGATCCCAGGGTGAGTACCATCACCCGACCCATAGTGAGCAGAACTATGCGTTCCTGCGTGCTGATGTGCTTGAATACCGCCCGGGAGAGGATGGCAGCGATTTCCGCTGGGATGTACAGGGTTGGTACGGAGGAGACTTCAACCGTCTTTGGTTCAAAAGTGAAGGTGAACGAAATACGGCTTTCAAGGCGGATTACGACATCGACATGCAGCTTCTGTATAGTAGATTTGTCGGGAAATATTATGATTTCCAGGTTGGTGTGCGCGGGGAAGCGCAAACCTTCAGAGGAGGAAACGTAGCCCGTGCGCATGCAGTTATCGGATTTCAAGGGCTCGCTCCATACCGTTACGAAGTGGAATCCGCACTTTTTATCAGCCAAGCTGGAGATGTATCTGTGCGCTTTCAGACATCTCGTGATTTTTTGCTGACACAACGGTTGATTTTGCAAGGACGTTTTGAGACTCATGCAGCCGTGCAAAAGGTGGAGAAATTTACCACCGGCCGGGGGCTTAATAATATTGAACTGGGGTTGCGGCTGCGTTATGAAATCAGGCGAGAAATCGCACCTTATATCGGAATTTCATACGACCGCAGTTTTTTCAAGACGGCTGATCTTGTACGAGAAGAAGGGGGTGATTCCAGTCAGGTTCGCTTTATGGTCGGCGTGCAGTTGTGGTTCTAGTTATAGTTTTTATCAAATACCGTCAGAAAATACCGGTTTAACCTACCCATGTACCCGCAATAGCCAGACAGCGCAGCTCATCATTCCCAGGCTGACTGTCAGCATGAAGAGCGCGTGGCGGCGATATTTGTGGATCAGCGCTGTTTGCGGGTGAACCGATATGATAAACGGGCGCCTGCCATCTTCCGGGCTGGAAACCTGATGGATTTCCGGTTCGTGCAATAACTGTTGATGAAGGGTGCGAGCTTATGATCGGGCAGTCTCGCGCGCGATCTCCCATTCTGCCTGATCTATCTCGCCATCCCGATTGCTGTCAAAGCGTTCCAGTAATTGCTGTCTGTCCTGTTTCCAGTCACGGAGCAGATCACGCGCAATATTCTGCACCGATTGCTCGGTTGCCGGTGATCGCGTTTGCAGATGGCCGAGGATATACAATTGTTGCCCGGGCAGGATCAATCGCTCACTGTAGCGGTAACGGCTGGTCAGCGCGACAATGGCTGAAGCGCTATCCAGCACTCGGGTTCGCGTTGGCCATTCGGTATTACCGTGCCAGATCAGTTTCTCATTGCTGGTGATTTCTGCCCCTTCCGGATTAACCAGGCAGGTACCGGTACCATCATCCAGCATAAACGACTGGTCGCTGGTGTGCTGATACAGGATTTTCCATTCGGTGCGGGTGCGTTTCTGTTCCAGTATGGTCTCTTTGCGCTCGACCAGACTGTGATACCAGATACATTGATGGTTGGGTAGCGGAGCAAAAATGGGCTGGTTAGACGGAGATTTTCCCTTGCCTTCCAGTTCGATATAACCCTGATGTGCGGAACGCAAACATGCTGTGGGTGTATCTTTGATCAGATGCCAGCGCTTCCAGTCGCGTGCAAAATAGTAAAAACTGATTAACGCTGCCAGTACCAGGAAAAACAGCATGAATCTATATTCTTCCGGCGAAAGATTGGATAACAGGCCTTCCACGGCATTGTCAGATCAATTGAACAGCTTGTTCAGATCATGATCCTGTTTATCGATTTCAGCAAATTCCAGTAATAACCGTTCCTTAAACCCGAACCAGTGAGCAATAATGATTTCGGGAAATTGTTCGATGCGGATATTGTTGTTCTTAACCGCTTCATTGTAGTACTCACGCCGATCGGCGATACTATTTTCCAGGCTGGTGATGCGGGTTTGCAGATGCTGAAATTTCTCGCTGGCTCTGAGTTCAGGATAAGCTTCCGCCACGGCATACAGATTACCCAATCCCATTCTCAGCATTCCTTCCGCCGCACCCAGAGCAGGCAGATTACCTGCTTCACGCGCACTTGCAATGCTTGTACGTGCTTCCATTACCCGACTGAGAGTTTCCTGCTCAAATTGCATATAACGCTTGCAGGTTTCAACCAGCTTGGGCAGCTCATCATGGCGCTGCTTCAGCAGAACATCGATATTTGACCATGCTTGTGAAACCGTATGTTTCACATCCACCAGGCTGTTATAGATCATGACCCCGATCACCAGCAGAGTGGCGATAATTGCAAGAAGAATGTAGAGAAAAAGTACAAGATCCATGGATATTCCTTTGGCTGTCTCAAAGGATATATCAACGGCAGTTATTACAGGGATTGGAGTATTTGTCCTACCCGAGAAATTTATATTCGGGCCGGCAGCTAATAGCCTTTGTCAGTGGTCATGATCTTCTGCTTCGGGAACAGGCTCTACAAATTCTGTTCGTCCGCCAAATTCCCGACGTATTTCCTGTTCTTTGAAATCTTCTCGATTGGATTCATCTCCAAATTCCCTACGCGCGGCTTCCTCTTCAAATTCCATACGCTCATCTTGCATTTCGTTTCCTTGGATTGCCGATTGCGAAGCTGATTTGTTGTCAGCTTCTGTTCCAGAGGCTGCAATATGCGTTGATTGGGAAAGATTTGAATGTTGGGAAATGG
This sequence comes from Nitrosomonas eutropha, assembly GCF_900116685.1. Classification (GTDB taxonomy): domain Bacteria; phylum Pseudomonadota; class Gammaproteobacteria; order Burkholderiales; family Nitrosomonadaceae; genus Nitrosomonas; species Nitrosomonas eutropha_A. The sequence continues at coordinate 10,191 of NZ_FPBL01000004.1, forward strand.
GGAGGACATTTGTTGTACTTCCTTTGTTTGCTGGTATTTTCCAGTCAAATTCTGATGTATCAGCCGTGGCGGCAGCAGGAAATGAAAATACTGATGTCGATAAACCGGCTAAGCCAGCAATACAAATGATGGTAGCGATCTGTTTCATGATATATCCCCTTGACAAGTTGTTATGAAAAACAGTGTATACCTGTTACATAAATACAATATATGGGTATCACTAAAAGTATTTACTGCCTTGGAAATATTCCGAAAAGGATTGTTTAAACAGTTCTGGTGAATATCAGGTCGCGGATGGTGTGGCCGAGCTTTATGCCACGTTGCTCGAATTTGGTCAGTGGCCGGTATGCAGGGCGGGGGGCATAGTCAGTGGCGGCAGTATTGATGAGCCGCTGCTCGCTGCTTAAGACCTGCAGGCTATGAATGGCGTAGTCTTCCCAGTCGGTAGCGATATGCAGATAACCACCGGGTTTCAGCCGGTCACACAGCAGTGCGACAAAATCCGGCTGGATCAGGCGGCGCTTATGGTGACGTGCCTTGGGCCATGGATCCGGGAAAAAAATGTGGATCCCGTCCAATGATTCACCAGTAAGCATGTGTTGCAGAACCAGTTTGGCATCATGCGGAATAATCCGCAGATTGGTCAGGCTGCGTTTCTCGATACGATCGAGCAGGCTGCCAATTCCGGGCGCGTGAACTTCGATGGCCACAAAATCTTTTTCCGGATGCTGTGCAGCAATCTCGGCAGTGGTTTCCCCCATGCCTGATCCGATTTCCAGAATTTTTGGTGCGGTACGTCCAAAAATCGAATCGGGATCAATCGAATTTTCCGAGAACGAAATGCCGTAACGCGGCAGCAGGGATTCGTAGGCGTGCCGCTGTGCATGGGAAAAATACCCCTGGCGGAGCACATAGCTGCGAATAGGAGGGTGGGAAGGCAAAAATAGATTTCCTGAAGAAGCGTTGCTGCTGCTTAATTGTTAGTAGCAGAATGCGGCGATCCGGTAATCATGCCTTCTGACGGAGAGCTTGGCGTGGCCTGATAAATTTTCTTCGGCATACGCCCGGCCAACCAGGCTTCACGTCCTGCTTCAACCGCTTTGCGCATGGCTGAAGCCATCAGTATCGGGTTGCGGGCGCTGGCTACAGCCGTATTCATCAGTACACCATCACAGCCAAGCTCCATGGCAATGGCGGCATCCGATGCAGTGCCGACGCCGGCATCGACGATAACCGGTACTTTGGCCTTATCAATGATGATCTGCAAATTCCAGGGATTAAGGATGCCCATGCCAGAACCAATCAACGAAGCTAGCGGCATGATAGCGGCACAGCCGATGTCTTCCAGTTGCCTGGCAACGATGGGGTCATCCGATGTATAGACCATGACCTGGAAACCATCCTTGACTAGAATTCTGGCTGCTTCGAGCGTTGCCACCACATCTGGAAACAGCGTTTTTTGATCGCCCAGCACTTCCAGTTTGACTAACGCATGTCCATCAAGCAGCTCGCGCGCCAGGCGCAGCGTGCGAACAGCGTCTGCTGCCGTGTAACAGCCAGCAGTATTAGGCAGGAGCGTAAATTGTGAGGGGGGCAGTACATCCAGCAGATTGGGTTCATCGGGATTCTGCCCGATATTGGTACGACGTATGGCTACGGTAATAATTTGTGTGCCACTGGCATCAACTGCAGCACGAGTTTCGGTGAAATCCTTGTATTTTCCCGTTCCCAGCAGTAAACGGGAAGTATAATTTTTACCAGCAATGACGAGCGTGTCCATAAGTGTGTCAGTGGTTGTTTTGTATCAGTTGGGGACAGGATCAAAGCAAATTCTAATAATCAGCCTCCACCAACTGCCACAATAATTTCCAGTTGATCCCCATCATTGAGGATTTGTTCAGGAAAGCTGCTGCGGGGGATGATTTCACCGTTGCGTTCAATGGCTATGCGCTTGTTCTGCAGCGACAGGTATTCAACCAGTTGCTGTATATTCAGCGGGCCATCATAACTTTGTTGCTGTCCGTTGATTATGAGTTGCATAATATTTAAAAAGTACCCAAGGTAAGGTAGACTTTAAACCAAGCAATCCATTCTAGCATGCGGGTGTAGCTCAATGGTAGAGCAGAGGCTTCCCAAGCCTACGACGAGGGTTCGATTCCCTTCACCCGCTCATCCAGAGACTGACAGCGCACGTTAATTTTATCTGCCGGAATTATCCGATTACCGAGAGTGATTCTTTAACTATTACAAAAATTCAGAAAACCTGATGACTATTCGTTTAATCAGACAGATCCTGTACATTCTGTCTGCAGTTTTACTGCTGTTGCTTTATGGTACCGCCTGGGCGGAAAAATCTGCCGCCCCCCCGGATTCCCTGAAAATTCTTGGCTGGGTTGAGTTTATTCGCCTGGAACCTTGGGGAATCAAGATGCCTGCACGAGTCGATACCGGCGCTAATACTTCTTCCATGAGCGCTCGCGATATTGAGGTATTCAGAAAAAATGGCAAGCCATGGGTTAAATTTACCTTTGATTTCAGGAAGGGTTCCGGGAAACGCTCTGTCGAGATTGAGCGCCCACTGACCCGGATGCTTAAAATCAAACAGCACGATGGACCTTCTCAAGAACGCCCGGTGATTTCTATGGAAATCTGTCTGGCAGATGAGGTCCGGGAAGCCGAGTTTGATCTGATTGATCGTCGTGCCCTGAATTATCCGGTATTGCTCGGACGCAAGGCGCTGGCCGGTTATGCACTGGTTGATCCCGCGCGTGCCTATCTCACCAAGGCGGTGTGTGGTCACGTCAAGAAGAAAAAAAAGAGTGATGAACCAACTGATTCCAGGCAGCCTGAATGAGAAAACTGCATCTGTACTTGCTGGCCTTCATACTATGTTCCATAGGGCTGGGACTGGCCTATTACAAGGTTACTGTAATTGGTCTGCCTTTAACTGCTTCCGCACAGGCAGAGGTATGGGATATTGAAGCGCGTATCAGCTTTCGCGCCAAATCTGACAACGCGATCAAGGTAACCTTGCCACTACCGCTTAACCCTCCCGGTTATTCCATTCTTGATGAGGATTTTGTCAGTGCGGATTACGGGCTGGCAATCGAACAGGATAATACCGGTCGCGTTGCGCACTGGGCCAAACGAAGGGCACAGGGTAAGCAGTTACTGTTTTATCGGGTTGTATTATTTGAAAACGAGGATGCTGTACAAAAGCCGGATGTAGCGCCGGTTTATCCGAAGGCGCCGGAGTATCCGGAAAACCTGGCCCCGGTGATTCAAGGACTGTTGGATAAGGCGCGTCAGCAATCTGCTGATACCGTTTCTTTTTCGCAGCGTGTGATTGAACAGCTGAATGCAGTAGCTTCCATACCGGAGCTGAAATTGCTGTTGAAGCATATCAACCGGACACGTAACCTGGCAAAGAATCTGAGCTGGATACTGGCCGGTGCCCGTATTCCTTCCCGTATCGTTCGTGGTCTGCGCCTGCAGGACAACAAAGAATATTCGGAGTTGGAGCATTTCCTGCAGGTTTATGATGGCAAACAGTGGCGTTCACTGAATATCAAGGATGGACAGGAAGGATTGCCGCCAAATTTCATTGTGTGGCAGATTGACGATGACCGGGTTTTCTCAATTGAAGGCGCTACAGAATTGAGCATTCAATATACCGTTGCCAGTGCATTACAGGAAACCATCAATATTGCTGGCTCCCGTTCGGCGGAAAGAGGTTTCCATCTGATGGACTTTTCACTGTACTCGCTGCCTGTGCATGTTCAGAATGTGTACAAAGTGTTGTTGATGATACCGCTGGGCGCTTTGGTAGTGGTATTCATGCGCAATATCATCGGAATCCGGACGTTTGGCACATTTATGCCGGTCCTGATCGCACTGGCTTTCCGCGAAACAGAATTGTTATGGGGCGTGATTCTGTTCTGCCTGATTGTCGGTCTCGGATTGTTGCTGCGCGCCTATGTTGAGCAGTTGAAGCTGCTGCTGGTGCCTCGCCTTGCAGCGGTGCTGACCATGGTGGTGTTGCTGGTCGCTGGTGTTAGCGTAGTGATGCACAAGCTCGGGCTGGAAACCGGGTTATCCGTGGCCTTGTTCCCGATCGTTATCATGACGATGACAATCGAACGCATGTCACTGACCTGGGAAGAAGCCGGGCCGGCTGAAGCATTCAAGCAGGTGTCAGGTAGCCTGTTGGTGGCGATAATGGGTTATCTGGCCATGAATATCAATGAATTCCAGTACATGTTCTTTGCCTTTCCCGAACTGTTGCTGGTGGTGTTGGCTACAATCCTGCTGCTGGGGCGCTACTCGGGTTACCGGCTGATGGAACTCTGGCGTTTCCGTGCATTTGCGCGGAACAAGCCGTAATATCATGTTTGGAATCTGGGAAAGGCTCAAGCAGAGCGGAGTCGTTGGTATGAATCAGCGCAATGCTGATTTCATTCTGCGTTATAACAAGCGCTCGCTTTATCCGCTGGTGGATGACAAGTTGCGGACCAAATATCTGGCGGCAGCTTCCGGTATTGCGGTACCCGAGCTGTATGGCGTGATTGAAATCCAATATGATGTCAGCCGTGTTCCAGAGATCGTTAAAGGTCATGAAGACTTCGTGATCAAACCGGCGCATGGTTCGGGAGGCAGCGGTATTTGCGTTATTACCGGGCGTCTCAACAATCGTTACCGGCAGAATAATGGTGACCTGCTGACTGAGGAGGATATCGAATATCATATTTCCAATATACTCAGCGGCTTGTACAGCCTGGGTGGTCAGCCCGATCAGGCACTGATTGAATACCGGGTCAAGTTTGATCCGCTGTTTGAGGAAGTTTCCTATCGTGGCGTGCCGGATATTCGCACTATCGTCTTCAGAGGAATTCCGGTCGCCTCCATGGTACGTCTACCAACCCGTATGTCGGACGGCAAGGCCAATCTTCACCAGGGTGCAGTGGGTGCTGGTATCGATATGATGACCGGCCGTACCACCTATGCTATCTGGCAAAATTATCCGATTGAACAACACCCGGATACCGGCGTTGCCATCAGCGGACTCGAAATTCCTCACTGGCATAAATTGCTGACATTAGCAGCGCAATGCCATGAACTGGTCGGATTGGGCTATCTGGGGGTGGACGTTGTGCTCGATCGGGAATTGGGTCCGCTGGTACTGGAACTCAATGCACGCCCTGGTTTATCCATCCAGATTGCTAACCGCAGAGGTATGAGTCAGTTGCTGGAAAAAATCGCTAAATTGAAAGAAATTCCTGCCTTGGCATCAGATCGCGCCACACTGGGGCAACAATTGTTTCTAGAAAATCAGACCTGATCCTGTGAAGATTTGTCTTTACCCATTGAACATGTCTTGTTTCAGTAATTTGTTAGGGCTTTAAACACATATAACATAGCAATTAATGCCAAAGCGCCCCATATAAATACGGGCATAACAGGCAGCACTGTTTGCATTATCAGCGCTAACCGAAATTACAATACCGGACTAAACAATCTGGCGACAATGGTTCCGACACGAATGTACCATGGCCGCAGTCGGCCATGGCTCGAATTCATATTGTCGGAAACCGCAAAATCTTGTTCCAGCATTTGCGCTGCCTCCTGAACAAGATCGGGGTCTGCTACTGCCAGCATCAATTCGAAATTTAGGTGCAAAGAGCGATTGTCCAGATTAGTTGATCCGATCAGTACTAGATTGTCATCCGCCAGAACGCATTTCTGGTGCATAAACCCTTCGGAATAATAACGGTACACTGGAATACCCAGTGATTCGAGTTGTTGTTCATAGTAGAAACCAGCAAGGAACACGAGCCAAGCGTCAGCCTTTTCGGGAATCAGAATTCTCACATCGATGCCTCTTGCCCGAGCCATTGACAACGCCGTAATGCAGGAATCATCCGGAACCAAGTACGGAGAACTGATCCACAGCCGCTTTCGAGCACAGCTGGCAATGGTGGCGAACATCATGGTAGCGCGCATACGGTCATCTGCCGGGCCGGTCGCACACACTGCTGCCATTCCATACTGATCGCCCGAAATGACTCGTGCTTCGGCAGTCGTGCTCCAAACAGCTTCTGGCAGATTTTGTCGAGTGGCCCAGTAGTAGTCACTGGCGAATACGGCCTGAATTTTTCGGGCAACTGCTCCGTCAACATGAATTGCTGTGTCCCGCCAGCGAGGAGCCCAGGAGATACGACCAAGATATTCATCACCGACATTCAGGCCACCTACGATCGCTCGCTGTCCATCAATCACGACGAGTTTACGGTGGTTGCGAAAGTTCAACTGAAAACGATTGGCCCAACCCTGACGTGTATTGAAAGCCAATACGTCCACACCGGCATCGTGGACCCGCCGTAACCATGTTTTTGTCAGTTTCGCGCAGCCGATTTCGTCGTACAGCAGACGTACAGTGACTCCAGCTTGAGCACGCTTGCACAAAGCCTCCGCAAACTCACGGCCAATATCGTCATCTCGGATAATATAAAATTCGATATAGATATAGTTTCTTGCACTGCGGATTTGTTCAAGCAACGTGCTAAAAAACGCCTCACCATTAATCAGTAATTGAAAAGTGTTGTTATAGCTCAACGGTGTATCAAGAACGTCTGCCAGAATGTCCAACGGCGACTCGTCTGTTGCACTGCCAATGTTTCTTTCCGTCATTAATTCACGATGGACCGCTTCGACGGAGGCTTGATGCTGTTCACCCACTTGCCGAATGGCGTCTCGATAACCTGCAAACCGTTTCTGTCCGAACACCCAGTACAGCGGCAGCACCAGAATCGGCATCGCGACGAGCCCAACCGCCCACGCGACAGCTGCCTGGGATGTTCGAACTTTGTTTATCGCATGCCAGGCTGACGCAATGCCAAGCAGCTCAGTGGTTGTGACAAAGATCATAACCACGATAGTCTGCGATTCACTTAGCAGATTCAGGATGGCATCCATTCAGATTTAGTTCCTTACCTTTTATTGATTAGCGCCTGAAAGATTTCTGTTTACTCGGCAAATGTGTACTTATTGTGGGTATCACAATTGTTTTAATACAGAAAGATAAATGGCGATGGAGGTGTTCGGTTTATCGAGGTTGTGTTGTATAGCTCCAGAAGCAAGTTGATCTGTTTTTTGTACTGTACTCTGATTGGTCAAAAAGCAGTATTTATTAATCTTGCTCAGTCGACCATTACCAAATTTTGGGACTGATCCAGCTGTGTGAGGATAACCGTGACGGCCTGACTGAAGTTCTTCCCGTAGGCGACACAGCCAGTAAACTCATGTTCCTGACCTTGTGCGATATCGAGAAAAATGGAAGATATTATCTGTAACCTGGAAAAATTTATTTAGTTTCTTTATCAACTAGCTGCGATCTGCAGTGGCCACCAGTTGCCGAATGGCCAGTAACCGTATAGATAAATCCAGCCAGTTATCGCGACTTCGATACCGACAAAGTATGTCATCACGATAGTCATCCCCATGAGTTTAGTGTTGTCCTTGGTCATCTTCTGGTAGAACAGGTACCAGAGAATGCCGTATGTGACCCATTCAAAGGCCCATCCCAGGTCTCCATCTATAAAAGCCTTGATGGCATAAAGCACGGTCGTGAACGCAACCAGCAGACAGTAATACCCCAGGGCACGCTGGTCTTCAGCGCCACGAAGCGCGTTGATGCCGACCCACAGATAGGTCATGGCGAACAGTAAACCACTGGCAGACAGTGGGAAGTTGTTCTGCACCAGGCCAAAATAAAGTGCGCCAATGGCGGCGAGAATTCCAACCAGCAGGTTGAAAATCCCAACATCCTTGGTGTCCACCTTGCCCTGTAACCATATGGCGTTAACAATCAGAATAAATCCTATGAATAGCAGTGGTACGCCTAAAAAATGGCCGGTCATCTTTAATCCTTTTTAAGTTGAATTTCCTTACTGTTCTCGTTATTCCACCAGCCTGGCAGTGCCCAAGGTCTGGCCAAATTCGTTTGGCAGGGCGTCGTTGCCGCCGCAAATCATGAATCTACCACCCTGACGGGTCATATACACGATCTCCAATCTGTCGATCATTGTCAACAGTGATAAAACTGATACACCACCATTACATTTATATATTACTTATACGCTTGGTGCGATCCCTGCTTGTTCTTTACGATTCTTGCTGCCCATTGATTGTTGAGATGGCAGCTCTCACCGTTGATCGTCGCCACTGTTATTTTATTTCTACTATCCCTCCTTCCCGTGCCATTCCACTGATAACCCGCCCGGTAGGGTTGCGTACTTGTACCACTTCTCCTTCAGCAGCAGCGGTGAGTGCTTCGCCTTCTGTGCTGACGGCAAATCCTGCTCCGGTTGCGGTGAGTCGTACTTTCTGTCCACGTGTGATGACGTGTGGAGCGCGTAGCTGGTGTGTGCGTATCGGCTGGCCGGAAGCAAGAAAGGTTGCCGCGACCTTGCCGATTGCCTGATCGGGATCCGTGACTGCCCCGGCAGGAATGCGCACGAGATCGACTTCCTTGCTCACAATATCCTGTGCATCCACTAATTTGCCCATGTTGATGGGCTGTGCGGCGTGTATGGCACTGGCAATCACTTCGATTTCAACCGGCACATAAAGCGTCCAGGTAGCTTCATCCTGACAACGCACGCCAACTGAAAATTTTCCCCATAAGCGTCCGCCTGGTGGCAGAAAAGGCTGAAGCTGGTTACACGGATGCAATGCCTGGCGTGCATCTGGCTGGTTTGTCTTGATGATGACCTTGCCGGGCAGGTGAAGGGTTTCCATGCGTACAAAATCATTGACTAGCTTGAGTATTGCTTCTCCAGGTGAATTTCCGCTGGCGATTGCCGTTGTAGAGAGCAGAAGGCTGCATACAAGTATGATCAATAAGGGTTTTTTGTTCATGTCCGGTATGGTTGGCTATCGGGATAGATGATCAGGGCGGGCAGCTTTTGCCGTTGGCGGCAATTTTTGCCGCTTGTTCAACATGGTATCGCCGCAATCCCCTGGCTAACCTGGAAACTAAAAGGTGATCATGGATCAGTTTGATTGATTGGCCGAAAATAATGGCTTATTCAGTCTGGCACGGTTCCTGCTTATAATAATTATGACTACTTTGCAGGAGGAAAACATGATCAACAAACTGGATAATCTGCTCGGCTTTAATCAGAAGGCACTCGGGTTACGAGCGGCCCGGCAGGAGCTGTTATCGGGAAATATTGCTAATGCGGATACCCCAAGTTTTAAGGCGAAAGATTTCGATTTTTCCAAGGCAATGCAAAACGTTCAGTCGCCAAGGCAGGTACAAAATTCGCTGGCGACGACTTCATCAAGACATATTGGTTTGTCCGATTTCAGATCGATTACGTCCGTGCCGGAGCAGTATCGTGTTCCGCAGCAACCCAGCATAGACGGCAATACCGTTGATATGGATACCGAGCGTATGCAGTTTATGGATAACGCCATGCGCTATGACGCCGGACTGACATTTATCAGCGGCCAGTTCCGGACCCTGTTATCCGCTATCAGAGAAGGAAATTAACAGCCATGTCCCTGTTCAGTGTATTCAATGTCGCCGGTTCAGCCATGGCCGCCCAGTCACAGCGGCTGAATGTGGTGGCCAGTAATCTCGCCAATGCAGACAGTGCCACCAGTTCAACGGGCGAAGCCTATCGTTCCCGGCAAGTTGTGTTTCGTACCGTTGATGTCTCTGCGGATAAGGCAAAGGGCGTCAAAGTGGCGGGTGTTGTGCATGATCCCTCCCCCATGCGGGTGGTTCATGACCCGAAACATCCGATGGCGGATGAAAAGGGTTATGTCACCTTGCCCAATGTCAACGTGGTGGATGAAATGGTCAACATGATGTCGGCATCGCGCTCTTATCAGAACAGTGTTGACATGATGAACGTCACCAAGACGCTGCTGCAAAAAACACTATCAATTGGTCAATAAGGAGAGATGGACATGAGTCAGGTACAAAATAATTCCAGCGTATCCGAGCTGCTGGCTTCAAATGGCGGCAGTATCAAGACTGCCCGCAAGGGTGATGAGGATATGCAGGAGCGGTTTCTCAAGTTGCTGGTGACACAAATGCAGAATCAGGATCCGCTCAGCCCAATGGATAACGCGGAAGTGACCAGCCAGATGGCGCAGATCAGTACCGTGAGCGGTATCGACAAACTCAATAGTACGCTGGAAAAGCTGGTATCGGATTCCGATGCACGGCGTTCATTTGAAGCAGCCAACATGATTGGCCGCAGTGTGCTGATTCCGGGTGCTGATATGCAACTGGAGAACCATACCGGGATCGGCGGATTTGAGCTGACCGAACCGGCAGATAAGCTGGTCGTCACCATCAAGGATAGCGCCGGTATTGCCGTGCGCGACATTGATCTGGGCGCACAACCAGCGGGCGTTGGCACATTTGCCTGGGATGGCCTGGCAAACAATGGTAACGAAGCTGCCGGGGGGCAATACAGTTTCGCCCTGAAAGCCGTGCGCAGTAACCAGGAAGTAGCTGCTTCCACCTTGGCATTTGGTTCGGTCAGCAGTGCGCAGGCTGGCAAGGACGGCGCCCTGCTGGAAGTGGGCAGGCTGGGTTATGTCGGAATGGATGATATTAAAAAAATATTTTGATCGGGAGGTAAATCATGGGTTTTCAACATGGATTGAGTGGATTAAGAGCAGCTTCAGCCAAGCTGGACGTCACCGGTAACAATATCGCCAATGCCAACACGGTTGGCTTCAAGCAATCACAAGCGCAGTTTGCTGATGTTTACGCCAATGCGCTGGGAGGCGGCAGGAATCAGATCGGGATTGGTACTCAATTGATAGCCGTTGCACAGGAGCTTAGCCAAGGAAACGTGACCCCGACCGATAACCCACTGGATGTGGCGATTACCGGGAATGGTTTTTTCCGGATGAACAACAACGGTACGACCAGCTATACCCGGAACGGCCAGTTTCATCTGGACAAGGGTGGCTTTCTGGTCAATGCGAGCAATTACAATGTCACCGGTTTTGGGGCGGATGCGGCTGGCACAATCATTCCCAATGTTCCGGTTAATTTACGGTTGCCTACAGCAGATTTGACGCCCAAGCCGACTACCAGTTTTATGGCGGGAGTGAACCTAGATGCGCGCACCGACGTACCGTCATCGCTGCCTACTTTTGATGCAGCTAATCCATCGACTTATACCCACTCCACTTCAGGTGAGGTTTTTGACAGTTTCGGTAATGCTCATATATTGAATTTATATTTCCAGAAAACAGCCTCATCCAATTGGGGAGTATATGCAACTGTGGAGGGATCAGCAAGCGGAGTGGATTTCAGTGGCTCATCTTCTCTCCCACTGACTTTTGATTCTTCCGGAATCATGACAATACCCACCGGATCGGTTTCAGCCACCGTGAATTTTACTGACCCCACCATCCAGCCACTTGCGTTATCCATTGATCTGTCCCGCTCTACCCAGTTTGGCAGCAAATTCGGGGTGAATGCAATGAATCAGGATGGGTTTGCTTCCGGGCGTCTGGCCGGGTACAGCATTGCTGATAATGGTGAGATCAGAGCCAGTTACACCAATAATGTCACGCGCACAGTCGGGCAGCTTGCGCTGGCGGGTTTTTCCAATCCGAATGGCCTCAAGCCGATGGGCAATAATCAATGGGTAGAGACCGCTGAATCCGGATTGCCGCTGATAGGCACTCCGGAGACCGGTGTGCTGGGTTCATTACAATCTTCAGCAGTAGAAGAATCCAATGTCGATCTGACGACTGAACTGGTCAGTCTAATCATGACACAACGTGTCTATCAGGCCAATGCCAAGACCATTCAGACGCAGGATGCGGTCATGCAGTCCATCATGAATATCTGAGGATTTTCTGTTTAACCCTAATCTGGTGAGTATCTGAAATGGATAGACTGATTTATACCGCGATGACCGGCGCATTGCATACCCTGACGCAGCAGGCAACGGTTTCCCATAATCTGGCCAACGCCTCGACCACAGGTTTTCGCGCACAGGCTGATGCTTTCCGGGCCGTGCCGGTTTATGGGGAATCGCTACCTACCCGTGCATTCGTGCTGGATTCGACGACGGGTGCGGATTTCACACCGGGTACGATCCAGCAGACCAACCGTCCGCTGGATGTGGCGATACAAGGTTCCGGCTGGATTACGGTACAACTTGAAAACGGTGAAGAGGCCTATACCCGGCATGGCAATCTCAAGACGGATGCCAACGGTGTACTGCAAACACAGCAGGGATTCAATATCAAGGGAGAAACGGGGCCGATTGCCATTCCACCGGATAGTCGAGTGGCGATTGGTAAGGATGGCAGCGTCTCGGTATTGCCGTCGGATTCCCGAATCACAGCGGTGTCGATTATCGGGCGCATCAAACTGGTAGATCCGCCTGCGGAACAGCTTGTCAGGGGAGATGATGGTCTGTTCCGGTTGAAACAAGGGGGTGAAGCACCTGCCAGCGGTAAAGTGGCCCTGATTGATGGAGCGCTTGAGAGCAGTAATGTTAATGCAGTCAGTGAGATGGTGAAGATGATTACGCTTGCCAGGCAGTTCGATATGCAAATGAAGATGCTCGAAAATGCCAAGCAGAATGCCCAGCAAGCCAGTGAAATTATGACACTGAGAGGCTGAGTTCCACCCGTTTTTAACTTTCCAAAAAGGATAACGCTATGGTTCGCTCGTTGTGGATCTCAAAAACCGGTCTGGATGCCCAGCAGACCAAAATGGATGTGATTGCCAATAACCTGGCTAACATCAGTACCAATGGCTTCAAGCGCATGCGTCCGGTGTTTGAAGATTTGCTGTACCAGACCATCCGTCAGCCAGGTGCCCAGTCATCCGAACGCACGCGTCTACCTTCCGGTTTGCAGCTGGGAACCGGAGTACGGCCGGTGGCGACCGAAAATATCTTTTTGCAGGGAAATTTACAGCAGACCGGCAATACACGTGATGTAGCGATTCAAGGGGAAGGATTTTTCCAGATTTTGCTGCCGGATGGCACGCTGGCTTATACCCGCGATGGTGCATTCCAATCTGATCAGGATGGACAGTTGGTGACTTCCAGTGGCTTTCCGCTGCAGCCGTCCATTACCATTCCACCGAATACGCTGAGTATCACGATCGGACGGGACGGTACGGTATCCGTGCTGACACCGGGTTCGACTGCACCGTTGCCGGTGGGCAATATTCAATTAACCTCTTTCATTAACCCTGCCGGACTACAGCGCTTTGGTGAAAACCTTTATCTGGAGACGATGAGCAGCGGCGTGCCCAATCCCGGTATCCCGGGGACCAACGGCATCGGACTGCTGAATCAGGGATTTGTGGAAACTTCCAATGTGAATGTGGTGGAAGAGCTGGTTGAAATGATCCAGACCCAGCGCGCGTATGAAATCAATTCCCGGTCGATCCAGACTTCCGACCAGATGTTGAGCAGATTGACTCAACTTTGATCCAGCTTTAATGAATATGTTTTTTACACATTGCTTTGACGCAATAAATCAGCGTCTTCTTGGCACGCTGATTTCTCCCGTATTAATTGTCCTGGTTAGTATGGTGACAGGGTGTTCGATGATGACGCCTGCACCGAAAGTGCAGCAGCCGATGACGATTCGACCGCCCGAGTCGCTGATTATTTCTGCCAGTCAGAGCAATGGCGGTATTTATCAGGCTGCATTCAACTATCAGGGCAGTGGGCGTTATACACCGTTGTTTGAAGATCGGCGCGCGCGCGGTATCGGTGACACCATCATCGTCATGCTCAACGAGAAGACCAATGCGAGTAAGAAAAGTGGCAGCAACGCTCAGCGTGATGGGGGGATTGATCTTTCAGTGCCGTCATTCCTCGGTTTGCCGTTCAAATCTATTTTTCAGGATCTTGATCTGGAAGCCAAATCAAGCAACAAGTTTGATGGCAAAGGAGAGAGTTCCAGCAACAATAATTTCACCGGCACGATTACTGTGACGGTGATCGACATTCTGCCCAACGGCAATCTGCTGGTGAGCGGCGAAAAGCAGATCGGAATCAATCAGGGGCATGAATTCATCCGGCTTTCCGGGGTGATCAATCCGATTAATGTCATGAACAACACCGTGTCATCGGTGCAGGTGGCCGATGCGCGTATCGAATACCGGGGCACCGGTTATCTGGATGAAGCGCAAACCATGGGCTGGCTGTCACGTTTCTTTTTGTCGATTTCACCTTTTTGAGCATACCAGAGGCATATCGCTATGACTTTATCCAAATGGATTCGGAGTTTCGGGCTGCTGAGTCTCGGATTATTGAGTTGCCTGATCATTTCTGCTCCAGCTTTTGCCGAGCGCATTAAGGATCTGGTCAATATCCAGGGCGTGCGTGCTAACCAGTTGATTGGTTATGGATTGGTAGTTGGCTTAGATGGTACGGGTGATCAGACCCAGCAGACACCCTTTACCGTACAAAGTATCCTCAGCATGTTGGGGCAATTGGGTGTGAATCTGCCGCCAGGAGTCAATTTACAGTTACGCAACGTTGCTTCTGTCATGGTAACGGCCACCTTGCCGGCCTTCGCCAAACCGGGGCAGCAGATTGATGTGACGGTTTCATCCATGGGTAATGCCAAGAGTCTGCGTGGTGGCACCTTGCTGATGACGCCGTTAAAAGGGATTGATAACCAGGTGTATGCCGTTGCACAAGGCAGTCTGGTGATTGGCGGGGCAGGTGCCAGTTCAGCCGGCAGCAGCGTTCAGATCAATCATCTGGGCGCAGGGCGGATCAGTGCAGGTGCAATCGTGGAACGCGCTGTGCCGACGCTGCTCGGCCAGGGAGAGTACATCAACCTGGAATTACATGACACTGATTTCACGACTGCACGGCGTATCGTGGAGACGATCAACGGCCGCTTTTCGTATGGAACGGCTACCGCACTGGATGGGCGCGTTATCCAGCTGCGGGCACCCGTGGATAACAATCAGCGTGTCACATTTATTTCACAAATTGAAGGTCTTGATGTCATGCCGGCACAGGGTGCGGCCAAGGTCATCATCAATGCGCGTACCGGTTCGGTCGTCATGAACCAGATGGTGACGCTTGAACCCAGTGCAGTGGCGCATGGCAATCTCTCGGTGATCATCAATACCCAGCCGATTGTCAGCCAGCCCGGACCCTTCTCACAGCGTGGTGAAACGGTGGTGGTGCCGCAATCACAAATCGAAGTGCGTTCGGAAGAAGGTAATCTGATGTTGTTGCCGGGATCAGCCAGTCTGGCTGATGTGGTGAAAGCGCTGAATGCCATTGGTGCCACTCCGCAGGATTTGCTGGCAATTTTGCAGGCACTCAAGGCGGCAGGGTCATTACGGGCAGAGTTGGAAATTATTTGATTGGGTTGGCAACATGATCAATTCATCTGATATTTCCGGCCAGCTGGCTATTGATGCGCAAGCAGTTGATCAATTGCGCGATCAGGCTCGGCGCGATCCGCAGGAAGGGCTGAAGCAGACAGCAAAACAGTTTGAGGCGCTGTTTCTCAACATGATGATGAAAAGTATGCGTGAAGCTACGCCCAAAGAAGGATTGTTTGATAGTGATCAATCACGTTTTTATACCCAGATGCTTGATCAGCAACTGGTACAGAATCTTTCTGACAAGGGAATTGGCCTGGCAGACATGATCGTGCGGCAACTGTCACAAGCTATTGACAAGGAACAGGCTAATGCCATAGACGGAGCAGAATCTCTCCTGACAGCTATTGTCGGAAATGATGAGAAACCGCTGGTTTCACTGGCGCCGGGGCAAACAAAGGATCTGCCTTCTCAACTCTGGGCGAATCTCAATCGAGCTACCGCTAAACCAAATTTTTCAGCTGTCTCGCCTGCATTGCAGCCGAACCGGATGGGAATTGCTTCCAGCTCTGGGAATGATGGCCCTGAGATGTCTGTGATTGATCAACCCAGAGAATTTGTGCTGGATGTATTGCCGCATGCCCGCAAGATAGCGCGTGAAACCGGCATCCCGGAACATTTCATGATTGCCCAGGCCGCACTGGAAACCGGCTGGGGCAGGCATCAGATCCGCCGGGCGGACAATCAGCCAAGCTTCAATCTGTTTGGCATCAAGGCAAGTGGGAACTGGCGCGGACAAGTGGTGGAAACCATGACCACCGAATATGTGGATGGTACACCGCAGAAGATCAGGGAAAAATTCCGGGCTTACAGTTCCTACGAGGAAGCCTTCCGAGACTATGCGCGGTTACTGCAGAACAACCCCCGTTATGCAGCTGTGCTGAAAAGCCGCAGTGCCACAGCGTTTGCCTGGGGGTTGCAGCAGGCTGGTTATGCGACTGATCCATCCTACGCGGAAAAGCTGCTGAAGATTATTAATAGTGATGCATTGAACATATAAAGAATTATCGAATATCTGCCACTTTTTTGCGAATGCCAGCATCCAGTAGCAGTGGCTCCAAAGGTGTTGAGTTGCTCGCTATCTGTTTTACTACATTCACAGTCACGGCTAAATCTTAAAGCGGATCTCGTAAAGATAGAGAGAGGGGTGCGGGATTCATAACGAAATGAGCAAATATGCTGAATTATTGCTTTAATCCCACCGGAATTTTGCCGTAAACAAATAGAAGTAATTCACGACTATCGAGGATAGGACAATGGCAAATAGTATTATGAATGTAGGCATTTCCGGGCTGCAGGCTGCACAAACTGCCTTACTAACGACCAGCCACAATATCAGCAATGCGACAACACCCGGTTATAACCGCCAGCAAGCTATTCAGAGTACGAATACACCACTGCCGCACAGTAATGGGTTTATTGGTCGAGGCGTGCAGGTGTCAACCGTACAGCGTATCTACAATCAGTATCTGGTCAGTCAGTCGTTGCAGGCGCAGGGCCAGAGCAGTCAGTTAGATAGTCATTACAACGAGATCAAGCAGATCGATAATTTGTTGGCGGATACCACTTCCGGGCTGACGCCGGCGCTGCACAATTTTTTTAATGCGGTACAGGATGTTGCCTCCAGCCCGACCTCGATCCCTTCTCGCCAGGCAATGTTGAGCAATGCTGAAGCGCTGGTTTCCCGCTTCCAGTCAATGGATCAGCGTTTATCAGAAATGAGAGAGGGAGTGAACAGCCAGATTGCCAGTAGCGTGAATGAGATCAATTCACTGGCGCAGCAGGTTGTGCGGCTGAATACCAATATCCAGGCAGTAGAAGGCTCAGCGAATGGTCAGCCGGCCAATGATCTGTATGATCAGCGCGATGCGCTCATCCGTGATCTCAGCAAACTGGCCAATGTGGATGTCGTGCGTCAGAGTAATGGCCATTACAACGTCTTCATCGGTAATGGTCAGTCGCTGGTGGTCGGCACCAGTGCTATGGCACTCAAGGCGGTGCCCTCTTCAAGTGATCCACAACGTCTGGTAGTGGCAATGGATCAACAAGGTGGAGAAATAGTGCTGCCAGAACACCAGTTGCAGGGGGGTAGCCTGGGCGGATTGCTGGCTTTTCGCAGCGAAACACTGGATCCCATTCAAGATGGATTCAATCAACTGGCGCTGGGATTTGCCAATACGTTTAATGCTCAGCATATTCAGGGGAAGAATCTGTCGGGTGCACCGGGTGTAAATTTTTTTACGGTAACGGGCCCTGCTGCCGCCCGGAATATTCGAGTGGCAATCACTGATCCTGCCCTCATTGCTGCGGCAGATAGTGTTGGTGAGGTGGCTAATAACCGTAATGCTTTGCAGCTTGCCGAGTTGCAAACGAAAAATATGTTGCAAGGGGGAACAGTCTCCTATCAGTCGGCGTATTCAAGTCTGGTCAGCCTGGTGGGTAACAAAACCCGTGAACTGGAAGTGACCAGTCAGGCGCAGGAGAGTCTGCTTGCGCAGACAGATCAGGCCATACAGTCATTATCCGGGGTCAATCTGGAGGAAGAAGCCGCTAATCTGCTGCGTTATCAGCGGATGTTCCAGGCTTCCAGCAAGGTGATCGAAATCAGTAATTCGCTGTTTGATTCGTTGCTCAGAATCTGATCAATTTTTGACAGAAAAGGAATTTATCATGCGCGTCAGTACCAATACCTTATATGACCAGGGAACAAGATCCATGCTGCAACAGCAAAGTTCATTGCTCAAGCTGCAGCAACAGCTTTCAAGCGGCAAGCGCATCATGACCCCATCGGATGATCCGATCGGAGCGGCGCGCGCCCATGAGTTATCCCAATCACTGGCATTAAATACGCAATATGCTGATAACCGTTACCGGGCAATGGACAGCCTGCAGCAAGTGGATAGCACACTCGGCAGTGTTTCCAGCGTGATCCAGAGTGCCAGAACCATGGCAGTGGCGGCCGGTAATCCGGCATTTTCAGACAGTGAGCGCAAGATGATGGCCATTGAACTGCGCGGTCATTTCGGGCACTTGTTGGGGCTGGCAAATACCAAGGATGAACAGGGCAATTATCTATTCTCCGGCTTTAAGGGCAATACCCAACCGTTCGTCGAACAGTCTGCCGGCGTTGTGACGTATGAAGGTGATTCGGTGCAGCGTCTGATACAGGTTTCCGGTTCCCGTCAGCTTGAGGTGAGTGAAACGGGGAAGGATGTTTTTGGAGCGGATGGTTCGAATCTGTTTAACACTGTTGAAGATTTTATTGGCGCACTGGAAACGCCCGGTGGTGGCGCTACACTGAATAACGCAGTAAGTACCGCTTTGCAGGATCTCGATGTTGCATTGGATAATGTACTGACCAAACGGGCGGCAGTTGGATCACGGCTGCAGGAAGTCGATGCGCTGCAGCAGATTGGTGAGGATACTGCCGTTCAGTATCAACAATCACTCTCGCGCCTGCAGGATCTGGATTTTGCGCAAGCTATCTCTGACCTGATGCGTCAGCAGGCTTCACTGGAAGCAGCACAAAAGACTTTTACGCGCGTTTCCGGGCTGTCACTGTTTAATATGATTTAGCCTGTTTCACTTACCCGTGTTCAGCAGATTGCCGGTATTCAGGTAAACTCGTGACGATCTGCTTTTTGGGGAATGATATGAACCGGGAAGAATTATATTTGAAGATTGCAGAACTGCATCTCAAGCGTGTAGAAGTACTGCAAACGGTTGAATGGAGACTCACATTAAGCATCTGGACATTTGTAGCGGGTGTTGCGATGGTGAGTCTGGCCAATGCCGATAAAGTGAAGCAGGCAGCTGTAGCTATGGGAAGCTTTCTCGGACCTCTTGTCATATTGTTTCTGATCAGTGCCATTTATGGGGTGCTCTGGTACTCGTATACCATCAGATTTTGCAAGAAGAATTACAACAGCCTCGTAACGGAACGTAACCGTTATCAGCGCATGCAGAATGAAGCGATAAAACTCGTTTTGAAAGCCAAGTCCAGGGATTTTCTGATCAAAGCTGAAGCCGAAGACAAACAGATTTCTGAAACAGATTTTCAGGAACCATCCTTTGAGCATCTTGCGGGTGATGGTTTTAAAAAATCAGGTATATGGCAGTTCAAAGCGGTTGTGACAGCGACATTGATGTTGTTTTCATGGCTGCTTATTGCAATGATTGTTGTTCCTGCTATCCAGTAAAAACCTGAATGATGCCGTAGCGGCCACAGGTGAGCCAGTCTGGTTGAAGCGTGGTGGTTTTAGCGGCAACTTCAGGGGTGAGGCTAGCCAGTACTTCTGATTTGAGTGTGCGTAAAAACAGGGCTGATCGGCCAAAACGCTGCAAAAAATAATCTTTTTCTGTAGTGTGCGGCCAGCGTCGATCACCAGCAAAATAGCGGTAATTCAAATCTCCCTTGAAAATAACCAGTTCTGTATTCTCAAAAGTTTCGCAGGTAAGTGTTTCATCCGCATAAAAACTGGCAGGTAATCCCAATGCAGGACTGGTGCGCAGTGTCAGCTGATTTTGACGTAACAACTGCGTAATATCTTCTCCCAGTTTGCGTGCCGCCGGAACAGATGAAATTCTCAGTTTTTCAATCAGATTTTCCATATTGATCATGGTCATGTCCGAAACAAACATTGGATAGGGTCTGACATGCGCAACGATGTGTGAGCAGTAGCTGCTGATCCTGCGAATCAGCAGCAAGTCTGTCAGTACATCCATTCCGGCATTATCAAACACCAGATCAATCCGCTGCATTCCGGAAACAATTAACTTTGTTGCCGTCTCACTCTCATCCACCAGCAGCGAAACCTGATCAATTTCTGGAATGATGTGTTGACTGAGATCCGCTGTGTTGCCAATGACTGACCAGTGCAGCAGCTTGCGGATATCACAGTCGGGATCACAATATTCAGCCAGCGTGGCAAGCGATTCGATAGCCTGTAAGTTGGCCGCTTCCTTAGCTGGCTGGAAAGGATCAACCGGTGTGGCCGTGCTATAACCGAAAGCCAGCAAAATTCGTGCGTAGAAATAGAGCTCAACGGTAAGAAACGGCATGTTTGCCCAGCGCCGCCCGCTATACGGCTTGATTACCTGATCAAGTGTGCCAAAAATTACCGGCGGCAAGGGGGTGATTTTTCCTTCTCGCATCTCTGTTGCCAATTGCTGTAAAGCATGTGCAACGGATGTGTCAGCGTTATCTATAAGCTTGCCAAGAATGACAGGTAAGCGCTTTTCCAGTGAAAAGGCAGCGAAGGAGCCGGGTTCTTCAGTAGTCAGGCGAGGGGGCGGCAGAATTGACTGATGAGAGGGCATGAGTGGTATTCTTGAATCTTGTGACTGAATTGGACATTGTACCGGGAGGGTTGCAGAACAGCTATTTCCCGCAGACGGGATGTATGGGGCGTAACAGGAGAGATGAATATGAGATGGTGGATAAAGAGGCACGACAGACTGTTGTGGGTACTTGTCATACTGATCGTTTTTCCTGGCACAAGTTTTTCTGAACCTGGTTTCGATCGACCATCACTTCACAGCAGGCAATCCCTGATTCTTCCGGAAATCTGGGTGGGGGGTGGTTTGTCATATTTCCCTTTTTATATGCAACCGCTTCCGATCTACCCGGATGTGCAATGGTTGTATCCTTGTTTTCCTTTTGCCAGTTGCATGGCATTGCAACAGTACCGGAGTGATGAAAGACGTAAGAAACGATCACAACCCAAACCAGTATTTAGACAAGGAGCGTCTCCGGCGGATGAGGCCATGGAAGCCTGGCGAGCGGGATTGCGTCCGGCGACAGAGCCGTTTCGTACTGACGAGCAGTTAATTGTGCCGGCATTCCGGGGGCACAGCCTGATCCGGCTGGAATATCAGAAGGCTGGCAGCCTTCTCCCCGAATTTTCAGCCAATGAGCGGAATGAGAATGCTGAGCACGATGAAAATGAGTGACCAGATGAACAGTAAAATCCGGATACGAACCTGCTCATCTGGTGATGAAGCAGTACTGGCACTGATTGGCCAGGCGACATTTCTCGAAGCGTTTGCGGGCGTTCTGGATGGACAAAATATTCTTGCGCATTGTGCCAGCGCCCATTCTGTTGAATGTTATCGCAGCTGGTTGGCCGACAGCCGCTATCAACTCTGGCTGGCTGAAATCAGCCCGGGTCACGCCCCCGTTGGCTACATGGCTGTCGCACCATCGCCGCTTCTGCTGTCGGACAATTCTTCGCGTGATCTTGAGTTGAAACGAATTTATGTCTTCAGCAAATTTCAGGGGCAGGGCCTTGGCAAAAGGCTGTTACAGGAAGCCATTGCTGAATCGCGCGCTCGCCTGGCAGAGCGGTTGTTACTCGGTGTGTATGAACATAACGATGCCGCTATCGGGTTTTATACCCGCATGGGGTTCCGCAAGGTAGGGACGCGTAAATTCAACATGGGCGGGCTGGAATGTGATGATTATATTATGGGGCTAACAGTAGCTGCTTCCGAATCTATTCATTCGGAAAATATATTGTAAACTGCCCATTAGCATTACGTGTATTCATCTTTCATAAAAATAATCGTGTAATCAATCTGAATGGATAACAATAATATGGCCAGAAATGTGAACTGTATCAAACTCGGGTGTGAAGCAGAGGGGCTGGATTTTCCACCTTACCCCGGGGAATTGGGCAAACGGATTTTTGAAAATGTCTCCAGGGAAGCATGGGGGCAATGGATCAAACACCAGACGATGCTGGTGAATGAAATGCGGCTGAGCATGGCAGATATCAAGGCGCGCAAATATCTCGCCACCCAGATGGAAGCCTATTTCTTTGGTGAAGGGGCTGAGCAGCCGGTTGGCTACGTTCCTCCCGAGAAATAAACTATTGCAACCGTCATCTATATTCCGGAAATATTGGACAGTGATTGATCGTGGTAAATAATGAACCGGACAAGGTATCGGCAATCAGGCCGGATATCCCGCTTGCCAAACAGTTTTTGAACCGCGAGCTTAGCCAGATCGAATTTAATCGCCGCGTGCTGGCTCAGGCGGAAAATGAAGCAATCCCGTTGCTGGAGCGTTTGCGCTTTATCTGTATTGTCAGCAGCAATCTTGATGAGTTCTTTGAAGTGCGCATTGCCGGGCTGAAAGAACAGATCAAGTTGGATTCCCCAGGTTTTGGTTCGGATGGCATGTCGCCGGGGCAGACGTTTGAGCGCGTATCCGGGCAGGTGCATGAACTGATTTCCCGGCAATATCAGTTGCTCAATGATGACGTTCTTCCCGCGCTGGCGGAGCAGGGCATCTGTTTTTTGCGCCGTAATGTCTGGAGTGATAGCCAGCGTGAATGGATCCGGGATTTTTTCTTTCGTGAACTGATGCCGATGCTGACTCCCATCGGTCTTGATCCTTTACATCCTTTTCCGCGCGTGTTGAATAAAAGCCTGAATTTTGCGGTCGGACTGGAAGGAAAAGATGCATTTGGCCGTAACTCTGGTGTTGCAATCGTACAGGCACCCCGTATCCTGCCGCGTCTGATACGGTTGCCGAAAGAAGTCAGTAGTTGTCCCTATAGTTTCGTGTTTTTGTCCTCCATTATTCACGCGCATGTCGGCGAACTTTTCGCCGGGATGCATGTCACGGGTTGTTACCAGTTCCGCGTTACCCGCGATAGTGATTTGTATGTGGATGAAGAAGAAATCAAGAATCTGCGGGTCGCATTGCAGGGCGAGTTATCGCAGCGCCATCTGGGGGATGCAGTCAGGCTCGAGGTAGCAGATAACTGCTCACAGCAAATGGCGGAATTTCTGCTGGAACAGTTTGCACTCAAAAATGAGGATTTGTTTCAGGTAAACGGTCCGGTCAATCTGGCCAGGTTGATGCAGGTGTTTGATCTGATCGACCGGCCTGATCTCAAATTTCCACGCTTCGTTCCCGGTCTTCCTTTTTTGCCCCGGAAAAAGAAGGGGCATAATATTTTTGAGGTGATCAGTAAGGGCGATATCTTGTTGCACCATCCTTACCAGTCGTTTCAGCCGGTTGTTGAATTCATCCAGCAAGCCAGCGCTGATCCGGATGTGATGGCGATCAAGCAGACGGTTTATCGTACCGGATCAGATTCGACCTTGATGGAGGCGCTTGTAGCAGCCGCCAGTCTGGGCAAGGAAGTGACAGTAGTGGTGGAACTGCTCGCCCGCTTCGATGAAGAAGCCAATATCAACTGGGCTAAGCGGCTCGAAGAGGTGGGCGCGCACGTTATTTATGGTGTCTTTGGCCACAAAACACACTGCAAAATGGCCATGGTGGTGCGGCGTGAAGCAGGCCAGCTAAAGCGCTATGTACACCTGGGAACAGGCAATTATCATACGGGAACAGCACGGGTTTATACCGATTTCGGCTTGCTGACCTGCCATGAAGAAATCTGTACTGATGTCAGCGAGGTGTTTTTGCAATTAACCGGGCTGGGCAAGGCAAGCAAGCTGCGACATCTCTGGCAGTCGCCTTTTAATTTGCATGGCCAGATTCTGAACAGCATCCAGCAGGAAGTAAAACATGCTACTGCAGGCAAGTCAGCTGCCATCATTGCCAAAATGAATGCCTTGCTGGAACCGGCTGTCATTCAGGCGTTGTATGCCGCTTCTGCAGCCGGGGTGAAAATTAATCTGATTGTACGAGGTGCCTGTGCATTACGCCCTGGTGTACCGGGGTTATCGGAGAATATCCGGGTGCGTTCCATTGTCGGGCGGTTTCTGGAGCATTCCCGTATTTTTTATTTTCTCAACGGTAAGCAGCACAACGTCTATCTGGCAAGCGCTGACTGGATGGGCCGGAATTTCTTCCGGCGCGTGGAAATTTGTTTCCCGGTACTTGACCCGCGATTGAAGAAGCGAGTGATCGTGGAAGGATTAAAACCGTATCTGCGTGATAACGTGCAAGCCTGGGAAATGGATGGAGACGGGTATTACAAACGCAAATCAGCCAGAAGAAACAGCAGATTCAGTGCACAGGAAGTTTTGCTTGAAAAGCTTGCAGCAGTTAAACAGGAGCCAATCGAATAATTTGCTGTACACTACACTGGCGGGTGAGTGCTGTAATCTTTGACAATCTCCTGGCCTATGCCGTCAAAACTTTCTGTGATTTCCTTTGCACGCAGCAATGCCGCTTCGACATGCGGCAGAGCATTTTCTCGTCCGATGCAAGTAATAAGGGATGAACGCTCCAGCAGCCGTGCCGGCTGATCACGCACGCTACACAATAGCAATGTTTTACCCGCTTGCTGCAGGCGTTCGGGCAGACTTTCCAGTGCATGCAGTCCTGTTGTGCAGGTGCAAAATCACAATGGGTGCAAACTGGGTAAGATCAGCAGTCTTTTCTATCAGTTTATCGGTCACGCCAAATAAAAACGGCCCATGAATGCGCAGTATTGAAACGTAAGGCGAGAGTCCTCTGTCTTGTAAACCGTGAGCACGTCCGCTCTGAATGTATTCAGGTTACCGTGTATACGGAGGTAGTTTGTGATACACGGTAGATGTACAGCAGCACAGCCAGCACGATTCCAACTGCAACTGCAACTGCAACTGCAACTGCAACTGCAACTGCAACTGCAACTGCAACTGCAACTGCAACTGTTAAGTCAGCCAGCACAGTCAGGCTGAACGTGGTGATCCATGCCGCCTGATCAGTTCTGGAAAGACGCATGATGACACGGATTTCTTTCCATTCCCCCATGTTGTAGGCAACCACAAATAACACTGCTGCCAGTACTGCCAGTGGGATAAAACGTACCAGGGGCACTGCGACCAGCAAAATGAGTAACAGTGTCAGGGCATGGATAATGCCCGCGATCAGCGTTTTTGCGCCGGAGCGAATGTTTGTTGCCGTGCGTGCGATTGCACCAGTTGCAGGAATTCTGCCTGCCAAGGGTGTTGCCAGGTTTGCTACACCTTGAGCAATTAGCTCCGCATTAGAATTGTGTTTATCACCACTCATGCCATCAGCAACTACTGCTGAGAGCAGACCTTCTACTGCTGCCAGCAGCGCAACAGTCAGTGCAGAAGGCAGTAACGGTATGATCAGATCCGACTGAAAAGCGGGCGTCGCCAGTGTGGGCAAGCCAGTTGGGATGTCACCAAATTTGCTGCCAATGGTTTCAATCGGCAAGTTGAAAGCTGTAGCAAGAGCAGTGCTCAGAAACAGCGCCACAATTAAACCGGGAATACGTTTATTAAGGTGTGGAAACAGCAAAATAACTGCAAGGGAGGCACTTGCCATCAGCACAGTCGGTAGATTAATGGTGTCGATATAGGCCCAAAGCATGGCAATGTGTTCTGCAAATTCGCTGGGAGCGTCGAGTGTTTCCAGTCCTAGAAAACCCTTGATTTGCGTCGAGGCAATCAGCAACGCAATCCCGTTGGTAAAACCGATAATTACCGGGCGTGGAATGAACTTGACTGCTGTACCCAGGCCCGTTACTTCCATAATGACTAAAATTACGCCAGCCATCATCGTAACCATCAATAAACCGGAGAAACCAAATTTGATGATAATGTCTGCAACAATCACCACAAACGCACCGGTTGGGCCGCCGATTTGAGTGCGCGAGCTACCCAGTGCCAAGATAATGAAGCCAGCCATAACCGCTGTATAAATCCCAGACTGTGGCGTGGCGCCTGAAGTGATACCGAAGGCCATTACCAACGGTAGTGCGACCAGACCAACAGTTAATCCGGCAATCAGATCAGCCAGAAAATCCTGCCTGGAGTAGTTGCGCAGACATACAACAAGTTTCGGTAGCCACTTATTGCTATTAGAAATGTGTTGGCTCATTGTTCAGTAGATTCCGTTCTGTCCATCCGCTCAAGCTCCTGAAACATCGTTACGGATTCCTCAATGTGCGCCTGAAAGTAGCAACGCAGGATATCCAGAACTTCAATAAGAAGTGGATCACGCACCGTATAAAAAACCTGATTGCCTTCTTTGCGCGCAACGACAACATGTTTGGTGCGCAAAACGGCTAGATGCTGTGAAGCATTGGCTTGCTCCAGTGCTAATTTTTCGATAATAGCACCGGCAGATAACTCACCTTCTCGTAACACTTCTACGATAGCGATGCGTGTTGGGTGTGCCAGTGCCTGAAAAACACTGGCCTTGAATTGTCGCAACACATCTGACATTGAAACACCTGCTGTTGAAATAGAAGGATGAAAGTGTAATGTTGTATTTGTATATTCGCAATATAGAATATATTTATGAATTCTATATGTGGATGAAACAGACAAAAGATAGTGAGGATTGCTGGTAAATACACGATATGCTGCCGCGCCATCCTGCAATCTTCCCGCAGTGACTGGATTTTACAGAAGTGACATCAGATGGATAAAGAGAAGATCAGTTGCGGGGTGTGATAATCGTATTTCCAGGTGTTCAATCCGGTATCTTGATCGCCTCAATCCGGATCCTGATTCCGACTAATCTGTATTTTTTCCTTTGTAATTTCCTGGATGCTGGTGGTGCCGGTCAGCGCCATGGTCAGTTCCAGTTCATCGCGCAGCAGGCGAATGACATGCGCCACACCGATGGCGCCTGCTGTGGCCAACCCCCAGATGTAGGGGCGGCCAATCATGACTGCATCCGCGCCCAAGGCGAGTGCCTTGTAAATATCTCGTCCATTGCGAATGCCGCTGTCGAACAGTACCTTTCCCCGGCCGGAGATGGTGCGGACGATTGGCGGCAGGTGGGCAAGGCTTGCCGGTGCGCCATCCAGGACACGTCCACCGTGGTTGGAGACTACCAGCCCATCGCATCCCAGATTGATCACTTTTTCGGCATCCTCCGGGTGCAGCATGCCTTTGACTAGCAATGGTAGCGAGATCTGATCCCGCAACCAGGCGAGATCCTCCCAACGTGGAGCTTGCGCCATCCAGCCGTCGAATACCTGGCTTTGTTGCGGTGATAGCGTTGGAAAGGGTGTGGGAAAATCCAGGTTTACTGGTCGGATGGCGGCTGGTAGCTGGATGGTTGCCTGTTTGATCGGGGCATCCACTGTGAACACGATAGTGCTGTAACCTGCTGCAATGGCTCGCTGCAGCAATTTCAGTGTTCGCTCACGATTTTCCTGCCAGTACAGCTGAAACCATAAGGGTTGTCCGGCTGCGCTGATAATGTCTTCCAGCGTTTGACTCGCCAGGCTGCTGACGCAGAACTGCCCTTCCTGCGCACTGGCTGCCATAGCACTGGCAGATTCTCCGTGTGGGTGGTACAGGCGCTGGTAAGCTAATGGCGCCAGAATGACGGGGTGGGTGAGCGTTTGCCCAAACAGGGTGATTTGCGTATGACCGCTGCGCACATCGGACAGTGGCCGTGGAATGAGATGAATTGAATCGAATACGTGAAGGTTAGCTTGCAGGCTGACATTATTAGCACTGCCTTCTTCCAGATAGCGCCAGATTTCAGGTGGCAGGCGTTCTTTGGCATAAGAGAGGTAATCGGATGGGCTGTGTATGCCTTCCGGGACAGTTGAGAGTTTAGGTAACAGCTCGTTCATTTTGAAAGTGCTGACTTATTTTGTTATCCTGCGGTCATCAGATTGCGGTGATTCAGATATCCCTGGTAGTGATGTTTCCGGATCATTTTCTACTTTGTTATATCCGTAAAGACCGTCACTTTCTTCGTCATTGCAAAAATCTGCAGGATTGAAGCAATCCGGCAAACATTAGCAGATTGTACAGGAATGCCCTTATCTTCATTCTGGATTGCTTCCTGCTTCCTTCGCAGTCGCAATGAACTGTACTTTGTGTCAAGCGAATTCTGGTGAAAACACCACATTTTTCGTAGCAACTATAAAAGCAAAAGCCTGACGCAATAATTTATGCGTAATTGCGATACCAATTCCCCTTGGGTGGTTTACCTGCGAACTGCAACCACCTTCTCCGTCTTCGCGAGCAGCGAAGCTGCGTGGCGATCCAGTTCTTCTGTTGCGATCGTTGCTGGATTGCTTCGGCGCTGCGCTTTTCGCAATGACGGGGTGGGGTGTCGTTGCAAAACCTAAGGGGTTGAGGCAACCCGGTTGGTGTGCTTTATCAGCTTTCAGCCCATTGCCGCAGCAGGTTGTGGTAGGTACCGGTGAGACTGACAACCGCTTCGGTTTCGCCAATGTTTTGGCGCAATTGCAGCAATGCCATATCCATTTCATACAACAGGCGACGTTGATCGGGATCACGCACCATGCTTTGAATGAACATGAAGCAGGCAATCCGTTCGCCACGTGTGACCGGCGTGACCTGATGAACAGAAGAAGAGGGGTATATCACCATGCTTCCCGCCTGCAGTTTCACACTTTGCTGACCAAAGGTATCGTTAATCACCAGTTCACCACCATCGTAGGTTTGTGGGTCGGACAGGAACAGGGTGGCGGATACATCCGCGCGCACGTAGCCGCCGCCATCCGGCAACATACGCATGGCGTTGTCCACATGGAAGCCGTAATGATTGGTTTTTCCGCTGTAGCGGTTGAAAAATGGCGGCATGATTTTCTTTGGCAGGGTTGCCGTGAAGAACAGGGCATTACGGTTCAATGCCCCTAACACCAGTCTGCGCAGCACTGCCATTTGTGGGGAATCTTCCGGTAATTGCTGATTATTTTTGACCTTGGCAGCCTGGGTGCCGGCGGTTACCAGGCCACTCACCCAGGCAGATTCAGCTAACAGAGCGTTTGCTGCTGCGAGCTCCTCTTCAGTTAATACATTGTCGATTGCCAGCAGCACTTGATTATATTTCCGGTCAGGACTAAATCAGAATTTGTATTCAGCCGTCATGATAACTCTGCGACGCTGGCCAGGGATGGTAAATGGGCCGTTGTCATAGATGGCATCATAGTAGGTTGTGTTGAACACGTTCTGTACATTCAGCCGCATGGCCCATCTCGGTTGTTCGTAAGCCACCATCGCATCCCAGCGCATGTAAGCAGGTGCAGTGTTCGGATGGAATTTGGTTTCACCCGGCAAGGTGGGGATTGGGCCGGTGCCGCTTGGATTGTAACCGTAACGCTTGCCTTTAACCTCAACACCACCGCCAATTTTCCAGCCGTAGGGCAGCTTGTAGGTAGTCCACAGGTTGAATGTGTAAGGCGGAGTATTGCGCGGACGTCTGCCTTTATAGTCAGGGTTGGCTGAAGTCAGAACGCCTGTTGTGGCGTTGACGTTTTCAGCAACTTCCAGAATCTCCGGATCCATCAGAGCAAGTCCGGAGAAGACTTCCCAGTTGGGTGTAATACGGCCTGCCAGCTCCAGTTCAATGCCGTTTGTACGGCGCTTTTTGGTAAGAATTGCCGCAGTGGATTCCAGGTCAGTATTGCGCTCCCATTTCTTTTCCGCATGATAAAGCGCTGTACGCAATGCCAGATCACCATCGAACAATAGCCATTTGGCACCAATTTCTTTGACATTACTGCGTTCCGGTGGCAAAGGTTGAACGGTGAGTTGGTACAAATCGGCTGTCGGGCTGAATGAACTGCTGGACGCCATATAGATATGGGATTGATCCGAAAAGTGGTAGGACAGTGCTGCGCGCGTACTCCATTGACCATAATTCAGCTTGGGAGAGGTTGCGCTGGAATATGTTGCCCGCATTTCATCGCGTCTTCCTCCCAGTGTGAGTTTCCACTTGGGGATGAATTCAACCGTATTCTGTACATATACTGCGTAAGTATCGGAATTAAATTCGACTGGAATTCCTGCTGAGTTGGCTTTGTAAGGCCGGAACAGAGGCGGATTAGCTGACGTGGTTCCACCGAAATTCTGCAGGGAATGGCGGAAGCTGTCTTCATTGAGATATTCTCCACCCAGCAGGAAGTCGTGGTTCATGCCAAACAAGTGAAACCGATGGTTATAGTCTGTCTGTACCGTTATGGTCTTGTAATTCATGGAGCGAGTTGGGCCACCACTACACGATGTGGGTGTGTTACATATCTTGCCTTCGGCGTTGGGTGCAATAGTCAGGCTGGGGGTACGTGCCCAGTAACTGCGTTCATAGTCTGCATAACGTACTTGCGTGCGCCATTCACTGGCGGGTGAGAAGCGGTGGGTAAAGCTGGCAGTTGAAATGTTAACCGTACCTTTATCGAACGTGCTGTTGGTACCCCAGTAATATTTTACCGGGAATTTTTCCTGTGGTTTGCGTGTTGTGCTGTCAAAACTTACGCCATAATCAGGCTTGTCATCTACTGTGGTGTAGATATGGCTCAGAATAAGTTCGTTGTCGGTGTTAAGCCCGATTCCCAGGCTGGCGGCGACCCCATCCCGTTCCAGTGTCGGTCTGTCATTGGCTGCCGGGTTTTTACGCCAGCCGCCGTCAAACCGTTTCATCCCATTGAAGCGGAAGGCGATGGTATCAGTGATTTGTTTGTTGAAATCACCGGTCATCTCATAATAGCCATACATACCCACACTACCGGTAATTTTCCCTCTGTCTCCCAGATGCGGCACCTTGCTGACCTGGTTGATAACACCACCGGCCTGACCACGCCCAAACATCATTGCTCCGGCACCACGCAATACGTCTATTTGTTCCAGATAGAAAGTTTCACGGTTGTACTGTGCCGTATCGCGAATACCATCCAGATAAATATCACCAAAGGTGTAGAAGCCACGCAACATCATGTTATCACCGGAACGGCCGCCCTCGGCAGCGTTGAAAGTCAGGCCAGCCACGTTGCGCAGCGCATCCTTGAGTGAGCTGACCTGCTGGTCTTGCATCAATTGGTTGGTGACGGTCGTCACTGCCTGGGGGATGTCGTGTGGATCCTGCAATGTTTTGCCGACACGGGTAGTGGTGGCACGGTATCCGTCCTTTTCAGCTTCGGCACCTGCTTCTACTTTGATGGTAGGGAGAACAGGCGTTTTTTTGGGGTAATCATCTCCTTCTGCCGCAAAAGCACTGATTGACAGCCCGCCGACCATCAGGGCAGCGCCGAGGGGGAGCAATGTTTTTGGTGGTTGTGGCATTTAATTTCCTTTTGACAAAATTATTGGCTGGCTTGCAGCTAGCAGCTGAAAAATACAAACAGAGATCATTTGTGTTCAGGGATTAATCCTTGATTACAGTATTATCGTGACGAAACGGTTGGGTATTACAGGTATGCACATGGCATCAATCGAGCGGGGATTACGCACCCGGAAACGGTGAGCCT
Organism: Nitrosomonas eutropha; assembly: GCF_900116685.1. Classification (GTDB taxonomy): domain Bacteria; phylum Pseudomonadota; class Gammaproteobacteria; order Burkholderiales; family Nitrosomonadaceae; genus Nitrosomonas; species Nitrosomonas eutropha_A. Next base: position 41,781 of record NZ_FPBL01000004.1, read on the forward strand.
GTATGCATCAAAATATCTTTCTTATAAACTCGTTAATGAGAATAATTATAGTTAATGTTAACATTAGTATCAATATTTTTATGCTTTATGGGAACTATTTGAAATAGATACTTTGCCGGATGGGAAAAAATGATAGTGGTTGAATCATTGCAATAGAGATAGTTTGATAAAAGCGAATATTCTTTCCGGGTGCAATGATTAAAACCGGGATGCCGCCAGGTTCGTTTTGATGCAGAAAATCGATTTATTCAAGGCTGATTAATGTTATTGAAGATAGCGTTGCTTTTTCCTGGCATAGTTTTAACTTTCTGGGTCAGTGCTATATGTGGAGGGGGAGCCAGCCTGATTCTGATCCCACTGCTTAGCTTGCTTCTTCCTGCTTCGCTGATCCCTTTTTCGCTGACGCTGGGTACATTTGCCAGTGCAGCATCACGTATCGTTGTTTTCAGAAAACACGTCAATACCCGGATATTTTTCTGGTTTATTCCGTTCTCCATTCCGGCGGTGCTTCTGGGGGCGTGGTTAATCAAGTTTATCAATCCCCTATATCTTCAATTTGGGGTAGCTTTGTTTCTCTTGTTTAATATTCCGCAGCTATTGCAGTCGGGGAAAGAACTACAAAAAGGTGAAAAACCTTACCCCAATTACATGCTGGCTCTGGTTGGCTTCCTGTGTGGTTTTGTTTCAGGGGTGATCGGGGCGGTGGGGTTGCTTTTTAATCGTTTTTATTTGAGATATGGATTAAGCAAGGAAGAGATTATCGCAACCCGAGCTGCCAATGAGGTATACCTGCATGTGATAAAACTGGTTGTTTATACTTCACTTGATCTGTATTCGGAAGCGGCCTTGAGCTTGGGGTTGTTGATAGCGCTGGCAGCCGTCGTATCTTCTTTTTCCATAAAGTTTATCTTGCCTCTGATCAGCAATTTTGTTTTTAGAAAAGCTGGATATGGCGCGATGGTAGCCTCGGGTTTTATCATGCTGTTCAGTACGTCGTCCCATATCATCGAGCAAGATAATCTGAACTTTATTTCACAAAATAAAGGATATGAAAATGAGGTTGCGATTTCATGGCGCAACAGTCATTTTGTACTCGAATATGACGTCAAGGATGGTAAGTTTGGAATTGAATGGCCGGTTGGTTATGAGGATTTGCCTCAGGATCTGAAGCGGTACTTTGATGAATTGAAGGATCAGTATGACAAAATACTGCTTGAAAAAGTTTTCAGGTTTCAAGGAGTATCCAGCTATGAGTTTTATTGCTATAAGAATGACGCACTTACCAGGATAGATTTTAAATCCGTTCTGACAGCGAGATGAAATACGGTTAGTAAATCATGTGGCAATATGTCATCAAAATTTTTATTACAGTTGTTCTGGTTGTGGCTGTTTCCGAGATCAGTCAGCGCAGCTCGTTTTGGGGTGCAATTATTGCATCCTTGCCGATCACTTCGCTGCTTGCGTTCATATGGCTCTACACCGGCACTGGCGATATTGAAGTTGTGGTGAAGCTTTCATACAGCATTTTCTGGCTTGTCCTGGCATCGTTACCGTTGTTCCTGGTGTTGCCCGCCCTGCTCAGCCACGGCATCATGTTCTGGCCTGCGCTTGCAATCGCGTGTGGTGTTACGGTCGTCGTATATCTCAGTTTGATCTGGGTACTGGGGCGTTTTAATGTGCAGCTGTAAATATTTGCTATATATGCCACTTCACTCAAGATCCTGTCCGGCCAGGTAGATGCTGACCGGACTTTACTTGACTCGGTTATTTTTGTTCACCCGTAGATTTTTTGTGATCTTTCTGTGAGGTGCGGATGGCTTCCAGATTTTTTATGGCTTCTTCATTTCCCTGTTTGGCAGCTTTTTCAAACCATTCGATTGCTTTATCGGTATTTTGCTCAACGCCTTCCCCCAGCAGGTAAATCACACCCAGATTATTTTGTGCGTCAATATTTCCCTGTTCGGCAGATTTAGTGAACAGTTCTACCGCCTTGGCCTTGTCTTGGGGAACGCCTTCGCCGGTGAAATACAGTAACCCGAGGTTAAATTGTGCATCAGCATGACCTTGCTCGGCTGCCCGATAGAACCATCCTGCCGCAGCTTCCGGATCTTTACTTAGAGGGTTTCCATGGGCATCGTGTGAAACGGCTTCTCCTGAGAAATACATGGAGCCCAAGCCGTTTTGTGCTTCTGCATCGCCAGCTTCTGCTTTTTTACGCAGATTCAGGAAACGTTGCTCGGGAGTTAGGCCATCATCCAGTGTTGGCATGATTTTTTTCTTCAATTCATCTTGTTCTTTTTCAGACAAACCTTCTTTCAGAAATGATGGAAGTTCACCAGCAGTGGTGGATTCACCCATCAGTGCGATTTCCGATTCGTCAGTTGTCGTTTTTTCGGAGGAGTTCTTGTTTCCACAGCCAGTAGCCAACAGGAGCGCTGCGAAAAGAACTGCGATAGTTTTCATGCTGTTTTCCTTTTTCTCTGATTAATTGGATAAAGATCAACCGGATGGCTCCGGTGTTGTTTCATTGGCTGATTTTTTGTATTTCGTTGAATAGTAATGCGATTAGTTCAATCTTCAATGATGGCGAACATGCGCCGGTATTCCTTGATTGCATAGCGATCGGTCATGCCGGCAATATAGTCGGCGATTGCCTGATGTCCATAGTCGCGAAATTTGTGCTGGTATTCAGGAGGCAATAATGCAGATTCGGCTGCAAATGCTGAAAACAGTTTTTCAACGATATGGTGTGCTTTGTTGCTCATACGCATCACCTGATAATGCTTGTAGAGATTTTTATGCAGAAAACGTTTCAGCTCCTGTTGCTGCTGTTTGATCGTATCGCTGAAACCAACCAGAGCCGGCATTTCCCGCACGTTGTCCGGGCTGTTCGGGCTGGCCGCTTCAATGTGAGCTTTGCTTTGTGTCGTCAGATCAGTCGCTAAAGTATTGATCATGCCACGTACAGTTTCATGAACCAGGCGTCGCCCGGTAATAGCCGGGTGGTGTTGTTTTACCTGGTGTAAATGCTGGGCGAATATTTCGATTTCTTCCAGTTGTGCCTGTGTAATGAGGCCGGAACGTACCCCGTCATCCACGTCATGATTGTTGTAGGCGATTTCGTCCGCTAGGTTAGCCAGCTGCGCTTCTAGTGATGCGCTGCGGCCATGCAGGAAACGCTCGCCCAATTCCCCCAGCGCTTGGGCCTTGGATTTTGTAGCTCTTTTCAGAATCCCTTCGCGTGTCTCAAAACATAAATTCAACCCATCGAATCGGGCATAACGTTCTTCCAGCACATCCACCACCCGGAGTGACTGCAGGTTGTGCTCAAATCCACCGTAGGCTTTCATACAGGCATCCAGTGCATCCTGCCCGGCATGGCCAAACGGGGTGTGGCCCAAGTCATGTGCTAGTGAGATGGCTTCCACCAGCTCTTCGTTGAGTTGTAAATTGCGCGCGATGGAGCGGCCGATCTGGGCGACTTCCAAGCTGTGTGTCAGGCGTGTGCGAAACAGGTCGCCTTCATGGTTGACGAATACCTGGGTTTTATATTCCAATCGACGGAATGCAGTGGAATGGATGACACGATCCCGATCGCGCTGAAATTGGCTGCGCCCGGTTGGTGCATCCTCATGAATACGGCGACCACGCGAATTGGTATCGGATACGGCGTAGGGGGGCAGATTATTATGCATCGGCAATGCAGGCTGACAATGTTTCAAGCAGCAATGGGGCGGGAACAGTGTTGTCCAGCGAAGCCTTGCCGATCCGATCCAGCAGGATGAAGCGGATTGCACCATCCTTCACTTTTTTATCGAGCTGCATTGATTCCAGGTAGCGTTCGGGTGCGATGCGCGGGCCTTTTACCGGCAGCCCGGCATTTTCAAACAAGCGCTGGATACGATCGGTATCCTGTGAAGTGGTGCGTTGCAGACGCTTGGAGAGATCGGCCGCCATGAGAGTGCCGGCAGCAACGGCTTCACCATGTAACCATGTGCCATAGCCCATAGTGTTTTCAATGGCATGGCCAAATGTATGCCCAAGATTGAGCAGTGCGCGCACGCCACTTTCACGTTCGTCCAGCGAAACAATTTCTGCCTTGATTTCGCAGCTGCGGCGGATGGCATAATTCATTGCTGCAGAATCACGCGCCAGCAACTGTTCGATATGGTGCTCCAGCCAGTCAAAGAATATCGCATCATAAATCAGGCCGTATTTGATGACTTCTGCAATCCCGGCGCGTAATTCTCTGTCCGGCAGGGTAGTGAGCGTGGCGGAGTCGGCTAAAACCAGGCGTGGCTGGTAAAAAGCGCCGATCATGTTTTTACCCAGCGGATGATTAATGCCAGTTTTTCCGCCTACGGACGAATCTACCTGGGCAAGCAGTGTGGTGGGAATCTGGATAAAGGGTACGCCACGCAAATAGCTGGCGGCTGCAAAACCGGTCAGATCACCGATTACCCCGCCACCGAGCGCAATCAGCGGCGTCTTGCGTTCGCAGCGATGCTCCAGTAGTGCATCAAAAATCAGATTCAGTGTTTCCCAGTTTTTATATTGCTCCCCGTCCGGCAGGATGACCGCAAAGGTTTCCACCTGGTGTTCAGCCAGCGCGCTGCGCAGTTTTTCCAGATAAAGCGGTGCGATGGTGGTGTTGGTAACAATTGCAGCTTTCTTGCCGGGCAGATGAGGGAGCAACAGGTCAATCCTGGTGAGCAGTTCTTGTCCGATATGAATGGTGTAACTGCGATTTTCCGGGAGAGTATCAAGTGCGACTTCAACTGATTCCATGGCATTCATCTGGTGTTCTTCAAAGGTTGGTTTGCTTGGTATAAAGCAGTCTGCTGTTATTCCGGCTGTTTAACGGAGGGATGACTTTTCAGCTCAGCGCCGGTTGATTCCTGATTGAGCTGATGCAATCTCTGCAGCAGTTTCTGCACGAAGGCACGGGCACTTTGTTTGCCGCTGTCCATGATGATGTGTGCTGTTTCACGATACAGCGGGTCGCGTTGTGCAAACAGCCTGGCCAGTTTGGCATGTGCATTTCCCGTTTGCAGCAGAGGACGGTTTTTATCCTGATGCGTACGGCGACGCAACTCGGAGACAGGTGCGCATAGATAAATCACAGTGCCGTGTTGTCGCAACAAAGTGCGATTATCCGGATGTAATATTGCACCGCCCCCTGTTGCCAGGACGATATTCTGCTGCTGGACGACTTCCCGCAGAACTTCGCTTTCGCGTTTGCGAAACCCGGCTTCTCCCTCTATTTCGAAAATCACGGGAATCCCCACTCCCGTGCGTTGCTGGATTTCATGATCGACATCGATGAAAGTTTTACCGACAAGATTGGCCAGCAATTTTCCAACCGTTGTTTTACCAGCGCCCATCATCCCGATCAGAATGATATTGCCCGGTATCAACTCGGCATCAGAATTTCTTGTGGTTGGCGTTTTGCTGCGTTGCATAATGCAATTGTACTGTAAATCCACGGCCAGCCTGCGATTTCCCTTGGTGTGAATCTTGATTTAATGGAGTAATAAACAGGACTGACACCAATATAAGTGTTCATAAAAACCTGGCAACGAATGCTTTTTCGACATTTCCGGTGAGTGGAATTTTGACGCGATAGCCGCTGCCGGGGGCAACATTGACGGTGTTGCCGTCAAGATCCTGCATGTGTTCGATCTGGATGATGCGATTGCCGGAGGGATGGACGATTTCCAGGCGATCGCCGATTTGAAAGCGGTTTTTGACCAGGATTTCGGCCATACCGGAAGCGGTATCGATCTGTTCGATATCTCCGACATACTGGCTGCGGGAAGATTCGGAATGGCCACGCAGATAATTCTGTGTTTCCTGGCTGTGGTGGCGCTGATAGAAGCCGTCGGTATAGCCGCGATTGGCCAACCCTTCCAGCTGACCCAGCAAGGAGGGATCAAAGGGTCGCTGATGGACGGCATCATCAATTGCCTGGCGATAAACCTGTGCAGTGCGCGCGACATAATAAGCTGATTTGGTTCTCCCTTCGACCTTGAGTGAATCGATACCGATTTCAGTCAGTTGTGCAACATGCTCAACAGCGCGCAAATCCTTGGAATTCATGATGTAGGTGCCGTGCTCGTCTTCCATGACGGGCATCAGTTGCTCCGGTCGCTGACTCTCTTCAATCAGATAGACCTGATCAGCAGCAGGGTGGCGCTGTATGGCGGTATTACTGAAAGAAATAGATTCAGTTGATTGAAGCGCTTCGTTGAAATCGAAGTCTATTTTTTGCGGTAATTCAATATCTCCACTGGCATTTTCCGCCGCTGCCTTGACTTTGTAGTCCCAGCGGCAGGAGTTGGTGCAGGTGCCCTGATTGGGGTCGCGATGATTGAAATAACCGGATAATAGGCACCTACCGGAATAGGCAATGCAGAGGGCGCCGTGCACAAATACTTCCAGTTCCATATCCGGGCAGAGTTCGCGGATTTCGGCAATTTCTTCCAGCGACAGTTCACGCGAGAGGATCACGCGCGTCAGACCAAGCGATTGCCAGAATTTAACAGCAGCATAGTTGACGGTATTAGCCTGGACGGACAGATGAATTGCCACATCCGGCCATTTTTCCCGAACCAGCATGATCAGGCCCGGGTCAGCCATGATCAGCGCATCGGGTTGCAACTCAATGACCGGTTCCATATCACGCAGATAGGTTTTGACCTTGGCGTTATGGGGCATCAGGTTACTGGCTACGAAAAATTTTTTGCCAAGTTGACGCGCTTCGATAATCCCGGCACGCAGTTGTGGCAGTGTAAATTCGTTGTTGCGGGCACGCAATGAGTAGCGTGGCTGGCCGGCGTAGACTGCATCTGCGCCAAAGGCATAGGCAGCACGCATTTTTTCCAGGGAGCCGGCAGGCAGGAGTAATTCGGGGGCTTTCAGCATGATGTAAAATGAGGTGATGTGTCAGCAATAATTTCCGCCACACTGGTTATCTTTCAAAATTTCACTTGGTTTTTATTGTATCACCATGCCGATTAACCCTGTTTTCGTTCATTTGCGGTTGCACAGTGAATATTCCGTTGTAGACGGTATTGTGCGGGTTGAAGAAGCGGTTGCCAAAGCGCGCGATACCGGTATGCCGGCGTTGGCGCTGACCGATCTGTCCAACCTTTTCGGGTTGGTCAAGTTTTATCAGCATGCTTGCAAGGCCGGAATCAAGCCGATTGCCGGTTGTGATGTTTGGATCAGTAATGAAAATGATGTGGATCGGCCGTTTCGCTTGCTGCTGTTGTGTCAGTCATTTTCCGGTTATTTACTGCTGAGCCGTCTGCTGTCGCGCGCTTATCGGGAGAACATGCAGCGTGGTCGTGCGGAACTGAAGAAAGATTGGTTTCGGGAGGAGGGAGCCGGGACAGAAGGATTGATCGCCCTGTCCGGAGGGGAGCAGGGCGAAGTGGAGCGATTGCTGCTGGCGGATCCAGTCGCCGCAGCAACAGCTGCGCAGGAATGGGCGGCGTTATTCCCTGAAAGGTTTTATCTGGAAATTCAGCGCTGTGGCCGGCCTAATGAGGAGGTGACAAATCATGCCATGCTGGAGCTGGTTTCTAATCTAAAACTGCCTGTGGTAGCAACACATCCGGTGCAGTTTATGCAGCCGGAGGATTTCAGGGCACATGAGGCGCGGGTATGTATCGCACAGGGTTATGTGCTGGGAGATCGTCGACGTCCCCGGGAATTTACCGAGCAGCAGTATTTCAAGACAGCGGCAGAAATGAGTGAGCTGTTTGGTGATGTGCCGGAAGCGCTGGCTAATAGCGTGGAAATTGCCCGGCGCTGTTCACTGATGCTGGAATTGGGAGTCAATCGGCTGCCAGATTTCCCGACACCAGCGGGAATCAGTGTCGAGCAGCATTTGCGTGACCAAGCACAAACAGGATTGGTTGTGCGGATGGCACAACTATTTCCAGAAGCAGCACAGCGTGATGAAAGATATCCGGTTTATCAGGCGCGCCTGGATTTTGAAGTAGAAACCATCATTCAGATGGGATTTGCCGGTTATTTCCTGATTGTGTCTGACTTTATCAGCTGGGCGAAGCAGCACAATGTACCAGTCGGGCCGGGACGTGGTTCTGGAGCAGGTTCGCTGGTAGCCTATTCGCTGGATATTACTGATCTGGATCCGCTGCGCTATGATTTACTGTTCGAGCGTTTCCTTAATCCAGAGCGGGTTTCCATGCCGGATTTTGATATTGATTTCTGTCAGGATAGGCGTGAGCAGGTGATTGAATATGTGCGTGATCGTTACGGTGCGGAGAGTGTGGCGCAGATCGCAACGTTTGGCACGATGGCGGCCAAGGCAGTGGTGCGTGATGTCGGTCGCGTGCTTGACCTGCCGTATAACTTTGTCGATCAACTGGCCAAGTTGGTGCCATTCGAACTGGGTATGACCCTGTACAAGGCGCGTAAAATTGAGCCATTACTTAATCAACGTGCAGAAGCGGAAGAGGATGTGCGCAATCTGCTGGAACTGGCTGAGCGTCTGGAGGGATTGACGCGCAATGTGGGGATGCACGCTGGTGGAGTGTTAATTGCACCGGGCAAGATTACCGATTTTTGCCCGATTTACTGCGCGGATGCGGGTGATGCAGTCGTCAGTCAGTATGACAAGGACGATGTTGAGAAAGTCGGGTTGGTGAAGTTTGATTTTCTCGGGTTGCGCACATTAACCATTCTTGATCGAGCAGTTGCTGATATTCGGCAGTACCGTTCGGCCGCATCAAGTGAGAAAGATGCTGGCGCACAATCTGTGGAAGAAAGTCGTTTTTTACTGGGCGATATTTCACTTGAAGATATGGCCACCTTTGCTTTGATGGCGAAAGGCAATACTGTTGGAATTTTTCAGTTTGAATCACGCGGCATGAAAGATCTGCTGCAGAAGGCGAAGCCGGATTGTTTTGAAGATCTGATTGCGCTGGTGGCGCTTTATCGGCCGGGGCCGATGGATCTGATTCCCGATTTTATCGAGCGTAAACATGGCAAGCGGGTGGAGTATCTTGATCCTCGCTTGCAGCCAATCCTCGGGCCGACTTACGGCATCATGATTTATCAGGAACAGGTAATGCAGATTGCCCAGGTGATTGGCGGTTACAGCCTGGGGGGAGCTGATTTACTGCGGCGTGCCATGGGTAAAAAGAAAGTGGAGGAAATGGCGCAACAGCGCGCTGTTTTCGTTGAAGGTGCGATCAAAAACAGCATGGCTGAAGCAGATGCCGTAACGTTGTTCAGCCTGATGGAAAAATTCGCCGGCTACGGTTTCAATAAATCCCATGCGGCAGCGTATGCGTTGATTGCTTACCAGACTGCCTATCTCAAGGCACATTATCCTGCGGAATTCATGGCAGCCTGTATGTCATCAGATATGGATGACACTGACAAGGTGAATGTGTTTTACGAGGATTGTAAGCTGAATGGCATTGCCATTTTGCCGCCGGATATTAATCAGTCTGCCTATTACTTTGTTCCGGTTGATCGCAAAACTATCCGCTATGGACTGGGCGCTATCAAGGGAACGGGGGAGGCGGCCATTTCGGCGATCGTGCGGGCACGGGAGCAGGGAGTAGCATTTACCGGTCTGTTAGATTTCTGTCAGCGAGTTGATCGGCGCATTGTTAATCGCCGTACCATTGAGGCGCTGATCCGTGCAGGGGCATTTGATACGGTTGAAGCTAATCGTGCTGCACTTATGGCATCCGTCGGGATGGCACTCGAATATGCGGAACATTGCAGCCTGACTGCCAGTCAGGTTAGTCTGTTTGATGACAATTCTGATCTGTTGCAGCAGCCGGTTATAACGGAGACCACACAATGGCCGGAGAAAGAAAAGCTGCAATATGAAAAAATGTCATTGGGATTTTATCTGAGTGGCCATCCGTATGATAGTTATGCTAAAGAACTAAGCCGTTTTATCCCGGTGCGCCTTGGACGGATTGCTCCCGGGCGCGAGCCGCAGCTGATCGCCGGTGTGATCTACGCGATCCGGACACAAATGTCCCGACGCGGGAAGATGGCGATCGTTACACTGGATGATGGTATGGCGAGAGTTGAACTCGTGGTTTACAGTGATTTGCTGAGTACGAATTCACAGTGTTTGAAGGCGGATCAGCTGCTGGTAGTAAGCGCTGTGGTCAGCCATGGCTATGGAGAAAATGCTGAAAAACGTATTGTGGCGAAAGAGGTTTTTGATTATGCAACTGCTCGTTCAATGTATGCCAGAAAACTGAGAATTGTGATTGATAGCCCGGAGCTTCTTACTCCCGTGCAACTCAAGGAATTATTGGTTGCCTATCTTCCGGGAAGTGGTGTGCATAATGTGCTGCCTTCAGCAGTTTGTCCGGTATCAATTGATTTTCGCAATGAGGGTGCCGGATGTGAAATTGACTTGAGCAGTCGCTGGCGTGTTCATTTACATGAAAGGCTAATCGAGTCGCTTATGGATAGCCTTGGTCATGACAAGGTGGAAATAATTTATTGATAACCGATCTGCCTCATGTTCCGTGAATGTACTCCACATAAACCCATAACATCATGATCGCAAACAATGTCAGAGATAGTATGACGCGCGCGGTGAGAGCCTTGACCATCCGCGTGCTGTCGCCCTTGTCTTTGATCATGTAATACACTGCAGAGCCGAGGGTATACAGAATGGATAGTAAAAGCAGGATGGCGAGTATTTTCAAGGATTTTTCCAGTGGATAGTGGTGGTATCAGTAAACCATTTCAATATTCCTTGTTGTCATTTGGAAACTTCAGCTGACAACATTAAAAATTATGATTCGGACATCGATCGGTTGTTCATATCTTTTTATTGTAACTGATAACAGTTGACCGTGAATCCTCCTGATACAGAATCTCCAGCAGCCATTTTTCTGATGGGACCCACTGCCAGTGGTAAGTCTGGCATGGCAATGGAAATCGCGCGCCATTTCCCGGTAGAGATTATCAGTGTTGATTCAGCACAGGTTTATCGGTACATGGATATCGGCAGCGCCAAGCCGGACAAATCAATTCAGGCAGAAATTCCACATCATTTGATTGATTTGATCAATCCTGATGAAAGTTATTCTGCTGCGCAATTCAGAGAGGATGCCTTGTCTACCATGCATAGGATTACAGCACGCGGCAAAGTGCCGCTGCTGGCTGGTGGCACCATGCTTTATTTCAAGGTATTGCGACAAGGATTGGCTACATTGCCTGCAGCTGATGAGGCCATGCGCAAGGAGCTGGAACAATCAGCCTGCGAACGAGGGTGGCCTGCTATGCATGTTGTTCTGAGCCGACTTGATCCTGTCACAGCAGAACGCATCAAACCGAATGACAGTCAGCGTATCCAGCGCGCACTGGAAGTCTATTACCTGACTGGCAGGCCCATGTCGGAAATGCTGAAACAACAGCAAAATCGTGATTTTCCTTATCGTGTTTTTAATATCGCTTTGCTTCCGGGTGATCGCAGTGTTTTACATGCTCGCATCAGTCAGCGGTTTGACAAGATGCTGGAAATAGGGCTGGTGGATGAAGTGCACATGATCCGTGATCAATGCCAGGTGACCGCTGATATGCCGGCAATGCGCTGCGTCGGCTATCGTCAGGTATATATGTATTTGGAGAATGAAATCAGCCTGACTGAAATGCGAGAGAGAGGTGTTTTTGCGACCAGACAGCTGGCCAAGCGCCAATTAACCTGGCTGAGAGCAATGCATGAACTGCAGAGCTTTGACTGCCTGGATAATCAGTTAACTCAACAGATTATTGGCTTTATACAGAAGCAGCGTATTTTTGCCTGACTGAGCGCTGAGCAATATTTTAGCGATGGTGGTTTGTCTGTGCCTGCAACTGGAATGATGTTATGCATTCTACAGCTACGCTCATGTCGGGGTTGTATGATCTGGCTGATCAATCACACAACTATATCAAGGAAGAATACGCAGAGATTGCGCGTAGAACATATCGATTTACCACCCGGTGCGCTGGGCAGATTACATGGATATTGATGACGCCAGGATTTGTTGATGGCGTCCCCAAGGGGATTCGAACCCCTGTACCCACCGTGAAAGGGTGGTGTCCTAGGCCTCTAGACGATGGGGACTAGTGTTGCGGATAAAGTAAAAAGCTGGTGGAGATAAGCGGGATCGAACCGCTGACCTCTTGCATGCCATGCAAGCGCTCTCCCAGCTGAGCTATACCCCCGGTTAAGACAAGTCGGCAATTATACTGATCACCCTATTTATTGTAAAGCTGCCTGTTGGAATTGCTGATTTTCATATTGTCTCGTATTCAGTTGGCATTGAAGATTTTTCTCCAGTTCCGTGTTCTTTTAATAATTCTGGCTGCGTGGCTTGATACCCAATGTTTTGATTTTCCGGTAAAGATGAGTGCGTTCCAGGCCTGCACGTTCAGCAACACGAGTCATATTGCCGTTTTCCTGTTCGATCAGCTTCTCAAAATAATTCTTTTCGAAAATATCTCGTGCTTCGCGCAGCGATATGTTGAGCGGGATATCTGAAACATCAGATACTGCTTCGCGTGAGGAGAATGCCAGGGCCTGTTGTACAGCATCGATAGAGATTTCATCATCCGCACAGGTTAATGCCAGTGAATGCACGATACTTGTCAGCTGTGCAAGATTACCCGGCCAGTCATAATTGCGCAGTGCATTAAGTGTAGCTGTACTGAAATGCATGAGGGGTACTTCTCCGGATTCAATCCAGCTTGAAAGCAGTTGATTGGCTATTTCCGGTACATCTTCGCGGTGAGCACGCAAGGGAGGGATATTGATACAGAGATTACTCAGTATTTCAAACAATTTTGGGTGATAGGCTCCCTGCGCCGTCAGCTCTGCCAGAGAGCGTGTTGTTGCGCAAACCAGTCGCACACCATATTGCTCCAGCTTACCGAGCAGCAGCAGCAAGCCTTTCTGTTCCAGTTTGCTGAGATCTCCAACTTCTCCGAGGAAAAGTAATCCGCCTTTTGCCTGTTCCAATTGTGCCAAAGGGCTTTCTGCAAGGAATGAACAGGATTCCGGAGCAATCCAGGCCGTGTTGGGGCGATGCAGGAATCGTGCGCAGTGTTCCACGCCAACCCCCGGCTCACCGGTTAACAAGATGGGAATTTTAAGGTTTTCCACCTGCTCCAGTTTTTTTCGCAGCTCTGTGATTAATCCGCTGTGTCCCAGATGGGATAGGGAAATGGCCGGAGAAGATTTATGTTGTCTGCCACCGCGCATGACCTGTCCGACCGTATTGAGTAATTTCTGCAGCGGAATCGGTTTTTCCAGATAACCAACTGCACCGACACGAGTTGCTTCTACTGCTGTATCAATTGTGCCATGGCCGGACATCATGACGACCGGCATGGTCAGGAGGCCGTTATTTGCCCAATCTTTCAGCAGTGTGATGCCATCTGTATCCGGCATCCAGATATCCAGCAATACCAGATCGGGGCGTGTCTGGCTGCGGTAGTTTCTCGCCTGTTCTGCATTTTCCGCCAGTGCAACGCTGTAACCCTCATCCCCCAGTATCTCGGATAACAATTCGCGTATTCCTAGTTCATCGTCCACAATGAGAATAGTATTATTGGCCATGTGTTCCATATCCTTTCATGTGACTGAGGTACGAGAATGTGTTTCTTTGGGTAGTATCCATCCCTGTTTGCGATTGGATTGTTGTGGCGTAGATTCAGATTTGATTCCAGTCTTATAGTCGGGTGTTATCCCGGGGCTTCGTTGTTAACAGTTTTCGATTCTGTAAATAGCGACCAACTGCTTTGGGCAGAGAGTAGTTGTCTCTATCATTGTGCCTTGCATGTTTTCCATGTGCAAAATTTTGTAAAATGCCAACCGATTTATTTTGCAATCTGCAATGGGATTATTGAGTATCTCAGGCATGCGTTGCCTCAGATGAAACACGCGGACTGTTGTGGAGGAATGCGGGCAGAATGATTGAAATCTGTGCACCATGTGGCTGAATATTTTGTATTTTGACAGTACCACCGTGCTCATCCACAATTTTTTTGACAATCGGTAACCCAAGCCCGGTACCTCTTGGCTTGGTTGTAACGTAAGGCTCAAATACATGTGTTTTGACCTGTTCCGGGAATCCTTTGCCATTATCAGTCACACTCAGTTCAATTCCGTTATTAACGGATCTTGTCCGAACAGTAATAGCAGCTTCTTTTATATTGACCAGTGCATCTTGTGCGTTCTGCAGCAAGTTGTGAATGACTTGACGCAGCCTCGCCGGATCTCCTCTGACGGGGGAAAGCTCTCCTGCCAATTCTATAGTGATTGGCGGCAGTGGCGATTCGTTTTCTGTGTTGTCAGTTGTCTGATAAAGCGCCAGTATTTCCCGTACCAGCCGGTTGATATCTACCTGGTATAACTCGGGTTCAGGTACCCGTGCGTATTCCCGGAATTCGTCCACCATTTTTTTCAGGGCTTCAACCTGGTTCACGATTGTTTCTGTAGAACGCTTTAGAATTCTGGCATCAGCTTCGTCGAGTTTGTTGATCAGCTTATGTTGCAAACGCTCGGCGGATAACTGGATTGGGGTAAGCGGATTTTTAATTTCGTGAGCCAAGCGTCGCGCTACTTCTCCCCATGCTACAGTACGCTGGACTTGTAACAGGCTGGTGATGTCGTCGAATACTACAACACCACCGCCACCGGATGCCTGGGGTAGGCGCGAACCTCGCAGAAGCAGTACCTGCTCCTTATCTGCATTGAAGTGCAATACTTGTCGTTGCCATTCACCAACCTCTTCAGAATCAAAACCGCTTCTTATTTCTCCGGCTAATAATCGCAATCCCGCTTCCTGTTTGGCGCATTCTTCTATGGTTAATCCCTCGAAATTGGTCAGCGGAATTTGCAGTATTTGCTCTGCACTCTGATTGACTGCACGTATTCTCAATACTTTATCAAAGACGATAACACCTGATGACAGATTGGCCAGAATATTTTCGAGATAGGCACGCGCATTTTCAATTTCCTGTTGATGCTGCTGTGCGATGGTGCGTGCGGCCTCCAGTTGTTCAGTCATGAGATTGAATGATTCAGTCAAGATACCGAATTCATCGGTACTGTGAATCTGGTGTCGCCGGCTGAAATCACCCTGAGCTACGGCGCGTGTTCCTTCTGCCAATGATCCCAGTGGCGCGCTTAATTTTTCGCTGATCAGAAATGCACCGGCCAGTGCGGAAAACAGAGCAAGCAACAAGGCCAGGGTCAATGTTACGCTGTACAGCCGAGTTAATCCCTGACGAGACAGCATTAATTCCTGATAATCACTAAAGCCAGCCTGGACAATTTCCGCGTTGTGTGCGATGGATTGCGGCACCCGTTGCAGTACCTGTAGCACCCGGATGTCTTCGTTGGCACTTAGTATGTTGACTGGAACAAGCACTCGCAGATACAGCGTGTTATTCGCAAGTGTTTCGACCGCGCTGTAATCCTTTTGCATCCGGATGCGCCGCATCGCTTCTGTATTGGGGATTTCGGGAAACAATACGGTATCATCCAGGCCGGTAAAGGCAATGACCTTTCCATCCTGATTGAACAGGGTAGCTTCCTGTATTTGTGATTGAATCAGAAGCTGATTCAAGACGGTCAAAGGAAATGATGACGGTTCAGCCAGATCGATTGCGGCGCCCCGTGCTTTTTTCTGCAATTCCTCCAACAGATTATCCAGTATCGTTTGCCCCAGCGTTAGCCCGCCTTCCAGTGCGCGATCCACTTTGACATCAAACCAGGATTCAATACTTTTTCCCAAAAACTGTACTGAAATACCATACACCAGCGCGCCGGGCAGAATGGCCATCAGGGAAAAAACCATCAGAAGCCGCAACGCTAGTTTTGAACCAAATACACCAGTCTTGAGTCTGCGCCGTAATCGTCCGAGCAAAAATACAACGATTCCGATCAGAAGCAGCAGAAAAATTACGATGCTAACAATCAGCCAGCGGTAATGACGCTCAAAAAATTCGGTATTGGCCCCGGCTGAAGCTAACAGGTATAGCATGATGATGCTTAATCCCGCGACAACGAAAATAACGTATTTCATAAACGGGCTCTAGCGATAATCAGATTCGTTGTCGGCTTCGGGGGCAGGCGGAAATGTAACCTGCCAGACTTTCTTTTCGGAGCTGAGGTTCCAGTCCTGGGTATCAAGCCATTCCAGTTGAAACGGTTTAGATAGCCGTGAGACATCCAGCCATACCTGCAGAACTGCGGTGTAGGTAGTGTCGGGGAGGAGTGGGGTGTGTTCCCTGATCAAAAGATCTGACTGGTGTCCCAAAGCCTGTAATGCAGCTTTTAGCGTTGGAAAATTTTGTGACTGGCCGTGTTGAACCAGGCGATATTGCCTGGTTAACGCCTGATAGCTGAGCGTGGTTCTTTCTTTATAGCGAGCGACTTCTTCATTCAGCCAATACCAGCGCGGTTTCATAATCAAAAGCCGGGTGACGAAATAAAGATCAACCCCTTTTTTCAGGGCTTGCTTCATCGTTTTACTTAAACCAATGTCAGCCTGGACATCGATATAAAAGCGTTCGCCTGATTCTTTAAGCTGGAAGGACTCTATTTCTATATGTCCTTTGGCGGCAAGCGTGGTTGATGAAAACAGTGCGATTAACAATAGAAATACGATGCTGAGCCAGGAATTCCTTATGACAGCGTACATGTCAGTTTTTTTGGAACAGGGCATAAAAGAAGCCATCATGGTGCGGCCCCGGCAGCAGTTGGCCGTCGTTAATTTCTTCGTGGGAACAGGGCAACCTGCTGGCATCCTGATGGATTGACAGGAATTTTTCAGCAACCAGGTTATTTTCTTCGCTGAATACGGAGCAGGTGGCATACAGCAGTTTTCCTCCACGCTGCAATAATAGCCATAATTCATTCAGTATGGCTGTCTGTACCTGTGCAAAATTACCTATATCACCTGGTCTTCTGAGCCATTTGATATCCGGGTGGCGGTTGACCACGCCTGAAGCGGAGCAGGGGACATCAGCCAGAATTCGATCATACAATTGGCCGTCCCACCATTGCGACGGATGCATTGCATCACCACAAATCAACTGATAATTAGTTATTTGCAGGCGAGAGAAATTTTCTGTCAGTCTGGTAAGCCGATCTTCATATTTGTCCAGCACCGTCAATTTGATATTTTCAGTCAACTCAGCCAGATGGGTACTTTTCCCGCCTGGCGCGGCGCAAGCATCCAGCACGCGCATCCCTGCTTTGACATCCAGCAGGGGAGCGGCAAACTGTGCACCGGCGTCCTGTATAGTCACCAGTCCTTCGGAAAATTTGGGTAATTTTTCCACAGCGACCGGCCTGATAAGTTGCAGGGCGTTGTCTCCCAACCATTCAGAACCAATACCCTGAGCATCCAGCATTGCCTGATAATGATTCACCGAGGTGCGTAACGAATTAACGCGTAAAATCATAGCAGGGTGCTCATTGCCTGCGAGCAGAATGGCCTCGTAGTCCTGCGGATATTGCTGACGCAGTTTGTCAATCCACCATTGCGGATAGGAATAGCGGGCGACTTCATTGACTTTGATTTGATCAAGCAACGAAGTGCGCTGGCGCATGAAATTACGTAACACAGCGTTGATCAATCCCGATGCGGCAGGATTGCGTGTGATTTTTCGGGAAGATGACACGGCATGATCGACGATGGCGTGTACCGGGGCTTTGCTGTAACAAAGCTGATAGAGCGCGATTGTCAACAGGTAATGAAGTGATTTGTCTTGTACCGGTTTGTTTAATAATTTGTGAAGGATGGCGTCGATTTGGCCATAATGGCGGAGCGTGCCATAGGCAATGTCCTGAATG
The DNA here is from genome assembly GCF_900116685.1 of Nitrosomonas eutropha. GTDB lineage: Bacteria > Pseudomonadota > Gammaproteobacteria > Burkholderiales > Nitrosomonadaceae > Nitrosomonas > Nitrosomonas eutropha_A. Next base: position 59,647 of record NZ_FPBL01000004.1, read on the forward strand.
GCGCCACGTTGCTGGGACGTAAGTCGGGAATTGATCTGCCAGATGTTACGCAATACTTCGTTCAGATTGGCACCTGCAAAAACCTCCCCGATTGCCTGTATAGCAAGCAATTGAATTTCAATCATTTTTAAGAGAAATCACAGGTGATCCTGTGTGGTTTTCTGGAAATATTCTCCAGGTTGTAAAGGGTGTCCGGCAAGGAATTGTGCAGCAGTCAGTTTTTTCCCACCCGCTTTTTGCAGAATGCTGATGGATAAAGTATCTCGTCCGCATGCCACGATTATTCCGTTGTGGTCAGCAGCAATAATTTCACCGGTCTGGTGGGTGTCGCTGCGATTGACGATATTGGCTTGCCACAGTTTGATCATACTTCCATGCAGGCTGGTAAATGCACCAGGATACGGATTAAATGTCCGGATCATCCGGTCAATATGAGCGGCATCACGTGTCCAATCGATCTCGGCCTCGGTTTTTCTGATTTTTGCTGCATAACAGGCATTTGCATTATCCTGTAACGTGGGAGTCAGTTTGCCCTGGTCCAGCAATATCAGGGTTTCCACAATACATTGACCACCCAGATCAGCTAGCTTGTCATGCAGGGTGGCTGTGGTGTCATGTGGCTTTATGAGAAACGCGCGTTTCAGCAGAACCGCTCCGGTATCCAGCCCTTGATCCATTTGCATGATGGAAATACCGGTTTCTGCATCGCCCTCCAAAAGAGCGCGTTGAATAGGGGCGGCGCCACGCCAGCGTGGCAGCAGGGAGGCGTGGATATTGATGCAACCGTGACGCGGAATACGTAATACTGCTTCTGGCAATATTAGTCCGTAGGCCGCGACAATCATTACATCAGGCTTGAGTGTTTCAAGTTGTGCTTGTATGTCCGGTGACTTTAATGTTTCTGGTTGTAACAGCGGAGTGTTGTATTGCTGCGCCAGTATTTTGACTGGGCTTGCCTGTAGTTTCATGCCGCGTCCAGCCGGTCGATCCGGTTGGGTCAGGACTAGGGAGATATCGAATCCTGATTTTTGTAATGCTTCCAGGGCTTGCGCCGCAAAAACGGGAGTGCCTGCGAAGATGATTTTCATGCGTGACCGTGCTCGCTGGATCTGGTCAGGCAATTTGTTTACGCGCCTGTTTTTTTAGCTTGCTCAGAATACGGGATTGCTTGAAAGGTGACAGATATTCGACAAATACCTTACCGATAAGATGATCCATTTCATGTTGAATACAAACCGCTAACAATCCGGTTGCATCCACTTCAAATGATTTTCCGTCAATATCAGTTGCTCGGACAGTAATCTGCTCGGCACGGGAAACTTTGTCAAAAATACCGGGTACGGAAAGACAGCCTTCCTGTGCTTCCGATTTTCCTATGCTGGCGATAATTTCCGGATTGATTAAAACCAGCAGTTCATCACGGATTTCGGAGGTGTCAATAACAACGACTCGCTTATGTACATCCACCTGGGTGGCTGCCAGACCAACACCAGCAGCGGCATACATGGTTTCAGCCATGTTGCTGACCAGGGTGCGTATTTCCTGAGTGACCGATGGCACGGCGGCTGCAATTTTATGCAACCGTTCATCGGGATATCGAAGTATGTTCAGAATTGCCATAACAAATTTGCATAGTTCAAATACTGGAGTTTTTGGGGAAGGCTCTATCATTGTGTACCGGTCAATTTTTATGATTAACCCGGTGCTCTGCCCAGTCTGGTGATTTTGTGGCTCGTCCGGAACAAACAAAATAACTTTACTCTTCCGGGTACCTTGATGGAGATGAAGAACCCTTATGCGTACTTTGACAATTATATCTGCGATTTTGTTTATCAGCCTGTTTTCCGGGTTGTCTTCTGCGGCTGGCGAAACCAGATTGCGAGAGAATGCACCTGAGCGTTATCAGGTTGTTCCCGGTGATACGCTTTGGGGAATTGCTTCCCGGTTTCTCAGAGAACCGTGGCGCTGGCCTGAAATCTGGCAGATGAACCGTGAGCAGATCAGAAATCCGCATCGGATTTATCCAGGAGATGTCATCATCGTGGAAAATACTTTGTATGGCAGACGTCTGAGAATGGCAGGTGAAAAAGGTACAGTCCGCCTTTTTCCCGGGATTCGCATTGAGGAGTCATCGATGCGGGCCATTCCCAGTATTCCAGCCGAGAAAATTGAACCCTTTCTGAGTCAGCCACTGGTAATTGAAAAGGGCAGATTGGATGGAGCACCTGTTATTTTAGGAGCAAGTGATGATCGGGTGATTCTGAGCACTGGTGACAAAATTTATATACGTGATCTGCCTGTTGATCAGGGTGTGATCTGGCAAGTGTTTCGTGACGGGAAGGCGTTGACTGATCCTGATCGCGATAATCGCATCCTGGGTTATGAAGCAGTTTATCTGGGGACTGTTGAAATTACTGATTTTGCAGCTATCAGTACCGCAAGAATTTCTCGCTCAGTACAGGAAATTCTGAAAGGAGATCGTCTGCTTCCGCTTTCATCGGCAAAAATAGACAATTACCTGCCGCATGCCCCTGATTTTTCTGTGGCCGGTCGAATCATTTCAGTCTATGGTGGAGTGAATGAAATTGGCGAGAATATGATTGTCACGCTTAATCTGGGGGGCAACAGCGGTATTGAGCCGGGGCATGTATTGGCTGTTTATCACGAGAATAACATTCGGTCGCATGAGGGAAAGCAGATTAATCTACCTGATGAGCGGGTGGGTTTGGCACTGGTTTTCCGTGTATTTGACACGGTTTCCTATGCACTGATTATGCAGAGTACCCGGTCAATCAAGGTGGCAGATGTCGTAAAAACGCCCTGACAAGGCGGTGTAAAGTTACTATACTCGCCCGCGTGTTAATTTTTGCAATACAGCTTTTCAGTTACTTAAAGTTGTTATCGGGGTGAGCTTTTTTCTATGCAGATTGACCGGGATATTGAATCTTGGCTGCGCCTTGGCCTGACAGAGGGTGTGGGGAGTGGAAACTTGCGCCGATTGCTGGTCGCTTTTGGCGATCCGGCTGAGGTACTTGCTGCAAACCAGCAGGCGCTTGAAGGTATCGTAAAAAAAACAGTTGCCACCAGTATTTTTCAGCGCAAAGTGGATGAGGATAAATTTGCCAGAACTATTGAATGGCTGCAAAATCCGCTTAATTCATTGATTACGTTGGCAGATCCAGATTATCCGGAACTTCTGCTCAATATCCCTGATCCCCCTCCAATCCTGTATTTTAAAGGCCAGCGGAAATTTTTGGCGCGACCGGCCCTGGCAATTGTCGGCAGTCGCAATGCAACGCCGCAGGGATTTGCAAATGCCGATGCCTTTGCCGAGGCTGCCAGTAACGCAGGATTCTGTGTGGTCAGTGGTCTGGCGCAAGGTATTGATACAGCGGCCCATCAGGGCGGGTTGCGCGGCGCGTCTTCCAGCATGGCTATTGTTGGCACCGGACTTGATCTGGTCTATCCCTCCAGGAATCGTGAACTTGCCCATAAGTTGGCAGATGAGGGTGCTTTGATTTCCGAGTTTCCCTTGGGGGTGCCCGCCATGAGCAAAAATTTTCCGCGCAGAAATCGTATCATCAGCGGTATGTGTCATGCATGTCTGGTGGTGGAAGCTACGTTGTATAGCGGATCACTCATTACTGCCAGGCTGGCGCTAGAGCAAGGGCGTGATGTAATGGCAATACCCGGTTCCATTCATTCTCCTCTGTCAAAAGGCTGTCATGCATTGATTAAACAGGGCGCAAAACTGGTTGAGAATATTCAGGATATTCTGGATGAGTTGAATCATCAGCCGGTACAGCAAATCGAATCCACTCGGGCTGATCATAATGAAACGGGTGGATCGGCAAGTACAAATGGTGATTGCATTGATGATGCCGGGCTACTAATATATTTTGACTATGATGCCATCGATATTGATACGCTTTGTACACGCAGTGGCTTGACGGTTGAGATGGTATCCGCCATGCTGTTGACCTTGGAATTGGAAGGCAGGATTGGTAGTCTTCCCGGGGGAAAATACCAACGTGTTCGCTGATTCATCGAGTATTTGGTGGTATTCGTTACCCTGTTTCAAGTGTCTTATAGTGGTTTTAATTTGAGGCTGCAGGGTGGGCTATGTTCGATATTCTTGTTTACTTGTTTGAAAATTACTTCGATACCGGAAACTATCCGGATCCTGCTACGTTGACCCGGAAATTAACCATGGCTGGCTTTGATGATGAAGAAATTACGCTGGCACTTGACTGGTTATCCGAATTTTCTCATCACGATGCGGAAGGTTATCTGGCTGGGTTGGCTGAAAGTAATTCAATGCGCCATTTTACAAAAGAAGAAATGGAGATTATTGATACGGAAGGACGCGGATTTATTTTTTTTCTTGAACAGGCTGGTGTCATTAATCCGTTGCAACGTGAATTGTTAATCGACCGGGTCATCCGTATGGATGGTGATACCTCCAGCGTGGAAAAGATAAAATTGGTGGTGCTGTTTGATCTCTGGATTCAGAATCAGTTGGCTGACAGCAATACCATCGAAAAATTATTTGTAGTCAGTGATTCCCACCAGCGGCACTGATGTTTTGCAGGCACTCTTTTCATCAAACCCGTTTATGACCAGCAGCCAGGAAATCGGATAATTTGATCGACTGACGTAGCTCGTGTGTCAGTTGTTCATTGTGTCTGTAGCAGTTTATAAGTACCTTATGAGTAAAAAACTAATTATCGCTGAGAAGCCTTCTGTTGCTAATGATATAGCGCGTGTCCTGGGCGGATTTACCAAGCAGGGTGACTATTTCGAGAGTGATGAATATGTCTTGTCCTCTGCAATCGGGCATTTGCTGGAACTGATTGTTCCGGAAGAATATGAAGTCAAGCGAGGAAAATGGAGTTTTGATCATTTACCCGTTATTCCTCCACGCTTTGATCTTGCTCCGATCGAGAAAACTATGGATCGCCTCAAACTGTTGAGCAGGCTGATCAAGCGCAAAGATGTTGATATGCTAATTAATGCCTGCGATGCAGGGCGTGAAGGTGAGCTGATCTTTCGTTATATCGTGCGTCATACCGGCAGCAAAAAACCGATTAAACGTTTGTGGCTGCAATCTATGACACCGGTGGCCATACGGGAAGCTTTTACAAATCTACTGGAAGATAGCGAAGTGCAGCCTCTGGCAGATGCAGCCGTCAGCCGTTCTGAAGCGGATTGGCTGGTGGGTATTAATGGCACACGTGTCATGACTGCATTCAACTCGCAAGAAGGCGGATTTCATAAAACGACAGTCGGGCGTGTACAAACGCCTACACTTGCCATACTGGTTGAACGGGAAGAGGCGATCAAGAAGTTTGTGGCCAGGGACTATTGGGAGATTCATGCTGTTTTTCAGGCAGAAAGTGGCTCCTATAAAGCGAAGTGGTTTGATGAAAGCTTCAGCAAGCGTAAGGATGAATCTGAATCCAGAGCGGATCGGATTTGGGATCATGCCAGGGCTGAAGCGATTCGGGATAAATGCCATGGGCGAACCGGGATTGTTTCCGAAGAAAGCAAACCGGCCAGGGAAAACTGTCCTTTACTATATGATCTGACCAGTCTGCAACGGGAGGCCAATAGTCGTTTTGGTTTTTCTGCTAAAACGACGCTAGGACTTGCTCAGGCCTTGTACGAGAAACATAAGGTGCTGACTTATCCTCGTACTGATTCGCGTGCACTCCCTGAAGATTATCCGGAAACAGTCAGGGATACGCTGCAGGCGCTAAAAGAATCACATTATGATCAGTTTGCCAGTCAGATTTTAAAATCTGACTGGGTGAAACCGAATAAACGGATTTTCAATAATGCAAAGGTTTCAGATCACTTTGCGATTATCCCTACAGCGCTTGTTCCAAAGAAGCTCAATGAAGCGGAAGAGAAGCTCTACGATCTGGTAACCAAACGGTTTTTGGCAATTTTCTATCCGGCGGCCGAGTTTTTGATCACCACCCGCATTACAAGGGTGGAAGATGAACCTTTTAAAACGGAAGGCAAGGTTTTGGTGCATGCTGGCTGGCAGACTGTTTATGGCAAGGTGGAATCTGTCCGGGGGCAGGAAGAAGAGTCAGTGCTGGTGGCAGTGACACCGGGCGAAGCAGTTCTGGCCCAGGAAGTGACTGCGGTTGCCAATCAAACGCGTCCCCCTGCCAGATATAACGAATCCACGTTGTTATCCGCGATGGAGGGTGCCGGAAAACTGGTGGAAGATGAAGAATTGCGTGCAGCCATGAGTGCTAAAGGGTTGGGTACACCCGCTACACGTGCAGCCATCATAGAAGGCTTGATTCATGAAAATTATGTTGAGCGTGCAGGAAGGGAGTTGCAACCGACAGCCAAGGCATTCTCGCTAGTGACTTTGTTGCGGGGAATCAAGGTTCCCGAGCTGATTTCACCCGAGTTGACCGGAGACTGGGAATTCAAGTTACGTCAAATTGAGCAGGGCCAGCTTAAGCGTGATGTCTTCATGGAGAAGATTGCCACGATGACCCATCATATCGTCGAGCAAGCTAAAAATCATCGGGGTAAGACTATCAGCGGAGATTTTGCAACTCTCCAGGTGCCTTGTCCTAAATGCAGTGGCGTAATAAAGGAAACCTATAAAAAATTTCAATGTCAGCAATGTGATTTTGCGTTGTGGAAGATTTTGGCAGGACGGCAGTTCGAGGTAAATGAAATGGAAACTCTGATTTCCACCCGCGAGGTTGGTCCTTTGTCAGGTTTTCGAAGCAAGATGGGGCGTGCATTCAACGCTCTTGTCAGGTTGACGGATGATCATGAAATGAAGTTTGATTTTGGCAATGAAGCCACTCAAACAGAAGAGGAGGTCGATTTTTCGGCGCAACACACGCTTGGAAAATGTCCTCAGTGTGGCCATTCTGTATATGAACACAAGTTATTTTATGTTTGTGAGAAGGCGGTAGGTACAAGCTCCTCCTGCAGTTTCAGAACTGGAAAAATTATTCTGAATCGTGCTATCGATACGGAACAGGTAATCAAACTGCTTCAGACGGGTAGAACCGATTTGTTGACAGGATTTATTTCCAAGAAAGGGCGGCCTTTTTCTGCTTACTTGGTTGTAGGACCGGAAGGCAAGATCGGATTTGAGTTTGAGCAGAAAAAAATAAAGAGCAAGCGTGCTGACGCTGTTCCGGAAACCGGCAAAGCAGTTTCTTGATCTGACCGGTAGATATCTTTCATTTTTTGTGTGTTTCCGGAACAGGCGTCAGGTTAGCCATATATATAAATAATATAGCGAACGATACCTGAAATAGCAGTGATAAGGATGGACAGGCTGCCTACCAGCGCAAGTCCTTCGACCACGAAGAAAGATAGTGCGTGTCCCAGGCTCCTGTATTCCATTTCTCCGGATTCATTACGGTGCCGGTCTTTGCGAATTTTAACCCAATAGAGAACCATGAAGGCAATCGGAAGGGCCAGTATCGAATAAAGCAAGTTGGCTATTGGTGCGGTATCTTCCATCAGTTAACCTCGTTGAATATGAATAAAGTTATTATAAGAAAAGGGTTGTATTGTATTTGATCTGAGGTGGCTTTAGTAGGGTCGGTTGCGTTAATGTTTCGGTGACAGATGTGAATTGTTAATTTATAGGTAAGTCATTCAATAAGGATCTGTTCAAGATCTTGATCAAGGGATACAGTGCAAGGCAAAATTAAACAAGAAAGCAGAGCATACTTGTGAAGTATATGAGAATTTTTAGTTCAATTTCAACGCCGTAATGCGCCCTTCAGTGAGATATTGAACAGATTCTAGGGGTTGTCGGTACAAAAAATATCCGGAGCCTAAGCGGGTAGAATTCGGCTAAATAATCTAAAAACAGAATTACCACTTTAATGTACATTTGCCTAATTTGAAAATGATTCACGAAGCTGAATCAACTATTGTTGAACGAATGAAAAGAAATTATTGTGTCTTGATTGGTTCTTGCCTTTTGCTGGTAGAAGGTCGCTAGCTTATGGAATGGCTTGATCTTCCTCTGGTTCGTTGTGCAACAGGTAAGGTGCGTTTGCCGGGTTCGAAAAGTATTTCTAATCGTGTTCTTCTGTTGTCTGCACTTGCTGAAGGTACTACCGTAATTAGCAATCTGCTCGAATCTGATGATACTGAGCGGATGTTGGATTCTCTAAAGATGCTCGGGATAGCTGTTACTCGCACTGATGAAGGTCGTTATCTGATAACGGGGTGCAGTGGAGGATTTACCGTAAAAGAAGCTGAACTGTTTCTGGGCAATGCCGGAACAGCCTTTCGTCCGTTAACTGCGGTACTGTCATTGATGCATGGTCATTATTATCTCTCTGGTGTGCCACGTATGCATGAGCGGCCGATTGGCGATTTGGTGGATGCGTTACGTCAAGTTGGGGCTGTAATTACCTACCTTGAGCGAGAGCATTTTCCTCCATTGGAGATCCATCCGGCTGCAATCCACCCAGCTGATATTCTTATCAATGGAAATATTTCCAGTCAGTTTCTCAGCGGATTGCTGATGGCGCTGCCTCTGGCTGGTGAGCCAGCAACCATCATTGTTAACGGTACACTTATCTCGCAACCCTACGTAACGCTCACCATTGCGCAAATGGCCCATTTTGGCGTACGGGTTGAACAGGAATCCTGGCTGCGTTTTATCGTGCCGGGGAATCAGATTTATCGCAGCCCGGGAAAGATCGCTGTTGAAGGGGATGCCTCGTCTGCCTCCTATTTTCTTGCTGCTGGAGCTATAGCAGGTGGATCGGTGCGTGTTGATGGCGTGGGGCGCGATAGTTGTCAGGGAGATATTCGTTTTGTTGAAGCGTTAGAAGCGATGGGAGCTTGTATCAAAATAGGGAGTGACTGGATAGAATCCAGTGCCCCAGGTTGTGGGCCTGGCGGTAAGGTTTTAAAGGCGATTGATTTTGATTGTAACCATATCCCTGACGCTGCCATGACACTGGCTACAACCGCATTGTTTGCGCAAGGGACAACTACGCTCAGGAATATAGCAAGTTGGCGAGTCAAGGAAACAGACCGGATCGCTGCGATGTCAACAGAGCTTCGCAAGCTGGGTGCTCAAGTGGAATCTGGCGATGATTTTCTGCGGATCACGCCACCGGGCGGTTCTTTGGCGGCTAATGCAGTGATCGATACCTACGACGATCATCGGATGGCGATGTGCTTTTCCCTGATATCCCTGGGCGCACCAGTGCGCATCAATGACCCGCATTGTGTGGCTAAAACTTTCCCGGATTATTTTGAAAAATTCGCAGCAATTACACACCAATAATTTCCAGCAGTGTATTGAACCCGAATTTTACAAGCAACAATTTAAATGCCGGAAGTATCTTGCTTGGATCGAGTGAATCATGAAAAATCAATATGTTCCGGTAATTACACTGGATGGTCCTTCCGCATCAGGGAAAGGTACAATCGCCCGTCTTGTATCACAGGCGCTCGGGTTTCATTACCTTGATAGTGGTGCACTTTATCGTCTGGTGGCGCTGGCTGCTATGAAGCGCAATGTAGATGCCGGTGATGAGCAAAGAGTGGTTGGTATTGCCCGGTGTCTGGATGTGTCTTTCATAGATTCATCAATTCGGCTGGACGGGGAAGATGTAAGTGATGAAGTCCGCGCAGAAGCATGCGGAGAGTATGCTTCTAAAATCGCACAATATTCTGCGCTCAGAGTAGAGCTGCTGGGGCGCCAACGGGATTTCCGCAAACTACCGGGTCTGGTGGCTGACGGACGCGACATGGGATCGGTCATTTTTCCTGACGCCACTTTGAAAATTTATCTTACTGCCAATGAAGAAGAGCGCGCGCGTCGGCGCCATAAGCAGTTGATGGAGAAGGGAATAAATGCTAACATCGCGAATCTTGTCCTGGCTCTTCACGAGCGTGATGGGCGTGACAGCAAGCGTGCTGCGTCGCCACTGCAACAGTGTGAGGATACACGTTTGCTGGATACAACTGGCCTCAATATAGATCAGGTTGTCGGCAAGGTATTGGGTATGTATGCTGACTCCGGTAGTGTTGAGTGACTTTGGAATTTAAGTTTTTCTGTTGTTATTTTTTTATTAACCAACCAACCTGTCCCCTTTTGTTTTTTAGAGGGGAATTGTTTACGATCGGGTATTTTTTAAATGACTATTGCAACCAGTGTAGCGGATTCTACAGAAAGCTTTGCCGAACTTTTCAATGAGAGCCTTTCGCATAAGGAAATGCGTGTGGGTGAAGTGATTACTGCTGAAATTATTCGTGTTGATTACAACTTTGTTGTGGTTAATGCAGGGCTTAAATCCGAGAGCTATATCCCGATTGAAGAATTCAAGAATGACAGGGGTGAGGTTGAGGCTCATGAGGGCGACTTTATCAGTGTTGCTATTGAAGCGCTTGAAAATGGTTATGGTGAAAGCCGATTGTCGAGAGACAAGGCAAAACGCCTGAATGCCTGGTATGAGCTGGAAGATGCAATGGAAAAAGGCACGATTGTTACCGGTATGGTTAACGGAAAAGTAAAAGGCGGTTTGACGGCCACAATCAATGGTATTCGTGCTTTTCTGCCAGGCTCCCTGGTGGATATCCGTCCGGTTAAAGACATGACGCCTTATGAAAACAAGGAAATGGAATTCAAGGTGATCAAGCTTGATCGCAAGCGTAATAATGTGGTTGTATCCAGGCGTGCAGTGCTGGAAGAGACTCAGGGAGCCGACCGGGATGAGTTACTGGCCAGTTTGCAGGAAGGGGCGGTTGTCCAGGGAATTGTCAAGAATATTACGGACTACGGTGCATTTGTCGATCTAGGTGGTATTGATGGATTGCTGCACATTACCGATCTTGCTTGGCGTCGTGTCAAACATCCAACTGAAGTTATCAATGTTGGTGATGAAGTTTCTGCCAAAATCCTAAAATTTGATCAGGAAAAAAATCGTGTCTCCCTGGGGTTGAAGCAACTCACGGAGGATCCGTGGATTGGTCTTTCCAGGCGCTATCCTCAGGGTACACGCATGTTCGGCAAAGTTACCAATATGACTGATTATGGTGCCTTTGTTGAAATTGAGCAGGGTATCGAGGGCTTGGTACATGTCTCGGAAATGGACTGGACCAACAAAAATGTTTATCCGTCCAAAATTGTGCAGTTGGGTGATGAAGTCGAAGTCATGATTCTTGAGATTGATGAAGATCGTCGGCGTATTTCACTGGGCATGAAGCAGTGCAAACCTAATCCTTGGGAAGAATTCTCAGTGAGTCACGAAAAAGGCAACAAAGTGACTGGTCAAATTAAATCCATTACAGATTTCGGTTTATTCATCGGATTGCCAGGGAATATTGATGGTTTAGTACATCTGTCCGATCTTTCCTGGATTCAGCCAGGTGAAAAAGCAATCAGTGAATTTAAAAAAGGTGATGAGGTGGAAGCTGTAGTGTTGTCCATCGATGTAGAGAAAGAGCGTATTTCTTTGGGTATCAAGCAGTTGGAAGGTGATCCCTTTAATATTTGTGTCGCTTCACATGATAAAGGCAGCCTTGTCAAGGGTACTGTAAAATCTGTGGATGCCAAGGGTGCCGTTATTGCGCTGACGGATGATGTAGAGGGTTATTTGCGCGCTTCTGAACTTTCTCGTGACAAGATCGAAGATATCCGTACTCGTGTTAACGAAGGGGATGAGCTTGAGGCCGTGATTATTAATATTGATCGCAAGAGTCGAAGTATCAGTCTGTCAGTTAAAGCCAGGATCCAAGAGGAAGAAGATAAAGCGATCAGATCGCTGGCCCCATCTCCAGCCAGTGCGGGTACTACTAATCTGGGTGCATTACTTAAAGCCAAGATCGATAGTAAATCTTCAGAAGAATAAAAGCTGGTTATGACGAAATCCGAATTGATTTCCAGGCTGGCGGAACGCTTTCCGCAGCTGCTGGCAAAGGATGCAGAATTAGTCGTCAAGATTATTCTGGATGCAATGGCCAAAAGCCTTGCCAGAGGGGAACGTATCGAGATTCGTGGATTTGGCAGCTTCGATCTAAATTACAGGCCTTCACGTGTTGGGCGTAACCCTAAATCAGGTGAAAAGGTTCATGTGCCGGAGAAATATGTTCCTCACTTCAAGGCAGGTAAAAAAATGCGAGAACTGATTGATTCCAGCCATAAACAGCACGGCCTGTTTGATCAGGCTACAGGTTAGAAATCCGTGTATCTTGAAAATAACGCTGCATCAGCAGGAAGCGTGTTTCATTTTTTTTCGATTTTTATTGCATAAATCTACAATATGCCCTGGAATCGTGAATTACTGATCACGCTTTCCTGCGTGATTGCTTGGAACAGGTAGGTTTTCCGGGTATGTTGCAATCAGATAAATAAGTGAGAGCGGGTTTAGGTTTATTATCTGGAAAATCTAATTGGAGTTGCTATCAGGTTATCCTGATGGTCTCATCTCCCTTTATTTTACTTTTCTGAGTTGAATCAGAAGAAATGCGCATATTTATGACCCTTGTACGCCTGATTGTCTTTTTGTTTCTACTCAGTGTTGCTGTCAAGAATTCTGAGATGGTGACAATACACTATTATCTTGGAATGGAATGGGAAGTCCCTGTAGTAGTCGTGCTTTTCCTTTGTTTCACAGTAGGCGCCCTGTTCGGATACCTATCCTGCCTCATTAAAAAAATCCGTAAAACCCCCTGATATTACTGGCTATATGAATGATCCGCGTATTATCGTCGCACTGGATTTTTCTGACCAAGGTACGGCGTTAAATTTTGTAGCTACGCTGGATAGCAGACTTTGTCGAGTTAAGGTTGGAAAAGAACTTTTTACCCTGGCAGGGCCACAGTTGATCGAGAAATTGATGCGACTGGGCTTTGATGTTTTTCTTGATTTGAAATTTCACGATATTCCGAACACTGTTGCGGCGGCCTGTAGTGTTGCGTCTAGTTTGGGTGTATGGATGATCAATGTACATGCGCTAGGAGGAAGCAAAATGCTGCTTGCTGCCCGACAGGCATTGGACGGGAAGAGAACCAGACTCATCGCTGTAACCTTGCTTACCAGTATGAATCATGATGACTTAAGTGAGATAGGTATATCTGGACCGCCGGAAATCATCGTGCAGCGACTGGCTCTGCTTGCACAGCGTTGTGGTTTGGATGGCGTGGTTTGTTCGGCGCTGGAAGCAGCTAATCTGAGAGAGGTGGCAGGTAAGGATTTCTGGCTGGTAACTCCCGGTATTCGATCATCAGATGATAATAAGGATGATCAGGCAAGGGTTGCGACGCCGACTATGGCAATACGGAACGGGGTTAGCTACCTTGTGATAGGCAGGCCGATTACCCGCTCACCAGATCCGCTTAAAGCACTCCAGCGATTTAATGACGAGATTGTTGCAGTTTTATAATTCAGTAATTTGTACTTCTGGCAGATTTCTGGAAGATATTGCAAAAACCTTTCTAAGTGCCCAGTCCTGACTGGCCAGAAGACTGGTGATTAAAACGGTTGCTTTGACGCTCCTGCGAGAAATTTTCACCTGCACCCCAGCAGTAAAATTACGCTTGTTATTAATTCTATTCAAAGTAAGTACAGCCATACCTATCGCCCACAGACAGAAGCGGCGTATCCCTGTTTCATGCGATGGGATCAGACAGGTGTAGATCATTGCGTTGTGCAGATGTGATTTTGCAATACCAATCAGGACACCTAGCCCATCATGGAAACCTTGTGCGCAATGGCCTGGTTGTAAATTATCGAGATCAAACCCTTCTTCCAGAAAAATATCTCTTGGCAACCAGCATGCTCCCCGCTTTCTATCTTCCCAGATATCTTTCAGAATATTGGTCATTTGTAATCCCTGACCAAAAGATACAGCCAATTTCATCAGGGTTGATTTATGTTGATTGATTTCCGGGGAATAATCACAGAATAATTCAGTTAGCATTTCACCAACTACACCGGCAACGTGGTAGCAATACAGATCCATCGCGGCCAGGTTTTCAAGTCCTGCCAGAGATTCTTTTTCCTGATATGCGGCCATTCCCTGCCCCATGATGCGAATACAACGTTCCAGCGCCTGGCGCTGCACAGCATTGAAGCTGTGTGTCATTCGAATAACGGCAGGGGTATTCTTGATGAGATCATGCTCTGCTGGAATAGTATGTTCTGAAAGTAGAGGGTACAAGGCTTGTGCAAAAATTTCAGCTTCAACGCTACCGCTGACGACCTTGGTGAACATTCCGGCCAGTTCACGTGTTTGCTCCAGCGTCAGGGCGCTGTCATCCTCAACTGTATCAACAATGCGACATAACAGATAGGCATTCCCTATCACTGCACGCAATGCTGGCGGCAATTGGGGAATAGTTAGTGCGAAAGTGCGCGATACGCCTTGCAGGATGAATTCCTGGTAGCGCACATCGTCGAGTGTGGTGATATCCGACATAATTGGAGTTATATGCGGGTTTCAGGTTGGTATCTTTTCCAGAGCATACAGATCTTCTATTGTTTCACGTGCGCGAATGAGATGTACCGAGCTGCCGTCCACCATGACTTCAACTGCACGTGGGCGGGTATTATAATTTGAGCTCATACTCATGCCATACGCGCCTGCAGACATAACAGCCAATAAATCATTATTTTCCAGAGTCAGGTTACGGTCATGGCCGAGAAAATCGCCTGTCTCGCAAACAGGTCCGACGATCTGGTAAATTTTTGTCTCTTCTGTGCGTCTGGTGATTGGCAATATTGAATGGTAGGCCTGGTACAGAGCTGGCCTCAACATGTCGTTCATTGCAGCATCAACAATTGCGAAATTGCGGTGTGGTGCGTGTTTGAGATAATGCACCCGGGTCAGTAGCAATCCCGCATTCCCTACCATTGAACGTCCTGGCTCGATAAGCAATTGCTGCGGATAATTTTCTGTAGCCGCGCATAATGCCTTGACATACTCCTCTATCGTGGGAGGGGTTTCCAGATCATAACGAACTCCCAGTCCTCCACCGAGATCCAGATGCTCAATGGAAATACCTGTTGCTTGTAATCGTGCCAGCAAATCCAGCATTTTATGGGCTGCTTCAATGAATGGCGCAATTTCAGTCAATTGCGAGCCAATATGACAATCCAGCCCTGAGACACGGATAAAGGGGAGCTGTTGCGCTATTGCGTATATCCGTTCAGCCTCTGCAGTCGGGATACCAAACTTGTTTTCTTTCATTCCTGTGGAAATGTAAGGGTGAGTGTTGGCATCCACATCCGGGTTGACGCGCAGGCTGACCGGCGCAATTTTTCCCATTTGTCCGGCAATTTCATTCAATGCGATCAGTTCCATTTCTGATTCAACATTGAAACAGAGAATATTGGCCGCCAGTGCTATACGAATTTCCTCAAATGTTTTGCCTACTCCAGAGAAAACCGTTTTTTGCAGATCGCCTCCTGCTTTCAATACTCGCTGCAATTCCCCGCCAGAGACGATATCAAAGCCGCTGCCCAAGCGAGCAAGCAGGTTCAATACAGCAAGATTTGAATTGGCTTTTACCGCGTAGCAGATCAGATGGTTTCTCTGACCGAAGGCGCGATCAAAGGTTTGGTAAGCTGTGCGGATTGCCGCACTTGAGTAAACATAGCAAGGGGTGCCAAATTCAGCTGCAATTGCTGTCAGTGGAACTTCTTCTGCAAAAAGCTGGTGGTCTCGATAATTAAATGAGCTGAAATGGCTCATGACTTTTCCTGCTTATTGTTTTTAACAGGTTGATCCTGTGGGAGATAAAGTGAACTTTTATAGCCACAGGCAGACAGGAGCAACTGTAATAAAAGAATCAGACTAAGTATGCGCATCATTGATTAGCCGAAGAAATAGATAGAAAGCTGGTCAATTGTGCAAAGTGTCGGGTAAGTAGCAGATTAGCGATCATAGAGCCAAAGATACTGTATTCATTATTGACGAATGTCGGATAACCACTGTACCAGCTCATTCAACAAGTTGTCACTTACCTGAATAAAGGCTGTAACTGAACCCGCTGCATCCGCTGTTTGAGTTTCTTGTCTTCCCAGAAAGCTCTGGTGTGCAATTGGCAAGCGTGAGGTTGGTTCATACAGAGAAGCACGTAGTTGAACAATAACCTGGCTATTACCCGGTGTATTAAAAATCTGGGTGAACTCCCCCAGATCAATTTTTAACAGATAGTTTACAGGCGTATCGTCTTTATGGTGTCTGTCGATGTTTCCAGTCGCAAAATACTGCCTGAGACGCTCGGTTAATAGTTCTGCTGGTGGTGCATTCCAGCGACTGTCAGCATAGGTGTAGATACGGGCAGGATCATGATAGGCAAGCCGGTAATGGATGGATTGAGTATCCAGCCAGACGGGTGCAGTGATATTTGCAATCTGAATAGTCGCTTGAGAGGACAGGGAAGCTCCGGGCGCGATAGCAGATGATGGACCAAGATCATAAACTGATATGGAGGATCGCACTTTGGGTGTCAAGGTACACCCTGTCAGCAAAACAGCCAGAAGTACAACAGAAATTTTTACCATCATTTTATTGGCTGTGGTGGCGTGAATCCTGGTTCACCAGGACCAGGCAAGGCGGGTGGCTTGCCAAATACCAAGCTTTGTGGATGTGCTTCCAGCAAATTTAGCAACTGATTCAGTTTGCGAGTGCTCTGCGTGACAGCCTGGCCAGTTTCATTCAGATTGGCCAGGGTATGAGCCATCTCAAGCGATCCCTGGGTCAGGTTGTCTATTAGTCCTTGCTGCTGATTCAGTTTTTGTAGAACCTGACTGGTATTTTCCATGACCTGACGGGTTTGCCTGAATGTCGATGTGAATTCTCCAGTTAGTTGCGGCAAGGTTTGCAAACCATTCTGGAGCTCCTCTGTCAATTTGTCATAATGCTGAACTGTCAGTTCCAGGTGGCTCAAAATCTTGCCAATATGCGCCTGATTTTTCTTATTAAGCAGATTGTTTATCTGCTTAATTACTGTGCTTGAATTCTTGAGAATTTCTTCCAGAGAGTCGGAAAGGGTTTTAATAAGAGAAGCTCTCAGGAAAATATGTGCTTCGTTTTCCAGGTAACCGGTTCCTGTTTCAGAGGCATCATCATTCAGTTCGATATAAGTCAATCCGGTGATACCCTGGCTGGCCAGTTGTGCGTAGATACTTTTGGGAAGCGTAACGTGACTACTGACAGCGATACGGACGATGATGTTGCGTATATTTTCCTTGTCAAAGTAAATTTCCTCGACTTTCCCAATATTTACTCCGCGGTAACGAACGGATGCTTCCGGATTTAATCCGGATACAGAGCCACCAGCAGAGATCAGAAAATAATGATTGTGATTGATATTGTCACGGCTGAGCCATTTGACCGCCATGACCGTCGCTACTCCCAGGAAGAGTACGAACAGGCCGGCAGCAAATGCGTGTGCTCGATTCTCCATCGGGCTCTCCTGTGATTAACCTCAAAATTACTTGGCCGCTTCGCGATTCTCAGCGAGAAGCTGTTCGGTCAGATGGGGAGTGATAATCTGGAGAAGCTGGGAGAAGATTTTGGGATTGCCTGCAACGATCTGCCCGCTTTGCATGTAATGTCCGTTCCCTTCCAGATCACCAACCATGCCACCTGCTTCGAGGATAAGCAGACATCCGGCTGCGATATCCCACGGTGCCAACCCGGTTTCCCAGAAGCCATCGTAACGCCCGGCGGCAACGTAAGCGAGATCCAGTGCTGCAGAGCCCGGGCGGCGAATACCGGCTGTTTTGGGAATCATATCTCTAAATATGGCCAGGTAGGCATCCATGTGCGTGAAATCTCTAAACGGGAATCCAGTGCCGATCAGGCATTCGCCCAACTGCGCTCGTTTGCCAACACGGATACGATGATTATTAAGAAAGGCACCGCTGCCGCGCGTGGCAGTAAATAATTCATCGCTTACCGGGTCGTAGATGACCGCCTGTGACAAAATTCCACGGTGTAACAACGCGATTGAGACACAGTATTTTGGAAATCCATGCAGGAAATTGGTGGTGCCGTCCAATGGATCAATGATCCACTGATATTCTGATTTATTTGCATTCCCGCTGGCGCCGCTTTCTTCTGCTAGAATCGAATGATCAGGGTATGCATCCAGCAATATTTTGATAATGGCATCTTCAGCAGCTTTGTCCACTTCGCTGACAAAATCGCTGTGAGCTTTGCGCGAAATAGTCAGCCGATCCAGATCCATTGAGGCACGATTGATGATGTTGCCGGCTCGGCGAGCTGCCTTGACTGCAATGGTAAGCGTGGGATGCATGATAAAGAATTTACTTTAGAAACAAATGACTGGAAAACCACTATTCTAATATGAATCCCGTCTCGCCGCTCGATAATGTCCGGATTGTGTTGAGCCATACCAGCCACCCAGGCAATATCGGTGCAACGGCCCGAGCCATGAAAACCATGGGGCTGAACAAGCTTTACCTTATCAACCCGAAATCCTTTCCAGATAGTGAGGCGGATGCCCGCGCCTCCAATGCACGCGACATACTGGAAACGGCGCACGTCTGCAGCAACCTGGAGGAGGCGCTGGGAGATACTTTTCTGGCTGCTGCCCTGACTGCTCGCCGGCGTGATTTGCCGCACCCAACCAGTAATGCCAGACAGGCAGCCATTGAGCTGATCCGACATGCGCAGCATCGTCCGGTAGCGCTGCTGTTTGGCCGGGAAAGTGCTGGATTGACTGCAGCGGAAATCAGTCATTGCCAGGTAACGGTGCAGATTCCGGCTAACCCTGATTGTTCCTCGCTTAATCTGGCAGCTGCGGTGCAGGTTATGGCTTATGAGCTGCGCATGGTATGTGAAGAAGATGCTGCGCAGTATTTTGCCTCCCGGTTGCCGGATGCCGCCAGCCTGCATGAAATTGAAGGATTACACTCTCACCTGGAGCGGGTTATGATCCACAGTGGATTTATGGATCCTGATCAACCCAAACACCTCATGCGCCGGATGCGCCGTTTGTTTGCACGTACCCGGCTGGAAAAAGAAGAGGTGAATATTTTGCGTGGCCTGCTGACTGCGGTCGATCCGCGTCATTCATCCAAAATCTGATTTTTTCCGGGCACTCAGCCTATTTGGCTGATGTTCCCGGAACCACGCTGTTTCCTGGCTTTGTTTCTTGGTGATTCGGTTGATTAATTCGGAGCAACGGTTGTTTTAAATGATTGGCGTTCTGCCAGTTTATTAGCCAGCCGGACAAGATTGGGGTAAGTACCACGCCATTTAACCTCGGCGAAACGGGCATCCAGATAACCAAATGCACAGCCGAGTGCGATATCAGCCAAGGTCATGGATGCTCCTTCGCACCATGTTTGATCACCCAGATCCGATGAAGTAGCCTGCAATCCCTGGTCAATTTTCTTTTGCTGACGTTCTATCCATTCATGGCTTTGCTGTGATTCAGGGCGTTTCCGTTCAAGATAAATTGCCACGCAGGCATCAATGATTCCATCAGCAAGTGCTTCCCAGCGCTTGACGCGCAGTCGTTCAGATCCGGAGGCCGGGATCAGCCGGGTTGAGCCGGTTGCACCGTGATCGTCCAGATATTCAACGATCACTCGTGAATCAAACAGAATAAAGCCATCATCCAGAATCAGAGCTGGTACCTTGCCAAGCGGATTAACTTGGGCAACCTTGGTGTCAGGGCTGAATGGAGGATCATTGGTAAATTCATAGTTGACGCTTTTTTCAGCAAGCATGATGCGTACTTTGCGTACATACGGGCTGGTCAGTGATCCAATAAGCTTCATTTCATTGTCCTTTTTATTTTTGGAATATTGATTACGTCATTCTATCCCAGCCGGAGAGGGATGATGGCGAGCTGTGATAAAATGCGTGCTCCCGCACCGTGAATGCCCGAATTCAAACAATCATTTAAGCATTAATTGATGGATATCCAGACACTTCTCGCACTTTCTCCATTAGATGGCCGGTACCAGCAGAAGGTGGTAGCCTTGCGCCCCTTCTTCAGTGAATATGCGTTAATCCGTCACCGGATTCATGTGGAAATTGAGTGGTTTAAAGCAGTAGCGAATATCCCGGCCTTGACCGGTGTTTTACCTCTGTCAACTGGTGTGGTTGCACAGTTGGATCAGCTTTCGGAGAATTTTTCCATTGCCGATGCAGAAGCTGTCAAGGCTATCGAGGCGCGTACCAATCATGATGTAAAGGCGGTAGAGTACTGGCTGAAGGAGAAACTGGCTGGAGATCAGGAAATTGTGGCGCTCTCCGAGTTTATTCATTTTGCCTGCACTTCAGAAGATATCAATAACCTATCACACGGTCTGATGCTCAAACATAGCCGAGATCAGGTCATGCTCCCCGCGCTTGATGACATCATTAAACGACTCACAACGCTTGCCAGGGAATTGGCTGATGTTCCCATGCTTGCCCGTACGCATGGACAGGCAGCCACGCCGACTACCATGGGTAAGGAAATGGCCAATTTTGTCTACCGGTTGCGTCAGGGGCGTGAGTGTCTTGCCGCTATCACCATTTCCGGTAAAATCAATGGAGCGGTGGGCAATTACAATGCCCACATGGTTGCCCTTCCAGAATTCGACTGGGAAACGTTTGCTCGTTCCTTTGTTGAGAAACTCGGCATCACCTTCAATCCCTATACGATCCAAATCGAACCGCATGACACCATGGCCGAGCTGTTCGATGCCTACGCTCGCATCAATACGATCCTGCTTGATCTGAGCCGTGACATCTGGGGCTACGTTTCGCTGGGTTACTTTCGGCAGAAAACCAAAGTGGATGAGATTGGTTCCTCTACCATGCCGCATAAGGTCAATCCGATTGATTTTGAAAATTCGGAAGGCAATCTGGGTATTGCCAATGCCTTGCTCAGACACTTGAGTGAAAAATTACCGATCTCACGCTGGCAGCGTGATCTTACCGACTCGACCGTATTGCGCAATATGGGGGTGGCACTTGGTCATACGTTACTGGCCTATGACTCATGTCTTAAGGGGCTTGGAAAGCTGCAAGCAGATCCAATGCGTTTATCGGAGGATTTGCAGCATGCCTGGGAAGTTCTGGCCGAACCGATTCAAACCGTGATGCGTCGTTATGGAATAGCCAATCCGTATGAACAGCTCAAGGCTTTAACGCGCGGGAAAACGGGAATAGATCGCAACACACTTCAACAGTTTATCGAGCAACTTGATATTCCCGTGGCTGAAAGGGAACGCTTACTGCAGCTTACTCCCGCAAGTTACATCGGTCTGGCAGCGCACCTGGCAAAAAATATTAGCGACTGATTCCAGGAAGCTGATCTTCCCCACCGCCAATCTTTACACATTGAAACTGAGTACAGCCCCAATAATTTTTTTGTGATTGGGGTTGAAAAGGGAAATATTGACCCCACTATCACCGGCACCGTTACAGGAGGAGTCTATGCAAGAGCCACATAACCAGGAACCTATCGAAGAACAGAAGTTGCCGGAAATGGAGGATACTTTGGGAATACATCATTCCGGTGTATCAATGGAAAATACAGAAAAAGCCGGAGGGGGTGTTGTTATCCCTGATCTTGAGCAACAGCTGAGAGAGGCAGAGATAAGAGCAGCCGAGCATCATGATGCCTGGTTGCGTGCCAAGGCAGAAACCGAGAATATCCGCAAACGTGCGCAAACAGATGTTGCCAATACACACAAGTATGCTATCGATAATTTTGCTGCCCAGTTGCTGGCGGTGATGGATAGTCTGGATGCTGCGCTGGCTGTGGAAAATTCCACCATTGAGAGTTTGAAAGATGGTGTGGAACTTACGCGCAAGCAGCTTGAGGCGGTCTTTGAGAAATTCAACATTTATACCATCAATCCACAGGGAGAAAAATTTGACCCGCACCAGCATGAAGCCATGTGCACAGTGGAATCGGATATGCCTCCCAATACAGTCACGCAAGTCATGCAAAAAGGTTATATGTTGCATGAACGGATAATCCGACCTGCCATGGTTGCTGTTTCCAAGGCAAAAAGTACTTGAGATTTTCAGGAAAACCCTCATTTCATGTTGGCAGGATAAATTTCAATTTTTAAAGGACATACTATGGCAAAAATAATTGGTATCGATCTTGGAACGACCAACTCATGCGTTGCCGTCATGGAGAGCAACAAACCCAAGGTCATCGAGAATGCTGAAGGCACAAGAACTACTCCGTCGATTGTGGCTTATGCAGAAGACAATGAGGTTCTGGTGGGTGCATCTGCCAAGCGCCAGGCGGTTACTAATCCGGAAAATACCCTGTTTGCCATCAAGCGACTGATCGGCCGTCGTTTCGATGAGGATGTGGTGCAGAAGGATATCAGTGTCACACCTTACAAGATCGTGCGTGCTGACAACAATGATGCGTGGATAGAAGCGCGTGGCAGAAAAATCGCCCCACCGGAAGTTTCTGCACAAGTGTTAATGAAGATGAAGAAAACGGCTGAGGATTATCTAGGTGAGTCGGTCACAGAAGCGGTTATCACAGTTCCGGCATATTTTAATGATTCTCAGCGACAGGCCACCAAGGATGCGGGACGTATTGCAGGGCTGGAAGTCAAGCGTATCATCAATGAACCAACGGCAGCAGCGCTTGCATTCGGACTGGACAAGAAGGAAGGCGATCGCAAGATTGCGGTATACGATTTGGGGGGCGGTACGTTTGATATTTCAATTATTGAAATCGCAGAAATAGAGGGCGAGCATCAGTTCGAAGTACTGGCAACCAATGGCGATACTTTTCTAGGAGGTGAGGATTTTGACTCCAGCGTGATCGGTTATTTGGTAGATGAATTTAGGAAAGAGAGCGGTATTGACCTGAAGAAAGACATGCTGGCACTGCAGCGGCTCAAGGATGCAGCAGAAAAAGCCAAAATTGAATTATCTTCCAGTCAGCAGACGGAAGTGAATCTGCCGTACATTACAGCTGATGCTTCGGGCCCTAAACACCTGGCTGTCAAGATTACACGAGCTAAACTGGAAAGTCTGGTTGAAGAACTGATTGAACGTACTGCTGGTCCTTGCCGAACTGCACTTAAAGATGCAAATTTGTCTATTTCTGACATTGATGACGTTATTCTGGTTGGTGGTCAGACTCGCATGCCGAAAGTTCAGGATAAGGTTAAGGAAATTTTTGGAAAAGAACCGCGCAAGGACGTTAATCCTGACGAGGCGGTTGCAATCGGTGCTGCGATTCAAGGTGGAGTATTGCAGGGCGATGTCAAGGATGTGCTACTGCTGGATGTTACGCCGCTGTCATTGGGAATCGAGACGCTGGGTGGGGTGATGACCAAGCTGATCCAGAAAAACACCACTATTCCAACCAAGGCTCAGCAAGTATTCTCAACGGCAGATGACAGCCAGACAGCGGTTACCATTCATGTGTTGCAGGGCGAACGGGAAATGGCATCCGGCAATAAAAGTCTGGGGCAGTTCAACCTGACCGATATTCCGCCAGCACCACGCGGAATGCCGCAGATTGAGGTGGCTTTCGACATTGATGCTAATGGTATCTTGCATGTATCGGCTAAAGATAAGGCAACCGGCAAAGAGAACAAGATCAAGATCCAGGCAAGTTCCGGATTGTCTGAAGATGAAATCCAGAAGATGGTGAAAGATGCCGAAACGCATGCGGAAGAAGATAAAAAAGCGCTGGAGCTGGTTAACAGCCGTAATCAGTGTGACGCCATGATCCATTCAGTCAAAAAATCATTGACTGAATATGGTGACAAGCTGGAGGCGGATGAAAAATCCAAAATTGAGGCGGCCTTGAAAGCTGCTGAGGAAGCGCTCAAATCCGGAGATAAAGAGGCGATTGATGCGAAAACACAGGTATTGACCGAAGCCTCACACAAGCTGGCCGAGAAAATGTATACCCAGGAACAGGCACAAGCCGGTCAGCAGGCAGGCCCGGATGCCGGATCAGCTTCTGGTCAACCCGGAGAGAAGCCAGTTGAAGGCGAGGTTGTTGATGCCGAGTTCGAGGAAGTCAAGGATAAAAAATGATTTTCCGCAGGGCTGAGGCGAAATTTGCATAGCAGTAACTCATACTGAAAGTATACGCAGAGGTCCGAGAAAAGAGGAAATGACATATTTTCTCAGACCTCCGCGTTTTATATCCCTTATTACAATGGATTTTTTATTAAATTGCTGGAGTAATCGGCACAACGATGTCTGGATGATTTCTACCAGCAGGAATTTTTTATGAGTCAACGTGATTATTATGAAGTGCTCGGTGTCGGCCGGGATGCGGATGAGAGTGAGCTAAAGAAGGTATATCGGAAGCTGGCAATGAAATACCATCCTGATCGGAATGCGGGTGATGCTAAGGCAGAAGAGCGATTCAAGGAAATCAAGGAAGCTTATGAGGTACTGTCTGATTCCAGCAAACGTGCTGCTTACGATCAGTTTGGTCATGCCGGCCTGAATGGCGGAATGGGGGGAGCGGGAGCGCAGGGATTTAGTGATGCCTTCAGTGATATTTTCAGTGATCTGTTTGGCATGCGTGGAGGTGGACGCTCCAATGTTCATCGTGGTGCTGATCTGCGCTATAACCTGGAAATTACACTGGAGCAGGCCGCGCGTGGTACAGAAACCAAAATACGTATTCCCAGGCAGGAAGTCTGTGATACCTGTCATGGCAGCGGTGCAAAACCAGGTACATCTCCCAAAACCTGCCCAACTTGTAATGGACATGGCCAGGTTCGTATGCAACAAGGCTTTTTTTCGATTCAGCAAACCTGCTCACATTGTCATGGAAGCGGCAAGGTTGTTTCCGATCCTTGTACGGATTGCCAGGGGGCAGGTCGAGTCAAGCGTCATAAAACTCTGTCTGTCAGAATTCCGGCTGGTGTGGATGAGGGTGACAGTATACGCTTGACTGGGGAAGGAGAGGCTGGCGCAAGCGGCGGGTTGGCAGGTGATCTGTATGTGGTCATTCATCTGGCCAGCCACCCTGTTTTCCAGCGGGAGGGGAACCATCTGCACTGCGAGATTCCGATCAGTTTTACCGTGGCGGCATTGGGTGGGGAAATCGAAGTGCCCACGCTTGATGGTCATGCCCGTATCAAGGTACCGACTGGAACTCAGACGGGTAAAATTTTCCGTTTGCGTAGTAAAGGCATAACGGGTGTACGCAACCAGTCAACGGGTGATCTGCTGTGCCATGTTGCAGTGGAAACACCTGTCAACCTGACTGCACGCCAGAAAGAATTGCTGGAAGAATTCGAATCCATCAGTCAGGAAGATGGTTCACTGCATCATCCGCGCGCAAAATCCTGGATGGAGAAAGCGCGCGAGTTTTTCACCGAATGACGCTAACCTGGTAATCGGCGGCAGGTATTTTCATAAGTCTGATCTGCCGCTGATACCAGATTTATCTGGCCTTCACCACCTGATCAGAGGCTTTCTTTTCTGCACTCTCAGTGTACAAATGTACATCCTTCTGCGGGAATGCGATTTCGATTCCTGCTTCTGCAAAATTCTGGTTGATTAGCATATGCAGCTCATGCACCAGTTTCATCCTGTCTGACAATTGTCCGGTGAATACCCGTAATTCAAAATTTAGTGAACTGGCGCCGAATTCCAGGAGTAATGCGGCCGGTTCCGGATCGCGCAGCACCAGCGGATGATCATGTGCAATTTTCAGTAACAGTGCGCGCGCCTTATCGCAATCCGAGTGATAGGCAATCCCTACCGGAATTACCACGCGCGTAATCTGATCACTCAATGTCCAGTTAGTTAACTGTTGCGTGATAAATATCTTGTTGGGCACGATCACTTCTTTACGATCACCATCGATCAAGGTTGTTGCGCGAATGTGAATCTTACTGACAGTACCACTGATATTGTTCAGCGTAATCACATCCCCGATTCTGATGGGGCGTTCGAACAACAGAATCAGGCCGGATACGAAATTGGCGAATACTTCCTGCAGACCGAAGCCCAGCCCGACGCTCAGTGCGGCGACCAGCCATTGAATATTTGACCATTCCATCCCCAGTTTCTGCAGCGTTACCATAAGCCCGATGATCACGATCGTGTATCGGAGCAAGGTGGTCATGGCGTAGCCCGTGCCAGGATTGAGCGATAAATGGCGCAGCACCAGCAGCTCAAGTGTGCCTGGCAGGTTATGTGCGGCGATCATGGCAAGGCTTAAAATAACGCTGGCAACCAGTAATGTTTTTAAGGTAATGGGTTGCAGGATAACTTCACCATCAATTTCCACCAATGTACGCCAGATCGTGATTTTCTCCAGAAAACTGAATGCTGGCAGTACATCGACCCAGATAAAGCCAAGCCCGGTAATCAGCAATGCCCAGACACTGATTTTCAGGACAGTTGCTGATTGCTTGCTGATTGTTTTGACATCAATGTAGTTGTCATCCAGCAGATCGGCTTCACTTTTACCCGATGCTGAACGTTGAGCCTGTATCTCCTCCCGTTTCTCGATTGCTCGTTCAAACGCAATCTGGCGCTGGATGATCAGCAGACTGCGGAAGCCCGTGAAAAAGACCAGGCCACAAAATATAGCCCAGGCGATTGAGTGGAATACCAGCAGATATTGATAAATTGCCGCGAAGTAATAACCGATCGCCGCCATGACAATCATGCCAATCTGCATAATGAAGAAGAAAAACATCCAGAATGCAGGGTTGAGTATCGGCTTGAATGATTCACCCTGATACAGTGCCTTACCTGAGCGGGTGAGCGCCATCCAGCCAGATGCAAAAATGGCAAGCACCAGGCATAGCAGTATGAAGGCCAACCGGCCAAAGCCGTTACGAACCAGATCATCATCCAGTGCATCGGTGAACGCGATGATAATGCTCAATGCAGCGACAACTGGTGCAAAGTGCCGAACATCCCGATACATTTTGTTAACGAGTTTTTCAGAGCATTTGAGTTGTCCGATCAACACACCTTCTGGATGAAGTAAAAGCAATACGAATACCCATATAAACACTGCAATAGCTGCTACCTGCAGGCTGATCGAGAATGCATGGCCAATTTCCGTATTAATACCGTATCGCAAAATCAGTGATGACAGCTGAAAAGGCAGATATACGTATCCGGCAATCAACAGTGTGGATAGCAGTATGCCCACCGGGTATAGCAGCCTGTCCTGATTGACCTTGCCCCGCAAACTGTTTCCGGTCCGTACCCATTCACGATAGGTTGGCCAGTAGGTATACCGGAAAACAGCAAATATCAATGTAAATAGTGCAAAAATAATGGCGATGTTTTTCCAGGTTGCGTTGATTGCTTTTTCAATTGCAGTCTGTATTTTGCGTGAAACCAGCCAATTCATGGCATCCTGGATGTTCTGCACAATATCCAGGGAAATGGGTTCCGCATTGCGTGTCAGCAGCAGATTTTCCTTCAGCAGCAGCTTGTGCTGACCTATTTTTTCAATCAACTGTTGCTGAACAGCCAGATGAAGTTGCAGTTCCTTGATATAGCCATGCAGCACCTGGATAAGCTGATCAGCCATCTGTTCGCGGGATTGTTTTAATTCATGAAACGTATCGGTGAGCTGCTGGTAAGCAGGGGTATTATCAGGAGGCAGATCTTCCCCATTCATTTTTTGTTTGAAATAGCTGCGTTCATTCATCATTTGCAGCTTTTCCTGCTCGAAGCGGAACAGCTCCAGTTTGGCGTTGTTCAGCTCTCTTTCAGTTTGTGCCACAGCCGGCT
This sequence comes from Nitrosomonas eutropha, assembly GCF_900116685.1. Taxonomy (GTDB): domain Bacteria; phylum Pseudomonadota; class Gammaproteobacteria; order Burkholderiales; family Nitrosomonadaceae; genus Nitrosomonas; species Nitrosomonas eutropha_A. The sequence continues at coordinate 87,369 of NZ_FPBL01000004.1, forward strand.
CAACCATGATTTCCTTGAACTGCTTTCTGACCTCTGTTCCTAGTGCGGTATCTTCTCCCTTAAGTTCAAGTCGCTGTTGCAGTGCTGCATAACTTTGTGTAATGAGGGAGAGCTGTTTTTCACTATTTACTTTTCGATTAACCAGTTGAGTGGAGAGATCGGCATAGCTGCTGAGTTTCTTAGCCAGTGACTGATTGTCTTGGGCAAGCTTTTGCAGCCCAAGATACCGCCATTCTTTCTCGACCAGTAATTGCTGGGACTTCTCAACCACTTGCTCGGTTTCAACCCGTTTTTTCTGACTGATTTCTTCTGCGAATAGCTCAACTTCCTGTTCCAGTGCCTGAATTCCAGGAATTAGTGTGAGTTTTTCCTGCAGGGAAGCGACTTCAATGGCATTGGGCAATACCAGAGATTCCAGTTCCAGCATACGTGTTTTGTCGGTGAGTGCCTGTAGCTGGGCATCCTGATAATTCTCCAGTGCATCGAGTATTTTTTTATCTGCTGTTTTCTGAGTTTCGGCCGGATTTTCCGTTAGTTCTGCCCGCAATGTATTAACTGATGCGAGCTCCTCGCGAATAGTCACTGCGCGCTGTCGTAGTTTGGCGATTTCAGCGGCAAGTTTTTGCTGCTGATTTTGCAGATCGGACAGGTCAGCCTGTGCTGCAACATGGCGTTGCTCCAGTTCTTCCGGTGGCAATTTGGCCAGCTTGTCCGGTGTGGTGATAGCAACTCCGGGTGGTGCCTGGCTCTTTTTGAGATTCTCCAGCTGTTTTGGATATTGTTCCAGTTGCCGGGAATAATTGGCAGTCTTTTTCAGATATTCCTGATGATCAAGCAATACCTGCTGATGATTATTATAAATTTCACGTAACCGCTTCTTTTGTGGTGTTTCCTCACCACTGCCCAATACACTGAGTTTTGCTTGAATCGCCTGGAGTTCTTCATCCAGCTCGTTGGCATGGCCGTATCCAATACCTGTCATGGTCAGTAATAAAAAAACTGTAATGCGAAGCAATCTGTTCATGTATTAATCGTAATGAGGGAAGTCTGTCGAACCGATTTTTATCGGTTGCTAAGGCCTGTACTGATTCTTTATCAGCCAGATGAATGACTGATGCTACCAGCTTTTCTGGGGTGGTATTCCGGGTATCTAATGGTGACAGTTATCAGTCCGGGTAAACGGGAGATTCTTCAGATCTGGGGGAATAGGGAAAGAAGAAGGGAAGTGTGCTATATGCTATAAATCTAACCAATATTTTTTCAGATGCCTCTTGTGCATTATTGGCCAAGTGCGATTATCTTGTTGTGTGATCATTAGGGAATTGGAAAATATGAATTTATCTGGCACTGCGTAAAATATCGGCAGCGGCCAGCTTGCCGACATGCGCAATCTCGCCATTACCGGTAACCATGGCCGCTACAATCGTCCCGTCAATCAACAGATTCAGCTTTTCCGTGACTATTTCAGGATCACGCGCCCCGCTTTCTGCCACCATTGCTACGAGTCTGGCAGTGATTTTTTCTCTGTGATCGTTGGCGATTTCCTGTATCCAGCCGTTACATTTTTCATGTTCTGCGACGGCATTGATAAACACACAACCGAAAAAATCATCACTGGCGAACCAGTCCTGCATTAAATCGAACAAGGCCAGGATACGTTCGGCAGGTGAGCACTCCATCTGTGGAAGATCGTAATCGAACCAGTGAAACCACATCCCTGCCTCGGTTTCAAAAACTGCCTTGAGCAGATTTTCCTTCGATCCATAATGAGTATAGAGGCTGCGCCGAGATACCCCGGATTCTTCGATAATCCTGGCAATCCCCGTAGCATGAATGCCCGCCTGACAGAACAGCCGTCTTGCTGTCTGCAGGATTTTTTTCTCAACTGAAATTTTTCCTGACATGATCGTTAAGCTAACCGGTGTTGCAGGTATCCATTACCGGGCAACAGATACAATGGGAAAGAGACTGGTAAGAGTGGTATCAATTTTTTATTTTACCTCCAGTTGTTTACTTAGCTTTTGCGCGATCTTGCCAGCTTCTTGTCGGATTTCATTTAACTGCCCGCTGAGTGGATTGACCTGGCCGATGAAATACAGACGTGGTGCGTCTGGAAATTCTTGGTCACTGGTTACTTTTGGTCTGCCCTTTTCATCGGTGATGCCAGGCACCTGAATGAGCTCGGGAAAACCGGTGCGGAAACCAGTGCCTGCAACGATGACATCGGGGTGTATTGTTCTGGTAGTGCCGTTATTTTGTGAGGTAGTTACAGTACTGAAAATTTCTACTGCTTTATCCGATATTTTTTGTATTGTCCCAACAATTTTGATGCGCCCAGCACGGACATCATCAATAAATGGGCGATAGAGAATTGGTACCACATTATTGATGGCATATTGTTTTGACATCGGCATGGTGGGGGAGGGTAGTCCATAAGCGGACAGATCGCCAATCATGGTGCGCCGCAGAAAACCGAGCAGACTATCCACCAGTGCCATTGGCAGACGTCTTGTCCATACTCCAATCCCGATCAACGGAATGCCATAAATACTTTTGGGCAGAATTTGCGGCGGCGTTCTAACAGACATTGTTACCGAAGTAGCGTGTTTTGCCAGCCGACTGGCAATTTCTGCAGAAGAATTACCACTGCCAACCACTAGCACATGCTTACCTGCGTAATCTTGTGCATTCTTGAATTGTGAGGAATGAATGATTTCCCCGGTAAAGGTATTTTTGCCTTCCCATTCAGGAATAACCGGGATGCGATTGGCACCCACTGCAATAACTACGGCGCGGGATTCAAATTGTTGGTTATCTGTACTGATTATCTGCCAGACATTACGTTCACGGTCATAGCTGACATTTTTAATCTCAACGCCGGTTTGTACAGAAAACCCTCCTCGCTCTGGCATGCTCTCAAGCAGGGAGACTACGGCATCACGGGAAGGCCAACTGCTGGCTGACAATGGAAATTTGCTACCAGGCAGAGCTGAGTAATAACGGCCAGAATTCAGACGCAGGCCATCGTAATGATGGCGCCAAACATCTCCTACTGCCAGGGTGCGTTCCAGCACTAGAGGAGTAAGTCCTAAACGGGTTAGTTCAAATGCAGCCGATAAACCTGACGGGCCGGCACCTACTACGGTTACATCATGGATATCACTGGTATTCATCTGTTCTCTCCTTTCGGTTTCAATCAGAACTGCCTTGCAGACACATGGATTGTGGCGTGCTTTACTTCGACTGGTGATGAATTTCGATATTGACTGGTACCGGGCGCATGATGGTGTCCGGTATCGGCGCAGTTGCTCTCAGCTTCTCTAGCAGTGCAGTGACCTTTTCCTGGGGTGCATCCGTCTGTATTTCCACCACGACGTTAATATCTTCAAATCCGGGATTGCCTGTCTCGACGGCATAAGCCACGCCGAAGTTGACGCGCCCGGAAACATGTAATCGCAATGATTCCACGTTGATACGAGCAGCAGATAATCCACCGATATAAGAGGCGGCCAGACAGTGACCGACAGCAGTCAGCAACAGATCCTGCGGAGAGATGCCCATGCCTTCACCACCGTAACGCGGAGGTTCATCGCCGATAATCGTCTGGCCATCGGTTACATTCGCCGTGGTGTGGTAGCCGCTATCCCAGACAACCGTTGTCTGGTATTTGGGTTTTGCCATATTGCCGCTGCGATCTTCACTAATCTGTTTCTGTATGACAAAAGATTGTTCAATGTTGATTCCATTGACAATGTTTTTAGTATCCGGGGTACTCATTGTTCATCTCCTGGTATGAGTTATTGCTATAAGTAGACCAATCATTCTCTTTCTGGGCGATGATATACCGGGAAGAATGAAATGGCAAGGTTGGGGTAATCCACTCTCCCCCTGCCATTGTGAAGATCATGGGATTGAAACAATCCAGTAATGAGCAAGTAAGAGCCTGTTTGCAATCTGTTTCTCACCCCTGATAATAGATAGATGAAGAGACTAAAATACGCCAGCGACATCAGCCGAGAGAAGTTTGCCGAGATAGAGCCATTACTGCGCAGTGTACGCCGCCGCACCAAGCCTACGACAGTGGATCTGTAAAGCGTTGCAAACCGAACTTGAAGCAAATCCAAAGTCTGCTGTGTGATAGCAGCTACGTCGGCCAGCCTTTTGCCCAGGGCGTCAAGGATATCCTGGGCAAGCACGTGACAGTGCAGATTGCCAAGCGTAGTGAATTGCACACGTTCAAGGTTATGCCCAAACGCTGGATTGTAGAGCGCAGCTTTGCCTGGCTGGAGAAGAGCCGAAGGTTATGGAAAAACTGCGAGCGCAAACTTAACACCAGCTTGCAGTTCATTCATCTGACCTTCATGGCATTGATACTCAGAAGATCATAAACAGATTCTTATGGAAGGACGTTGCTGTGCTTCAGTAATTTGTGGTACGCCAGCGAGATGAGTAGCGATCTATAACTTCGATTTCTTCAACCGAAAACGGTGATCTGACCATTTCCTGCTACCGATATTCAAGTGTGATCAGCAACCGCTGCAATCAGAAAGCAGCACTGCAGCCAGAATTTATGTTCTATCGTGTTTCAGTTAGATAGTGATACATAAGTCTGTGCAGGGCGTCGTTACTGTGTGGTGGTTTATTCCCCACTCGATCATCAATAGATAAAAAACTTACTTGTATTTCAATAATTTAATCTATCCCATCAAGATAATGCCATGAAAAATACCATGCTTAGCTTTTTATCTTGAAGTAGCTCGCTCTTCACGACTCTACCGGTTTCGGACTATGGCTTCGGACACGGTTTCACCCTCCCGTAGTCCGTAGAGCTCATAAGCATTGGTCGTCGAGATAAACGCCGGTAGGTCGGCACTTGGGCCGTTTCCGTCCAGGAAGGCGGGTTCAAACAGCTCCACTTGCTGCCCGTGAGGAGCCAGTTGAGGTAGGCGATCAATCAGATCGTCAACGCTGACGTTTCGAAGCTCCCTCGGCTCCATCTTATGCAGCCCGCCGCCATAGACGCGACCATTACCGAGAAGTTCTTCAGGGGTAATGGCGTTGAGAAACTCCCAGATGGTTCGTTTCAGCTCCGGATCACGGTCAAGAATGCGCGCCAGGCTCGGCTTCGGATAAAGAAGTAGGTATGTATTGCAAGCCGTCGCGCACGAGTGATTGAGGAAAAAGCGGAAGGGGCGTTTACCCTCTTTCTGCCTGCCCATGTAGGTGCAGAGGAAAGGCGCTGCGGGCCGTTTTTCCTGCGCATACCAAGGTGAACGTGACTTGCACAGGTAGCCGCCCGAGACGGGCTTTTCGCCGATTTTCCCAGTATCGAGATAGGCTTTCAGGGTCGGATAGCGATGAGCGATTTCATCTTCGGAAAGACGGGTATTGAGTAAGAAAAGCTGCTTGTCGAGGATCGGAGTGCCATCCGCATCGGCCAGTATCTCGTCGCTGGGAAGATAACGAGTACTCGGCAAGACCGGCGTGAAGCACTCGAAAGGCAAACCCTGATCTTCGATCTGGGTGCGTGTCATGATGAAAAAACTGTTATCGCCCGTGGCAAGACCGCGCTTCACGTCAAACAAGTCACCAAGAGTAACGTGCCCCTTAGCGGCCGCGCCGTCCGCCATCGGATAGCGGGTCCATTTGGGTTCAAGCTGGAGCGTGGCGGCAGGAACGTGCCGCTGCATCGCAGGGGTGGCCAGCGTGCCACCATAGCTGAAGAGAACCTCGTGATCCTTCGGTGGCTTAGCATTGCGGAACCACACAACGGCGGATGAGACGAGGGCATCCGCGAACTGCACGTCGGACGGATCGAAACGATGGATTTGCAGGAGAGTGACCTTGGTTAGAAGGTACTGCTTCACCTGCTGACCATAGTTGACATCCATGAACTCGCTGGGAATCAGCCATCCCGCGATACCGCCTTCCTCCATCCAAGGATGCGACAGGCCCATGAAATAGCAGTAGAGGCCGGATAGCCCGCTGATCCGAACGCCGCAGGCTGCTTCGGTGCGGTGCTGAAGGTAGGCCTTGGCCTCGGAGTTAAGGTGATGATGCCGGACATAGGGCGGGTTGCATATGATGACATTCGCCCTCGCATGTCCTTCCGGCTGCGCATGTGTAAAGTCACCATGCCGCAGGCCTAAGGCGTGATCCTTCCAAAAGGCTTGGGCAGGGCCGTAATAGTGCGGGTCGACCTCGAAGCCGGTGGCGCGCTCAATCTGCGCGACCGACGTGGTGGCACGTAAGGCGGAATAGAATGAGCCGGTGCCGATACCAGGATCGAGAAAGCGCACGCGTTCACCTTCCGGAAGAAGGCTAACGCCATGGGCGACAATTTCCCTCGCAAGTGCAGTCGGGGTGGCGAATTGCCCCATGCGATTACGATCTTCGGAGGTTTTCTGGTCATCAAGCAAGGCTTGAAGATTGAGCCGCTCGGTCTCAATACGATCCCACGTGGTCATAAGCCAAACCCCTGTAGATCATCGATGCGGTGCTCCCATACCCAATCAATACCCTCGGCGGCCTCGTAACCGAGATAGCCACTATCGAAGTATCCGCACAGAAAGAGGATGAACTCTATCGGTCGAATATGGCCGTAGGTCGCACGAAGCTGGTTGACCTTCTGGGCTTCCTCCTTACGGCGCTTGTTGGTGTTGGTGAAGTCGCCCGCAGACTTGGCCTCGATCAGCAGAGGATAGTCACCCTTTGCAGCGGTTTTGCGCATGACCACGGCATCAACAGGGATATTGATACTTTCGTCGCCGCCCGCCCCCTTGGCCACAGAGACATTCATACGAAAGCTGTAGGTTCCAGGTGGCATAGTGTCGAAGGTGACATTCGAGCGGTCAGGGAGCTTGGTATACCCGCGCGCTTCTAACCATTGCCCGATATAGGCAAGCTGGCGTTGTTCCTGGGCATTGCGGATGATCGGGTTTGCAACAGAACCACAAAGCCGGTCGGCGACGATGGTTGCAGCGCGGTGAATTTCGGCTTCAGTCGCGGGATCAGATCGCTTTATCCAGACGAAGATGTCGGGATCAGCCAATCGCTTAATAACGGCTGCGATCTTAACCAGTTCACGATCAATGTTAGCGGCGGCCATACGAACGGGAAGCTGCTTTTCTTTCTCCATCCTCTTGACCATGCTGCTAGACACACCTGCCAGCCCGATGAGCCTATCCACAGCTAACGGTGGGCAAGTGGACATACGCAAGGTCGGCAGGACGCCCGGCCACTTGCGAAGAATTTCAGGACGAATATTGGTCAGATTCTCAGTAGACTTGAGGGTCGTTTCCACGTCCTTCGTGGTCTGAAGGCGTGTTTCCCGGAAAGCCGCTGGCGCGAAATCCATGAACCAACCATTGTACATATCAACTGAGCGCGCAATGTCTGCTTTCCAAAGATGGGGCTTATCAAGGTTAACTGGCATTCTGTGTCTTCTTGCTCTCTTGGTAGGCATCCCACATGCGCTCAAAGAGCTTGCGGATGGACACTCCCTCACGGGCCGCTTCTTCCTTAACCCTCACAGCCAAGGCAGGAGTCATGCTGACTCCTATGATCTTTCTAGGTTTTATGTTGTCGGTCATGGGTACCCCTCGAATCCCCCTTATTGTCGACATGTCGACTCAGTGAGTCAAGGAAATGTTGGAACTGAAGGAGCATCATCCACACCAAACATGGTCTTGCCTTCACCGTGTACGCTCGCTCATGCTCTTTCGAACAAGGTCGCTTTCCGAGTACCGTGACCACATACAAAAGTGTTGCTTCAAGGCTTAGTGCAGCGACCAAGGACCTCAAAGGAGGCATAGGCATGAGTAAGAAAAAGGCAAATACATCGACCCAAAAAACACCGGTGCCAGCTAAGCCATCCCACACACTGGCTGCGCTGCTGGCCGACGTGGAAGCCCCCGGGGCTTACCCGCTGTCGCCCGAGGAACGCGAATGGGTTGATGCCCCGGCAGTTGGCCGTGAATTGTTGGTCGAGGACTTGCAAAGCGCGGAAGCCATACATGTGTATCTGGCCCACGCTGAGGCCACTGGCGATGTGGCCTATATTGAGCACGCCCGCGAAATTGCAGGCCAAGCGAAGATCAGATACCGCATCAAATAGCAGAAGACGGCCACCTGGCCGCCGTCGTAGTTACTGCCGGGCTGGGTAAGACGGTAAGAATAATAATCTTCTTATCATTCTTACCTGTTCCGCCGGGCTACGCTTGGGGCAAAGATCGGCGAATCGCCTCCAGAGCTTCGCAGAAGTCATTCCGAGTCGCACGGCCTGTTTCGGCCTGGTAGTACACCACCATGAAAGCGTTCGCCACGGCTTCGGCCAGCGGCCCCAGGCGCTGCGCCGCACCCTGGTCGATGTACTCCAAGGAAGCAAGGATGGCGGCCGCCTGGTGCACGACCTGGCCCGGTTCGATAAGATGTTGAGTTGTCATGATTCACCTCTCAGACAGGTGTTGATTGAAAGTGCCGGGATGGCCACAACCAGCCCGGTGCGCCTCACAGATACAGCCCTGCTGCTTCTGCAAATGGGGATCTACCATTGCCCGCGCCCTGGTAGTGCTTTGTCTCCGTTGGCCTGGCTGGCTCACGCTCCTGTGTCGGATCAGGACGCGACACAAAAGCGGCTGTTTCTGCCTCTCGATCAACCTCGGCCGTTTGATCGCCCAAGGGTGAAACAAACTCCGGCACTTCTACCCTTGGCGTTTCATCCAGGGCCGCTATAGCGGCCAGATATGGCTTTTCCATTGTCTTAACCCCTATCGTTTTTGTTTTCGTTATTCACGAAACTGGCTACTTCGGCATTTCGCTCTTGCTGCGGCTCCTGGGCATACGAAACGTAGTCCTCGACTCCGAACGTATTGCCGTCGCTCTTGGCCTGCCATTGGGCATGGGACTCCATCGCCTGCGCCTGGTCGGCTTCGGATAACGCGCTGAATCCGCCGGTTTGGTTGATCCAGCCGCCGCTTGATTTGTCGGAAGTGCCGGCATTACCGCCAAGGCTGTTGTCCTCAAATTGCTGGCCGCCGGCGCTCTGCTCTGCGCTTCCTTCTGGCTCCATGCTGGCTCGGATGCCGGCGGCCAGTTTTCCGCCGGTTGTCTCTGCTACCCGCTCCTGGAACCCTTGCTGCATTTGAGAACCGACGCCCTTGGCCAGCTCGGATGCAGTACCTGCAGCCCGGGCAAACGGCGAACTGCCAGCCGTACCCGCTTCACCACCACCGCTGCTGCCGCCGTTGACGATTGACCCCATGCTGGGCATATTGCCGCCGGCACCCATGCTTGCTGATGCTTTCTGGAATGCTGCCTGGATAGCGGATGCGCCGCCCACAGCCCCGGTAGCAGCTCCCATCATGGCCTTACCAGCCATTGCCGCGCCGCCGGTGGCCATGCTTGCCGCTGTCATTGCAGCCCCCATCGCTGCGCCTGCGCCGAAGCTACCAGCTCCACCGATAGCACCCAGGCTCGCGCCCGTCACAATCCCGGAAATCATCGAAGGAACCTTGTTAACCAGGAACAGCAATATCAAAGCAATCACCAACATAACGGCCAGCTCTTGAGAGGTCACACCCTCGCTGATCTGCGCGTAATAGTGATTGATGAACTGCTTGCCAATTGCGACCAGCAGCACCATAGCCATGAGCTGCGAGGCCACGCCCAGCACGGTCTTGTAGTAGTTGATGGCCATGTCGGAAGTCCAACGCGATCCACCAAAGCCGAGAAAGAAAATGCCGGCATACATCAGAATCCAAGCCGATGCCATGACCAGCAGTAGGTTAATCGCTATCAATGCCATGACGATCAGCACAGCAATGGCCAACAACTCCATGACCAAGGCCGTTGCGAACTGTCGCCACCCCAGTTCCGACGTGGCCTGTACTGTTTTGTGATACAGCTCAAAACCCAAGTCGAGGATGCTTGATGGTCCCAGCTTGCTATCAGACAAACCACCTGCCTGCGCTCCCAACATTTGCAAGGACTCAACCATCGTTCCAGCGATATTCATGCCGGTAGTGGCATTCACCAGCAGCCACCAAAAAAAGCCGGTGAAGATCGTGAAGCGAACGAACTCTGCGAAGAACTCGTCAATGTCGGCCTTGCGCAAAGCCATCATGCCGAACGTCCAGACCATCGAAATCACAACCAGCGTCCAGAGCAAACGCGATGCAGCGGACTCAATAGCTGGCCCCCACGTTGCAGCAGCATCATGAAAACGCTTGAGCACATCATTCATAACACCGCTGCTACTAAGCTCCTGCGCCATTGCAGGTTCAGCCAGCACCACTGTGGCGACCATCATCAAGCCACCTAGAGCAATTTTCTTTCTCATGGCGACCACCTCAATAATCATCTTTAGGGCTGGGCTTGAACTCCCACTGACGCATCTGCTTGGACTTTTGGAATGCTCTGCATTCCTCGGTGAAAGCCGCTCGGTTCGCTTCGCTGCGCATCTCATTCAGTGCTGCCTGGAACGCATCAGGGGCACAAGTCGCCGCGTTTGGTTCGGGCATCTTTTCCAGTTCACATCCAGCCAACAACAGCACTGCAGCCGCCGTAGTAAATAAGATTTTTTTCATCTCACCATCCCCCTAGTAGTTGTCTGCCGGACTAGCGCGAAACGTCCAGGTACGCATTTGCTCGGCCCTGGCATCACCTCGCGCCTCGGCATCGAGTTCTGCCGCAATCCGGGCTGCCTCTGCGTTGTGTTGGGCGGTCAACATGGTGCGAATCTGCAGAAGTTGATTGGCCTGCTGGCTGGCGAGTTGATTTGCGTAACCGATGGCCTGGAGCTGACCTTGTGCGCCCTGAGCTGCGCCTTGCAGCCGTTCCAGGGTACGGGCGTCATCCTTCAAAGCCTTTTGCTGGTCGGCCACGGTCTGGAACAACGCATCGTTGGCTCTCTTTTGCGACTCGGACACCAGGCGGCGGTTTTCAACCATTGCGGCCCGCTCCGCATCCGTGCAGCCGCCGCTGCCGTTGAAGCATGGCGAGCTGCGGTAATAGGCCACGTCCTGGAACTTGGCCAAGTAACGATCCAGGCTGCCCAGCTGGTTCTCGTAATAGGTCAGCGTGTTTTGCGCGGCAATCAGCCGGTTGATCGTGGTCTGCGCCTGATCCCAGATATACGCGGCCGGGGCCATCGTGTTCTGTAGCTGGTTTTCGTACTGCTGCAATTGGGTCTGGTACTGTTCGATCTGCTTTAGCGTCTGCGCCACAGACTCGATGGCAGTCATGATGTTCTGGGTCAGGTTGCCGCCGTCGATGACGGGGATACCGGCCTGAACAGGGGTGATGGTAGTAGTGATAAAGCCGGTTGCGAGCGCAACGGCCAGGGCTGATTTAGCCGCTAAAAGGCGGACACGTTTCATGGTCGAGTACCTCTCGATGTGATGAGTTAGCTATTGCGGCTAATCTGCCCCACAACGCCGTTACTGCTGCGCTGCTGTGGGGTTGGGCCATCACGAGACAGTTCGCCAAAATCTGTCTAGGTACCCGCCCGGGTCGACACCGTCACGCCCTTGCAATTTTTTGTTGAGTTCGGTGTGTGTCGTGCAACCCTGCACGAAATTACTGCTTTGTTACGTTACTTCTTAGCTGGTTTCTCCAGGCCGACAGCTCGGCCCATTTTTTCTAGATCCAGCGGCTGGACTGCTGCGGTCAATATCTCGCGTATTTCCGCCTCGGTGCTCCGGTTGTTCAGCGCCTGGTGCACCTCATCGGGTAAATTGCGAATGTTCAAATTTGCCATTCTCTTACCTTTTAGTGTACCCGATACCAATGATAGCAAAAACACCGAAATGCACAAGCACTAACGGCCCCACCCTTTGCGCTGCTTTGCTTTTTCCTTCTTGGCGTTCAATTCCGCTTGCAGCTTGGCTTTACGCCGTGCCAGCTCGCCCGGCGCGGACGCTGGGGTAGGCGCGGGTTTCTGCGGTGTAACCGCTGCCGCTGCGCCCTCGATATGCAACGCTTCGGCTTGAGACAAGGAACGCAAACGGCCCGCCCTGGCCACTGCTGGCGGAACCTTGCCGACACCTGGAACACCGGGCTTGCTGGTCACGCTGAAATTGTCTTGCAGCAGTGCCAGGCGGTGCTTTTCCAGGGCTGGATCAGCAAACGTAATGGGCAGCTTGCCATCCACGGCGGCCCGGATCGCCTGGGCCTTGAACTCGGTTGTACCATTAACGGTGATACGGCTGCCGTATCGCTCTGCGGCCAGTCTCAAGGCTTCCTGCACACCGGCACGGTCGGTGCCGGTCGAAACCTGCAGCCGGTCGCCGTCATCCCTCACGGCACTGGTACCGGCCCGGTAAATGATCGTGCCCTTCTTCGTGATGTTGTCGATCACCGGCGCATGTCCGGGCTTCGCCTGCCCTTGGCCTTTGACCGTGTTGCCCTTCAGCCCCTGGGCGGCCTCTTTGGCCCGTAAGGCGGCCAGCGCCTCGCTGTTACCCTGGGTAGCCTCTTGCTTGAGCCAATCGGCCCACTGGCGGCGCTGGTGGCCCTGGTACAGCCGTTCGCGCTCTTTGGTGTACTCCTTGTGTATCCCGTCCAACTCGGCGCGTAGCGTCGCACTGGTTTGTGAATACAGCAGCTTTTTGGCCACCCGACCGCCACCGGCCAGCTTGATTGCTGCCCGCTTGGTCGCCGCCTTCTGTTTGGCATCGGCCACGGCTCGATCCTTGCGCCGCTTCGCCGCGGCCAATACCTCGGCCCTGGCGGCGGTCAAATTCTTTTGCTCGTCCTTGCACCTGGCATAAAGCTCGGTGGTGTCGGCGCGTGACCGAGCCGGCTTCTTTTGGTACTGCCGCCTGGGCGGCTTCTCCTGCTGACCCGGTGGCGCCTCAAAGGCTCCCAGCCGCTTTTCCAGGGCCGGCTTGGATAGATCCCGAGCAAGGGTGCTGGGCTTGACCATCGTGCTGTCATCGGCCCGGATCACCAGCCCGTTACCCCTTGGCGTAATCTCCAGGCCGTTATCACGCATGACCTGGTGCAGCTCCATCCAGGACTGCGCAGCTTTAATGTCATCCAGGCATTCGCGCTTGATCCAGCTCACCAGACTTTCAACGCCAGCATGACACTCCATGTTGGCGGCCCTCGATGCCGCCCCGCGCTGCTGCGGTCGGTGATTGTCCGCCTCCAGGCCATAGTCCCGTTCCAGCGTCTCGCACAAGTCGGCCCGCGCCAGGTGCGGATAGTACGGCTCGTGCATCGTGTGCCCGGTCGGGTGAATCTTGTTGATGGCAATGTGGATGTGCAGGTTGTCGGTATCGTTATGCACGGCGCTGATACGCTGATGCTCACCAAACCCTAGCCCTTGGCAAATCCGTTCCTCTATCGCCTTCAAGGTGTCAGTGTCGGGATTCTCGCCAGCGCGAAAACTGACAATCAGGTGATAGGTCTTATCGCCTTTGGCCCTGGTGTTCATGTGCTGGGTGGCCAGCACTTCGGTGATGGCATCGCGCACTGAATGCGCCTCGCAGTTCGTGACCTGGACATGGCCCAGCCGGTGGTCTTTGCTCTGTGCGTCGGTGATGTATTTGGCTAGATCGGCAAAGTCGGATTTGCCCAGGGAACGCATGGCAACATGCTTGGCTATCATGATGCTGCCCTTGGTCGCACAATAGATTCCATCAATCGGCTCATCTCGTCTTGGTTGGCCTCGATCCGGGCCAGCAGGACCAAGACAGTTTCAGCGCTGAACCGGGCCGTTCGGGCATCGTCGGTCAGCCACAATTTCAACAGACCACCGAGGCGGCCCAGGTCGCCATTGACCCGCACCAGCTCGCGCACGTTCTCGCAATCGGTCACGCCCTGGACGGCGTAACCCTGCCCCACGGCCAGCAAAAAAGCGGACGTACTTAAGCTAGCCGCTTGCGCGTTGGCCTCGATGACGGCCCGCTCTTCTGGCAGGCAATACACCTTGATCGGCGTGCTGCTTTTTCTCGTTACCTTCTTCTCTGTCGCCTCCATCTTGGCGTCCTCTTGGTTCTCTTATTCCGGCGTCCGCCGATGGCCCCGCAGGGCAGGATTCCCGTTGAGCACCGCAGGTGCGAATAAGGACAAGTGAAGACTTGCGGGTGGGCCTACTTCACACATCCTGCCCGCGTCACAACCGCGTTTTCTGCACGTATGCAGGTTGGAATCCATCGCTATTCCGTCGCTATTTATCTGCGATTGCTCCGCAATCGCTGCCCAATCGGCAGAATCGCGCTGTAATCGTGAAAAATCGCCATAGAGTCGCGATAAAAACGGAATCTCCAACCGATTTCCTACCGCTTCCCAGCGTGCGAAACCAACACTTTCCTTGCACTTTCCTCGCACTCGAAAAAAGCCAAGTTGAACGCCAAGGGAAAAGCCATGCCACCGCCCCTCAAGTGTCAACAAAGCACTCTCGATGCCGCCGGCATTCAGTAGCGAATGACTTCCAGCCGCCCCTTCAATGGGGCGCGATGCGATTCTGGTAGCGCGGGCCGGTGATCTTGTGGCCGCCGCACTCCGTTGATGTTGACACTTGAGGGGCGGCCTGGCCGTAGCCGGTAAAGCTCGATGACTCGTAGCTGCCTCCCTTCCCCTCCTGGCGTTCAACCATCGGCCTCTGGCCGATTGAGCAAGTCCGTCAGGACTTGATCGAGAAGGTGCAAGCGCCCGCCTCAAGCGGGCGGTTACACCGCCTGAATATCCTGCCAAAACCGCAAAATATCGGGCCGCTGTGACACGCTTTACCCTGTCTGTGGCATCTATTTTGATACCGATTTCGATCAACCCGGCGACATCGTCCTTCAGCCGTCGCCGATAATTTCGCAGCATCATGCTGTTGACCGCCTCACCTCCTACGGCACGAATCAAGGTGTCCAGGTGCCAGCCTCCGGCGGGGTCGTATCTGTGGGTAAGTACATGCCGTGCAAGCGCCTGGCTGATCCCGTGTTGAAGCCGGGCAATGGGGGCAGGCGAGTAGTACAAAGACAAATCCCTTTCCAGCAGCATCACCAGGGCAACGCCCAGCCGGGCGCGCCACAAATGGCGCTCGCCGCCGGTAAGCGGATCACGGCGTGTCATGGGTGATGGCCTAACGTGATCAATCAGGCCGCCAATGATGCTGTCACCGGTGCTCTCCATTTCCGGCGTCACGATTTCTACCGTGGCAGCCCGCAGGTCGGTCAGAAGCTTCTTGATGCGGTCGTAGCTGTACTGGTGATCGGATAGCATCCGGCGCAGCTTTGCCTGATCAATCAGCAGCTCGATGCCGCCGTCCGATATTTCGCGGCGGCGCTCCGCCACATACAACATGGATTCCACAATATCGGCATGACGTTGACCCAACCTGCCGGTTACACGGCATCGACCGAAACCGGTGTCTATCCACTGCCCAGCACGTTCCCGTGGCCGCTGGCTGGGCTGATAGATCATCACTCGCGCCTGCAATGCCGTGCTGGTCGGGGCGACCTGATTACCAGTTGTCATTGCCGCCCCTCGCTACGGATTTCAGCTTCGCGGCCAGCTGTCGTTTCTGCCGTTCAAGTACAGCCGGCTTGAGGACGCCACCCTCGTGCCGCCTGAACCAACATTCCTGAAAGGGCGCACCATAGTTGGCTTTGCTGACGCCATAGCGGACGAAGAACCCCCGCTGACTCTCATCAACACCCCATTCCTCGGCCTCGGCCAGCGTCATGCCGGACAGATACGACTGCCAGCGGATGTTATCGACCAGCACCGACGATCCACGGCTGGCCTGCTGTTGATCGCCAGCACCCGCCATCGCCGCGCCTTTGCTAGCGTGGTGCAGAAATACAATGGCACAGCCGGTATCGGCGGCTATGGCCTCCATACGGCCGACGACCTGAGCCATAGGCCCGCTGGCGTTCTCCTCCTCGATATGGAAGCGGCGCAGAGTGTCGAGAATCATTAGACGACGGCCCTCGGCGGCCCGCGTGAGTCCGTCGAACCAATCTCGGGCCATGACGTTGGGGCATTTGCCAATCAGCGGCTCGATCAGCAGGCCATCCGCCACGGCTCGCCGCTGGTTGGCTGTGAGGTGTGCGCCAAGTGCGTGCAATCGGTGATGGATTGCAACAGGTGGATCTTCGGCTGGCAGGTAGACCACCGCGCCGGTGGGCAGCTCGTCCACTTCCAGCAAATCAGGGCCGCCTGCAATCTGCGCAGCCAATTGCAGGATCAGCATGGACTTGCCTGCCCCGCCTGGCGACACAAGTGCGCCCACCGTGCCGGCAACCATATTGGGTAAAACATAATCAATCGGCGGCGGCGATTCAGTAAACGCCGCCATCAGGTCAAGGGCCATATCAACCCCTCGCGTCGCCGGGTCGATCCGCCTGAATGCCCGACGACTTACGCGCTTCGATCCACTCTTCAACCTCCGACAAATCCCATGCGACATTCCTGCATGTGAGCGTAATACGGCGTGGGAATTCGCCCCTTTTCTCCAAGTTGTAGATGGTTCGCGTCGAGAGAGGAATGATCTCCAGAAGCTTTTTTCTGTTGATCAGTACTTTGCTGATTGCGGTCTGCATGGCCTGGCCTCCAATTGCTAACAAGTGCCTTATAGTGCCTAGCAATTCATTCTTCGACAGCGTTATAATTACTCAAAGAGGTTGACGCCATGAAAAAAGGAAATTCCACGAGGTTCATAGAGGCTCTAGATCCCGATGTTGTCATCTTCATTCATGACGACTGTTCACCCACTGTTGCGGAAGCCCTCCAGAAATTTCAGGAACGTTGGCGACCATACTCCACGGCCTCACGCCACTATCCAATAGTGGGCTTGATCCGAGAAGTAATTGATCCAGCCGTAGCCACCTACATGACCACCCTTCCTACGCGTTATTCGAGTTTTGTTCCAGGTGCGGGCACTGGCACCGACTTCAGTGAGATCATTCAACTGGTGGGACTTGATGCCATGGTTCGCCTGCAACGAGAACTGCTGCGTCGATTCATCAAAACAGTAGATCGGCAGGACTCAAGAGACCGACGGTTTATCGGAACACTCGAATCTTTAGCCGGCCTGGCTTTGAGCTGCGCATGCAAACGTCCCAAGAAAGCGGCTTTGCGTGGCTTGAATGGAACCCGCTCACAAAGCTTCTGCCGCTTGTGCGGCAAACCTGCCGGACTAAAGTCATTTGCAGACGATGATTTTCAAACACGCGGCAACGACGACAAACTACGGTTAAGCACCAAGTATTGCGCTGACCATCAACCTCTACTGTCCAGCGGGGCATCCAACCTGGCTTATAGGCGAGCAAAGCGATCTGTCGCACAATTCGACATGGAACTTGGCCGACTTAACCGCCAATGCGCGAACCGAGGCACGCCACAAGCGGCGTCAGGCGACCCGCTGGTGGATCGTTATTTTCACCAGTACCTGCTGGCCCAGACCGTACAACCAGCCGACAAAGGGGAACTACGCAACCAAGCGCGTTTGATGGTGGACTCGAAGCTATCAGACCGCAAAAAGCAAATACTGATACTCCAGTGGAGCGGACTCAATCAGTCGGAGATAGCGCGAAAACTGGGCATCCAACGTCAAGCAGTATCGAAAGCGCTGAAATCATTGGCCTCGACGCCCCGAATGCTCCAACTGAAGGAGTAAAACGCCAAGAAAAATTTTAGCGGCTAAAATTTACTGACTAAGATCTGGTCCGGGTTCTTGTCAGACAGAAAACGTCCCAAAGCAGAAGTTCGATTTGGAAAGTCCGATGGCTGCTTCGCAGCGGGAACGATCGATCGTTAGGGTACTACGAACGCTAGCCACCGGCCGGAAGCAGCCCTCCGGGACAGCCAGCTCGAGCCAGCATGGCCCCTCTCGCTTGGCATCGCTGCTGAATCTGCATGGCTTAGAGTGAGTAGCCGTTCTTCGCCGTCTTCAAGAGAGATTGCCCGTAGCTGCTCGGTTGCTTGATCTGCCTGCTTGCGAACACGTTGATGTCCAGGCCCAACTTCCCACGGGCAGTGGTGACCTGTTCAATACCTACCGGCGTTAGAACGAGGTAGCAACCCTCGCCCCATAGAGACTCCGTATCGATATCAACTGGACCGGCGTCACGCCACCAATGGAGCTTTGCGACCACAACTCCGCTCTCGTCGAGGAAGACGCTCGGTTCGTCGTCATGCGCGCGCCAGCGGAGCCTCATCACCCAGTTCGGGCACAATACGAATGGATAAGCTGCTGCGTCGAAGCCTATGTCCACGGAGCAAACAACTCGCCTTACTAGCGTTGGAGCCAATTCATTGTCGAGGGCGACGTGCTGGCCTAGCCACACAGCGATTGGCAATGCGACATAGCACTGGTCAAAGTTCTCCCCATCAGTTCGTGCCGAGGGTGATCGAAATCGGTAAAGGTGATGCTCTGACAGGCGTGGCTTGAGGATCTTGAAGCGAGAGATTTCGGCCACGACCTGGCCGTCGCACTGTGCTGGGAAGGGGGCAACGTCGCCGTCGACTTCGTCAACCCACTTCTGCTCTCGCTCGGACCAACCCGCACTTCGGTCAAACAGCGGCATTCGGACCCACTCGGGACGCACTCGCGGGAGCGTCAGTGGCCGAGGCGGAAGCGGGCAACCCAGACTCTCCAACAGCGTCGGCTTATCGCGGCCGTTAAGCTTGCCGGCCAGCCGCAGCTCTCCCGCGACGTGGCGAAGGGCGGCAATGGCAATGTAGGCATGAGGCTTCAGGTAAGTGATTTGCATGTCGAGGGCGCGTAGCTGAGCCTCAAGCCTTTTGACGCCAGCGGGCCCGAATGCCTCAAGTCCACCCCAATCTTGGATGAACATCGCCGCGCGCAGGCGGACTGCCATCTCGTCAATGCCTGCCACCTTCGCGATGTGCCGTGCCGTCGAGCTCAACATCTCGGTCCAGCCAAGCGGCGACTCGATGCGCATTGCACCAGTTCTCTCGTCCCTGAACGCAGGGTCGCTCTCTGAAGAGTGCTCGAGTTCGAGGTTATAGAAGAGCGGCAGTGGCGTCGCGTCCAAAGAGGCTGCCAGCCCCCACCGATGCGATAAGAGCGAGGCTGACTCTGCCACCGCGATGTCCCGGTGACTGACCAACGCAGCCACGGCGGCACCCAAGTCGGATGCAAAGTCCGCGCTGTCAGCAGCCAGCAGCGTTCCGAGCGCCTGCAAGGGGGCATCGGACTCGCCGGCTAGAAGTCGCCGCATAAGGGACTTGAACAAGGCTTGACCATGTCCGGTTTGCCCTGCCAAGCGCAGCGTACAATTGCGTGCGTGTCGCTGAACTTCTACGACGGGCAGCCGATATGCAAAGTGCAGCAAGTCCTCCAGAAGATCCGTGTCGCTCAGCGGAAGCTCGCTCGGCTGTAAGGGCCGTCCCAGTTGGAACTCGCGAGTGCAGGCCATCTGCTCCTCAAGCAGCGACCAGATAGCCGGCCAGTCCGGCGTCGCGCTGATTACTGGCAGTATCGAATCCAACTCCATCAGCAGCGACTGGGTACTTTCCTGGCCCGCCGTCACGGAATCGACGATGTTCTCGAAGGCGGCGGGGGACGTGGCTGGTCCTTCCAAAAGCTTCTTCGCCTCAAAGTAGAGGAACTTGCCGCCCCCCATCCACTGGCTCCAGGAGCTCCAAGGGTCCTTGCTTGTCTCGTAGCCTTGCATCAGCTTTTTGGCGTACTCGACCTCTCCCGCCGCAGCCAACCGCTTCACCAATAGGAAGCGGCAGTGCGCGTCGTTCTGCAAGACCTGCCAGCGCTCAAACATCCTTCGCATCAGATTAAGCGGAGCTTTCTCAGCCAGATCTCTGAAACGGTACGGGGCGTTGTAGTTGAGCTCGTCGCCATCCGCTTCAAACGCGCGCTCAAGCTCCTCGAGAGTGGCCTCCGAGTCGTACTTGCTGGGCGTAGACGAGTGTCGAGGTTCCGGCGCTTCTGACATCCATCGGGCCACAGCAGCTTCAAGCTCCGCGGACGAGAACCCATGTCTTCCGGCCGCGATGCGAAGGCGCTGGAGCAGTCCGGCCCTCTCGTGTGCTCTGCTGGCTACCTCGATCGCCCCCAATAGCATCAGCGTGAGCGTCTCAATCTGGCCGGAGCCTGCGGCGTCGGCAGCGATGTCGATGAAGTCGCCGACGTGGTACGGATCCCGGTAGTGCGGTTCCATGTAAAACGGCAGGCACAGCCCGCACCAGACTGTCGCGCAAGCCAAGACGAGTTCAGGGCTTCGCCGGACCATCCCCGTCATGAGTAGGTCGACGCGGTTAGGCCAGCCAATCAGATGCCAAGCCGTCAGTGTCTCTGACACCTCGAAGCCGAAGCGAGGCCCCACTTGCATGGCTTCCTCAATGAGCGACATCGTCAGGCGATGCGCGGCCGACGACCCTTCCGTTTCGGTCATGCCGCTGACCTGGCGCATCAAGTCTGAGACCCGCTTAACACGGTTCTCCGGGTCAGCGGTGTTCGCAAGGACCAGAATGTCCCGCCAGATTGCGTACTGTGGGTCCTTTTTAGGGGCCAGCGCGTAGCCAAGGCATTGCTCGGGAACTGTCGCCAACAACTGTTTCGCCTGTTCCACGTCCCCGACCGAAGCCAACGCGATGGTCAAATCTGCCAGCCCGTCGATCTGCTCGCTCGGCGTGCTCTCTTGAAGCTCCGCCACGAGGGCATTTAGGCGGTCGACGGCCCCCACACGGTCACCGTCAACCCGATACGCATCAACGGCCAATCTGCGTCGCAGGTACGCAGTACCCCCCAGCGTCGAAGATGCGATGGCTGCGTCAACTTCTCGAAGTACGGCGCGGTATTCGTCCTCGCCACATTTAGCGCCGAGCCTCAGTAGCGCTTGCGCCAGCACGGGAACTGCTTTAATCGCCTGCTGGATGCGATATGACTCACTGCCACCTTCTGATGTCAGACGTAGAACGTATCCAAGGGCAATGCGAGCTTCTTCCTTGATGCTGTCAGTCTGCACGGTCGCGTTCTCGACGGCAGCGCGACCTAGAAGCACGCCTATGGTCGAGGCGTGCTGCTGGAACGGATGAAGGAAGGAGTGCTTCGACAGTGTCGCGCTTGGCAGCGGCTTGTTGAGCAGCGTGCAAAGCCTCGCGTGATGCATCACCGCTCCGACTAGATCACCCAGCCCAGCCAAGTCCGTCTCGTCGTCGCACATGGAGATCGTAGGTGCGACCAACTTGTCGAACAGGGCTTCGGCTAGGTCACGACGGCCAGCTTCGAATGCAATCAGTGCCATACGGCGACGGTAGCCGTTGGGCACCTTTCCGAAGTCAGGAAGGGCGGCTGCTGCGTCAAACAGGACAAGCGCTAGCGCGACGTCGCCACGCCGACTTGCCACAAGTCCTGCGTGAACCATCACGGACGGTTTGTCTTCGTCGGCTACCCCGAGCTTACTGCAGAGTTCTTGTGGATCAGCGCTAACCTTCTGAAGAAGCGTCGCCTTGGCCGCTTCCCTCCTCAGATGCTGGTGCAGCTCGGCGACAGTTTCTGGATCAACCTTTTCGGGCTGGCGTAGCCCCTGAGCGGCGAGGTGATCAATAGCTCTCTGGATCTGCTCAGTGTCTCGGAAGTGGACGGCGCGCCTTGCCCACCTCTCGAATTCCTTGATGTTGTGGTCGTGCCCGTAGTTCTGGAACTTGGATGTGTGAAGCTGTGACAGTGGCTCGAGGCTTTCAAAAAGCTCCTTCGCGCGCTCGAAGTCGCCTCGCGCCAGCAAGGCGTCGACGACCTCGTAGCCCTGGTCGGGGAAGTACTGCACAAAGGAAAGGGCTGCATCAATGTCCCCGACCGCCAGCATCGCCAGCGGAAACTGGTTGGCGTACTCAAGGGCTGATTCGCGCCGGCCCACCTCGTCACGACATAACAGTAGCCGCGTGAAGGCGGTCGCATCGTGCGTTCCACGCGCTGCTAGCAGAGCTAATTGGATATCGACGTGGATATCGGCGATAGAACGCCCGTCAGCCAGTTGCTGCCTGAAGCGAGCGGGCATCGCGAGCCCAAGTACATCGGCACCATCTCCGGCGCGGGCGCGGTAGCGCAGCTCAAGCCACCGCTGCGCCGATTCGTGCGGCGCGTTCTTCGCCAGCTCGGCGAGGTCGCGGTACACCCGCTGGGAGTATCCGGCGTCGACACTTCCGAGGCGGGTTCGCGGTTGAGCGATGACGAATAGCCTTAAGCTGTTGTGGAAGACGCTCCATCCCTGGGGTGAACTGCGGAGCAGGTGCCGCGCAACGATTAAGGCGCGCTCAATCGCGGATTCTTTGACCACCGTGGCCAGCAACCGCAGGTCCATGGGCGCCTCGGCTCGGGCGATGAAGCCCAGCACGTCCATGGCATCGCTGTCGCTTGCGATTTCGCGCCAGGCGGCGGCATACACCGTCTCAATGTCGCCGTCGAACGGCATCCCGCCGCTGAGCAGGTGCTTGCGGCCGGCTTCGTCCGCGTGCAAGAGCGCCTGAATCAAGTAGCGCGTTGCCAGCGGGTGGCCATGCGTGAGATTGCTCAGGTCCAATCGGGGAATCTCGGCAGGCAGGCCAAGCGCGTCCGCCATCCGTGCGACCTCCTCGCGACCGAGGGGGCTCATGAGAATCAGCCGCTCGCTTTTCTCCGCTTGTTCCTTAACTGCGGGCTTCAGATTCGCGAGATCCAGCCGTTGCGTGCCGAGGACGAACACAACGCCGTTGGGGATGGCCGCCGGAAGAGGTAGCTCGCCCAGCAGCGAATTGGTCGGCCGCTCTTCGCGGGGCACATGGTCGAGCCCGTCGACGACGATGATCGTTCGAATCCCGTCGCGGTCGAAGCGCTCCTCAGCCTGCCGCACCAAGACGCCGAACTGTTCGCGCCGCTCATGCAGCGAGTCATCGCGAAGACGCAGTCCAACCAAACCTGTGTTGCGAAGCTGCGTGCCGACATCGGTAAGAAAGTTATCGGCCTCTCCGCGACCCACGCCCTGGGCAGCGCCCGGCACGTACGCCAAGTAGCGGACGAGCCGGATATTCGCTTCGGTGGCCAGCGCCACTTGTAGGAGAGTGGATTTGCCGGAGCCGGGCGGACCTATGAGTGAGACGTAGCCCTGGCCAGTGGTTTGCAGCGCGGCCAGCAGCTTGACCTCAGTGTCGCGGTTGCGCTGGACATAGGCGCCGACCGGGAATCGATGGATGAGCAGCGTCTTGGCAGGATCGCGCCAGCCAAGCTCGCGAAGCAACTCGTCACGTGTCCACCTGTCCTTGTCGCGTGTATCGGCGACCAGCTTGGGCAATACGCTGGCAATCTCCGATGCCTGTCGCGCCTGCTCGGTGTTCAGCTTGTGCGACTGGATGAAATCCGCCGCAACTCCGTACACCACACGGAGGCTGTGCAAGAACTGTTCGAAGCCGCCATCGCTGAGGCTGGCTTCGCGGCGCAGGTGATCGATCAGTTGGCTCCATTCCGACGTGCACCA
Organism: Nitrosomonas eutropha; assembly: GCF_900116685.1. Lineage (GTDB taxonomy): Bacteria > Pseudomonadota > Gammaproteobacteria > Burkholderiales > Nitrosomonadaceae > Nitrosomonas > Nitrosomonas eutropha_A. The sequence continues at coordinate 110,801 of NZ_FPBL01000004.1, forward strand.
ATCCTCCAGCGACCGATTTGCATGCTGCTGAAACTCTTCCAGAAATGCTGCGCTGTGGGGAGGCGAGCCGTCGCCTGGTTTGTCCGTGGTCGATGGAAAGTCGTTAACGACCAAGCGAATCTCGACACGGCTTCCCGGATTATTCTTGCGCAGGCACTGCCAAGCATGAACCAGCGGCTTCAAGAGGCCGTTTGCGCCAGTAAACAGTGTTCCAACAGTGAAGGTGCTCGGAAACTTGGACGTCTTGAACTGGTGGCCGACCACCAATCCATCGAAACCGAGTACCAAGTCGTCGGCAATACCCGCGTTGCGGTCTGCGACGCCGATCCAGAGCAGCTCGTCGCGCTCGAGCGCCGCATAGATGGCAGCGCCCGCCCGCTCATACTGGCCGATGTATCCACGGAGTGCTCGACGTTCGCCTTCCGCCGGCGCAGTTGCAGGAGCTGCAGCGGTGGATTGATTCGGTTTCTTGGACATTTTCGGAGCCATGTCAGATCAGCCTATTCCTGCCGTTCAGTCAGGAAATTCGAGCGACAGGTCGTGGCCGAAAGCTGTAGTTGAAAAATCGCCTCAATCGTGTCTAACAACATGTACCGATTACCTTTAAATTCAGAGAAAAAATCAGCGTGCATTTCCGTCAGTCCATTCATCAATCATGTCCGCCCAATCCTGCAACATCGCTGCCCGTTGCTCACGATATTCCGCCTTGTTGTAGACCGCCCTCACACCCTTCTGCTCGTGCGCCAGGCACTTCTCAATCCAGTCGGTGTTGTAGCCGGCCTCATGCAACAGCGTGCTGGCTGTGCGCCGCAAATCGTGCGGCCCGAACTTGGCAAGTGACTTCCCATCTTTCTGCGCCGCCTTGTAAGTCAGCGTCAGCACCTGGTTGAGTGTGGCGGCGCTCATCGGCGCATCCGAGTCGTACCGTGATGGCAAAACGAAGTCGGAACCACCAGCAAAGGTTTTCAGGGCAATGAAAATATCCAGCGCCTGCCGGGACAGAAATACCAGGTTCGGGTTACGGCGCTTCATCCTCTCCTTCGGAATCGTCCACAGCGCTTCGCTGAAATTGATCTCGCTCCAGGTCGCATTGGTCAGCTCGCTTTTGCGCACCATGGTCAGCAAAAGCAGCTTGGCCGCACCAGCTCCGCAGGGTTCTCAACCTTCTGCCCGCGCTCGACTGCCCAGCGAAACACTTGCATAACGATTTCACGCACATGAACGGCGGTGGCCGGTGCTCCTCGCTCGACGATGGCATCGGTCAGCGCACGCAAGTCCTCATGGGTGATCTCAACCAGCTTCTGATTACTGAATTTCGGTTTCAGCTCGCGCTCATAGATTGGACGACGCATATCGCGGGTGGAGTCGGCCATCTGGTAACCGCGCAGCCACTTCTCCGCCCAGGCACCAAACGTCTCCGCATCTTTCACTCGCGCCTTGTCGCGGGCCTTCTCCTTGGCTGGTGACTTACCCGCCGCAACCATCTTCTTGGCGTCATTCAACTGCTCACGGGCTTCAGCCAAGGTAATGCCACCGACGCCATAGCGGCCAAAGGTAATGGTCTCCTGCCGTCCGTTGATTGAGTAGTTGTAACGGAACGAGATGAAGCCGGCTGGAGTCACGGCCACATAGAGACCTTCCCGGTCATTCACCTTGTAGAGCTTGTCCCTAGGCTTGAGATTTCGCAGCTTGGTATCGGTCAGCATGTAGCGTGTCCCTCTTTGTCTTCGATACCATGCTGAAAAAACGTCAAATTTATAGTGTTTTTTCTATATAGAACAACCACTTATCAAAATTCAATACCATGAAAATACAAAAAAAAGCTGCATGGTATCGGCTTCTATCATGGCATCGCCAGTCGATAGTACCAGCTTTAATGCCATGCTCAAACGGTGCTTGGCGCTTCCTTCAATTGCCAGACCATGCCAGACGAAATCACAAAAAAGCCCGCAATTACGCGGGCTTAGCGGCTTTTTATGCCATCAGATGCCTGGCCGTGCCAGACGCGGGATCATTCCCACTCAATTGTTGCCGGGGGTTTGCCTGAGATATCGTAAACCACACGGTTGATGCCACGAATTTCGTTGATGATGCGGTTGGAGATTCTGGCCAGCAGGGTGTAAGGCAGTTCAGCCCATTGTGCCGTCATGAAATCTTCAGTCTGAACGGCGCGCAGCGCGATGACATACTCATAACTGCGGTTATCTCCCATAACGCCAACTGATTTTATTGGCAGGAAAACAGCAAATGCCTGGGAGGTTTTTTCATACCATCCAGCGTTTCTCAGCTCTTCAATAAAGATGGCATCAGCCTGGCGCAATAATTCTGTGTATTCATATTTAACTTCTCCAAGAATACGGACACCCAGTCCCGGCCCGGGAAAGGGATGACGAAATACTAGGTCACGCGGCAGTCCCAGTGCCAAGCCAAGTTCTCGTACTTCATCCTTGAACAGTTCACGCAGTGGTTCCAGCAATTTGAGGCGAAGTGTTTCTGGTAGACCACCAACGTTATGGTGGGATTTGATTAATCCTGATTTCTTTGTGTGGCTGCCGGCAGATTCAATGACATCCGGATAAATGGTGCCTTGCGCCAGCCATTTGACGTTTTCAATTTTTGCGGCTTCCTGCTGAAAGATTTCCACAAATTCGCGGCCGATGGTGCGGCGTTTCTGTTCCGGATCAGTGATTCCTTTCAATTGCTCCAGGAATTGTCTGCTAGCATCAACGTAGATGACGTTGACCGCAAGATTCCGGCTAAAGGTTTCCATGGTTTGCTTGGCTTCATTCAGGCGGAGCAGGCCGTTGTCTACGAATACGCATACCAGCTGATCACCGATGGCGCGGTGGATTAGTGCGGCGGCTACTGAAGAATCTACCCCCCCAGACAATCCCAGGATGACTTTATCGCCGCCGACGCGCGCGCGTATCCGGCCAATGGCCTCTTCTACGTAATCCGGCATGTTCCAGTCATAGCCCGCATCACAGATATCATGAACGAAACGATCGAGGATAGCTTTTCCCTGAAGGGTGTGAGTGACTTCAGGATGGAACTGGACACCGTAGAACCTGCGTGTTTCGTCAGCCATGGCTGCAAAGGGAGTGGCTGCATTGAAGGCAATGGCTGTGAACCCAGGCGGTAATTTATTAACCCGGTCACCGTGGCTCATCCATACATCAAGAGCGGGTTTGCCATCAGAGTTGATGCGATCCTTGATGTCCTGGAACAGCCTGCATGGTTCTGTTAACAATTCTGCATAGCCAAATTCGCGCGTTTGCGCATTTTCCACCTCTCCTCCGAGCTGAGCTGCCATGGCCTGCATTCCATAACATATGCCGAGAACAGGGACACCCAGTTCAAACACAATTTGAGGCACACGCGGCGCGTCATTGGTAAAGATGGATGCCGGCCCGCCGGAGAGAATGATGCCAACAGGAGAAAATTCCCGAATAAATTGCGGGCTGACATCAAAGGGGTGGAGTTCACAGTAAACACTGGTTTCCCGGATGCGCCGTGCGATTAAACGAGCGTACTGCGAGCCAAAATCCAGGATAAGAATTGCTGAATGCATATCAGTAAAGGGTTATTCAACGTGATAATTGGGGGCTTCTTTGGTGATCTGAACGTCATGCACATGAGATTCCCGGATTCCGGCAGACGTGATTTCGATAAACTCAGCTTTTTCATGCATTTCACTGATGGTATGGCATCCCAGATAACCCATGCTGGAACGGACACCTCCTGTCAGTTGATGGATGACATTGGCGAGAGAGCCTTTGTAAGGAACGCGACCTTCCACGCCCTCGGGTACCAGTTTGTCTGCTTCATGGCGCTCGGTTTCCTGAAAATAGCGATCGCTTGATCCTTGTTGCATGGCAGATAATGAGCCCATGCCGCGATAACTTTTATAGGCTCTACCCTTGAGTAGCTCGACTTCACCTGGGGATTCCTCTGTTCCAGCCAGCAGACCTCCCAGCATGACTGAACTTGCTCCTGCAGCAATGGCCTTGGCAATATCACCGGAATAACGAATACCTCCATCTGCGATAACTGGTACACCTGTACCCTGCAGCGCAGTAGCAACATTATCAATTGCTGAAATTTGCGGGACACCAACACCGGCGACAACCCGGGTGGTACAGATTGAGCCTGGACCGATTCCAACCTTTACGGCATCAACGCCATGATCTACCAGTGCTTTGGCTCCTGCAGCTGTGGCAACATTACCGGCGATTACCTGAATTTCAGGAAAATTTCTCCTGACCCAGTACACGCGTTCCAGCACGCCCTGTGAATGTCCATGTGCTGTGTCCACGACAATTACATCTGCACCAGCTTCCACCAAAGCAGCGGCACGTTCGTCACTGCCTTCTCCCACTCCGATTGCAGCACCCACGTATAAACGTTCCCGTTCATCCTTGCTGGCATAGGGGTGTTCAGTTGTTCTGGTGATGTCCTTGACGGTAATCATCCCACGCAATTCGAAGTTTTCATCGACGATCAGTGCTTTCTCAAGCCTGTGTTTATGCAGCAAGGCCAGTGCCTCTTCCTGTGAGATGCCTTCCCGGACAGTAACCAGACGCTTCTTCGGGGTCATGATATTTTTGACCGGCTGATCAAGGTTGGTTTCAAACCGCAGATCACGGTTGGTAACAATGCCTACAACCTTTTTACCCTTTACTACGGGCAAGCCGGATATGTTGTGTTGCCGGATCAGTTCCAGAACGCTGCTGACGGTCATGTCTGGAGAGACGACAATCGGATCAGTGACAATGCCGCTTTCGAAGCGTTTTACCTGTGCCACCTGCGCAGCTTGGGCGCTGATCGGCATATTTTTGTGGATAATGCCGATCCCGCCCTCTTGGGCGATAGCAATAGCAAGTCGTGCTTCGGTAACTGTATCCATCGCGGCTGAAACAATCGGAATCCTGATCCGAAGAGAACGGGTTAGCTGCGTGGTGAGGTCAACGTCCCTGGGCAAGACTTCGGAATGAGCGGGAAGCAGTAATATATCGTCGAAGGTGAGTGCTTTTTGTATGAGTCGCATGCTGCCGATCCTTCACAAAACCGATATTATATCGGAACCAGTTGTATTGTCTGTCTTGACTTCATGTGTTTCTTCCAGCCGGAGCGAATCCTGGCAAGGGTGATTGCTATCAAACTCAATATTATTAACGCATACGCCAGGCTGAATAGGTTGTTTCCCGATTGAAATCATTCCAGATATAAGTCGGTTGAACGAGGGAAGTGGTGGGTATTACGAAGGTGGCGATATCAAGCGCACCACTTAATGTCCGCCCTACTGTTTGAACGATACCCACAAAAAATCCTGCTGTTACACCGTAAATAGTTCCTTTTTTCTGGCTGGAAATCATCATGTTTTTAGGAATTTCACCAATGCCAGTAACGATATTGGCAACACCTGTCGCCAGTTTCTCTCCTGTTTTTTCAGGATAGCTGTCAGCAGCCTGTGCGCTAAATGAAAGTAAAAAGCTCAAAATTGCGGGTAACAGGAGTGCCATGGAAGCATGTTTCATTTTGTTTTTTCCTTGTTAAAAAATGTAAATTATCTGATTGAGGTGCTATTGGCGCAGGCTAATAATACGCCACCCGCATTTTTTTGCATGTTCATGGAGTGTGGCATCCGGGTCCACCGCAACAGGATGTGTCACCTTTTTGAGGAGTGGCAGATCATTGAGTGAGTCACTATAAAACCAGCTTTGCAGGAAAGAAAGCCAGGTGAGGTTATGCATATCCAGCCATTGTTCCAGCCGGGTTATTTTACCTTCCCGGAAAGAGGGAGTGCCGGTTACACGGCCAGTAAATTCACCATTTGCCAATTCCGGTTCGGTGGCAATTAGATGATCAACACCCAGTATGCGGGCAATGGGGGCTGTTACGAAGCTATTGGTGGCAGTAATGATAATGCACAAATCCTTTTCAGCCTGGTGCCCGGCAATTAATTCACAAGCGCCAGGGGCGATCAATGGTGCAATTTTTTGTTTGACAAAACGACTGCGCCATTCATTTAATTGTTCGCGTGGGTAGCGGGAAAGAGGCTTTAACTGAAAATTCAGAAACTCATGAATATCCAGTGTGCCCGCTTTGTATTGCTCGTAAAATTCAATGTTGCGAGCTTCGTAGACCTCTCGATCCAGAACATTTTGTTCAATCAGGAACTGTGCCCATTGAAAATCGCTGTCACCAGCCAGGAGCGTGTTATCCAGGTCAAATAATGCCAGTCTCATGATGTTGATCGGTATAAGAAAGAATGGATGTGATAAAACTGTGTAAGGAAAAACAGCGGATTTGTTTCAAAGTTGAACGGAGTAACTGCAATCATCTGACATTCCAAGATTGATGAGTGCTCGAAACCGGTGCTGATTATAACAGTTCACGCAACAAGGGAAGGGTAACGGGGCGCTGCCTGGCCAGTGAAAGCTGGTCCAACGCGCTGACCTGCCTGATCAGGGAGGATAAGTCCCGTTGTTCATGCTTCAGTAAATAGTTGCAGACATCCAGAGGCAGTTCAAATCCACAGCGGATAGCATAGTCTTGCATAACTTCTATTTTTTTTTCATCCGTCAATTCGTGTACCTGATATACCAATCCCCAGCCCAGGCGAGTGGCCAGATCCTGGCGCAAGTCCAATTGCGCAGGCGGCTGGGTGCCACTTGCCAAAAATATTCCATACTCACTTTCACGGATCTGGTTATAAAGATTAAACAGTCTGATCTGTTCAGCATCATCCAGTTGTTCAATGTTATCAACTGCTATGCAATCTGCGTTTAGACTGAAATCAATTTCATCAGCCTGGTTGCAATCAATGTAATGTGTATTGCGCTGCTGTTCCAGAAAAATATTGGTTACCGCCTGCAGCAGATGACTTTTACCGCTTCCTGTTTTTCCCCACAGATAATAAAAACGATCCTGCCGATTGTTGGCAACCAGATTCTTCAATGTGTACAGCAACTCTTCGTTCCCTTCAGGAATAAAGTTGTTCAGTGACGGCGGGCCGATTTCAGTAATATCAAGGAGAAGTTGTCTCATTGGCAGTTTTCAGAATCTATTTCTGCATAAAGGATAAAAGAGACAATATACTGATAGATTAAAGATATCCGAGTATCAAAGCAGTGTTATTGCGCAGTAGTAGTTTTTAAATAGATAGATACGGTTGAAGCAAGCCTCACAACCGAAGTATCTGCAAAGTTATTTCATGAGTTTTCTGATTTTCCCCGCAATATGTTTAGACATACAAGCCAGTCCCCAGAAAGATACGGGATTATAGGCAACTAATCCCAAGCGTTCGCGTCGGTGGCTCATCCAATCTTTCTTGTAAGCATCGTCCCCGGTAAGGTAGTCAACTTCATGTACCTTGTCCACGTCAATTGCGTGTTGCATCAGGTGTGCGGTCAGAATAGTGCCGGGAGACAGGTTGGCATATTTTTCGTTGTACGCTAATTTGTAGATCGCTGCTCGACCATGACTTATTATCCAGAGCTGTGCTGCAATTGGTTCTTCATCATAGTATGCAATTCCCAACCTTAGCCAGCCTCTGGCTGCACAAAGATTGATTAAAGAGGGCATAAATTCCGGGTAGGGCTCTGGTATTTTCCAGCTTGCACTATAAATTTTTTTCCAGGCATCAATTGCGATGGGGAGCTTGTCGTGAGTTGTAATGATTTCCAATTTTCCTCGCCCCCCCGCTAGAAATTTTTTCTTTCGTCGTTCCAGTGTGTTCCTCACCCGAGAGGAAAGTTTTTGCAAATAATCGGAGAATGACTGGTTGTTTACAGGTAGGTACCAATTTCCCCAACAGAAAAACCGATCAGTTTTAAAACCGATTTTTTTTAAAGCTTGTTCATGAAGATCAAAACCTGACCAGGATGGATCCATAATATCAAAGCGAAGTACATCAGCGCGTGTGTCTGACACAATCTTTCTTAAGCAATCAGCCAAGTTATCAAATGTCAGATTGGGAAGAATCAAAGGTTGATACAGTGAGGAATAAAAGCAAGTAAAACTGTTAATCTGTCGAGCGCCTAGCCTTCTTTTTTTTTGTAATAATGTCGGCCAGATGCCTTGTATAACATTCCCTTCTTCTGAAGTGTAAATACAGATTTCTTTTGTTTGCTGGATAACACTGGCTTCTAGCAGAAGAAACCAGTCTTTAGATAGATCAAAGCTTATTTTTTCACCTAATTCGAATAATTTCTGGCAGTTTGCAGGTAAATCATTAGGGCTTTTGTATTTATTAATTAGTTGTTTCATGGGTGATATTTGCGCTCGAATGTCCGATTATATGATCATGTGTGGTTCATAATGAACGGAAGCAAAGAAGATGGCTGTAGTTAAATTTGTATATGGACGTGTCATTCGGGTTGTAAATCTTTTATTGTGTTTTGTTTGGTACCAGTCCTCTGGCCATTTTTAATCCTACCAGGCTGAATATGCCTGCCATTGTCAGATAAAGGCCAACAAAGGATGTGCCCCCTGCATCATTAAGTGCTTGTGCGGCAATCGGGGCGAGTGCGCCGCCCAGAATACCTCCTAAATTGAAGGCGACAGATACACCTGTATAGCGTATTCGTGGAGGAAAAAGCGATGGCAGCCATACGCCAAGCGGGCCGTAAACAAACCCCATTATAAACAGGGCAAGCGAAAGCACCATCCAGACCAGCCATAGCGATCCCGCTCCCAAGGCTGGTCCAAATATTAATCCCAGGATAATTGTTGCTGCACATCCCCATAACAGTACCTGGTTTGCATGATGCTGATCGGCACGTATTCCCGAGAGAACGATACCGATAGCCAGAAATGGTATTGCTGCAAGCTGGGTGAGCAGAAACAGCTCACGATCGTATCCAAGTGTCGTAGTGCCATGCGCTAGTGCAAAAGCGGTTGAAAGATAAAAGATGGCAAAACAGGCAACCACTGTAAACGTTCCGGCAAAGGTGATAGCGGCATGCTTGCGTATCAACTCACCGATGGGAACCGGTATGGGGGGATCTTTTGCCAGTGCCCGGGTAAATTCAGGTGTTTCATTAATTTTCAGTCGCACCCATAAACCGAGACCAACCAAAATTGCGCTGGCAAGGAACGGGATTCGCCACCCCCATGCTGCAAAGTCCGCTTCACTCAACACCGTACCGAGTAGCAAAAATAATCCGTTTGCAGCAATGAATCCGATTGGGGCGCCTAACTGAGGAACCATGCCAAATCGGGCTCGCCATCCCCGGGGAGCGTATTCAACAGCCAATAAAGCCGCACCGCCCCATTCGCCGCCAAGTCCCAGCCCCTGACCAAAACGCAGGGTGCATAATAATAACGGAGCTATCCAGCCTGCCGTCGCGTAAGTGGGCAAGAATGCAATCAGCAGAGTTGATATACCCATCAGTAACAATGAGGCAACCAGTGTCGATTTTCTCCCGATCCGATCACCAAAATGGCCGAATAATATCGCACCAACCGGCCGCGCGAGGAAGGCGAGTCCAAAGCTCAGGAATGACAACATTAATTGCGCAGATGGAGATTCTGCGGGAAAAAATAAAGGTCCAAATATCAGTGCTGCTGCTGTGGCATAAATATAGAAATCATAAAATTCGATAGTTGTTCCAACCAAGCTTGCAATCAGTATGCGGCGATGCTGATAAAAAGGGTGAGGCATAGTCAACAGTTCTTTTCCAATATTTACGGGTTATCAAGTTACTTTAAGCGCCTCAGTGCCGCATATTTGGTAGAGGTATGGATCAGTCAAATACCTCAGCCTGATCAAATGGTGTTCCCAGGGCATCCTTGGCAGACAGGGCAGGCAAAATACCTGCTGGCCAGGCAATATCGAGTGTCGAGTCATTCCAGAGAATGCAGCGCTCATGGGCAGGTGCATAGTAATCCGTGGTCTTGTAGAGAAATTCGGTGGTTTCGCTCAGTACGACAAAACCGTGGGCAAATCCTTCGGGTATCCAGAGTTGGCATTTGTTTTCTGCAGAAAGAATTTTCCCTGTCCATTGGCCAAAGGTTTTTGAGCTTTTGCGCAGATCAATCGCTACGTCAAACACTTCACCTTGCACCACGCGCACCAGCTTGCCCTGTGGTTGCCGAATCTGATAATGCAGTCCGCGCAGGACATTCTTCATACTGCGGCTGTGATTATCCTGCATGAACTGAACCGGCCTGCCGATGATTTCTTCAAAACCGGCCTGATTGAAGCTTTCAAAAAAGAAGCCGCGTTCATCGCCGTATACTTTTGGTTCGATCAGATAGACATCAGGAATCGCAAGAGGTGTGGCTTTCATTCAGGTTTTTCCTTGGAGAGTTTTCATAAAGCAGCATAGTACGGTAGTGGACATTACCCGGTTTAGATGTGTATCCAGGATTACTGCAACACTGTATTAATCTGGTTAAAAGGCTTGTTTTGCAGGAAATTACCTATGTTATCTGCCAGCAGGTTGATCATGCGTTGTCTGGATTCCACACTGGCCCAGGCGGAATGCGGTGTAATGAGCAGATTAGGATGAGGGTAATCCAGTAGGGGGTTACCATTAACGGGTGGTTCTTCTTGCAGGACGTCGATAGCCGCACCGGCAATACGACCGGAATAAAGGGCCTGCAGCAGATCGTCTTCATTGATCAAGCCGCTTCTGGCTGTATTAATAAGGTATACCGAGGGTTTCATCAGACTTAATTCCCGCTTGCCAATCAAATGCCGGGTATCTGTCGATAATGGACAGTGCAGCGTAATGAAATCCGCCTGTTGGATAACATCATTGAATGCCGTGCGCCCGGGCCGGATGGATGAGGCAGATTTGTGTTCAGCAATCAACAGTTGCATACCGAATGCTTGGGCTATGTTTGCCACAGCGCTGCCGAGCTCGCCATGCCCGATGATACCAAGCGTCTTTCCCGCCAGTTCCATAACGCCGAAATCAAGCGGGCAGAAGTAGGTGCTGGTCTGCCAACCCCCTTTTTTTATCAGCTGCCGATATTCCACAAAACGGCAGGCAAAGTTCAGCATGAACATAAGCGTGTGTTGCGCAACGGAGCCAGTGGCATAGTTGCGTACATTACAGACCGGAATATTGCGTTCAGCGGCTGCAGCAAGATCGACGTTGTTATAACCGGTGGCTGCAACACAAATCAGTTTTAGCCGATCTGCTGCAAATATGGTCGTCCGGTCCAGCTGCACTTTATTGCTGACGATGATTTCAGCTTCTTTGATCCGCTCTGTAACCTGCTCCCGGGAGGTGTTGTCATGGTAAATCCAGGGGGATACGGCCTGCTCCAGCGCTGCCCGATCAATATCACCGCGCGTGACAGAGCCGAAATCAAGGAAAACCGTAAGCATAATCGTTATATAGCTGGATATTTAAAAAGAATGTTTCAAAGAAATGTATTGAAAGCCAGGTATGTTGTCAAATCAAGTAGTCTTGATAGCTTATTCCATTCCCAAATCAAAAATAACACGCAGGCGAGCCGCAGACAGTATAAATAATACGGCCAGGCGAAGCCGACAAAGTTAGTTCTGATTTAGAAATAGAATTAGATTGGCAGCCGGCAACAAAAAAGCCGATACAGTTCCCGGTATCGGCTTGAATTTATAGCTGACGATCAGATCATTTGAGTGTCTTGATCCATTCTGCTAGTGCTTTGGCATCATCATCACTGACATTGACGTTTGGTGGCATTGGAATCTGACCCCATACACCAGTGCTGCCCCCTTTGATTTTTCCTGCCAGATACCCGGCTTCATCAGCCTGATCAGCATATTTTGCTGCAATTTCTTTAAATGAAGGGCCAACAAGTTTTGCATCTACCTGATGACAAGCGACACAATTGTTTTTTGCTGCCAATTCAGGGCTGGCTTGAACATAACCGGCCACTAGCAATGCTGAAGCAGCAAATACACCTAACCAAGCTGTTTTCATCAATTTCTTCCTTTTATGAATGATTAAGGGAGTGCCATTCTACCGTGAACCCTGCAGACTTGCAGCAGTTCATTCAATGAATGAATCTCCGGGAGACAATGCCTGCCCTCACATACCCGGGCACTGACTTTTCCATCCGGGGCAGAGCGTTTCTTAAGACCATCAGATAGCCCGGAAAGTTCATGAGGCAGTGCGATTGATATTATATTTAATGAACAGGGAACCAGTGCCTTAAGCCATACTTGTAATTCTGTTTCATTTCCAGACAGGAGCACCGTCCGGGTTGGTTCCAGAAATTCCTCCAGTGCGACCAACATGCTGCAATGTGAGCTGGCCTGGTGTGACAACACATCAGAGAAAATATCTAGTGTACGTTTGGCGGATTCGAGGTAGCGTGGCTCACCTACCAGATAGCCCAGGCGTTGCAAAACTACGGTGGTAATACCGTTCCCGGCAGGAATTGCGCCATCGTGGCCAGTTTTAGGTCGGTGAATAAGCGTTTCATGGTCATGACTGGTGAAGAAGAATCCACCGGATGTTTTATCTTCAAACCGGGTGAGCAGTGCATCAGCGAGGGTGATGGCAAAATCAAGATCCGCCTGTCGAAAGCTGGCTTGCAGCAGCGTCAGCAGGCTATCCAGCAGGAAGGCATGATCATCCAGGTAGGCATTCAGATGTGCCTTGCCATCCTTGAACGTTGCCAGCAGGCAGCTATCCTGCCATAGCCTGTCATGAATGAAATCCATTGCCCGCATGGCTGAATCAATCCATTCCTCACGTTCAAAAATCTGTCCGGCGCGCGCCATGCCCTTGATCATCAGCGCATTCCAGCTGGTCAGTATTTTTTCATCACGCCCTGGCCGGATACGCTGCTCACGTTCGTTCAGTAACTTCTTGCGTGCGCTGTCAATGAGCTGTTGCGCAGCTTCCGAATTGATTTGATTATTTGCTGCAACTGCTTCGATTGATTGCACAACTTCAAGATGCCAGCGCTGATCTTCGAAGTTGGGGGGGCGATCAAAGCCAAAGTAAGGGGCTGCCACCGCATATTCTTCCCTGGTGAGAATCGCGGCAATCGCCTGCCGATCCCAGACGTAGAATTTGCCTTCTTCATGTTCAGAATCAGCATCCAGTGAGGAAAAATAGCCTCCACCCGCTGCTGTACTGGCTTGCATTTCCCGTATGACCCAAGCTGCTGTTTCTTCAACAACCTGTTTGAAAAGTGGGTTGCCGGTCACCAACCAGGTTTCTGCATAGAGGGGCAGCAACAGCGCGTTGTCATACAGCATTTTTTCAAAATGCGGAATCCGCCAATAACGATCAGTGCTGTAGCGGCAAAACCCGCCGCCCAGTTGGTCATATAAACCACCCTGCGCCATCTTTTCCAGAGTGTGGGTCACAACATGCAGCGCCTGAGTATTGTTATCAGCGACATAACGCCGCAGGCAGAACTGCAATTCAGCCGGATGAAGGAACTTGGGTGCATCGCCAAATCCACCATACGTTTCATCAAACTGGCGATTCAACTGTTGCCATGCCTGGTCAATTGGTTGCCGGGAAAGTACGGAAGCATCAGTTTCAGATGTAGGTAGTGATTGAACAAGCAATTTCAGTAATACTGCATTCTGCTGTTCGATATCCTCCGTACGAGTGTGATAAGCCTCTGCCACTTTTGGCAGCAGTTGCAGGAATCCTGGCATACCGTGGCGTGCTTCCTTTGGAAAGTAAGTGCCGCCGAAAAAAGGCTTTTGTTCGGGTGTCAGGAACATGGTTAGTGGCCAGCCGCCGGAACGATGATTCAGCGCATAGTGTGCACTCTGGTAAATTTGGTCAATGTCAGGGCGTTCTTCACGATCAACCTTGATATTGACGAAATGCGTGTTCATGGCAGCAGCCACTTCAGCATCTTCAAATGATTCATGCGCCATTACATGACACCAGTGGCAGGCGGAATAGCCGATAGAGAGCAATATCGGCTTATTCTGTGTTTGTGCAATTTCCAATGCCTCTTTCCCCCATGGATACCAGTCCACAGGGTTATCCGCGTGCTGCAGCAAGTAAGGACTGGTTTCTCCGGCAAGGTGGTTAGGCATTATTTTTTAGGGAGATTAATCAGTAACCGCGCCACGACTGGCGGTTGATACCAGTTTGGCGTATTTCGCCAGCACACCACGTGTGTAGCGTGGTGCAGGTGGTTGCCAGGCTACCCGGCGGCGCTCTAGTTCTGTTTCTGAAATATTCAGTTGTAACAGGCGGCGATGTGCGTCGATTGTGATTGAATCTCCTTCTTCCACCAGAGCAATTACTCCCCCGGCGTATGCTTCCGGTGCAACATGGCCTACGACCATGCCATAGGTGCCACCGGAAAAACGGCCATCGGTAATCAATCCGACCGAATCACCCAATCCTTCACCAATCAGTGCCGAAGTGGGGGAAAGCATTTCACGCATACCAGGGCCACCACGTGGACCCTCGTAGCGAATAACGACGACATCACCCGGCTTGATCTTACGCTCAAGAATGGCAGTCATGCAGGTTTCTTCGGATTCAAATACTCTGGCAGGCCCGGTAATACTGGGGTTTTTTACACCGGAAATCTTGGCCACCGCACCTTCCGGTGAAAGATTACCCTTCAGGATCGCCAGATGACCTTGTTCATACACCGGGTTATCCCAGGTGCGGATGACGTTTTGATCCGCACGCGGTTGTTCAGGAATATCTTTCAGTACTTCAGCGATAGTTTGCCCACTGATGGTCAGGCAGTCACCATGCAACAGACCGTGCACGAGCAGCATTTTCATCACTTGTGGAATGCCGCCTGCTCTGTGCAGATCAGTGGCGACGTAGCGCCCGGAAGGTTTCAGGTCACACAACACCGGCACACGGGCACGAATCGCTTCGAAATCGTCAATATGAAAATCTACTTCTGCTGCGTGGGCGATGGCCAGCAGATGCAGCACAGCATTGGTCGAGCCGCCTACGGCCATGACTACCGTTACTGCATTTTCGAGTGACTTGCGGGTAATCAGGCTGCGCGGCAGAATCTGTTTTTTGATTGCTTCCACCAGCACCTCGGCAGAGCGGGTGGCGCTGATCCGCTTTTCCTCATCTTCCGCAGCCATAGTGGAGGAATGGGGCAGACTCATGCCCATCGCCTCAATCGCAGAGGACATGGTGTTGGCGGTGTACATGCCGCCGCACGAACCTGCGCCGGGACAGGCATGGCGTTCAACTTCCAGCAGTTCCTGATCATCAATCTTGTGTGCGCTATGTTGCCCAACCGCTTCAAACGCACTGACGATTGTCAGATCGCGACCCTGGTAGTGACCGGGCTTGATGGTGCCGCCATAGACAAAAATGGATGGCACGTTCAGTCTAGCCAGCGCGATTAGGGCACCAGGCATGTTTTTGTCACACCCGCCAATGGCAATGACGCCATCCATGCTTTCCGCCTGCACGCAGGTTTCAATGGAATCAGCGATTACCTCGCGTGATACCAGTGAGTATTTCATGCCTTCGGTGCCCATGGAGATACCATCCGATACCGTAATCGTGCCGAACATTTGCGGCATGGCACCGGCATTTTTCAATGCATGTTCCGCACATTTGGCAAGCGTATCCAGCCCCATGTTGCAAGGCGTGATGGTGGAAAAGCCGTTGGCAATGCCGACAATGGGCTTATCGAAATCTCCGTCACCGAATCCAACTGCACGTAACATGGCGCGATTGGGAGCACGTTTCGCACCTTTAGTGATGGCCTGGCTGCGTCGATTGTCTGGCATATTATTCCCTCATAGATAGATAGATAGATGTGATGAATATAGTTAGGCAAGGTAACGATTGCTGGGGGTGATTGCTGTGGTCAGCAGATGTTGCCGTATAATGCGTATTTTACCGTAAGTCAGGCTGCTGCCATGTTCGTTCATCCACAATTTGATCCGATTGCGATTTCCATAGGTCCGCTTGCTGTTCGCTGGTACGGGTTGATGTACCTGCTCGGGTTTTTCTTGTTCATTGTGCTCGGGCGCTATCGTATCCGGCATCAGCCCGGTTGTATCTTTACCCGGGAAATGCTGGATGATGCACTGTTTTTCGGCGTGCTGGGTGTCGTGCTAGGTGGTAGGCTGGGGCAGGTTTTATTTTATGAGCCAGGTTATTTTTTGCAGCATCCACTGGAGATTCTGGCGATCTGGCATGGTGGAATGTCTTTCCACGGCGGATTTCTCGGCGTTATTGTGGCTATGATATGGCTGGCACGCAAATACAGGCTGTCATGGTTATCAGTCACTGATTTTATCGCACCACTGGTTCCGCTTGGCCTGGGTGCAGGACGTATTGGTAATTTCATCAACGGGGAATTATGGGGACGACCTACGGATGTGCCCTGGGGGATGATTTTTCCGTATGTAGACAATCTGCCACGGCATCCGTCCCAACTATATGAATTTGCATTGGAGGGGTTGGCATTTTTCATTCTGATGTGGCTTTATTCAGCCAAACCAAGACCACTGGGTGCTATCTCCGGAATGTTTATGATTGGTTATGGCGTTTTTCGCTCATTCTGCGAATTCTTTCGCGAACCGGATGACGGTTTTCTCGGCGTCATGACCCTGGGGATTAGTATGGGTCAGTGGTTATCACTGCCGATGATTGCAGCCGGTGTCGCACTGGTGTTCTGGGCATACCGGCATGACCAAAAGCCGGAAAAGATTGCCCAGGATTCGCGGAACAAACGCAAAAACCGGAGCTAACAGTCAAAATGGATTGGGATAGTCATGCCCTCTGATTTGCCGGTTGACCACAATCCCCGGCATCAACTTATTACCACAGAAGCAGGTAATTCCTGTCTGCAGCTTACCGGTAGCTATACCCTCGTTTCGCTTAACCCATCATTACCCGCAGTTGCAAGGGAGCTGGCGCAGCTGGCCAGTCAACCTGGCCTGTACTGGGATCTGACGAATATCCACCAGCTTGATTACGCGGGCGCCGTGATGTTGTGGCAGATTTGGGGCGAGCAGCGTCCTGATCATCTGCTGCTGCGCCCCGAGCAAGAACAAATGTTTCAGCGCTTGGAAAAAGTGGTATCGCTGCCTGAACCGACACAGCGCAAATGGTTTTTGCCTGTCTCCCTGCTCGGGCAACAGCTCCTCCGTTTTTTTGATCACCTCGCTGGCATGATTAGCCTTTCTGGCCAGATTGTGCTGGATATCGTTTACCTGATGACCCATCCAAGCAGGATTCCTGTGCGGGAAATTTCTGCGAATTTGTATCGTACTGGCGCACAGGCACTTGGCATTACTGCCATCGTCGGATTTTTGATCGGTATTGTGCTGAGCTATCTTTCCTCTGAACAGCTACATATGCTTGGAGCGGATATCTACATTGTCAATATTCTCGGGATGAGTATCATCCGGGAGCTGGGTCCAATGCTGGCTGCCATATTGGTTGCTGGGCGCTCCGGTTCCGCCATGACTGCCCAGCTGGGGGTCATGCGTGTGACCGAAGAACTGGATGCACTGACGGTAATGGGTATTCCTCATAGCCTGCGACTAGTATTGTCCAAAATTATCGGTCTGAGTCTTGCTTTACCGCTGATCGTGCTCTGGACTAGCTCAGTTGCGCTGCTGGGCGGGCTTTTAGCGGCGGATCTGCAAGTGGGATTAAGTATTCGTTACGCGGTGACTACCTTGCCCGATGCGGTACCAATCGCTAATTTATGGTTAGGACTGGGCAAGGGAGTGGTCTGCGGCATGGCAATTGCCCTGATTGCCTGTCATTTCGGGCTGCGCATCAAACCGAATACCGAAAGCCTGGGAGAAGGCACTACCAATTCAGTGGTGACTTCGATTACTGCCGTGATCATCATTGATGCCATTTTTGCAGTGGCTTTTTCCAGTATCGGCATCAGGGTTGCAGGCTGATGACAACTGCTGAACCAGTTATCGAAATTGCCGGATTGACTACTCGCTTCGGCCAGAATGTCATTCATGAAAATATCGATCTGACTGTGTTTAAGGGAGAGGTGCTGGCGCTGGTCGGTGGTTCCGGCAGTGGCAAAACTACCTTGTTGCGCCAAATGCTTGGATTGATCACCCCTGCACAAGGCAGCGTCAAGGTGCTAGGGGCTGCACGCTATGATTGCGGCCATGAAGAAGAAAGAAAGTTACGCACCCGCTCGGGCGTTTTGTTCCAGCAGGGCGCGCTGTTCAGTGCACTGACCGTTTTCAACAATATTGCTTTACCCATGCGGGAGTTGCGTACATTACGCGAAACCATGATTCGCGACCTGGTCATGCTAAAACTTGGCATGGTCGGGGTGGAAGCACAACACGCTCACAAGATGCCGTCAGAATTATCAGGTGGAATGATCAAACGGGTTGCTCTGGCGCGCGCACTGGCGCTGGATCCGGAGCTGTTGTTTCTGGATGAGCCAACTGCCGGTCTTGATCCCGCACTGAGTGAAAGTTTTGTTGAGCTGATACGTTCTTTGCGCGAGGAGCTGGCGCTGACGATTGTCATGGTTACGCATGATCTGGATACACTGGTTGCGATTTCCGATCGAGTGGCTGTGCTGGCTGACCGGAGTATTGTCGCGCTGGGGCCGATACCGGATATTATTGCCAACGGGCGGCATCCATTTATTAAAGATTTTTTTGGGGGCGCGCGCGGGCGTAATGCATTACGCATTTTTCAGCAACTCTGATTTTGCTGCCGGATTATTTCACTTAAATCTCAAACCAAGGAAACTCCCATGCCCAATAGTACCCTGACGCTTGCCCAAATGCTGATTGCGCGTCGTTCCCTGACGCCGGATGATGATGGTTGCCAGAAAATTCTTGTTCACCGACTGGCAGGGCTTGGATTCAAAAGTGAATCCATGAACTTTGGTGAGGTGGAAAATCTATGGACGAGAAAAGGCGTTGACGGGCCGCTGGTATGTTTTGTCGGGCATACGGATGTCGTACCAACCGGGCCGGTTGCCCAGTGGAACAGTGATCCTTTTACACCCACAGTTCGCGATGGTTTCCTCTACGGGCGCGGTGCAGCAGATATGAAGTCTTCTATCGCTGCTTTTGTTACTGCGATTGAGGAATTTGTTGAGCTTCATCCGGATCACAAGGGTTCGATTGCGTTACTGATTACTTCGGATGAAGAAGGGCCGGCGGTGGAGGGTACGGTTAAAGTGGTGGAAATCCTTCAGGCACGCAGTGAGGCGATTGATTATTGCATCGTGGGCGAACCCACCTGTACAGACCGGCTAGGGGATACTATCAAAAACGGGCGGCGCGGCAGTCTGTCAGGCAATTTGACAGTTAAAGGCATCCAGGGACACATTGCCTATCCTCATCTGGCCAAAAATCCGATTCACATTGCTGCACCTGCTATTGCTGAGCTTGCCCAAACCGTGTGGGATGATGGCAATGAATATTTCCCTGCCACTACCTGGCATATTTCCAATATCCGTGGCGGCACCGGCGCAACCAACGTTATTCCGGGAGAAGTCAACCTGCTGTTCAATTTCCGTTTTTCTACCGCCAGTACGGTTGAGTCACTCAAGACGCGCGTGCACGAAATCCTGGATCGGCACGAACTGGAGTATGAACTGGTCTGGGAGCTTTCCGGCAAGCCTTACCTTACTCCCAGGGGAATACTGGCCGATGCACTCAGCGCAGCCATTCGCGAGGTAACAGGCGTTGAGCCGGAACTTTCCACCTCGGGTGGCACTTCCGATGGTCGTTTTATCGCTGATATCTGTTCGCAGGTGGTCGAATTCGGGCCACGCAACGCAACTATTCACAAGATCAATGAGTCCGTGGAAGTTGCGGATATTGAGCGACTATCTCGTATATATCGCCTGACGTTGGAGAAATTGTTACTACGGGATTAATGGTATCGCGTTCATTGCGAGGGAATCGTCCATTCATTGCTTTCCCCATCTTGCATGCCGTCTGTTTAGGAATCTCTGCACAAATCCCGCATAGTCGTGCAGAGATTCCTAAACATAATGTATAACTATGCGGGATCAATCAGGCTGTATTCTTGGTTGGATTTTTTCCGTGTAGCAGCTCAATCAGTTTCTCGCTCAACTGAAATTTGGCTGACTTCTTGTCAGCTTCCCCTATCTGGCTAATCAATCCATGCGAGGTCAGCGCGTCGAGCAGTGGCAGTAAATCGTTGTGGTCGTCGGTGAAGTAAGCCAGGCAGGGTCCTTCACGATGGAATCCCCAGCGGTTCCAGTCCCACCAGTTTTTCTTTAACACATAAAATTCCCGATGAAACTTGAAATCCGGATTGTCCAAATCCTGTTTCATCTCGTTCAACAAGTGCTCATGTGCTTGCCATAATTGATCAAACAGATTCTTGGTGTCGCCTGTGATAATCACCCCTGTCGCTGTATCAGATGCCTTTTGCAGACCAGGTTTTAACAGAAAAGCGCTTACTAGATAAGTTGCGACAACACCCAGCAAAAATCCTGCTACCAGACTCAAAACATCCATCTATCCCTCCATTGATATAGTTTGATCGCTAATTTTTAGATCAGGCAGTATAACAAGTAACGCAAAAACTCAGGGGAATGGCGTACTTGAAGCTGCTGTGTTGGTAGCCATGTATGAACAGGGATAGCTCAGGATCAATCAATTTACAGTCCAGGTATTCACTTGCACCAGGTTAGCATCGTCGGCGTGCTCAATCAGCATCTGGCGCACCCGTTCCTGCCATAACTCACCAAAGCGCTGCAACTCAGCAGGGCTGGCCTGTCCGCTAACCGCTTTCGGAAGCAACTGACGCATCTCGTTCGGCCAGGGCACAACGGAAGCATCGAGCACCACCTGTACTGCTGCGCCTGTATCCTTGCGGCGCAGGCCAATTCCACCCTGTATGGGCTGATCAAAATGCAGCAGATTATTACGCCCGAAACGTCCGCCAATACCATGAAAGCCGGTTTCTGGCGCCGCGCCGGTAACAAGTTGCACCACAGTAGCCACGACGCCGGTAGTGCCGGCATCGCGTGCATCAGCCATGTAGACTTCAATTTCACCGCGTACTGGCAGTTCATTCCCGTACAGCGCACGCAGACCATGTAGCGTCATCAGCCAGGTGCCGGCTACCGTCGGGCAGGAATGCCCTGCCAACCGTACCGCATCGGCATACCGGTATTCCATGATCCCATCACGCGCCGCACCGAGGAACTGTGCCAACGGATCGCGTATGGTTACAGCAGGCGCATCAGCAAAGAAATCCGGAAATCCCTCTTCATGTATTGCTTTATCCATTACGAAAACTCCTTGTCCAAGATAACAGTCTTTTTTACAAAAAGACTTCTGTGTAATTCTGTAATTTTACAGTTGTGCAGGGGTTTTATGGGGAATGAACCGCGCGAAACTAGCATACAGCATCTTGGCGAGCTGATTTCCTCACAATGGCAAGTCAGCTCCGCGAACAGAGGGTCTTTAATGGCGTGCCCTGTTTGTATAGCACGCCTGCACCAGCCTGGTGCGTCCGGCACCCCAGCCGCTGATGGCTGCTCCCAGACACAAAATGGTAAATAGCCAGCCGCTGGCGGCATACCCACCAGTTAGATTGTGCAGTATGCCAATCAGCAAGGGACCCAGTGCCGCCAGTGTATAGCCAACACTCTGCGCCATACTGGATAGGTGTGTTGCGATGTGAGCGTCAGGAGAACGCAGAACAATTACGGTCAGTGCGAGTGCGAATAGGCCGCCCTGACCAATTCCTTGCAAAATACTGAATTCCCAGACTAATTCAATTGGGCCGAACAACATTCCCAGAAAGCCGATTGCAGCAGTGAGCGCCATTGCTGCATTGATCAGGCTCTGGTTCTTGCAGCGTACTGTCAGAGATGGCAGGACAAAACAGGCGATCAGTTGCACCACGATAGAAACGGACAGTATCAATCCGGCTTGTACGCCGTCTAAACCCCGATCGTGCAGAATAGGAACAATCCAGCCGAATATGCTGTAACCCAGTGCCGACTGTAATCCCATGAAGAACGTTACCTGCCAGGCGAGTGAGTCTCGCCATAAACTGACTGCCTGAAGTTGTCTGTTTCGTTGTGCCGAATCTGGCGCAACAGCGTACGGCAACCATAGCAGCATCACTATTCCTGCGGGTAGCGCCCAGAGTGCCAGCCCGGTTGTCCATGTTGTTTCCAGCGATTGGATGAGCGGTAAAGTGCCGGCTGCTGCAACGGCAGCCCCCGCGCACAGTGCCATGGTGTAGGAGCCGGTCATTAAGGCAGGGGATTGCGGAAATTCCTTTTTGACCATGGCGGGCAATAGTACATTACCGATTGCAATAGCCATACCTGCCATTGCTGACCCGAGAAACAGGGGCAGGATATCTCCCCATCCACGCATGGCTGTGCCTGCGGTCAACAGTGCCATGACGACCAAAAGGGTTTGTTTGTTTCCTATTCGTTGCGATAGCCAGGGTGCCAGTGGTGCAAAAATACCGAGGCACAACACCGGTAAGGTTGTCAGGTAGCCAGCCTGTGCAGAGGTGAGTACTTGCTGCTGCAACATATCGGGTAGCAGGACAGAAAGACTGGCAAATAGGGGGCGTAAATTGAACGCAATCAGCATCAATCCAAGCCCAAGCATGAATCGTCCCATTACCCCATGAGGCAAGGACGCATTACGGCGTTGAAATTGAACTCAAAATGTTCACTCACATACTTCAAGTATGCTCTGCTTTCTCGTTCAATTTTGCCTTGCACTGCATCCCTTGATCGAGATCTTGAACAGATTCTTGGTCTGAATGGCTTGCAGTGCTACGCGTGCGGCCGCGAGATCCCAAGCGCCGGTGCCAACACTCTTGAAAACCCTGGGGCGGGATTCGTCGATCCGGCTTTGAAGGGCGTGGGCCAGCGAGCGCACGCAAGACCAGTCAATGTCAGCCTGAATGAGGTCGCCAGCTTCATGACGCGCACTGGCCGGATCATCAGCGAAGATAGCGCTACCATTAAGTGTGGTTTTGCCAAGTTCGGCCATTTCTGGCGTGAAAGCCCCAACGCCGATCACCAGGCGATCGCGTAAGGCAGTTTCGTTATAGATAGCTTGTGTACTGGTTGTGACAGTAATGACGACGTTTACATGATCGGAAATCGAATGTTTTGCGGGAACAAGCTTGCTATGGAGAGGTTGGTGCCGATCACAAAAAGCTATTGAAGAAGTTTCACTACGTCCACGTACCCAGATTTTCGACTGTGGATACAATGCATAGAGTGCCTGAACGTGGTGGCGCGCCTGTACCCCCGTTCCAATAAGCAGAATTTCACGAGGTGCTTTCTTCAGAAAGGTACGGATCGCAAGCATCGTGACAGCAGCCGTTCTCCGCCCAGTCACCTCCGGGCCGTCAAGCAGGCAGATGGGTTTGCCGGTTTCCGTATCGCACACAGTTACCATGCCGTGGATGGTGGGCAGTTGTCGCTCCTTGTTTGCAGGTTGTACAGTCACAAGTTTGTGAATCCCAATATCATGCGCGGTGGCCGGCATGCTCAGCATTACGCCACCAGCCCCAAAGGGCACAACCATGCGCTCCGGGCTCTGAATCTGGCCGGCATCATACTCAAGAGCGGCGGTGGCAATGGCATCTACCAGCTTGCTGAAATCCAGTAATTGAGCTGTGCGCTCCCTGGACAGTACAATAAATTCTTCTGTAGCAAGGGATGTGGAGACAATGCTGGGAGGGTTCATGGTTTTTTCCTGAAATTGGAGTTTTGTGCTGAAGCAGGTAGCTTGGGTGCTTGTCTTACGGGTTCGACTTTTTGCCAGGTTAACTCTCTTGATAATCTACGTGTCTAAAAAAAGGATAATCCGTATAACCGTGTTCATCGCCACCATAGAAAGTACTGGTGTCGGGTGTCGCTAATGGTGAATCTTTACGCAGCCGTTCAACCAGATCAGGATTGCTGATGAACGGGCGGCCAAAGGCAATCAGATCTGCCTGACCGGTTTCGATTGCCTGCCGGGCAAGCGCGAAGTCGTAGCTGTTATTGAGCATCCAGGCGGCTTTGCCACCGGCATCGCGGTAAGCCTGCTTCAAGGTGGCATAATCGAATGGTGTATTGCCCTGTTGATGATTGCGGGTGCCGCCAGTCGCGCCTTCAATAATGTGGATGTAGGACAGCGCGTGGCTGGTAAGGCCGCGTATCACATGTTCAAACAGCAGTTGAGGTTCGGGGTCAAATATATCATTCGTCGGTGTGACAGGTGACAGGCGGATACCGGTGCGCGCTGCCCCGATTTCTTCTGTAACAGCTTTAACAACTGCAAACAGGAAGCGTGCACGGTTTTCAATGTTGCCGCCGTAGTCATCGCTGCGGTGGTTGGAACTCAAACGCAGGAATTGATCAATCAGATAGCCGTTGGCAGCATGAATCTCTATACCATCAAAGCCGACTTCAATGGCTGCCCGCGCAGCACGACGGTAATCATCAATAATGCCGGGCAGTTCGCTGGCTGCCAGTGCACGCGGTAGCGAGGTGGGTACGAAACTGCCCTGGCCATCGGCATCAATCAGGTAGGTTTTGCTCTGTGCCTGAATGGCTGAGGGCGCTACCGGCGGTTGGTTATCCGGCTGAAGGGTATAGTGTGAAATTCTACCAACGTGCCACAGTTGTACAACAATTTTGCCGCCCTTGGCATGTACGACATTGGTTACGGCGCGCCAGCCATCCAGCGCTTGCTGCGTATAAAGTCCAGGAACGTTGGCATAACCTTGCCCCTGCGCAGAGATCACTGTTGCTTCGGTGATGATCAGCCCGGCACTAGCACGCTGTGCGTAGTAGGTGGCAGTGATGGGCTGCGGAACAGCACTGGGTGAACGGTTGCGTGTCAGCGGTGCCATGACAATACGGTTAGTCAGTTGCAAGCCGGAAAGATCGAATGAATCAAAAAGTGTGGTAGTCATGGCTTTTCTCGGAAATGGAGGAATTGAAATATCAGCAGGCAGTTGAAGAAGGCTGTCAATATATTTCTCGGTATTCTACGTCTGGAGTCAGGTATACGTTATGAATACTGGCTACTCATTGATTTTACCGGAATGCCTGTTGTGCGCGTTATTGCTGCAAAGTGTTGTACCCCATTTATGCGCTCAGAAGTCAAAAAATAGCAGCAAAGCCCTGAAAAAATGAGAGGGTGGCTGACATTGCATGATTGACGGCCTACTTTGTAATCAGAAGGGGGTGTTGTGGGCGGATGCGGTGCCCGTTTTGTCTGCGTTGTAGAAGCGGTGAGAAAGAATGAGGCTATCAACCGGCGCGGGGTTTTATTGCTTCTTCAGATCGTAATCGGAGCCGAATGTTTGTCCACTTTACGTTTCTGTGATTCGGCAGACGCTATATCGGCTCCGTAATGTAGTACTGTTTGGGAATTTGTTATGGTAATGGCTGTTATTTCAACTTCCAAGAATAAAATGAGCAAGTATGACAAACAAGCAAATACACCATCTGGGCTTACTACGCGTGATTTATCCGGCTTTTCTGGGAGAACTCCATAGGACATGAAACGAGCGGGGTGCTTGCAGGAAGCCGGAAGATGGGATTTTAAGAACCTGTTCAATATCTCCCTGAAGGGTGCATTACGGCGTTGAAATTGAACTCAAAATGTTCACTCACATACTTCAAGTATGCTCTGCTTCCTCGTTCAATTTTGCCTTGCACTGCATCCCTTGATCAAGATCTCGAACAGGTTCTAAGAAATATATGTGGGCCGTAGAAAGGGGCTATTCAACAGAACATGATAACCCAATCAAAATCTGCAACTGTTGCATTGTCTTTGTCACTTACTCCTGCCGGTCGTCTGTCGTGCCTGCCTGATCCGGAAGCGCCATCATTGCCTGTCGGAATAGCCGAAGAAGTTGTCGCGGCTTTTGCAGTTGATGCAGGACATGGCTTGTTACAGTTGGGAAGCGCGTATGTTGCTATGGCGCTGCCGCCAGTGTGGGCGTACTGGCGCGATTTCGCGGTACGTTACCTGACCGCACTGTGTATTGCGCCTGATGCAGGAACAGTCCCACTACCCGATACGCTGATACTTGAGACGCTGATTCTCGATGTGCCGCCCATGTCTGGTGCTGAATATCTCTCACCAGAAATATTAGCTGCGCTGTGGAGCGGAACTGGTACGGCGCTGGAAAGCGAGCGTTCTGCCAGCGGATTGTCGCTAGCAGAATTCCTGAAAATAAGACATCCGGCCTAGAATCTGGTCGGGCGCGTGCATTTTAATCTCGCCGAGAACCGCAAGGATCTGGATATGCCGTTTGCTTTCCTGGCAACGTATACCACGCGGCTCTCAATTTACGGCAAGGCGCAACATTTGCCACTTTCGCAGGCGCTTATCGAATTTTCCGGCAGTCGTAAGAAGGCACAACTGCTCGCGTTGCTGATGCCGATACAGCGCGCGGCGGAGCAGTGCGAATGGATCGCTGCAATGATCGAATCCGGTGAGATTTATCATCTCTTGCGCTGGCAGGTGGAGGATGCCATACACCTTCTTGACGATCTGCCACGCATCGAGGCTGCTGGCATCGTGGTGCGCATGCCCGCTCAATGGCAGGCCGGGCGCCCGGCTCGTCCCAGGGTTCGCGCCGCTCTGGGTGCCGGTGCACCTTCCCGTCTGGGGTTGGATGCACTGCTCGATTTCCATATGGATGTGATGATCAATGGAGAACCGCTGACCGCCGAGGAGATTCGCGCCATGCTGATGGTTTGCAGTGGATACGTGGTAAGTAGATTGAGGTGAATCGCGAGTAACTCTCGCACGTCATCGATCGTTTCCGGGAAATTGAGGCCGATGTGGCGCATGGCTTGCCGCTGGCGGAAGCCATGCGCCTGCTTGCTGGCGCGACACTCGACGAAGAAGCACCGGATCCGGATTGGGCGGAATTTGTGGCAGGACCATGGCTGGCCGAAACATTGCGTGGTCTGCGGGCACCTAGTACGCTGGCTGCCGTGGATCCCGGCCCTGTGCTCAATGCTACACTGCGTCCCTATCAGCAGGAGGGCGTGCGCTGGTTGTCGTTTCTCACCCGTCTCGGGCTGGGTGCCTGTCTGGCCGATGACATGGGTCTGGGCAAGACTATCCAGGTGCTGGCGTTGTTATTTTTATTCAAGCGAGACGGGACGGATGGCACACTCACTGCGCGTCCCAGTCTGCCCGTTGCACCGGCTTCCCTGCTTGCCAACTGGATGCAGGAAGCGGCGCGTTTTGCACCCGATCTGTGTTGTATGCTGGCTCATCCTTCGGGAATGGCGCGCGAGGCATTGCAGGCACTGGATGCGCAACAATTGACTGGTGTCGATTTGGTGGTGACAACTTACGGCACGCTGCCGCGACTACCAAAATTGAGGGAGGTGAGCTGGCGACTGGTTGTAATTGACGAGGCACAGGCGATCAAGAATCCGGCAGCCAAACAGACACGTGAGGTAAAAAAACTCAAAGCCGATGCACGTATTGCGTTGACTGGCACGCCGGTGGAAAACCGGCTTTCCGACCTTTGGTCGATTTTCGATTTTACGCATCCCGGTTTGCTGGGTTCGGAGCGTGTTTTTTCCGGGTTTACCAAACGGTTATCGGAAACAGGGCATTTCGGGCCGTTGCGCATACTGATTGCACCCTACATCCTGCGGCGCCTGAAGACGGACAAGCGCATCATTTCTGATCTGCCGGACAAAACCGAATTGTCTGCCTGGTGTTCCCTGAGCACAGTGCAGGCGATCCATTACCAGGAGGCGGTAAAGGCGCTGGCTCGTGCGCTGGGATCATCGGTTGAAGGTATTGGGCGCAGAGGACTGGTGTTGTCTTTTTAATGCGTTTCAAGCAGATTTGCAACCATCCTTCGCAATGGTTGAACGATGGCGGCTGGAAACCTGAAGAGAGCGGTAAATTTGTGCGCTTGCGCGAAATTGCCGAGACAGTGGCGGCCCGGCAGGAGAAGTTGCTTGTATTTACGCAGTTTCAGGAGACCACCGCACCACTGGCTGCCTTTCTTGGTAGCGTGTTCGGGCGAGAAGGGCTGGTGCTGCATGGCGGAACACCAGTAGTTCGGCGACGCGAACTGGTCAGGCGCTTTCAGGAGGATGAAAGTGTTCCATTCTTTGTGCTGTCCATCAAGGCGGGCGGATCAGGTCTTAATCTCACGGTCGCCTCGCATGTCGTCCATTTTGATCGTTGGTGGAATCCGGCCGTGGAAAATCAGGCAACCGATCGTGCCTATCGTATCGGCCAGCACAAAAATGTACTGGTGCATAAATTTATTTGTCGTGGCACCATTGAGGAACGCATCGACGAGCTGATTCGCGCCAAGCAGCAACTAGTACAGGATGTGGTCGAAGGAAGCGGGGAAATCAATCTCACTGAGATGAGCGATGAGGCATTGCTCGATCTGGTGAAACTGGACATTCACGCAGCAGGGGAATGATTTATGAGTGACTGGGACTGGAAACCGTATGTGCCGGTGGCCAAGCGGCGTGAACAGGCCAACCGCGCTGTGGAGAAGGCAAGGAAGGCCGGCAAGGATTTATTTCCTGTTGTAGTGACTTCGCGCACCATTGCCAGAACTTTTTGAGGCAAAGCCTGGTGCGCTAATCTGGAGGCTTACAGCGACTATGAAAGCCGTTTGCCGCGCGGGCGCGCCTATGTGCGTAATGGTGCGGTGATCGATTTGAAGATCGAGCCGGGCCGGGTGATTGCACAGGTAATAGGTTCTCGTCGTTACCGGGTCGAGATCGGCATCGTACCGCTTCCTGCCGCAAGGTGGAAGAAGCTGGTTGAGGACTGTACGGGCTCTATCGCCACACTACTGGAGCTGCTGCAAGGAAAATTTTCCAAAGCCGTTATGGCGCGCCTGTGTGAACCAAAGAGCGGGATGTTTCCATCGCCGCAGGAGATCAGTCTCGGCTGCTCCTGTCCCGATTGGGCAACGATGTGTAAACATGTTGCTGCGGTGCTCTATGGTGTTGGTGCACGGCTGGATGAACAGCCAGAGCTGCTGTTCGTGCTGCGTCAGGTCGATGCCAATGACTTGCTGACTGCCCAGGTGGCTGTTATCCCTGCTAAGGTGAAGCAGCCCGCGAAGGCAAAGGTGCTTGATGATGCTGCGCTGGCGGATGTATTCGGTATCGAGATGGCCACATTGGATGTTTCGGTCGATGTTCCGGTTGAACAGGTGTCCGGGAGGCGGCGAGTGGCAACTGTGACGAAAACGGCAAAAGCAACAAAAGCAACAAAAGCAACGGCGGTAACAACCACTACGGAACCCGCAAAGAATGCGGCTGCAAAGACAGCTTGGGCAGTTGTCACGAAGAAGAAGGTTGTCACTTCCAAGGTTGCCGCACAGCGAGACAAATGAGCGGTGTGTGGCGGGTATGGGCCCGGTTTCCTTGGGAATAGCTGCGCGTGCTATCATCAACCAGCAAAAAAAGATTCTTGTTTTCAGTAACGTATCTCAATTTAAACCATGAAAAAAAATACAACTATTGAGAAAATTAAGGCACCAGAGTTGATCACTTCAGGCTGGTTGAATGCATCTGAGCCGGTTACGCTGGCCTCTCTGCGCGGCAAGGTAGTATTAATGCATGCCTTTCAGATGTTATGCCCTGGCTGCGTGCAGCAGGGGATTCCGCAGGCGCAGCAGGTATTTAATGAATTTGATCCGGAGCGGGTGGCAGTAATTGGTCTGCATACGGTTTTCGAGCATCATGAAGTTATGGGACGCGATGCGCTGGAGGTGTTTGCCTATGAGTACCGGCTGCGTTTTCCGATCGGAATCGACAAGCCGAATGGGCAGCATTCCATTCCGCATACGATGATGACTTACCACATGCAGGGCACGCCAACCACGATTCTGGTAGATAAAACCGGCCACTTGCGTTTGCACAAATTTGGCCACGTTAGCGATCTTCTGTTGGGAGTTTCAATCGGGACATTGCTGGCCGAAGAAGTCTCTGACAAGGAACTGGCAGCGGCTTCAGCAGCAGATCAATCCAGCGATACACAGCCAGGGTGCGATGATGAGGGCTGTCGGGTTTGATGAAAACGGGTTGATTATCGGATTGCCACAGCCTCTGCGGGCTTTACGATGACGAAGTGAGTACCGATTACGTGCTGGTGGAATGACGTGTGGGTGAGGTAATGACAAATGTCGTCTTTGCGAACGCCAACGGTGTGAAGCAATCCAGTGATCGTGGTAGCGAAGGTGCTGGATTGCCGCGTTGGCCTGGCCTCCTCGCAAAGACAGAAATCTTGTAGCTTAAATTACCTTTGTAAAAGGTGGTATGAATCAGTCCGCCACCACGCAATCATTGCATTCATGATCGCGATGACGAGGTGCCTACTGAAAGTTATTTTTCCAGTCGCGGATTGCAGCAAAAACGCTGACTGGATCATTAAGGTGCCGGCCAACATGCTGGCTGGCGCTGTGGATAATAGCTGGTTGATCACAGCGCAAAAACGGATTGGTGGCTTTTTCCATAGCCAGGCTGGAGGGGAGTGTGGGTATATTCTGCTCCAGTTTTTCTTCCACAGTGCTTTCCAGTTGGATTAAATCGGGGTTGTCAGGGTCGATTATTCGGGCAAACCGGATATTGGCCAGCGTGTATTCATGAGCGCAATAAACCAGGGTTTTATCCGGCAGACTGGCCAGTTTCTGTAAAGAAGTAAACATTTGTTGCGCGTTGCCTTCAAAGATTCGTCCGCAACCACAAGCAAATAGTGTATCCCCGCAAAACAGGCAATTATGGCCATGATAGGCAATATGGCCCGCGGTGTGTCCGGGGATATCCAGCACATTGAATTCCAGCGATAGTTCCGGGAAGCTGAGCATATCTCCCTCCGTTAATGGATGGGTCAGCCCCGGTATTTTTTCATGGACAGGGCCGTAGACAGGTATCGCAAATTCCTGCACCAGTGAGGGGATGCCGCCCGTGTGATCGTGGTGGTGATGTGTGCAGAGTATGGCAATTGGTTGCAAGTTCTGCTGGCTTATCCAGGTGAGAACTGGTGTTGCATCACCTGGGTCTATGATGAGTGCGGACTGTTGATTGTGAACGATCCAGATATAATTGTCTTTAAAGGCGCGGATGGGAAAAATACTGATCATCTTTTCTCCTTGCAGGACATGACAAACGAATCATCATCATAACTAATCATTCTGACAATATGTTTGATTCTGCATTACAGCAAAATATGCAACAGTGGTTTGAAACTGCATTAGGACAGTACGTGCTGGAGCAGGAGCAGCGTTATTTCGATCGTGTTGTGGCGGATGTTTTCGGTTATAACGCGACCCAGATTGGTTTTGCCGGATTTGATTTTTTGCGGAACAACCGGATGCCTTTCAAGTTTGTGCTCGGTGTGGAAAAAGGAGCTTCAGCCAGTGCGTACCCTGGTTTTTTACCGATCAGGAGTAATAGTCTGGATCTGGTGCTATTACCACACACACTGGAATTTAATTCATATCCTCTCCAGATTTTTCACGAAGTGCAGCGGGTGCTGATTGATGAGGGCAGGGTCATCATCAGTGGATTCAATCCTTTCAGTCTCTGGGGGATACGCCGGCGCATGGCAAAATCCAGAATGGATTTTCCGTGGCATGGTCGTTTTATTGATTTGTCGCGTGTGAAGGACTGGCTGGAATTGCTTGATTTTGAAATCGTTGCCGGGCAGTTTGGCTGTTATGTCCCGCCGTGTACCGGGGAAAAATGGCTTTCCCGGTTGCGTTTTATGGAGGCAGCTGGAGATCGTTGGTGGCCTGTTGCCGGGGGGGTATATTTTTTGCAGGCGGTCAAGCATGAATGTGGTATGCACATCATTAAACCTCACTGGGAAAATCCATCTGCCCGCGAGAGGAGAGCAGCAGCCGTTCCACAAATAGAGCTCGGGGGAGATGGGTAATTTCCGGAGTTGCGGGGTAATGCGAAAAGAGTGGATAGGTTGATAACGGGAATAAATATGCAATTGAAAAGTGATGGGAAACGGGTGGAAATTTTTACGGATGGTGCCTGCAAGGGTAATCCAGGCCCGGGAGGATGGGGAGTTTGTTTACATTTCAATGGCGAAACACTGGAATTTTTCGGGGGGGAGCCCGTAACCACGAACAATCGTATGGAGTTACTGGCTGCTATTCGTGCCTTGCGGGAACTGGAATCCCTGGAAGATAACGGACAGCAGCCCTTGCTGGTACAGCTGTATACCGATTCGCAGTATGTGCAGAAAGGAATCAGTGAATGGATACACGGCTGGAAGAGGCGCGGGTGGCGGACAGCGGATAAAAAACCGGTCAAGAATGAAGCGTTGTGGAGAGAGCTGGATGATTTATCTCAACGTCATCAGGTTGAATGGTTCTGGGTGCGGGGACATAATGGACATGCAGGTAATGAGCGGGCCGATAGGCTTGCCAATCAGGGAGTGGAATCGGTATTATCTGAAAAGTCAGATTGACCGGACAGATTATGCGCTACATCTTTCTCGATACTGAAACGACCGGCCTGGATCCGGCGCTGGGGCATCGTATTGTCGAAATAGCAGCGGTAGAGGTGTGTAATCGGTGTTTGACCGGCCGCCATTTTCATCGTTATCTCAATCCCGGGCGGGAGAGTGATGAAGGCGCGCTGCGGGTGCATGGACTGACCCGGGAATTCTTGCGAGATAAACCCGTTTTCCAGAAAATTTGTAGCGAGTTTCTGGGATTCATAGAAGACGCCGAAATTCTCATTCATAACGCGCCATTTGACGTAGGCTTCATCAATCACGAACTTAGTTTGATCCAGTTGGAGCCCATGCAGAATTATTGCCTGGAGATTGTTGATACGTTGATGCTGGCAAAGGAGCTGCATCCGGGGAAACGAAACAATCTGGATGCGTTATGTGAGCGTTATCAGATTGATAACGCTCACAGAACACTGCATGGCGCTTTGCTGGATGCAGAATTGCTGGCCGAAGTTTATCTGGCAATGACGCGCGGCCAGGAAAGTTTACTGATGGAACCGGAAGTTCCGGAAGAGGGACAGTCTTGCGATTCAAGGCTGCGTGCAATAGAAAACTTTACATTGATCGTTCAGTCCGTCAGCCAAACAGAACTTGAATTGCATGACCGGCTGTTGGAGCGTATCAACACAGAAAGCAAGGGAAATTGTTTGTGGAACAGCAGCCCAGGTTAATCAGGGATTCCCTAAGAACTTGTTCAATATCTCACTGAAGGGTGCATTACGGTGTTGAAATTGAACTCAAAATGCTCACATACTTCAAGTATGCTCTGCTTTCTCGTTCAATTTTGCCTTGCACTGCATCCCTTGATCGAGACCTTGAACAGGTTCTAAGCATGTAATTTTGCACGCAGTGCCCGGGTTGCCAGTACTTTGCCAAAATCCCAGACTGCAGCAGGGCCGCGATGCGCGCTGGCGACAACATCACTAACTGCTGAAACAATCCATTGCACATCAGATTCCGTCAGGATGAGCGGTGGAATAAACTTGACGATATTCATGCCGCGACCGGCCACTTGGGACAAAATCCGGTGCTGTCTGAATAGCGGGACGGTTATCAGTTGCGAAAACAATCCTTTGTTGGCAGCCTCAAGCATTTTCCATGACAGTTTCAGCGAAAGGCTTTTTGTCGGTTCGGTAAATTCCAGTGCAATCATCATTCCTTTGCCGCGCACTTCCTTGAAGCATTCATATTGCTCCGTCAGAGGGGTTAGTGCTTCCATGATGACAGTACCAGTGCGGGCGGAATGTTCGATCAGGTTTTCTGCTTCTAGCACTTCCAATGTGGCCAGACCGGCTGCCATGGCCAAATTGTTTTTGCCAAATGTGCTGCCATGGACGACAGCACGGTCCATGCGATTGAAAACACGGTCAAAGATCCATTCCCTGCAAACCAATGCGCCTACTGGAACGAATCCTCCGGACAGCGTCTTGGAGATGCATATAATATCGGGCTCGACCGACCAGTGTTCGACTGCCCACCATTTACCGGTTCGACCCAGCCCGGTTTGTATTTCATCGACGATGAATACGGCGCCATATTTACGGGCAAGCTTTGCTGCTTGTGGTAGGTAGTCATCATCCGGTATCCACACGCCGTGTCCTTGAATCGGTTCAGTAATAAAGGCGGCAACATCTCCTTGGGCAAGTGCTTGCTCTAGTGCTTCAAGATCGTTGAACGGGATTTCAATGAAATCAGGTACCAGCGGGCCGAAACCTTGTTTGTAATGATCGTCTCCTGTGGCGGAGAGCGAGCCGAGGCTCAATCCGTGGTAGCAACCATGGCAGAAAATGACTTTAGATTTTCCGGTGGCATAACGACTGAATTTAATCGCTGCTTCGACTGTTTCAGTGCCTGAGTTGGCAAAAAAAACACGATTTAATCCATCCGGAGTCAGTTTTACCAGTTTTTCTGCTAATAATCCGGCTAGTAACGACACATCGAGCTGGACGAGATTGGGTAAATCAGCTTCCAGTGTACTTTTAAGTACTTCGACGATCTCCGCGTGGTTGCGTCCCAATGCGAAAACGCCAAAGCCACTCAACAAATCCAGGTAGCGGTTGTCCTGATCATCAAACAGGTAAGCGCCCTGGGCTCTGACATAATAACGGTCAAAATCAATTGTTTTAAGTACCTTGACCATCTGGCTATTGAGATACTTGTCATGCAGGGAGAAATTTTCTCTGCCGCGATTCTGGATAAGATCCTGGATTTTCATGAATGGGGACTCCGGAGCAAGACGGATGCTGGTAAGAAAATATAGGAGTGTAAAAGATCAGATCAGCGACATTCTACATTAATCTAAGCGGGGTTATTGTATGCAGACAGAATTGAAAGTCTTTATGTATGATTTTACAGTGTTTTTTGCAGGAGAGTGATTGCTCGTCAGTTGAGTTGACATTGACATTTTTTGTCATTTTGTCTAGAATCTTGCGCCGGAGCTCTAGAGTTAAAGAGTAGTGAGTTCCTGAATAGCTGAAATGGTAGTAAACAGGTTTTTCTGATGGGCGGCAATGTGCTTTTCAGAGAAATATCTATTGGCTAGCTTGCGGGTGATCGCATGATATGGCCGTCAGATCGGCGAAACTCTTTCGCCAAATAAAACATAAATCTAGGTAGAGGAGCTAATAATGAAATTGACAAAGACAATGCTTGCTGGTTTTGCTGCTGGAGCGTTGCTGCTGGCAGGTGCTGCTCAGGCGGATGATCATAGCGAATTGAAAGTGGTTATCAATGCTTATGACACCACTATTCCCGAGCTGAACGTGGAAGGTGTAACAGTGAAAAATATCCGTGCATTCAATGTATTGAATGAGCCGGAAGCACTGGTTGTTGAGAAGGGAGATAAGGTCAGTATCGTTGTTGAGAACAAGTCACCTATCAGTGAAGGATTCTCAATTGATGCCTATGGTATCAAGGAAGTACTTAAAGCTGGCGAAACCAAGACCATCAGCTTTACCGCTGACAAAAAAGGTGCTTTCAATATTTATTGCCAGCTTCATCCACAAAACATTCATTTGCCCGGTTCCCTTAACGTTGTAGATTAAGTTTTAGAATTACGGTAGATGAGAAAACAGGCCGGATTAATCTGGCCTGTTTTTTGTAAGTGTGTGTAAAACTCTGTCTGAAATTGATTCGGTGTTCTACCGTATCGTAGATATCTTTGCTGCGTTTTAAAGCTTGATACCAGGAGATATCAGAGCCTCTTTTTTGTAAGTATCCAACTGCACCTTTTGTGCGCTTCCTTTTCTAATTCCCTAAGTTACTGTTTGGTAAATCACATAAAGGTATTTTTGTTAGAATACTGGTTTGTGATGAACTATTTCTATGAGGTATTTGATGGCAGTTGAAAGGACGTTGTCCATAATTAAGCCCGACGCAGTAGCAAAAAATGTTATTGGGCAGATCTATGCAAGATTTGAAGCGGCTGGCTTGAAGATTGCTGCTGCTCGCATGGCGCATTTATCAAGAGTTGAAGCAGAAAATTTTTACGCAGTCCACAGGGAAAGACCTTTCTTTAAAGATCTGGTTGAATTCATGATTTCCGGGCCGGTGATGATCCAAGTGCTGGAGGGGGAAAATGCAATTGTCAAAAATCGTGAGTTAATGGGTGCCACAGATCCGAAAAAAGCAGAAAAAGGCACGATTCGCGCTGATTTTGCAGAAAATATTGATGCCAATGCTGTGCATGGTTCAGATGCACCAGAAACCGCCGCTGTGGAAATAGCCTGTTTCTTTCCATCTTTAGAAGTTTATTCACGCTGAAAATCTGTGAATTTACTGATCTAAAAGGCCGGATACAATGATTAACCTGCTTGATTTCAATAAAACGGGACTTATCCATTTTTGCGAAGAGATGGGTGAAAAGCCTTATCGTGCGAGGCAATTATTGCGCTGGGTACACCAGTCCGGCAAGACGGAATTTATGGAGATGAGTGATCTGGCAAAAACCTTTCGTCAAAAATTGATCGAGTGTGCTGTTGTTCATCCACCTGAAATTATTAGTGACCATACTGCGGGAGATGGTACTCGTAAATGGCTGTTATCGACGGGTACGGGGAACGCGGTGGAAATGGTTTTCATTCCCGAGCCTAATCGGGGCACGCTTTGTGTTTCCAGTCAGGTTGGCTGTGCACTGGCATGCAGCTTTTGTTCTACCGGCCGGCAGGGTTTTAATCGTAACTTGAGTGTGGCAGAAATTATTGGCCAATTATGGTGGGCTAACCGACTACTCGAAGCCCGGGTTAGCGAGTCATCTTCTCCAGATGCTGCGCAGATTCGAGCAGATAATACAGACACAAGACGACCGGTTACGAATGTTGTCATGATGGGAATGGGAGAACCGCTGGCCAATTTCGAAAACGTGGTGACTGCACTTGATCTGATGCTGAGTGATGATGCCTATGGTTTGTCACGCCGTCGGGTAACGGTGAGTACATCTGGCCTGGTTCCTGTGTTGGATCGCCTGCGTGAACGTTGTCCGGTGGCGCTCGCAGTTTCGTTACATGCACCGAATGATGCCTTGCGAGATCAGTTGGTGCCAATCAATAAAAAGTATCCAATCAGGGACTTGCTGGCAGCCTGTGAGCGCTACCTGTCGGCCGCACCGAGAGATTTTATTACGTTTGAATATGTTATGCTGAAAGGTGTGAATGACAGCATAGCGCTGGCGCACGAGCTGGTGCAGGTAGTCAGAAATATCCCGTGTAAACTCAATTTGATTCCGTTCAATACGTTTGCAGGTTCTGGCTATGAGCGATCAAGTGCTGATGCTATTAACAATTTTCGGGATGTATTGATGCAAGCAGGAATCGTCACGACAGTACGCAAAACGCGCGGGGATGATATTGCAGCTGCTTGTGGCCAACTGGCGGGACAAGTAAAGGATAAGACGCGCAGAACAGGTACATGTGGATCTGTCCGAGCCGTGGTTATCGGGTGAAAAGGTTTATAAATCCAGTGTTGGCGGTGAACAATTGTGAGCAATATAAGCAAGCTGATTAGAGCAGGTGTTGTCGGATTTCTGGTCTGGCTGGCGGGTTGTGAGCATGTGCCGGTTCAGGAAAAACCAACTCCTGAGGAATTGAAGCAGCGTGCATTGCAGAGTGCAAAAATTCATACTGAGCTGGCAGGGCAGTATTATCATCGTGGTCAGTACCGGATAGCGATAGAAGAAGCCGGCATAGCACTGCGAAAAAAATCCGATTATGCACCGGCTTACAATATGCTTGGGCTGGTTTATATGGATCTGCAAGAGGATGGTCAGGCAGAGTGGAACTTTGAGCGTGGACTTGGAATTACGCCGAATGATCCGGATATACGCAACAATTTTGGCTGGTTTTTATGCCAGAGAAAGCCCGATAGAATGGAACAGGCGATCGATCATTTTATGGCGGCTGTGCGTGATCCCTTATATGAAACTCCCGAGAGAACTTATACCAATGCAGGGTTATGTGTTCTGAAGCAAAATAATTTTGAGCAGGCACAAGGTTTCTTTCAGCAAGCGTTGGTGATCCGTCCTGGCTATGCTCTGGCTCAGCTTGGGATGGTGGAGCTGGATTTCAGCCGGGGGGAGGTGAAGAAAGCCTGGTCATCGATTATCCAGTATCTGCAAACCTATTCTCCTACGCCGGGTAGTTTATGGCTGGCTGTTCGTATCGCGCGAGCGAACGGCGATATCAATGCAGAAACCAATTATGCTTTTCAATTACAGAAGCGTTTTCCCGATTCCAGTGAAGCCAGGGAATTGCGTGCAGATAGATTGAATCATGAAAGATAATGAGATAGATAAAAAAGATATGCCAGGTACGGATCAGAATTCGGTATCTGATAATAATATTGGTGCGACTCAGGAGAATTCTGATCAAGTTGCATCGTTTCGACCTGAACGTCTAGAGACAATCCCGTCATTTCAAACTACTCAGGCCAATCTCTCAATTGATTCAGAAAAGACAGGTGGTGCGGCAACTCCCAATTTTGGGCAAAGATTGCATGATGAGAGAATCAGGCGCGGCATGAATATTGGTGAAGTGGCGCACCGGTTGCGTTTGTCTGAACAACAGATAGAAGCAATCGAAGCGCAAGATTTTTCCAAGCTCCCTGCTGCTGTATTTTTGCGTGGTTATGTGCGTAATTATGCCAACCTGTTGCAGCTCGATGATACGACTCTGCTTGTGGAGGCTGTGCCTCAATCCCGGCCAGCAGACAGTGTTTTTACCAGCAGGAATCCATCACAGCGTTTCAAAGCGATGGAACCTGTTTATCAGTCCGGTCGTGGTGGTCGAAGTGGATGGCTGCTGTATGTTGCGGTGATACTGGTGGCATTTGTGGCTTATGGGTTTTATCATGAAGAAATACCGGAAAAGATGGCGCCCTATATGCTGAATGAGGGGGATCAGGTTATCCAGTCTGGTTCCAGTAGCGGGAATGATCAGGTGGCGATAGATCTGACATTGCCCTTGTCTCCGACTGCTTCGGTGTCTTCTTCTGTGGCACCACCTGCATCGGTGGGTGTCAATTTGCCATCAGCTGCGGCAATCTTACCTGCTTTACCTGCCCCATCTGCTCCGGTTGCGGATACAGCTAAGGCTCCGGACAATGGTAAAAAATCATTACACTTTGTCTTTTCCAAGGATTCCTGGGTAAAAATCAAGGATAGTAATGGCCAGATCATTCTCGAAAAAATTAATTCGAGAGGAACTGAGCAGACGATAGAAGGAGAGCCGCCCTTGTATCTCGTGATCGGCAATGCGGCCGGAGTCAGCCTTACCTATAACGGACGTAAGGTTGATCTTGCACCCTATACCCGCGGCAATGATGATGTCGCACGCTTTTCACTTGAATAACCTGTATAAATTTCTGAGATCCGAGTGTTAAACCATGTCTTCTAATAACGTACCTGCCCCGCGCCGGAAGTGTGTGGGTGTCAAAGTGGGTTCGGTGATGATTGGTGGTGGTGCACCGATTGTTGTGCAATCAATGACCAATACCGATACCGTTGATGAGCTGGCCACTGCTCAGCAGGTTGAGCAGCTTGCGCGTGCCGGTTCCGAACTTGTCAGAATTACCGTCAATTCCATGGAGGCAGCGCGAGCAGTTCCCGCAATTCGCGCGCGGCTGGATGATATGGATTGCCATGTTCCGCTGGTGGGTGATTTCCATTTCAACGGGCACAAGTTGCTGACTGCTTATCCGGAATGCGCAAAGGCACTGGCCAAATACCGCATTAATCCGGGAAACGTGGGCCATGGAAAAAAGCGAGACGAACAATTTTCCATACTGATTGAAATGGCCTGCAAGTATGATAAACCAGTTCGTATCGGAGTAAATTGGGGCAGTCTCGATCCGGAGATGCTGGCGCGGATTATGGATGAAAATGCGCATTCTCCAGAGCCACTAGGTGCTTCACAGGTCATGCATAAGGCGCTCATCACCTCTGCACTGGAAAGTGCAGCCAGGGCAGAAGAGCTGGGCTTGGGTCGGGATCACATTGTGTTGTCATGCAAGGTTAGCGGTGTGCAAGATCTGATCGCGGTTTATGGGGAACTGGCTGCACAGTGTGATTACGCACTGCATCTGGGGTTGACTGAAGCCGGTATGGGATCAAAGGGTATTGTTGCTTCGACAGCAGCACTGGCGGTGCTTTTGTTCAAGGGTGTTGGCGATACGATTCGTATCTCTCTGACGCCAGAGCCGGGCGGAGATCGTGCACGTGAAGTTATCGTCGCTCAGGAAATCCTGCAGACAATGGGGTTACGTGCGTTTGTTCCGCTGGTGGCATCCTGTCCGGGATGCGGGCGCACAACCAGTACCTATTTCCAGGAACTTGCCGAAAGCATTCAGATCTATGTGCGTGAACAAATGATCATCTGGCGCGAACAATATGAAGGTGTCGAGAATATGTCGCTGGCGGTCATGGGATGTGTGGTCAACGGACCAGGTGAAAGCAAGCATGCCAATATTGGTATCAGTTTGCCCGGATCAGGTGAAACTCCGGTGGCACCGGTTTTCGTGGATGGTCAAAAGACTGTTACCCTGAAAGGTGACAACATCGCTGGCGAATTCCGTGTGATCGTTGATGAATACGTGCGCACCAAATACCGGAAGAAAGCAGCCAATGCCTGAAGCAATCAGGGCGGTACGCGGGATGAACGACATCCTGCCTGACGAAAGCGGTTTGTGGGAGTTTTTCGATGACACAATCCGTACTTGGCTGGCTGGCTACGGTTATCGTAATTTACGAACCCCTATTGTTGAGCAGACCGATTTGTTCGTCCGTTCAATCGGGGAAGTTACTGATATCGTCGAGAAAGAGATGTATTCGTTCATTGATCAACTCAATGGCGAGAATCTGACATTGCGCCCGGAAGGAACAGCTTCCTGTGTGCGTGCGGTAATTGAACATAATCTACTATATTCCGGCCCCCAGCGCCTGTACTACAGCGGTCCAATGTTCCGGCATGAACGCCCGCAGAAAGGGCGTTATCGCCAGTTTCATCAGGTTGGTGTGGAAGCGCTTGGATTTCCCGGCCCGGATATCGATGCAGAACTCATTATTATGTGCGCGCGGTTGTGGCGTTTGCTGGATATTCCGGATGTACGTCTTGAAATCAGCACACTTGGCAGTATTGAGTCACGTTTAGTTTATCGTACGCGCCTGATCAGCTATCTGGAAAA
Organism: Nitrosomonas eutropha; assembly: GCF_900116685.1. GTDB lineage: Bacteria > Pseudomonadota > Gammaproteobacteria > Burkholderiales > Nitrosomonadaceae > Nitrosomonas > Nitrosomonas eutropha_A. The sequence goes on from NZ_FPBL01000004.1 coordinate 151,908, forward strand.
ATTTTATGATGAACTTGATGAAGATGCGCGCCGGCGATTGAAAACCAACCCGTTGCGTATTCTTGATAGTAAAAATCCGGCCATGCGTGAAATACTGGAAGGCGCCCCCCACCTGTTCGATGATTTGGATGAAGATTCACTTATTCATTTTGATGCACTGCAGCGGATTTTGCGCAACCAGGGGATCAGTTTTGAAATCAACCACCGTCTGGTCAGAGGGCTGGATTACTATAACCGCACGGTGTTCGAATGGGTGACTGACAAATTGGGGGCTCAGGGAACCATCTGTGCAGGTGGGCGTTATGACGGACTGATTGCGCAGATTGGCGGCAAACCAGCGCCGGCGTGCGGTTTTGCGATGGGAATAGAGCGGATACTGTCTCTGATCCGTGAAACTGATGCTGCTGAAATACACACTGTTCCTGATGTTTATGTTGTTCATCAAGGAGATATTGCGGCTGGATTTTCCTGGAAAGTTGCAGAATCTTTGCGGGATGAAGGCTTCAAGGTTGTGCTACATAGCGGCGGGGGAAGCTTCAAGGCACAGATGAAAAAAGCTGATGCCAGTGGCGCACGGTTTGCCGCTATCATCGGGGACGATGAGGCTGCAACCGGACAGGTCAGTATCAAGTCATTGCGTGAGGCAGCGGAGCAGGTCAAAATTGATTTGACGAAAGTCACCGTATTTCTGGGAAATATTTAATGAAGATGGAAGGTAAGAAATAATGTCTGCATACGATTTTGAAGAACAGGAAAAAATAGATCGGCTGAAGGCTTGGTGGTCTGCTAATGGCGCAACGTTGTTGCTTACCATAGTTGTTTTTGCGGCAGCAGTGGTGGGTACCCGGTTATGGAATCATTACAAGGGCGAACAGGCCCAACAGGCGGCTGATTTATATACCGTTCTCCAGCAACAGGTCGAAAAAGGAAGCGAGCTTGTAAAAATAACAGATGCTGCACAGCTGCTCACCCAAGGTTTTCCCGAGAGTGGCTATGCCTCGCGTGCAGCGCTGATTGCTGCCCATTCTGCAGTGCAGGCTGGCAATAACCAGTCTGCCAGGGATATGCTGCAATGGGTGCTCGATCATACCGAGGAACCCGAAGTAAAAGATCTTGCCCGGATACGACTGGCAAATGTGCTGGTGGATGAGGGTAAATATGATCAGGTACTGTCATTATTGAACGCGCAGCATGGTGCTTCTTTTACTGGACTTTATGCGGATTTGCGGGGAGATGCACTGGCTGCTTCCGGGAAAACAGATGAAGCACGTGCAGCCTATCAAAAGGCACTTGACAGCCTGGATACGCAGGGTGCCTACCGGAACGTGGTACAGATGAAACTGGATGTCTTAAGAGAACATCAGTAGTGGCTGGAAATATTCTGTTATTGATTCTTGATTATGTTTTTCATGCAGGCAGCCGGATGTTGCGTGCCTGTATCCTTTCTTTACTGATCCTGCTAAGCGGTTGTGCAAATTTGAACGAACTGGGAGGGGGACATTTAACTGATCTTTTCAGTAGCGAAGAAGATGAGGTTGAAATCGATGAAGCCGAGATTGCTGCGTTGCAGACATTGGCTCCGATCAGCCCGCTCTGGCAAATCAAGCTGGCGGAAAGTAAAACTGCAGTTTTTTTGCCAGTTTACGATAACGGAGCCCTGTACGTTGCTGATGAAGATGGGCGTTTGGTCAAACTCGACCCGGTGACTGGTCACGAGATTTGGCGTATAGAGACCAAATCACAGCTTTCCGGGGGAGTTGGTGCTGGCGGGGGAATGATTCTGCTTGGAACCTACAAGGGTGAGGTGCTAGCATTTGATGAAGCGGGCAATGCCTTGTGGCAATCCCGGGTTCCCGGTGAAGTTTTGAGCCCACCTAAGACAGACAGCGGCATTGTAGTAGTGCGTACCGGTGACAGTAAATTATTTGGCCTGAGCGCAACGGATGGAAAACGTATCTGGAGTTATCAAAGTGTAACACCACCGCTGACAGTAAGAAGTTTTGTCGGTGTATCAATTACCCGGGGTGCTGTTTTTGCTGGATTTCCCGGCGGAAAATTAATTGCACTGGATTTACTTACCGGTAATGTAGGCTGGGAAGAAACCGTTTCACAGCCGCATGGTGTTACCGAGCTGGAACGTATGACTGATATCAGCAGTCTGCCGATTGTCGATGAAAACCAGGTGTGCGCCGTGGCTTATCGCGGACGTGCTGCCTGCTTCGAAATTTCCAGCGGCAATCAGATCTGGGTGAGAGATGCGTCAAGCAGTATGGGTATGGTGATTGATAGCCATCACGTATACATCAGCGAAGAACATGGAGTTGTCGCTGCTTATGACAAAAGTAGTGGTACGGCCGTCTGGAAGCGTGGAAAGCTGGGCAGCCGGAAGCTCTCTGGCTTGCTGATCGTCAGAGGTAACCGGCTGGTAGTCGGAGATGATCAAGGGTTTATTACTCTGATCAATCGTCAGGATGGCTCCCTGCTTGCCCGTTCACCCACCGATGGGAGCATGATTTTGTCGCGTGCTGAATATCTGCCGGATGGCTTTGTTGTACAAACACTCAAAGGCGGTGTTTTCGCTTTTTCCTTGCAATAACCGGATTTTTCTATGCTTTCCGGGTAAAGCATTTTTCATATCTCCTTTATCATGAAACCCACTCTCGTACTGGTTGGGCGTCCGAATGTCGGAAAATCGACATTATTCAACCGTCTGACTCGCAGTCGTGATGCGATTGTGGCAGATATTCCCGGATTGACGCGTGACCGTCACTATGGCCACGGCAGGCTGGGCCTGAAACCCTATCTCGTGGTGGATACCGGCGGTTTTGAGCCTGTAGTCAAATCCGGCATCCTGCATGCTATGGCCAGACAAACCCTGCAGGCCGTGGATGAGGCCGATGTTGTGCTGTTTATCGTCGATGGCCGTCAAGGCCTGGCCTCGCAAGACAAAATCATTGCAGATCAGCTGCGTAAAACTGGCCGAAAAATAATACTCGTTGTCAATAAAGCCGAAGGGATGTCTTATTCGACAGCAGCAGCTGAATTTCATGAATTGGGACTGGGTACACCCTGTGTTGTTTCAGCTTTGCATGGAGAACATCTCGGTGAGTTAATTGATTTTGCACTGGAGGATTATCCGTATGCGGAAGATATCGAAGCCGAGCCCGGTCAGGAAAAATACCCCGTCATTGCCATTGCCGGTCGCCCGAATGTCGGCAAATCCACACTGATCAATACGCTTCTGGGTGAAGAACGGATGATTGCTTTTGATCAGCCAGGTACTACCAGGGACAGTATTTATATTGATTTTGAATATAGCCAGCGCCGCTATACCTTGATCGATACGGCAGGCTTGCGCCGATCAGGTAAAGTTTGGGAAACCGTGGAAAAATTCTCGGTAGTCAAAACCCTGCAATCGATTGAAGCTGCCAACGTGGTTGTCCTGGTACTGGATGCGCAAAGCGGTATCTCTGAACAGGATGCACATATTGCCGGGTTCATACTGGAAACTGGTCGTGCACTGGTTATTGCAATTAACAAATGGGATGGTATGGATGATTACCAGCGCGATACCACCAAACGAGAGTTTGAACGAAAGCTCGCTTTTCTGAATTTTGCCAATCTGCATTATATTTCTGCCCTGTATGGCAATGGAGTAAAGGCATTGATGCCTTCGGTTGATGCAGCCTACACTGCAGCCATGGCGCATATTCCGACACCTAAACTCACGCGTGTCATGCTGGCTGCTGTTGCCAGGCAACAGCCACCGCGCGGCGGAGTATCACGGCCAAAACTGCGCTATGCGCACCAGGGAGGGGAAAACCCTCCGCTGATTATTGTGCATGGCTCCATGCTTGATCATGTTCCCCAAACCTATCGCCGCTATCTCGAAAATACCTTCAGAGATGTGTTCGAGTTAAAAGGCACTCCGTTACGAGTGGAGTTCAGGACAGGCCATAACCCCTATGCTGGCAAAAAAGCGCCACCTTTGACCGAAGAAGAGGCGCGGCGCGCCCATAGTCGTCGTCGTCGCAATCGCAAGAAATATGGTTGATTCCGAGAATAAGAACTTGGGTTAAACTTGTTGAATTGTTCGTAGTATCGAGTAGGTTGAAGATGTATCACTTTTACTTCCTGCAGATAGATACCTGTAATGGATTGATAAGCAAGCTGATAGCTTCTAATTCTATTGATAGCGATTACATGATCAATACTATTCTGGAAATATGTGACAACACACAAGTTTTATTGGATAAATTGTCTTGTACATTGCGTTAGACCTGCTGGGAGATTCTACATGCCATTAACACTTCTCTTGCACACTGGTGACCTGAAAGAGACCCGCAAATTCTATGAATCGGTGCTGGGCTTCGACGCATTCGATACTGCGGAGGGCACGCTCACCGTTGAAAAGCAAGGTGGCAAGCTCATCTTCACTGAGCTTTGGGGCGCGCCTGATGGCTTCTCTGGCACCATCTACTTCACGGTTCCGGACGCAGATAGCTACTTCACATCTATCCAGAACAAAGTTGACGTGGCTTGGCCAATCCAAGACATGTCATATGGCTCTAGAGAGTTTGGCATCAAGGACTGTAATGGCTACCATTTGGCCTTCCAGCAGCAGGTCTAACGATTCGTTCAAGCCGAACCCGCTTCTTAATTCAGGTGTTATGTATTAAGGGTGATTCAGTGCTCAAGCCAGTAGTACAGGAAGAAACTACCGGATGCGGAATTGCATCAGTTGCCAATATCTTGGGTAAAACCTATTCGGAGATGAAGGCCATCGCTAATGCGATGGGTATCCATGCCTCTGATAAATCGCTGTGGTCGGATATTCAGTACGTCCGGCGTATGCTGTCTTGCGCGGGTGTGGAAACATCTAGTAGTGAAATTCCGTTTGAGTCCTGGGATACATTACCTGATCTAGCATTGTTGTCTATCAAGCATTATCAAGAAGAAGATAAAGACTTCTGGCACTGGGTGGTGTTCAAGCGCGTGAATGACCAACCTCTTGTGCTGGATTCGGCCAGTTATCTACCTTCTAATATCCGCCAGGATTTCGATGCGATGCAACCCAAATGGTTTATCGAGGTCAAGAATACATAACGATTCAATCCAACCGATTATCATCTAACTACTTGGATTGTGCCAATTATCTTAGGCGTTAGCCACTTGAAACGACAGAGCTTTCATCAATGAAGCAGCGAGTCTTTCTCTCCTGGAGTACTGGTAAGGACAGTGCCTGGTCGCTGCATGTACTGCGGCAAGATCCGGATGTAGAGGTTATCGGCCTCCTGACAACCGTTAATGCTACATACGAGCGGGTTGCAATGCACTCAACTCGGCTTGCGCTTGCCGAGGCGCAGGCTCATACGGTTGGGCTTCCGTTGCACATCATTCCACTGCCGTGGCCGTGTTCCAATGAAGTGTATGAGCGCGAGATGCGTCGCGCTATCAAAGGTATTGTTGAGAGCGGTGCAACGCATATCGCCTTTGGTGATCTGTTTCTGGCAGATATCCGTGCGTACCGCGTCAAGCAGCTCGAAGGCTCTGGTCTTCAACCATTGTTTCCTATCTGGCATCAACCCACTGATTCTCTGGCACATCGTATGATTGATGCCGAGGTCGTCGCTGTGGTGACGTGCGTTGATCCGAAGCAACTTTCACCATCATTCGTTGGCCGGATATTCAATCATACCTTTCTGAACGATTTGCCGGAGAGTGTTGATCCATGTGGCGAAAACGGAGAGTTTCACACGTGCGTCCTTGCAGGGCCGATGTTCCAGGAGTCACTCTGTGCAAGCGTCGGCGAAGTAGTAGAACGTGATGGATTCTATTTTGCCGATCTTATACCGGATGGTGCAATCGGTTATGCTCCGGCAGCTAACAACGTAATCCAGCCGATGCCCGCCCGTTACACGGGTTTACGCCGATGATTTCGGGCGTTGGATAACAATTTGTCACATGAAAAAACTTTATACAGCCAATAATTTATTGGAGGCGCACATTATCCAAGATTTTCTGGCTAATGCTTATATTCCGTCCAGGTTGTTCAATGAGTATGCGCAGGGAGGGGTAGGAGAAATTCCGTTTACCCATGCTTATCCGGAAGTTTGGGTAGTACGTGATCTTGACTATGATCGCGGGCGAGCGATTGTTGCGGCCTATGAACAGGCCCCACAAATAACTGATAGTGTTTTCTGCTCGCAGTGTGGTGAGGAAAATCCGAGTAATTTTCAACTATGTTGGCAATGTGGTGCCGGGCTGGAGGTTGTCAAGGAAGGGCTCTCACCTCCTGACGCCTGAAAATCACTTTGATGGATACCAGCTACACACCGATTGTGATCAAGCCATTGTTTTGCATCCATTATCCATGGGAATCGTGAGTAATGGATTTGTCTGTAAATAAATATTATAAGTCTTTCAATTCTTTATCAAGCGTTAGGGCATGCCGGTGGATCCATTCCAACAGCATTATTGTAGGTTCCTCTTTATCCCGGCTTTGGGTATCAGTATTGTTTTCAGCTCCTCGTGCAGCGAGATAATTCTTACGCAGGTTTGGGATGGATAGCTATCAGTTATCATTAGTATTTTTCTGGTTATCAGTGAGGGTTGTCTGATTCCCAGTTTCAACCTGTACAACTTCAGGAATGGGGCGTCTGGTTCGATGTGTGATTTTTCCAATTAATACGAAAAAGAGTGGCACGAAAAATATAGCGAGGAAAGTGGCTGCCAACATGCCTCCTAGTACAGTTGTACCAATAGCGATACGACTGGCGGCCCCTGCGCCGGATGAGATCACAAGTGGGGATACCCCCATGATAAAGGCCATGGAGGTCATGATGATCGGGCGGAAGCGAACCCGGGCTGCTTCCAGAGCGGCTTCGGTCAGTGATGCACCATTGGCATACAGATCATTGGCGAACTCTACAATAAGGATGGCGTTTTTGGCAGATAATCCGATCAGGGTAATTAACCCGACCTGAAAATAAATATCATCAGTCAGTCCGCGCGTCCAGATGGCTAGCAATGCTCCTAATATACCGAAAGGCACTGCCAGAATCACAGCAAACGGAATAGACCAGCTTTCATACAGGGCTGCCAACACCAGAAATACCATAAGCAGGGCAAAGGAAAGTATCCATATTTTTTGTCCACTGGCTGCCTTCTTTTCCTGATAAGTAATTCCGCTCCAGTCGATGGTATAGCCCTTGGGCACCAGTACTTCATTGGCCACTTCTTGCAGTGCATCCAGAGCCTGTCCGGAACTATAGCCTGGCGCTGCACTGCCTAGCACGAGTGCGGAGTTGAATCCGTTGAAATGGGTAACTGGATCCGGACCACTGTTGAACTCGGCGGTCACTATAGAATCAAGTGGAATCATTGTGCTAGTTGTTCCCGATTGAGCGCGGACGTAAATATTGCTGATATCGTTCGGGCTGGATCGATACTCAGGCGGTGCTTCGGTTTGTACCCGGTAGACGCGGCCAAACTTGATAAAGTCATTCACATACAAGTTGCCAAAATATGCTTGCATCGTATCGAAGACATCAGATATGGGTACGCCTAAAGCTTTGGCGCGCTCGCGATCTACATGGGCATATAGCCTGGGAGCGCTGACACGAAAATTGGTGCCGGCCATTCCTATAGCCGGGTGTTCCATGGCTTTGTTTACGAATACCTGTGTTGTTTCGGCAAACTCTGAAAAATCTCCTCCACTTGGATCCTGCAATTGGATTGAGAAGCCGCCGGTAGCACCTAGTCCACGGATTGAAGGTGCGTTAAAGGCAAGCACTAATGCTTCAGGAATTTTTGCAAATTCACCAAAGGCGTTGGCAATCAGGCTTTGAACTTGCTCATCGGAATTTTTTCGAGTGTCCCAGTGATGCAACGGCACGAACATCGTAGCGTGATTCGGACCACGGCTGCTGAAGACAAAGTTCATACCAGCCATTGCATCAGTTGAATGAACAGCTGGATTTGACAGAAAATAATTCTCTATTTTTTCCAGAACCTTCTTGGTACGGGAAATGGAAGCGCCATCTGGCAGCTGTACTATCGTAATAAAATAGCCCTGATCTTCTTCTGGAAGGAAGCCTCCCGGCACTGTTTTGAATAAACTGACAGCAAAAAATATTGCTATTAAAAAAACGAAGATTGATAGTACCGACTTTTTTATGATTGTGCCGGCCATGCTGACGTAACGAGTCTGCGCCCAATCAAACGTTCGGTTGAAAATTTTCCAGAATCTATTAGGAGAATCATGGCCGGGTTTGAGTACCAGGGCGCATAAGGCAGGGCTCAGTGTCAGTGCGACGAATCCAGAAATCATGACTGACAATGCAATAGTTACAGCAAATTGTTTGTACAGTTCACCGGTAATGCCACCCAGAAATGCGACGGGCAAGAATACCGAAGCAAGTACCAGAACAATAGCAATCAGTGCCCCAAATAATTCCTGCATGGCTTTTATTGCAGCATTCTTGGGCGTGAGGCCGTCGGCTATGTGGCGTTCGACGTTTTCTACCACAACAATCGCATCATCCACCACGATACCGATGGAAAGCACCATGCCAAACAGGGTGAGCGTGTTAACCGAGAATCCCAGTGCCTCCATTCCCATAAATGTACCAATAAGGGAAATAGGCGCAGCGATAGCCGGTATCAGCGTGGCACGCCAGCTTTGTAAAAAGACAAAGACAACCAGCACAACCAGCAGCAAGGCTTCTGCCAGTGTTTTTACCACTTCATGGATAGAAACTTCAATGAATGTAGTGGTATCGTAAGGAACATCATAGGATGCGCCAGCAGGAAAGTCTTCAGCAAGCCTGTCCATTTCATTCCGGATACGCTGTGCTGTTTCAAGCGCGTTGGCGCCAGGTGAAAGATAAGTCAGCAGGAAAGTATTTGGTCGTCCGTTCTGTCGTGCTTGCAGATCGTAGGATTGTGCCCCCAGCTCCACTTGTGCGACATCTTTCAGTCGTACCATGGAACCATCCGGGTAAGCCCGGATGATCATATCTTCAAATTCTTTTACCTCGCTCATCCGTCCTTTGGTCATAACGGGAATAGTGAGCTCAGTTTCATTGATTACGGGTTCGCGACCGATCCGTCCTGCAGGAAAATCACGATTCTGTTCACGAACGGCAGCGACGATATCATTCGGTGTGAAATTAAGTTGCGCCATCCGGACGGGATCGAGAATCAGCCGCATGGAGTAATTCTGGCCACCGAAGATTGAAGCATCTCCAACACCGGGAAGTCGTTTTATATTATCGAGTACCCTGAGCAGAGCATAATTTGACAGGAATATGGTGTCGTGAGCGGGGTCAGTAGAGCTCAGTGCAACAACCAGCAATAGATCAGGTGAGGTCTTTTTGACCGTTATACCTTGCCGGATAACTTCATCGGGCAGTTGCGGTTCGGCCAGTTTTTGCCGGTTTTGGGTTTGTACTTGCGCGATATCAACATCCGTTCCGATTTCAAACGTGAGCCTCATTGTCATGTGGCCGTCATTTGTGCTGGTGGATTCGTAATACAGAAGATTATCGATACCGGGAAGCTGCACTTCTATCGGGCGCGCAACGGCTTCCGCCACTACATCTGCACTGGCACCCGGATAATCCGCATCAATTTGCACGACAGGCGGCGTAATCTCAGGAAACTGGGCGATCGGGAGATCTCTTAAGGAAACCAGACCGACGATAACGATGATGATGGACAGTACCGATGCAAAAATCGGTCGTTCAATAAAAAAACGGGAATTCATGGCACGCCTTACGCGGTTTATTCTTGATGGTTGCTTGAGGAAGTCTGACTTTCTTCTTTCTGGTAGGGAACAGGGTTTACTTGGATTCCCGGGTGGATTCTGTGGATCCCTTCCACAACCACCTGTTCTCCCGTACGCAGGCCGCTTTCAATCAGCCATTCACTGCCACGCCATGCGCTGGCCAGTACCGGGCGGAGTTCAACCTTTCCTTCATTGATGACATAAACGAATGAGCCGCTTGGTCGCTGCTGCACGGCACGCTGAGGAATCAGAACTGCTTCTGCTCTGCTGTAACCTTTAATACGAACCTTAACAAACTGGCCTGGGTAAAAGTGAGCTTCTCCAGGAGCATTCTTACCAGCGGGGTTGGGAAATGCGAATCGTCCCAGCAACATACCAGTTTCAGGCCGTATGACGATATCTTGAAAATCCAGTAAGCCTTCTTCCGTGTAGACACTACCATCGGAGAAAGTCATTACACCGCGCAACTGGAAAATACTTTCAGGTCTTTCAAGTTTGTGCTCGGAGAGTTCGCGACGGAGGCGCAGCAAATAGCTTTCCGGAACATTTACGTTGACATACATGGGGTCCAGCTGATCAATGGTGGTCAGCAGATTGGTTTGAGCTTCGATCAGGCGCCCTTCATAAAATTGACTACGGTTGATCCGGCCTTCTACCGGAGCGGTGATGAGCGTGTTATCCAGGTCAAATTTGGCCTTGATTACATCATTCTGTGTCGCATCCAGAGTTGCTTTTGCACTACGTACTTCGGCGATGGCATCGTCAACATCTTTTTTGCTGACTGCTTTTTGTTTCAACAGCGGCTGTACCCGAGCGAGATCCTTGTTGGCTTGCTCCAGCCGGGCACGTGCCTGAGTGACCATTGCTTTGCTGCCCAGATAGGCGGCTCTGAAGGGTGTTGGATCAATCAAGTACAGCTTGTCACCTTTTCTGATATTTCGGCCTTCGATATAGAAGATCTTTTTGATAATGCCACTTACCTGTGAACGAATTTCAACCGGCCGGAAAGATTCGGTTTGTCCAATGAACTCAGGTTCATCTGCAATTGTGCGAGTGGTGACAGTTATGACTTCAACCTGCGGAGCAGGGGGGGGGGAATCAGTGGATGATTTTGAGCAACCAGCTAGAAAAGCAAGGAGTAACAAGAAACTTGTTGTTATAACTGCATTGGCTTGCGTGGTTGTTTGACGAAGCGTTTGATACATAATGTTATTCTCGGTAGCTCTGAAGAAATAATCAAAAGATATTCTTAAGTTGGGATAAAAGTCATGAAAGTGCTGTTTACAGTTTATTTCAGTTGTTTGTGCAGTAGCCCGGTTGATATTGGCAGTGGTACATCGGCATCGTCGGCTAGCCAGCCTCCGCCCAGCGCCTTGTAAAGCTGGACGACAGAAACCAGATGCAAATGGCGAGCGATCACAAGTGCGGATTCGGCATCAAATAATTTGCGCTTTGTAAGTAACACGTCAACGTAACTTGTAATTCCTCCCTGATAGCGCAGATTTGCTATCTGTAAAGCCGAACTTAATGCTTCAACCTGTTTCTGCTTGGCTTTGTACTGATCATTTGCTGTTCGAATGGCTGCCAGTGCATCTTCAACTTCCTTGAACGCTACCAGGATGGTTTGTTCGTACTGTGCCAGTGCCTGTTTTGCCTGTGCTTCTGCAGCACGTTGTTCGTATCCGAGTGTTTGTGCATTCAGCAGCGGTCCCGCAAGCCCGAATCCAGCAACGCCAAATTTACTGTCAGAATCCAGCAGACTCGCCAGTGCCGGGCTGGAAAATCCAAAAAATCCTGTTAGCGTTATTCTGGGGAAGCGTGTGGCCTTGGCGACTCCAATTCTGGCAATAGCTGCTTTCAGCGTTTGTTCTGCCTGCAAAATATCAGGGCGCCGTTGCAGTAATTCGGAAGGCAGGCCAGGTGGTATATCGGGAGGGGTGGATTGCCCACTCAGTGAGTATCCTCGTACTACTGGCGCGGGAGTTCTGCCTGCCAGTACGCTAAGCTCATTTTCCTTTTGTGCAATCTGTCTTTCCAGTTCTGCCACTTGGGCAGCGGCTGCAGCACGCTCTGCTTCAAACTGATCCAGATCAAGCCGGGTAGCCAGCCCACCTTCCAGTTGCGCACTGGAGATGACGACAGACTCCTCCCACGAAGTTAATGCGCGGTGGGCAATTTTCAGTTGCGTATCAAACTGTAAAAGATCGAAATAGGATTGTGCCACCGAGCTTACTAACGTCAGAACAACAGCCCGGCGATTTTCTTCGCGTGCCAGCAGATCCGCCCGGGCGGCCTCGTTAGAGCGGCGGATTCTGCCCCAGATATCCAATTCCCAGTTCAGAATGGATTGACCAAAATAGTTATAGGGCGTCGGAAATCCTTTGCGACTGAATCCTCCCAAGGTCTCTATCGGCGCATTACCTTCGATGCTGATGTTCGGAATGAAGTCCATCTGTGTAATACCCAAGCGAGCCTGAAGTTCTTCAACACTGGCTGCCGCTTGTTTGAGATCTTTGTTTTCAGTCAAGGCCTGATCAATCAGCAATTGTAGCTTCTCATCCCGGAGCAGCTCCCACCAGGGAAGATTGGCAATGGATCGCCCCTCTGTTTGAGACAGACGAAATTTTTCTGTGGTATCGATCTGAGGGCGTGAATAGTCAGGGCCCATGGCGCAAGATGTTATTAACAGGCTCGAACATAACAGCAGAACGGGTGTTTGACGACGATCCGACCTGGCTGAAATAAGCCTTCTATTTTTGAAATAAGATATTGCGGTTAATCGAGGCAGTATAGATGTAACGATTCCAATTATATGGAGATGGAAATTTAAGTGTGGCGACATGCCATTACCTTTTTAAACCTTGAATGTATAAAAATTTATTATGCCCTGATTTTCTACGTTTGGCTAAAATTCAACTGGGTTGTGAATAAACAAGTCTGTTGAAGAGGTGGTTGATACTTGCTTGGAACCTGTTCAATATCTCACTGAAGGGCGCATTGCGGCGTTGAAATTGAACTCAAAATGCTCACATACTTCAAGTATGCTGCTTTTTCGTTCAATTTTGCCTTGCACTGTATCCCTTGATCGAGACCTTGAACAGGTTCTTACACAGATACCACTTATGTGGTCGATAAAATTGATGACAAGGCAAATATTCATACCTTATTCCTGTGATATGGACAGAAAAAAACCTGATGTGCCTTTTATTCGGGTGCATGCAGCGAAATCTGTTGCAAGCCTTCTCCCACACTGGTACTGGTACAAGCCAGTCAGATTAATGAATTTGAAAAATGAGGAAGATTTCTCCGGAGATGCTATTTCTCGATTGAAACAAGCATGATTTCCGGAGAACATTCCGAAGTAGAGATAAATTATGATTTATTAAACGGATAACACCAACTTACTTTTCACCGCTTTCAGGAGTGGCTGTTGCTTCTGTGCTGGCTGCCTTCATGCTAAGCCGCAGCCGACCTTTCTCATCTGCCTCCAGCACCTTGACACGAATAATCTGGCCTTCCTTGAGGTGGTCAGCAACGCTTTCGACTCGTTCATTGGCAATTTGCGAGATATGGAGCAAACCGTCTTTTCCAGGAAGAATGCTGACAATGGCACCGAAATCAAGCAATTTGAGTACTGTTCCCTCATAAATCTTGCCAACCTCAACATCAGCAGTAATATTTTCGATACGCCTTTTTGCCTGTTCACCACCTTCATTGCTGATACTGGCAATTGTCACAGAGCCATCATCAGAGATATCGATAGTGGTTCCGGTTTCCTCGGTCAGCGCGCGAATAACTGCTCCACCTTTACCGATCACATCACGTATTTTTTCAGGATTAATTTTGAATTTAATAATACGTGGTGCGTGAACCGATACGCTATCTCTCGCTATTGGGAGAGATTGTTTCATGATATCCAGAATATGGAGTCGCCCTTCTTTTGCTTGAAGTAAGGCTACCTGCATAATTTCTTTCGTGATTCCCTGGATCTTTATATCCATTTGTAATGCAGTGATACCTTCTTCAGTCCCTGCGACCTTAAAATCCATATCACCCAGGTGATCTTCGTCACCAAGGATATCAGTCAGTACGGCAAAGCGATTACCTTCCTTGATTAGCCCCATGGCGATGCCAGCGACATGAGCTTTCAGGGGAGCTCCTGCATCCATCAGTGCAAGACAACCTCCGCAGACAGAAGCCATCGAACTTGAACCATTTGATTCTGTAACTTCAGAGACTACCCGCATCGCATAACCGAATTCTTCCACTGGAGGGAGGACAGCGAGCAGAGCACGCTTGGCCAATCGTCCGTGGCCAATTTCACGCCGCTTGGGTGATCCCACTCTTCCGGTTTCACCCGTGGCAAAAGGAGGCATGTTGTAATGCAGCATGAAACGTTCGGAATAATCCCCTTGGAGTGCATCAATTTTCTGCTCGTCCCGGGCAGTTCCCAATGTGGTTACTACCAGAGCCTGCGTCTCACCCCGTGTAAACAGTGCTGAACCATGAGTACGCGGTAATACGCCATGACGAATGGTAATTGGTCGAACTGTACGTGTTCCGCGGCCATCAATGCGGGATTCCCCATCAAGGATGCTGTTACGCACAATTTTGGCTTCAAGCGCAAAACCGATTTCCTTGATCGCTTGCTCACTGGGACCTTCCTCGGTACCTGCTTTCAATTCGGTAAATACACGTTGCCAGATTTCACTAATTGCTTCTGTTCTGATCGATTTTTGTTTCAGCCGGAATGCATCGCGCAAATCTGCTTCAGCCAGTTGAGTAATTTTTTCAATCAGTGAAAGATCTTTTTCTGCTGGCTCCCAATCCCATGCGGTTACACCAGTCTCATCAGCCAGTTCATTGATCATGTTGATCACCTGCTGCATTTGATCATGGCCATAGGTTACTGCCCCAAGCATGACATCTTCGGAGAGTTCATTAGCTTCTGACTCAACCATCAGCACAGCTTTCTGGGTGCCTGCCACTACGAGATTGAGCTGCGATTTATTGAGCTGGGTAGTGGTCGGGTTAAGGACGTATTCGTTGTCAATATAACCTACGCGTGCTGCACCGATAGGCCCATCAAAGGGGATGCCGGAGAGTATCAGTGCTGCAGATGCACCGATCGTTGCAGGAATATCAGCATCGATTTCAGCGTCTGATGACAATACCATTGCGATGACTTGTACTTCATTGTAAAAACCATCGGGGAAGAGCGGACGTATCGGCCGATCAATCAGCCGGGATGTTAGTATTTCCTTTTCAGAAGGGCGACCTTCACGTTTAAAGAAGCTTCCTGGAATGCGCCCGGCGGAATAAAATTTTTCCTGATAGTCAACTGTGAGCGGGAAAAAATCCTGTCCAGGTTTGGTTTTTTTATCTCCTACTACTGTAACCAGCACAACTGTGTCATCCATGGAAACCATGACAGCGCCATGTGCCTGTTTCGCAATTTCTCCAGTTTCAATGGTGAGCGTATGGCTTCCGTAAGTTATGCTTTTTTTTATCGGTTTCAATTAATAATCCTTCTTTGATCAGATCATGCCCAAGATTGACTGCAAAATTGTATTTAAGTGCAAATCGATCATGGTTATCCGGTTTAGAGTGCAGACGACTGACCAGATTCATCTGCAGCTTTGCAATCATCTGCGATAATTTGTGGAGTGCAGTACGATTAACTACCACATGATTTTTTATTTTCTTAAACCCAGGCGTTCGATCAGGATCCGGTAATTGTCACTATTTTTAGATTTCAGATAATCCAATAGTTTGCGTCGCCGACTAACCATACGCAGCAGGCCGCGACGGGAGTGGTGATCTTTGACATGTTCCTTGAAATGATCAATCAGGCTATTGATTCGTGTTGTCAGTATAGCCACCTGTACTTCTGGCGAACCGGTGTCTCCTGCTACTCTCTGATAATCCAGTATAACCTGGCTTTTTTGATCGGTTGTTACAGCCATTTACTTTCTCCTGCTTGATAATTAATCCATATACTTAACCAGCCACAATTTTACTCTTTAATAAATAGCTTGCCAAATAAAATCAAGGTATTGGAAGCAATTGTGTTTTATTATTCACCAGATTTCTATCTCTATTAAGTAATATCCTGAATCCATACTCGTCTGCTATTGATGAATCACAATTTATTAAATTTTTGTGGATGCATGTATTGCAGTTTTTTATCCAGTTGATCGCACTTCGCTTGGAAAGCAGTTATTTATTTGGAGCGTGACAGCTGGAAACACTTAACACTTATCATTTTCCAATACAAAAACTGGAAAAAATTTCACCCAGTAGATCATCACTTGTGAATTCGCCAGTAATAGATGACAGGGCTTGTTGCGCAAGGCGAAGTTCTTCAGCAAGTATTTCCAGCTGATTTGTAGTATGCAACCAGGCTTTTGCTCTTTCCAGCAATTTTTTTGTGTGCAGCAATGCTTGCAAATGCCGCTGGCGAGCCATGTAAGCACCTTCTCCAGCAATGTTGGTCTGCCAGCCGACAGTTTTAAGTAGTGCTGTCTGTAGCAGCGCTATGCCTTCACCACTTTTTACTGAAAGATAGATAACTGTTCCTGAAGTATCTTCTTCTATACGAGAGAGCTGTCCGGATAAATCAATTTTGTTGTGTACAATCAATACAGGCAGTTTTTCCGACAAATGAGCCAGTACAGAGCGATCTTCCTTGGTCACGCCATAACGGCTGTCAACCAATAGTAATACCAGATCGGCCTGTTCAATTGCAGCGTAGGTACGGGCAATTCCCTGTTGCTCAACGATGTCGTTGGTTTCTCTCAATCCTGCGGTGTCAATTAAATGCAGTGGTATTCCTTCAATTTCGATCGATTGCCGAATGGTATCCCTTGTTGTACCGGGTATTTCGGTGACGATAGCTATCTCATCTCCAGCAAGTCGGTTCAGTAAACTGGATTTACCCACATTGGGTTGGCCTGCCAGTACGATTTTGATTCCTTCCTGTAATAAATTTCCCCGACGGGATGCGGTCAATACTTGTTCCAGTTTTATCTGGATTGAGGCCAGCTGTTCTGCGGCATGAGCGGACTGGAGAAAATCAATCTCTTCTTCCGGGAAATCAAGCGTTGCTTCGACTAGCACACGCAAATCAATCAGCGCGCTTACAAGCTGATGAATCGTCGATGAGAATTCCCCATGTAGTGAGCGCACAGCACAACGTACGGCATTGGCAGTGCTGGCTTCTATCAGGTCGGCTACTCCTTCAGCTTGTGCAAGGTCAAGCTTTTCGTTGAGAAACGCGCGTAGTGTAAATTCACCCGGTTCCGCCAGGCGAGCACCCAGTTGAAGGCAGTGAGCCAACAGCAGGTTCATCACAGCGGGGCCGCCATGTCCGTGCAGCTCCAGTACATCTTCTCCAGTATAGGAGTTGGGAGAAGGGAAATACAGCGCGATTCCCTGATCAATGACTTGATTGTTTTGATCAAGAAAGTTGAATAAACCGGCATGACGCGGATCAGGAAGCTTGCCCAGGATTGTCTGGGCAAGCTGTTTTAGATCTGTCCCTGAAATCCGGACTATTCCAATGCCGCCACGGCCAGGTGGTGTGGCGATTGCTGCGATGGTGCCATTGTTCTTCACCTGGAGAATGACAAGGTGTTGCATACCTTCTTTATCAAAAGGGATGCAGAGCAGTTAAAGTTATAAATGTTTATTTCTTTCTCGTTCTTTTGTACATTCTTCTCGGATTGTTGACGGGTTTTTTAGGGCTATCAGCCGGGCTGCTGGCAGATGCTTCTGTATTTTCCGAATCGCTAGTCACCTGGTTGCTGATGGGTAGTTCAGGGGCATCTTTACTAGGGGCAGTCCCGTACATTTTTGTAATCTTCCATTGCTGTGCAATCGACAGAATATTGTTAACCAGGGAATAAAGAACAAGACCGGCCGGGAAGAAGAAGAAAATGGCACTGAAGGCAACAGGCATAATTTGCATTATTTTTGCCTGGATTGGATCGGTTGGCGTCGGATTAAGCCTGGTCTGTATAAACATAGAAATACCCAGCAGAACTGGCAGCAGGTATTTGGGATCCGGAGAAGACAAATCAGTGATCCATAGTGCAAAAGGAGCGTAACGCAATTCTACTGCTGCAAGTATTGTCCAGTATAGTGCAATAAAAACCGGGATTTGTACCAGTATGGGAAAACACCCTCCCATCGGGTTGATTTTTTCCGTTTTGTAAAAATCCATCATCGCCTGGTGCATGCGTTGTCGATCACCCTTGTATTGATCCTGAATGCGCTTCAATTTGGGCGTTACTAGGCGCAGTCTTGCCATAGATCGGTAGCCGGCCGCAGATAGCGGAAAGAACAGCAGCTTGACGGTTATGGTCAGAAGGATGATTGCCATTCCCCAGTTTTCTGTCCATGAGTGGTAAAAAGAAAGTAAACGGAACAATGGTTTGGCGATCATGGTCAGCCAACCGTAATCAACGGTGAGCTCCAATCCCGGAGCTAGTTCGGCAAGCCTGTCCTGTTCTTCCGGGCCTGCATAAAGTGGCATGGTGGTTGTGGCAGTTTCGCCTGCGGTGATAACTCCAGCCGGAACAATCACTCCGGCTGTATAGAGATTGTCGCTTTGTCGCTTGGCAAAATATTCGCGTGGTGTTTGTTGTGGTGGCAGCCAGGCAGTCAGGAAATAGTGTTCCAGCATGGCGATCCAGCCATTATTCGCATTGGCCGGATAATCTGTCTTGCCTTTGTCCAGGTCATCAAACGGAATTTTTTGATATTTTTCTTCGTCAGTGTAAACAGCAGCACCCAGGAAACTGCGAATCATCATGGTGTGTGCTGGTGGCGGAATGTCATCACGCAACATCTGGAAATAAGCAAATGGGCGGATTGTGGCATCGCTCTTATTTGCTATCTCGAAGCCGATGTCAATTACGTAGCTGTCACGGTGAAAAGTATAGGTCTTGATAACCTGAACTCCCTGAGTTTCGGGCGCCAGCAGGCGGATGACAACTTTATCCTCGCCGGCAGTTAGTTCGTAGTTGCGTATGCCTGATTCCACCTGATAAACCGTTTTATGGTTAGGCAAACCCTCGCCTACCAGACCGGATTGTGCGACATAGGTACGCGAAGCTTCGCTATGCAATAGAGAATAAGGTATGTTCTCGTCTTCAGAAGAAGGTTGTTGCAGTAGTTCTAGTCGCCGTAAATCGCCTCCCATCGTGTCGATTTCTGCAATTACCTTGTCGGTGACAACACGTATTTGTTCGCCTGAAGGCAGTAGGCGCGGGGTAACCGAATCGGTTGTATCTCCGTTTGAAGGTATCCCCTCCAGATCTGATCCTGTTTGTGATGCGGTGAGTTCACTACCTGGAACAGGAAGGCCATCGTTATTTTTTGACTGTGTGACTCCGGCCGTAGAATTGGCCTGGGCTACAACGGGGGGAGGGGCATTGAACTTTTCCTGTTCTTTTACCCATGCATCCCATAAAAACAGCAGTGATGTCGAAAAAATGATAAGCAGTACGATTTTTTTATTGTCCATTTTTTGAAGCTCGGGGATGCGGAAAAATTTTTTAGTAAAAACGCTTTAAGAATATAATAGATAAGTTGGTTGTTATAGGCGCGTTGGCTATTTTATGGGATAGGATCATGACCACCCGGGTTCCAGGGATGGCAGCGCAATATCCGCCTTGTGCCCAGCCATAATCCTTTTATTAAGCCGTATTTCATCAATGCTTCCCGCATATAATTCGAGCAGGTTGGGTAAAACCTGCAGGAAGGTGGAATCAGGAGACCGATACTGTATTGGTAGAGTTTAATAAGGCCAATGATCAGTTGCTTCATAATTGCCTGGCTGCTTTATGTAACAGCGTTACGGCTTCCTGATAGATACGCGCAGAATCTGACGTTTCCACAGAACGTCGTAGCTGCATGACGCAATCCATACCCTGAACCACTTGTTGATGCTTGCGAAATGCCTCTCTGATCAATCGCTTGATGCGATTTCTTCTGACAGCTTTCCGTTCGATCTTTTTGGCTACGATTAAGCCGATGCGCGCATAACTACCGTTGATCGGCTTCAGCCTTATATGCAATCGCAAAGAAAGGCTTTCGAACACAATCCGATTTCTCAGTGCAGCGCGAAACTCATCAGCTTTTCGCAGTTTGCACTGTTTGGGTAATGAGTAAACATGCTTGGTTGTCAAAAAACAGCTCGGGCAATAAACCCAGATTTGCCCATATTACACACTAAGCCTGACTCGCCCCTTTGCCCGACGTGCACGAATAACAGCTCTGCCACCACGTGTCTTCATGCGAGCACGAAATCCATGAGTGCGTTTTCTACTGATAACGGATGGTTGGTAGGTACGTTTCATTTTATAAAATGCCTATTTTTACTATAAAAATACGAAGAGAAGTCGGCAAATCTCTCAAACTAATGATAAAAACATTGCCGAACCAGTCCTTTCAAGGCCGAATAGTATATCTTAATCTGGTAGGTTTTCGCCACACGTGTTTTTAGTAGAGCACTACGAAAGCAAAATATAAATGGTACAACCCGACTTTTGTCCGCTGTCGGATTACAGATAACAGATTTTAGTAATATTGCGTGACTGGGTTGGCACCTTTACACTTTGTTTTCGTGTAAATGAGGTAAGGTATCGGGTAAATTTCCGGAAGTTGATTGGGTTATAGGTATAAGGACAGATAATGACGACGGATCAATTAATAACAGATCAGCGGTTGTGGGAAAGGCGGGCTGAGATTTCGTTTGTGTGTCCCTATCAGTTGGGAATAAAACCGGGCAGGCGGGTTGCGCAGCGGCGCTCCGATCATGGTGCGGCTTATGTTGATCAATATGGATGGCGTCTTGCGGTCTGTGTTCTTGCTATCGTGTTATTCAGTGCAACAGATGCCTTCTTGACGATGAATATATTGTCTGGAGGTGGTACAGAACTTAACCATTTTATGGCGATCCTGATTGAGGAAGGCGTGCAGAAATTTGTTTTCGCTAAACTGGCGCTTACCTCCCTGGCGGTGATTATGTTGACCATACATCATGAAGTACGGCTTTGTGCCGGAATTCTCTGCCGTCACCTTCTTTATATATTTTTATCGGGTTATGCTTGCTTGATCAGTTATGAATTAATGTTATTGCAGCTTATTGGTAGGTGATTTTTATATGGAACCGATTGTACGATGGCTCATGGTCACCGGGATCGTCTTGCTTGTTATCGGAGCAGTGTTACATCTGGCACCTTGGTTATTTAATTGGTTCGGAAAGCTGCCAGGAGATATCCATATTGAAACCCGGCACAGTAAAGTATTCATACCCATTACTTCCATGCTGATTGTCAGCATCGTTCTGAGTGTAATTATCAATCTGTTCAAGAAATGAGTATTTCTGTAAATCTGCCATCTGCCAGGGTTTGGCTGATCTTATCGGTGCTGTATATTTAGATAAATCAGGGTTATTCATGAATATTACCTTTATTGGTGGGGGAAATATGGCTGGCGCCATGATCGGTGGCCTGATCCGGCATGGACATGCACCTTCACAGATCAGTGTTGTAGAGATTGATGCGCAGCAGCAACAACGACTTGCCGAGAAATATGGCATTACAGTAACTACATTGATAACTGATGGAATTCGGGACAGCGAGATCGTTGTTCTGGCTGTAAAGCCACAACAATTACATGCCGCAGTAAGCGAAGCAGCACAATTTTTTCAAGGTAAGCTTGTTATTTCAATTGCAGCAGGTGTCCGTGCAGATGATCTGAGCCAATGGCTGAACTGGCATGAGTTTATTATTCGTGCCATGCCTAACACACCCGCTTTAATCGGAAAGGGGGTAACAGGCTTATACGCTCTGCCTCGTGTTGATGTCCGGCAGAAGGAGCAGGCAACGAGGATTCTGGAGGGAATCGGAACTATTGTCTGGGTAGATGAAGAAGCTCAGTTGGATGCTGTGACAGCTTTGTCAGGATGTGGCCCGGCATATGTCTTCTATTTTCTGGAGGCGATGCAGCAGGCTGGGGCAGAGCTGGGCTTGACAGCTGATACCGCGAAACAGCTGGCAATGCAAACATTCCTGGGGGCGGCATACCTTGCTGTACAAAGTGATGACACGCTTGCAACCCTGAGAACACGTGTAACTTCGAAGGGGGGGGCGACTGAACAAGCGTTACTCAGTATGGAACAGTCCGATATCAGGGGTGCGTTTATTCGCGCCATGCATATTGCCAATGATCGTTCCCGGGAAATGGGTGAAATATTTAGACGCACGTAATACTCGAGGTGCTCTTCAGTCTGTATCCGGATAACGGGGCAGAAACAATCATAACTTTCAACGGAAAAACTATGCCCAATCAAATAATAATATTTTTGCTGGACACTGTTCTTGGTTTGTTTTCTCTGGCGTTATTACTGCGGTTTTATGTGCAGTGGTCACGTATTCCTTATTATCATCCGGTTTCAAGATTTCTGGTCACCGTGACAGATTTTATTGTACGACCGGCACGCCGAGTGATTCCCAGCTGGCGGGGGCTTGATCTCTCCACCTTTGTATTGGCCTGGTTAGCCCAATTTATTATTTTGATCAGTATCAATCTGTTGGCAGGCTCTGGCGCGAGTATCAGCATATTTGTATTTATCTTACTGGCATTCGTCAAGCTGGCCAGCATGACGCTTAATATTCTGTTTGTTATGATCATTGTGCAGGCTCTATTGTCCTGGATTAATCCGCACAGCCCACTGGCACCTGTGCTGGAAAGTTTTACCGGGCCTATTCTGGAACCGTTGCGCCGGTTTATTCCTCCCATAGCCAATTTTGATCTTTCTCCATTATTTGCCTTGATTCTGCTGCAGGTGCTGATGATGGTTGTGGAGAACTTGCAGCGTCAGATTGTGCACGTGTTTTGATGGGCTGGTATTACCTTGATCGCGATCACAATCTGATACTAAAACTTTATATCCAGCCGGGTGCCAGGCAGACTGAAGCAATTGGTGTGCATGGCGAGGAGCTAAAAATAAAACTGGCAGCTCCCCCGGTAGACGGCAAAGCTAATTGTGCTTTAGCAGAATTTTTGGCAAAACGCTTCAATGTTCCCTTGAAACGCATCACCCTGAAACGGGGTGCGCAATCCCGGCATAAAACTGTTGAGATCTACCAGCCGATTAATGGCCCCGAAGTATTGCTTAGCGAAATAAGAACTAAATAATCCGTAGTTGCAACCCAATGTTTGTTTTGTCAGGCGTAATATAGTGTTTTCGAGTATGTCTGATCTGAGTTTTGGGTTTGTAGAATTTATTTCTTCAGGGTATGCAGCGGGAGGTTTTATGTCAGATAAAAATATGCAGGATCGTGCTGCCGGAGCCATTATGGGTGCATTCATCGGGGATGCACTGGGGTTAGGGCCACATTGGTATTATGATCTCACCGAGCTTCGCCATGATTATGGTGACTGGATTACAGACTATACTGATCCTAAACCAGCCCGCTACCATGCCGGTTTAAAGGCAGGACAATTATCGCAGGCAGGTTTCATCCTGAAGCTGATGGTTCAGTCACTGGTTGAGCGGGGAGGTTACGAGACGGAAGACTTCTGCCGCCGTATGGATGAAATACTTTTTCCACTGCTTGACGGTACACCTGTCAATGGTCCGGGCAGTTACACCAGCCAGTCAATCCGTGAAACCTGGCGGCGGCGCGTACAACAAAAGCTGCGTTGGGGGCAGACCGGCGGTCATGCTGATACCACTGAGGCAGCAGAGCGTACACTGGCCATTGCTGTTCGTTATGCGTGCCGCCCAGACAAACTCGCAGCAGCTATCACGGACAATACGATACTGACCCAGTCTGATGAGATGGTAGTGGCGATGACTGTAGCTTACGGTGCTGTGCTGGGGTTGCTGATTCAGGGGCATGTGCTGGATACCGACTTATCTGGAAAACTTATGAATCTCGTGAAGAGTGGTGCGTTGCCATTTCACGCCGTGACAGGTGACAATCTGCAACCGCCACGCCCCGGTGATCCGGATCCACCACGTGCCGGGCATTTTGCTTCTCCAGATGCATTACTTACGCCTTCTTATATGGCTGCGGCGGCAGTGGATCCTGATATCCGGATTGAACCAGCCTGGAAGGTATCCGTTGTGTACGGCATGCCCTGTGCAATTTATCACTTACTACCTGCTGCTTATTATCTGGCTGCTCGGTTTCATGATGATTTTGAATCGGCTGTTTTACATGCAATTAATGGTGGTGGGCAGAATTTGTCGCGGGCCATATTGACTGGAGCACTCGTCGGCGCGCAAACCGGCTTATCCGGTATCCCGCAACGTTTGCTGGATGGGCTCGACGATTCAGCAACACTTGGTAAATTAGCAACGGAACTGGCAGCCATGGCGAATTCAGCCTGAGACTGGTGTTCTTGATCCTGTATCTGATTGATCAGTATTCCTGATTGTGTCTGCTTAAAGGAGAAAAAATGGAATTCGGTATGGTGGGTTTAGGACGAATGGGCAGCAACATGGCACGCCGTCTCGCTCGGAAGGGAAAAAAAATTGCGATAACGAATCGCAGCTTTAATGTAACCGAGGCATTGGCTAGGGAAACGGGACACACAGCGTGCAAAAGTTATACTGACCTCGTCGCTTCACTTGAAAAACCCCGCATCATCTGGCTAATGCTGCCAGCGGGTGAAGTAACTGAAACAGCACTTTCTACATTATTGCCGTTGTTGTCACCGGGTGATCTGATCGTGGATGGTGCCAATGCGCATTATCAGGACGATGCACCTCGTGCGGCGCGCTGCGCAGAGCAGGGTGTTGAATTTGCCGATGCCGGAGTTTCCGGGGGAATATGGGGGTTGGAAAACGGCTACTGCATCATGTTTGGCGGATCAAATGCTGCTGCAGCGCGCCTGAAACTCTATATGGAAGCATTGGCACCAACCCCGGAGACTGGATGGCTGCATACCGGGCCGGTTGGATCGGGGCATTACGTGAAAATGGTACATAACGGAATTGAATACGGCATGATGCAGGCCTTTGCCGAAGGATTTGCGCTGATGAAAGACAAGCCTGGGTTTGATCTTGACCTTGCTGCAATTGCCGAATTGTGGCGACATGGCAGTGTGGTGCGTTCATGGCTGCTTGATTTATCGGCCGACTTTCTGATGGAAGATCAAGCGCTTGATGATATTGCTCCTTTCGTAGCGGATTCCGGTGAAGGACGCTGGACGGCACTTGCTTCCCTGGAGCAGGGAATTCCTGCTCCTGTGATTACCCTTGCACTGATGATGCGTTTTGCCTCGCAGGGAAAAAATGATTATGCCGCTAAAATGCTTGCGAAAATGCGTCATGGCTTTGGTGGCCATGCTATCAAGAAGGATTGAATGATGGATGGTGTGAACATGAGCCAATCTGAAAACCTGCCTTGTTCGTTTGTCATTTTTGGTGCGACAGGTGATCTCGCCACGCACAAGCTGTTGCCGGCACTATTTGACCTGGAAAATGCTGGTCGCCTCGCAGATAACCTTTCTCTCATTGCTTTCTCGCGCCGTGACTGGACGACTGACGATTGGCTTGGGCACACGCGCGCAATATTGCAAGACAAGGTTAGCCAACCATCCCATCAAATGGTGCTAGACCGGTTTCTCGCACGCTTCCATTATTTGCGGGGGGATCTCAATGATGCGGAGTCCTATCGTACACTGGCTGCTGATCTGGCACCTGGATCGACCTGCTCTCGCACGGTGTTTTATCTGGCTATCCGGCCGGCTGATTTTGTTGCGGTGATCAAGAATCTTAAGGAAATTGGTTTGAACGAGCCGCGTGGCATGAACCGGGTTGTCATTGAAAAACCATTTGGTGAGGATCTTGAATCAGCACAAGTACTGAATCGCGTGTTGCATCAGCATTTTGATGAAGAGCAGATTTATCGTATTGATCATTTCCTGGGTAAGGAAACAGTACAGAACCTGCTCGTTTTTCGGTTTGCCAATACACTGATCGAGCCACTATGGAATCGCAATTTTATTGATCATGTACAAATTACGGTGGCTGAATCAATCGGCATTGAAAAACGAGCTGGCTATTATGATCGTGCTGGTGCATTGCGCGACATGTTGCAAAACCACTTGATGCAATTGCTGACTGTGGTAGCAATGGAGCCTCCACCTGCACTCGAAGCTGATGCGCTGCGCGATGAAAAGGTTAAGGTGTTGCGTTCTATTCGCCCAATCGCCAAGCGTGCGGTGCATGCGCATGCTGTGCGCGCACAATATACGCATGGCAATATCAGTGGACAGACGGTGGCAAGCTATCAGCAGGAAGAAAACGTTGAACCGGATTCAATTACTGAAACTTTTGTCGCAGCCAAGTTCTATATTGATAACTGGCGCTGGCGTGGTGTCCCATTTTATCTTCGAACGGGAAAACGTATGCCCAAACAGAATTCGATGATCGCGATTCGCTTCAGACATCCTCCACAACAACTTTTTCGTGAAACACCGCTGGAATCGATTACTCCTAATTGGGTGCTGCTGTCGATTCAACCGGAAGAATCAATGCGGATGGAAATTCATGTCAAGCAACCTGGCCTTGATATGAATACCCGGGTGATGCAGATGAATGCAAGTTTCCTTAGAACAGACGAGCAGACACTTGATGCTTATGAAGCGTTGCTGCTGGATGTTATTGAAGGTGACCGTTCATTGTTCATCCGCTTTGACGAGGCCGAATGGGCGTGGCGAGTCATTGATCCGATCCTGAAGTTCTGGACAGTCGAGCGCGAATATATTCCAACCTATCCTGCGGGTAGCTGGGGCCCGGCTGAAGCCAATCGTCTGTTTGACAGCGACGACCAGATCTGGCGAAATGAACTTTAGGTTTACAATTTTTCCCGAAACTGCGTGTATGGATAAAGATGTCCTGCTGAAGCTGATCCTCTGCTGTTGTTTGAGCTGGCGAGCGAACTTGCTGAAAGATGCAGCGCTAGAGCATTTTTGTTTCAGGTGTTTACACCTTGTTTTTGAGGAAATCTCCCGCCCTGTTTGTAGAAGCGGAGATCTGTTTATATTTGCACCAAAACCGCTTTAGCTGACTGGAGCGTTTTGTGACGGATAGGTAATGGTGCAGGAAGATTGAATCTGTGCCCCTTCGGTTAAATGTGCAGCCTCTGCCCGGCTGTGCCCCATCAGATGAAAAACAGTTTCGCTGCGTGCCAGCAAATAATCAGAAACGATACGCCGATGACAACGCCACCAGACAGCCTCGGCACACATCATTACACAACGGCGTGTACGTCCCAGCTCAATCAGCTTGTTCAAACCTTCCTGGAAAGTATCCGAGAGCGCGTAATCGGCATAATTGTGAAAACTCTGGTTCTCCCAGAAGCCGTTTACATCTGGCAGTACAGTCTTGGATTTACCGCGCAATCCTCCCAGTTGCGTGATGTATTCATAGTCGATCCCAAATGCTGCCAGCCTGCCGGGTAATGTATCCTGGTTGTATTGCGGATTGGTTCGTGACCGTGGAACGGTGCGTATATCTGCAACCAGTTCTACTTGTACCGTACGCAGCAAATTAACGAACTCTTCCAATGTACGGGTTGAATGCCCGATGGTGTAAAAGGGGAGATTCATTTTCCTGTCCTGTTTGTACTGCTTCGCAGTAAGGAGACATTCCCATAGTGCCTGATATGAGGAAGGTGAACAACCTGATGAATATTACACTCTAGACACCACCATCAAAACCAGTTTTTCGCCAGGCTTCGTAAATAATAACCGCTGCTGAGTTGGAGAGATTCAGACTGCGGGAGGAAGGAACCATGGGAATACGGATACGGCGATCCTGAGAGAAATCTTCCAGTACTTCAACAGGCAATCCACGAGTTTCAGAGCCAAACAAAAAGACATCATCCGCTACATAATCCACTTTATCGTAGTGCTTTGTTGCCTTGGTGGTGACAGCAAAAATTCGGCATCCATCCATGAGGCTCAGGCAGGATGCCAGATCTTCATGCACGGTGAGGCGTGCCCATTCGTGATAATCCAGCCCGGCACGCTTCAGTTGCCGGTCACTCAAGTTGAATCCCAGTGGTTTGATCAGGTGCAGTTGTGCGCCGGTGTTGGCACAGAGGCGGATGATATTGCCGGTATTTGGCGGGATTTCCGGCTGATGGAGGATTACCTGCAGCATGTTGATCAGTTTGTCAGGTTAAATGATTGTCGGCCCGTATTATTTTCAGATGATTAACTCGGAAATGCCCGGGCGACAACCCAGGCGCGAACACTGCCTGCCCCTTGGCGAAGGATAACTTTGGCCAGTTCATTCAGGGTGGCGCCGCTGGTCATGACATCATCCACGATAGCGACCTGTTTTCCAGCAAAATTCTGCGTACAGATAAAAGCATTACGAATATTCTGTTTCCGTTTTTTCCATGGAATCTCAGTCTGTGAAGGAGTGCTGCGTATGCGTACACAGGCAGCAGGCAGTAATTTACATCCTGTTTTTCTACATAGATAGCGACTGATTTCGTGTGCCTGATTGAATCCTCTATCCCGCAGCCTGTCCGGATGAAGTGGTACCGGAATGACATAGTCAGGTAAAGAATCTTCCTGGAGTTCTGTCAGCAGCAAATCCGCCAGTATTGGTGCCAGCGGCAGATCGGAGCGGTATTTCAGTGCCTGTATCAGTGCATCAACCGGATAAGTGTAACGCAAGGCTGCTCTGATCTGGTTCCAGGCGGGCGGCTTGCGCAGACAAGTGCCACAAATCTGTGAGGAGGGTACTGGTAGCAGGCAAGAAGGGCAATGTGCTTGCGATAGTCTGGGAAGATCATGCAGGCAGGCTGCACAGATATCTCGATGATCAGATGCTTGACATAACACGCAATGCTTGTGCTGGAATAATTGCACAAAATTTAATCGCCTGTTCAAAATTTCAGAAGAAAAAATTGACAACTTAAAAGGTATCCGTGATGATCGCCTGCTATTCATTATAACTTGGAGCAGGCTACCGCCGAAAATGATCATGGAATCCCAAACTGGTTTAATTTCTGAAGAACAGAGCGGATGCACACATTCCAGCCTTGATTCGGCAGCACAGCAGGAATCATCGTCACGCTGGTTAGTGGCAGATATCGAATCACTGTTGAGTTTGCCGTTTAATGATCTTATTTTTCAGGCGCAAACGGTGCACCGCCAATATCACGATGCTAATGGTGTGCAATTGTCCACGCTACTGTCAGTAAAAACTGGTGGATGTTCTGAAGACTGCGCCTATTGCCCACAGGCGGCTCGTTATCATACCGGGGTGGAAAATCAAGCAATTTTGTCGCGTGAGGAAGTGGTAATGGCTGCCACCAAAGCCAAGGAAAGTGGTGCAACGCGCTTCTGCATGGGAGCCGCCTGGCGGGGACCCAAACAACGTGATATTGAACACATGACCGAGCTCATCAGTGCGGTTAAGGATTTAGGGCTGGAAACCTGTGCCACATTGGGTATCCTGAAACCCGGGCAGGCCGTTCAACTCAAGCAGGCCGGGTTGGATTACTACAATCACAATCTTGACACTTCTCCTGAGTTTTATGGCGAGGTCATTACCACACGTGAATATCAGAATCGTCTGGATACATTGGACGAAGTGCGCGGTGCCAATATCAATGTTTGCTGTGGCGGCATCGTTGGCATGGGGGAATCGCGTACAGCGCGAGCCGGCCTGATTGCACAACTGGCCAACCTTGATCCTTATCCTGAATCAGTACCGATCAATTACCTGGTGCAGGTCGAAGGCACACCTTTGTACGGTACACCCGAGCTCGACCCGTTTGAATTTGTCCGCTCTATCGCAGCAGCCCGTATCACCATGCCTAAGGCAAAGGTCAGACTTTCTGCTGGCCGCCGGCAGATGTCGGAAGCTATCCAGGCACTGTGTTTTCTGGCCGGTGCTAACTCTATCTTTTATGGTGACAAACTGCTCACGACCGGCAATCCGGATACGGAACAGGACGCGGCTTTGCTCGAAAAACTGGGATTGCACGCACTTTAACCACCATGCTGCCGGATTTAGCTGAAGCGCTGCAACAGCGCAGGCAGGAAGGGTTGTATCGTTTTCGCCCAGTGCTAGAAGGGCCACAATCCCCGCATGTGGCCATTGATGGCCGGGATTTTCTGGCTTTTTGCAGTAATGATTATCTGGGATTGGCCAATCATCCAGCCCTGATCGAAGCAGTGGCAGAAGGTGCGCGACGTTACGGTGTGGGTTCGGGCGCTTCTCATCTGATCAGCGGTCATTCTCGCGCACATCATGAGCTGGAAGAGGCACTGGCGGAGTTCGTTGGCCTTCCGCGTGCCCTGCTGTTTTCCACTGGCTACATGGCCAATATGGCGGTGGTGACTGCGCTCGTGGGGCGGGAGGATGCGATTTTTGCAGATCGTCTCAATCATGCTTCACTCAATGACGCAGCTTTGCTGTCGCGTGCCCGCTTCATTCGTTATCCCCATCTTGATCTTGCTACCCTGGAGAAGCAGCTGAAAACGACACAGGCCCGGCGGCGGCTGATCATCACCGATGCAGTGTTCAGCATGGATGGTGACAGAGCATCGGTTGCTGAGCTGCTTGCGTTGTGTCAGCGCTTTGGTGCCTGGTTGTTGCTGGATGATGCGCACGGATTTGGTGTGCTGGGCGAACAGGGTAAAGGCAGCTTGTATAATCTGCAGGAGGTGGAGCGAAATATACCGCATCTAATTTATATGGCAACGCTGGGCAAAGCAGCAGGAGTATCCGGCGCGTTTGTAGCAGCGCAAGCACCAATGATTGAAACACTCATTCAATATAGCCGTACCTATGGCTATACCACAGCGGCTGCTCCGCTGCTGGCACATACCTTGCTGACCAGTTTGCAATTAATCAGTCAGGATATCTGGCGACGGAAACGGCTTGTTCAATTGATAGAACAGTTGCGACAAAAGCTGCAATCTCTTCCCTGGCAACTATTACTATCGGATACACCGATACAGCCATTGCTGGTGGGCGAAAGCCGGGAGGCCGTTCGGCTGGATCAGGCATTGCGTGAGCGTGGTATCTGGGTGCCGGCTATTCGCCCCCCGACAGTACCACAAGGCATGGCACGGTTGCGCATCAGTTTGTCTGCAGCTCATACTGGGAAAGATGTCGATCAACTGAGTGCAGTCTTGCATGATCTGGTCGGGTGCTGATATGACCCGGTTGCATATTGAGACGAGCGGAAACGGGCCTGATCTGGTGCTGTTGCATGGCTGGGCCATGCATAGTGGTGTATGGGAATGTGTGGCAGAGACGCTGTCCCGGCGCTTCCGTCTACACTGTATTGATTTGCCGGGGCACGGTGCCAGCCGTGATTGTGCACTGGATTCGCTGGAGCAGATGACCGAAGTGATCGCAGATCATTTGCCTGATAACAGCATTGTGTGCGGCTGGTCGCTCGGCGGACAGGTGGCGATCAGGCTGGCGTTACAGATGCCGGAACGGGTGCAACAATTAGTGCTGGTTGCCAGTACCCCTTGTTTCGTCAAACGTGCCGACTGGCCGTGGGGGATGGAACCATTAACCCTGACCCTGTTTATGGAAAATCTGGCGCGTGACTATGTGCAAACCCTCAATCGTTTTTTGACGCTGCAAGTCAGCGGCAGCGAGGATCAGGTCCGGGTACTGGCGCGGCTGCGCAAAAGTGTGTTGAATGGTTTGTCACCGGGATCTGCAACGTTGCAGGCAGGATTGAGGATTCTGCAAACCAGTGATCTGCGGGCTGAATTGGATCAAATCAGGCAGCCTGTGCTGCTGATTCATGGCCAGAATGATGTTATCGCGCCTGTCGGTGCTGCTGAATGGATACAGCAACATTTGCCCCAGGCGCAATTGAAGCTGTTTCCTCATTGCGGCCATGCGCCGTTTCTTTCTTTTCCTGAGCAATTCGTGGGTTGTTTTGATGCTTTATGATCATGTACTTGACAAGCGCATGCTGCGCCGGTCGTTTGAACAGGCGGCGGCCAGTTATGACCAGTCTGCCGTGCTGCAGCGGGAAATATGCGACCGTATGCTGTCACGTCTGGAATATATCAAATATGTTCCAGGTAAAATTATCGATGCAGGCAGCGGAACTGGTTACGGTACGCGCAAGTTGATCGAACGCTATCCTGCGGCAGAAATCATGTCGATGGATATTGCGCTGACGATGCATGATCGTGCGCGTGCAGCCATGCTGGAGAAAATACCTGGTTGGCAGCGTTGGTTGCCATTCAAGCATCATCAACCCAGAGGCTATATCTGTGCAGACATAGAACAGTTGCCCCTGCGTGGAGCCAGCGTTGGCATGATCTGGTCCAACCTTGCCATCCAGTGGTGTAATGATCTCAGGCAGACATTTGCAGAAGCGCATCGCGTGCTGGAGGATGGTGGCCTGTTGATGTTCAGCACGTTTGGGCCGGATACACTGAAGGAATTGCGGCAGGCTTTCAAGTCAGTGGATCCATTTAGCCATGTCAATCGTTTTACGGATATGCATGATGTGGGTGATATGCTGGTGGGTTGTGGCTTTTCGTTGCCGGTGATGGATATGGAATACATTACACTGACCTACGATGATGTCAGAAGTGCTATGCAGGATCTCAAGGCAATTGGTGCCCGCAATGTGACACAAGGGCGCAGGCGCGGCCTGATGGGCAAGACGACATGGCAGCAAGTGATCAATCAATATGAAACCTTGCGCAAGGATGGCAGGCTGCCAGCAACCTATGAAGTGGTTTATGGTCACGCCTGGAAACCGGAGATGCATAAAGTTCAGCTAAAGCCGGAGACGCGGCGCAAGCTGGGGTTGGATCCGTAATTAATGGCAACAGGATTTTTTGTAACCGGTACGGATACCGGTATTGGTAAAACCACGGTGAGTTGTGCGCTGTTGCATGCGTTTTCAACGAATGGCTATACCGTTGTCGGAATGAAGCCAGTGGTGTCAGGTCGTGAAGATGGGCTATGGCAGGATGTGGAAAATCTGCAGGCAGCTAGCACGGTCAGTATGCCACATGAGCTGATTAATCCTTATGCTTTTATCGAGCCGATAGCACCGCATATCGCTGCACAGCAGGCGAATGTCCGTATCGATCTGGAAGTAATCCGGCAGGCTTGCGAGAAGCTGCAAACAGCAGCAGAGATAACGATTGTCGAGGGTGTCGGTGGTTTCATGGTGCCACTGTCGCTATCAGGTTTGCCAGGTGATCGATACGATACACATGATCTGGCCAGTGTGCTAGATCTACCGGTAATCCTGGTTGTGGGAATGCAGCTAGGTTGCCTTAACCATGCATTACTGACAGCTCGCGCAGTTGAATCAGCTGGTTTGAAATTGGCCGGTTGGGTAGCAAACAGAATTGATCCGGATATGTTGCAGCCGGGAGCAAACCTGCAGACACTGGTTGAATGGCTGGATTGCCCATTACTAGGTATCTTGCCGTATCAAGCGCTACCTGACGCGCAGCAACTTGCGCAGTATCTTGATCTTTCCAGATTACGGTAATCGGGTGATCCCGGTTTGACTACAGAATTTGCCTGAACTTTTCAGTAGCCTTGATGAGTTCAGCCTGAATTCCCAGTTCCCAGGCGGAATGGCCGGCGTCATTGACGACGATATACTCAGCCTGTGGCCAGGCGAGGTGCAGATCGTATGCGCTGACAATCGGACAAACCGCATCATAACGCCCTTGAACAATGACACCAGGCAAGTGACGAATCTTGTGCACGTTGTCCAACAGGCTATTTTCCGGCAGGAAAACATTATTCTTGAAATAGTGTGCTTCAATCTTTGCCAACCCCAGCGCAACAGTATTACTGGAGAAATAATTAACTATCTCCGGGTTGGGTAACAGGGTTGAACAGCTTCCTTCATAGCGGCTCCATGCTTTTGCAGCTGGCAGATGGACATCAGGATCGGGATGAGTCAGTAGACGATAGTAGGAAGTGAGAATGTCGCGCTGTTCGTCTGCCGAGAGGCGGGATGCAAATTCGCGCCAGACTTCCGGAAAAATATTTTGCAATCCATACAAGAACCAGTTGATTTCACTGGGGCGACAAAGAAAAATACCACGTAGTACAAATCCCAGGCAGCGTTCAGGATGCGCCTCACCGTAGGCAAGTGCCAATGTGCTGCCCCAAGATCCGCCAAAGATCAGCCATTGTTTAATACCAAGATGGTGCCGCAGCTTTTCGATGTCCTGGATGAGCAGATGAGTGGTATTGTCCTTTATTTCGCCCAGAGGAGTGGAACGTCCGGCACCACGCTGGTCGAAAATAACAATCCGGTAATGTGCCGGATCAAAAAAGCGGCGATGACCGGGCGTGGCACCAGCACCGGGCCCTCCATGGAGGAACAGAACAGGAGTACCTTCCGGGTTACCTGATTGTTCCCAGTACATGGTGTGAATGCCATCCAGTGGCAATGTGCCGTGATCATAAGGTTCAATGGGGGGGAAAAGCTCAGTGTGTGCCATAGTGAGTGATGTGTCAGTTTGTTTTTAGGGAAAATGCTGATTGTGTCTGTGCTAGGGTATTTTAGCACTTTGCCTTGTTGGGGCTGTAACCTGTGATTCGGCCAGGATGTTGTTAACCGGTTTTTGCTGACCAGGATGCATGAGAATATCTCACTGATGTGAGAGTTACTGTATAGTCGCGCGAGTGTGGGCATGGTAATGAAAGGTAAGCAGGAACGAGAATAATGATGTTGGCAGGAATCAGAGTAAAGAATGTCCTAAAGTGAGTTGTTCGTGAGTGAAATACCCCGAAATGATTCACAGCAGCCAAGGTTGGGCCTGGTTCTGACCGGCGGCGGTGCGCGGGCGGCTTATCAGGTAGGCGCATTACGAGCCATTGCCGAAATGCTGCCATCGCATGCACGCAGCCCTTTTCCGGTGATTTGTGGTACTTCAGCTGGGGCGATCAACGCTGCGGGCCTTGCCATGGCGGCAACCCATTTTTCAACGGGAATCAGGCGGTTGGAGGCTGTCTGGGGCAATCTTCATACTGGCCAGATTTATCGCTCTGATCTGATCGGCGTGTTACATACGATGTTGCGTTATTTTGGCTCGATCGTATCGAGCAGAATGGCGGGGAAACCGGTTTCACTGCTGGACAACACTCCGCTCAGACAATTGCTGGCCTGTCATTTGCCCTTCAGAGGCATACGCAGGAGTATTCACGCCGGGGCGCTGCATGCGCTCGGCATAACAGCCTGGGGTTATGCTTCCGAGCAATCGGTCACTTTTTATCAGGCTAATCCCAGCATCATTCCCTGGAAGCGTGCACAACGTATCGGTGTTCCATCACGTATCGGTATCCAGCACCTGGTGGCGTCTGCTTCGATTCCATTGATTTTTCCGGCAATCCGGGTTAATCGCGAATATTTTGGTGATGGTTCCATGCGGCAGTTTGCGCCGCTGAGCCCGGCATTGCATCTGGGGGCAGATCGCTTGCTGGTGATTGGTGTCAATGAAAAGAAAGAGGCCGATTGCGAACGTATCAAGGTGACTGGCTATCCGCCACCAGCGCAGATTGCCGGACATGTGATGAACAGCATTTTTGTTGATGGCCTGGATACCGATCTTGAGCGCTTGCGGCGTATTAACCAGACGCTGAGCCTGATTCCAGAAACACAAACAGGAAATATGCCTTTGTTGCGGACGATAGACTGCATGGTAATTACGCCAAGTGAAAGAATTGATGAACTGGCACAGGCGTATGCCAGCAGTTTACCGCGTACAATCCGTTATTTTTTTCATGCTGCCGGCGCGATGGGACCCAAAGGCTCAGCCATGCTCAGCTATGTATTGTTTGAGGCACCTTTCTGCCAGGCACTGATTGATCTGGGTTATCAGGACACGCTGCGGCAGCGGGATGAAGTGCTTGCATTTATTTTCGGACAACAGGAGTAAAAATGATGGGAATGGCCGATCCCCAATTCTGGGTTGCCGTTTTTCAGATTATCGCTATTGATATTGCACTGGGCGCTGACAACGCCGTGGTCATTGCACTGGCCTGTCGGAATTTGCCTGAGAACAAGCGTAATCAGGGAGTATTCTGGGGGATGGTGGGGGCGATCGGGATACGTGTCCTGCTGGTTTTTTTCGCTCTCCAGTTATTGGCGCTACCTTATCTAAAAATAATTGGTGCTTTTTTGCTGCTGTGGATCAGCGTTAAACTGTTGTTACCGGAACCGGCCACCCGCGAAAGCGGATCGATTGTGAAGGGAGGGGCGGCCACCCTGCCCAGTGTGATCAAAACAATCATTGTTGCTGATACAGTAATGAGTCTGGACAATGTTATGGGTATAGCCGGCGCGGCCAGGGACAGTCTCGCTCTGGTGATATTTGGCTTGTTGTTCAGCGTGCCGATTATCGTCTGGGGCAGTAAACTGGTGATGAAATGGATTGAGCGTTTTCCCGTTATCGTTGTTGTTGGTGCCGGTCTGCTCGGCTGGATTGCCGGTGGATTGCTGACGACTGATACGATTAGCCAGGAGTGGGTGGATACACAGGCTGCTTATCTGCATTGGCTTGCTCCGGTAAGCTGTTCCCTGTTGGTGATCGGTATTGGAAAGTGGCTGGCAGCCCGGATACATAAAAGTATGGGTGTTTCAGTCGATTTGCTGGGGAAAGATTGAATCCAGGTAATCAGGCTGCATATGTTGCAGAACGATCAAGCAGTAAATTTTCAGTATCAGCTGATTATCCAAGTGTTGTTTGTGATGAGTTACACGTGAAAAGGGGGTCTTATGCTAAAAATGTTACTGCCAGTAGATGGTTCCGAGGCTTCCGAACGGGCAGTTGAGGAATTTGTAAAACGACTCGACTGGTACCGTGAAAAACCGGAGATTCATTTATTGAATGTGCGAATTCCACTGACTGGTAATGTTTCCATGTTTGTCAGCAAGGAAGAGATTGGGGATTATTACCGGGAGGAAGGGCTTAAAGGCCTGAAGCAGGCTCGTGACTACCTGGAAGAAAGAGGAATCGCTTACCGGCACCATATTGTTGTGGGTGAGGTGGAGACCATGATCCTGCAATTTGCTGAAGAAATAAAATGTGACCAGATCGTTATTGGTCCGCGCGGGCTGGGCGCTGTCAAGGGCTTGCTGCTTGGCTCTGTTGCCAGCAAGCTAATCCAGCTTTCAACTGTTCCGGTATTATTACTTAAATAATAGCGGAAATCAGCCGTAATCCTCCATTTGTTGCAGTAAATGATTTGCTGCAATTTTCCGTTAAATCCGGAATGGAGGATTGGTAGTCTTGAGATTAAAAGTATTGGGTTGTGGCGGTGGAATAGGGAGTGATTCCCATACTACCGCGATGTTGCTGGATGAAGATATTCTGATCGATGCTGGTACCGGAGTTGGCACGCTTGCTCTGGATGACCTGTTGAGAATTGATCATATATTCGTTACGCACGCCCACCTGGATCACATTGCTTTCATTCCTTTCCTGGTAGATACAGCTGGCAGTCTGCGCGACCGACCGCTGGTTGTGCATGCTCTGCCATCCACGCTGGCGTGTCTGCAGGCACATATTTTCAACTGGCATATCTGGCCGGATTTTTCCTGTATTCCCGATGCAGCTCACCCTTATATGCGCTATGAGCCAATTACTGTAGATGAAGCTGTGGTGCTGGGTTCACGTAGGATCACGCCTTTACCGGCGTGTCATATCGTTCCAGCAGTAGGTTTTCAGCTTGATTCCGGGCAATCCAGCCTGGTATTCACCGGTGATACTGCTGCTGATGATACGTTATGGGAAGCTATTAACCAGATTTCAAACCTGCGCTATCTGATTATCGAATCTGCTTTCAGTGATGCTGGTCAGGATATCGCAGCACGCTCCGGACATTTTCATCCGACCATGCTGGTAAATGAACTGAATAAACTGCAACATGATGCCGAAATATATATTACTCACCTGCGGCAGGGAGAAGCGGAAGTCACCATGCGCGAAATTCTTGCTGGCGTTACGCGTTTCAGCCCCCGCAGGTTGATGAGTAATCAGATATTTGAATTTTAGGATAGCGTAAACATGAGTACATCTCAGGCTTTTCAAACTGGTTCGGACATTGTCTCCACAGCGGGAATTTCACTTGATTCCATCGATCGTCTGCGTTCCGTAATTGACAGAATTCACGCAGCGGGGAATATCGACGAAATTATGTTTGAGGTGAGCCGGGATATCTGCGAGGTATTTAATGCAGATCGCCTGACGATTTATACCGTAAGCGGTGATAGAGCCAGTCTTGTTTCGCGGATTAAAACCGGGCTGGATTCCTGCCAGGATCTGAAATTACCGATTAATGAACAGAGTGTTGCTGGTTTCGTGGCTTTACACAGAAAAATTGTCAATTTTAGAGATGTCTATGATCGGAATGAACTCAGGAGACAGGGGGAATACCTGCGGTTTTTACAGGAAGTGGATAAACGAACAGGATACCGGACCAAACAGATGCTTGTGGTGCCGATCCCGAGTAGTGGTGATAATGATTTGCTGGGTGTGGTACAGCTCATTAACAATAAGTCTGACGAGCCTTTTTCACAGAAGACGGTTGATAACCTGGGTGAAATTTGCCAGGTACTGGCGGCTGCCTTTAAACAGCACCGGATGCAGCAGCTGCTGGGCAAGACCCGTTATGATCAGCTGATCGTCAATGCTGTGATCAGCACCAGTGAGTTTGAGCTGGCGACCAGGCGGGCGCGCGAAACGGGTCGTGATCTGGAAGATGTGCTGATTGATGAATTTGGTATCAGCGTTATGCAGATAGGCGAAGCTTTGGCCGGTTTCTTCGGTGTGAAATATGAGGGCTACAGAGCGGATCGAATCAGGCCGCTGGATTTGCTGAAAAATCTCAAACGTGAATTTGTTGAAAGTAATAGCTGGTTGCCGATAGATGACGGGAATGATGGATTAGTGGTGCTGACGCTGGATCCCGAGCGTATCAAGGCCTTGCGTATCGTCCATCAGATTTTTCCGAAGCGTAAAATCATCTACACGGTTTGTACCCAGCGCGAATTCAAAGCTACGCTGGATGTGTTTTATGGCGGCACAGAGGCTGAAAATCTGGGGGGCAGTATTGACGATATGCTCTCCAATTTGGAAGAGGTCGTGGAAGAGACCAGAGAGGCTGAAGCAGATGAAGCCTCAGCTGCTGCAGACAACGAACTGGTCAAACTGGTGAATCGCATTATCATGGACGCCTATAAAATGGGGGTTTCGGATATCCATATTGAACCCTTGCCCGGTAAGGGAAAAACCAGTGTCCGCTTCCGCAAGGACGGTGCACTGATGCCTTACATCGAAATTCCCGCTAGTTACCGCAATCCGCTGGTGACACGTCTCAAGATCATGTGTGATCTGGATATTTCAGAAAAACGCAAACCACAGGATGGCAAGATTAAATTCCGGAAATTTGCGCCACTTGATATTGAGCTGCGGGTTGCAACCATTCCTTCAGCCGGTGGCGTGGAAGATGTCGTGATGCGTATTTTGGCGGCGGGCGAGCCAATTCCACTGGAAAAAATGGGATTTACTCCTGCCAATCTGGAGCAATTGAAATCAATTATCAGTAAGCCCTATGGATTATTTTTTGTTTGCGGGCCGACTGGTTCCGGTAAAACAACAACACTGCATTCCATTCTCAAATATCTGAACCGGCCGGAAACCAAAATCTGGACGGCGGAAGACCCGGTTGAAATCACGCAGAAAGGATTGCGTCAGGTACAAATCAACACCAAAGCCGGTCTGACCTTTGCCACCATCATGAAATCTTTTCTGCGAGCAGATCCAGATATCATCATGGTAGGCGAGATGCGTGATAAGGAAACGACCGGGATCGGTATCGAAGCCTCACTTACCGGGCATCTGGTATTTGCTACGTTACATACTAACAGTGCGCCGGAATCCATCACCCGTTTGCTGGATATGGGTATGGATCCATTCAATTTTTCGGATGCATTGCTGGGGATTCTGGCGCAACGTCTGGCCAGACGGTTGTGTAAATGCAAAAAGGCACACGCGGCCAGTCGGGAGGAAATTCGTGCGTTACTGACAGAGTATTGTGAAGAACTGAAAAACATCGAGCACTTCAAGGTTGATCCTGATGCAGCCTATCGCGAAATTGAAGCCCGTTGGGTTCAGCAATATGGGGATGAAAATGGGCAAATTACGCTGTATCAGTCGGTCGGCTGTGAGCATTGCACAGGAACCGGTTATGCGGGACGGGCCGGTTTGCACGAACTGCTGACAGCTACTGATGCACTCAAAAAAAATATACAGGAACACGCTCGTGTTGCTGAAATGTTGACTACTGCGCTGGGTGACGGCATGCGTACCCTAAAACAGGATGGGATAGAGAAAGTGCTGCAGGGAATTACCGATATTCATCAGGTGCGCGCGGTATGTATCAAATAAAGGATATCTCTAATATCCTGCCAGTTTTTATAAAAATATCTGACCATCTGTATGGTTGAATACCGGCATGGTTTTCCTTTAATTCCTTCTTTTGCTCCAAACAGCTTCTGTTAGCCTTTCAGTTACGGAATGAATATTTCGGAATGAGGTTTTTCCAAAGCCTGGCCAGTATTCTTCTCAAACAACTTTCCGGATTTCTCCGGGTGATTACAACGATTGCGGTACAGTTTCAGGAGGATAATCGTGCAGATTTCGGATGAAAAAAAGGTATTGCAGCTAGTTAAATCTTCGACCACAGGCAAAAAAAGAACCAAGGCTGAAGGAAAGAGCCAGAAACTTGTAACCGGTGCAGATGAGTATAGTCAACAGGTTGAACAATACGCTCGTCGAATCCGGGAAACCAGTGATGTAAACGAGATCATCGATATTCTGGATACAGTGTTGGGTGAAACCAAGAGTCTGCGTTACAGCAACGAAATATACAGCGCACAAGAACAGGTGCGGCTTGCTGAGAATCAGATCGAATCGCTCAAGCTGGAGCTTGAACAGCTGCGGGAGCTCATACATTACGATCCAATGACGGGTGCATTCAACCGGCGCGGTTTGGATGCTGTTTATTTACGGGAGGCAGCGCGTGCCGACCGCAATGAAAATACACTGTGTGCAGTCATGATTGATCTGGATGATTTCAAGCGGATCAATGATGCCTATGGCCATCAGTTCGGCGATGATGCCCTCATCCACCTGGTGAAGCTGGCGAAAAAATCGCTACGACCAAGTGATGTGGTCGCCCGCTACGGCGGTGAAGAGTTTGTCATATTGTTGCCGGATACCACCCTGGAATCAGCGGTTTGGGTGATGCAGCGCCTGCAGAACAGTTTCTCCAAGAAAGCGCTTCCAGACATGGATGGCAATCCTGTTCCAATTGCTTTCAGTGGCGGTATTGCTTTTCGACAGCTTCGTGAAAGTCAGAAATCCTTGCTGAAACGAGCAGATGAAGCACTGTATCAGGCCAAGAAATCTGGTAAAAGTCGCATCATGATTGCTCCTTGATAGCGGGTATTCAGTGGAAAATGCTTTCTTGGGCAAGCAACCAATTCTGGATCGTAATCAGAATCTGATTGCCTATGAGCTTTTGTTCCGGGCAGCACGGGACAATAATCAGGCAGAAGTTTCAGATGGTTTTCATGCTTCAGCCAACGTGGTGGTGAATGCATACGGTTACCTGGGAATCCAGCAGGTTCTTGGTAATCTGCGCGGATTTATCAATATCAATCATGAATTACTTCTGGATGATGCAGTTTTGTTGTTGCCTGGCAAACATGTGGTTCTGGAGCTGTTGGAGACTATCCCGGCGACCTCTGAGGTGGTACAGCGTTGCGCTGAATTGAGAGAGATGGGGTACCACCTTGCGCTGGATGACGTGACTTGTATTGATGATAGAACTGAATTATTGCTTCCGTTCGTCAATGTCATCAAGGTCGATGTGTTGGCATTAACGGATGCAGAAATCAGCCAGCTGGTTCAAAAACTGAAAGCATGGCCGGTTATTCTGCTGGCAGAGAAGGTGGATAGTCCGGAGCGCGCCAGGATATGTATGGATTTGGGATTTGAGATGTTCCAGGGCTACTTCTTTGCCAAGCCAGTTGTTATTTCGGGCAGTAAGATTGAGTCCAGTAGCTTATCTCTATTGCGCTTGTTGTCGTTAGTGATGCGCGATGCCGAGATCGATGAGATTGAGCGGTTATTCAAGCATGAGCCAGACCTGAGCTATAGTCTTTTGCGTGTGGTTAACTCTGTGGCAGTTGCATTGCCGCAGAAAATTGGCTCCATACGACAGGCCGTGATAGCGATGGGCTATCGTCCTTTACGGAGGTGGATTCAGCTGCTGCTCTATGCTGCGGACCCTGCCGGGAAATTAACCAATACCAATGCATTGATGCAAACAGCTGCCATTCGCGGAAGGTTGATGGAATTGATTGCTGCCATTGATCGTCCACATGATAAAAATTACCAGGATCGGGCTTTCATGACCGGAATAATGTCTTTGCTGGATACTTTGTTCAATATGGATATTCAACAGATAGTGAATAAATTGGAAATGCCGGATGAAGTGATTCGTGCACTGTTGCATCGTGAAGGACGACTTGGCTGCAAATTGAAACTGATTGAAGCCAGAGAAAATAAGGATATAGAACAAGTAGAGAGCGCTATGGCGGGGCTAGAATTCCTGGATCAGACCAGCCTGGCAAAAGTAGAACTCGATGCCCTGGACTGGGCCAATCATATACATTAGTCAGCCTCGCCTGAAAAACTTGAGGCAGTCATTAGTATTAGGCGCTTTATTTTTTGTACGCATTCATGATTACTCTTTTACAGAGTCTCCACTTTTACTTCCATTGTCAAAAAAACTGGGTTAGAATCTTTTTCAGCTTTATGGATTTACAGAGGTAATGGTAGGCACATAAGGTGAGCAGTGCCGGGTGTCTGGACTAATAAAGTCATCGTCAGTTTCCCGAGCGAATGGGAGTTTATCTGAGAAGAGATAAAAGTATTTAATTTAATTAGGAGGATAAGGCCATGGGATACAGCGATGTAGCAACAACCCAGAGAGAAGCAGAAAAAAATCAACAAGCATGGAAAGTAATTTTAATCGCTTTGGTTGCTTTTTGTGCGATTGGCGCAACGATCTGGTTTGGTGGATTTGGCGGTAAATACTAATTTTATAGCGCTTAGTGCACCATATTTGGCGGCCTGAATTCTTGAAGTTCAGGCCGCCTTATTTTTTTCAGCTATTGAGCCGGGTTATTATCTGATCGGCAGAGTAGGTGGTACTTCCTCCGTTTCATAGATTTTCT
Source organism: Nitrosomonas eutropha (assembly GCF_900116685.1). GTDB lineage: Bacteria > Pseudomonadota > Gammaproteobacteria > Burkholderiales > Nitrosomonadaceae > Nitrosomonas > Nitrosomonas eutropha_A. Next base: position 195,021 of record NZ_FPBL01000004.1, read on the forward strand.
TTTATTTCCCCACCATTTTTTGTGGATCAACCCACGCATCGAATTGTTCTGCGGTGACATAACCGAGTCTGATTGCAGCTTCTTTCAACGTTAGTGCCTCATGATGGGCTTTTTTGGCAATTTCGGATGCCTTGTCGTAGCCAATGTAAGGATTAAGCGCAGTAACCAGCATCAGTGAATTCTGTAAATGTTGCTGGATACGTGTTGTATTGGCGGTAATGCCCGTTGCACAATGGGTGTTGAAACTTTCTATTCCATCTGCGAGCAAACGTGCACTTTGCAGAAAATTATGGATGATCAGGGGTTTCATGGCGTTGAGTTCAAAATTTCCCATGGCGCCACCGAGGTTGATTGCAACATCATTGCCCATGACCTGGCACGCCAGCATGACCATAGCCTCTGCCTGAGTGGGATTAACTTTGCCGGGCATGATCGAGCTACCAGGTTCATTCTCTGGGATAAAAATCTCGCCGATGCCGCAACGCGGGCCGGACGCCAGCCAGCGGACATCATTGGCGATCTTGATTAGCGCAGCGGCTAGCGTTTTTAGCACGCCATGCGCATGAACCAATGCATCATGTGCGGCCAGCGCTTCGAATTTATTGGGAGCAGTGATAAAAGGATAGCCGGTGAGGTGTGCAATCTCTACTGCGACACGCTGCGCAAATTCCGGATGGGTATTAAGACCAGTTCCCACGGCAGTTCCGCCCAGAGCCAGTTCAAGTAAGTGTGGCAGGGCGGATTCAAGATGAGCAAGACCATGGTCGAGCTGTGATACATAACCTGAAAACTCCTGCCCCAGTGTCAATGGGGTAGCGTCCTGTAAATGAGTGCGGCCAATCTTGACAATATCTGAGAACTCGGTTGCCTTGGATGCTAATGTATTATGCAATGCTTCCAGTGCAGGAATCAGTCGGCTGCGGATGGCTCCCACTGCGGCAACGTGCATAGCGGTAGGAAATACATCATTGGAGGATTGTCCTCGATTGACATGATCATTGGGGTGCACCTTGCGATCTTTGCCGCGCGTACCACCTAGAATTTCCGAGGCACGGTTGGCCAGCACCTCGTTCATGTTCATGTTGGTTTGCGTACCGGAACCGGTTTGCCAAATGACCAGCGGAAACTCGTTGGCATGCTTGTCTGCCAGCACTTCATCCGCAGCGGCGATGATTGCTCGAGCGATGTTTTCCTCCAGCAATTCCAGCTCCTGATTGACGCTGGCAGCTGCGCGTTTGACCACTGCTAGCGCATGAATCAGTGCTGGTGGCATGCGCTCTACGGAAATGGTGAAATTGGTGAGTGATCGCTGGGTCTGTGCGCCCCAAAGTGCGCTGGCAGGTACTTGCACCGTACCCATTGCATCCTGTTCTTCGCGATACGAATCCATCATGGTTGTTTTCCGGGAGAGATTGACAAGTTGTATGACAGGAAGCGATCAGCCACGGGTATTGAACTGTTCATCGAGGGCTTCTAGAAATACTGGGGGCTGGGGGTGCCAGCCTTTCTTGCGATGTTCTGCAACGACATTGGTAAAAATTCCGCCACGGACATAATATTTTGAGGTCAGCCGAATAAAGCGGGGTTTCATGGCGGCCACCAGATCATCCAGAATCTGGTTGGTGACTGCTTCATGAAAAGTACCTTCGTTGCGATATGACCAAATATAGAGCTTGAGACTCTTGAGTTCGATACATTTTTTATCCGGAATGTAATCCAACGCCAGTCGCGCAAAATCCGGTTGCCCGGTTTTAGGGCATAAGCAGGTAAATTCCGGTATTTCCATGTGAATCCGGTAATCGCGTGTCTGAATGGGGTTTTCAAAGGTTTCCAGTTGCTTTGAAGGCTGTGTGGTCATAGTTTCCTCAGTTCTCCCGGTTTCCGGTTCTTTATGACGGACAAATCATTTAAAATAATTAGACAACCTGAAATTATAACCTTTTACCTCCCAAATTGCGCCTGACCGAAATAAAACTGGCTGGTTTCAAAACATTTGTTGATCCTGCAGTCATACCTGTGCCGGGAAACCTGGTCGGGATCGTCGGGCCGAATGGCTGCGGCAAATCCAATGTCATTGATGCGGTACGCTGGGTATTGGGCGAGTCGCGTGCTTCGGCATTACGGGGCGAATCATTGCAAGATGTGATTTTCAGCGGATCGGCTACGCGCAAACCGGTTGGACGCGCCAGTGTGGAGCTGATCTTCGATAATAGCGCGGGCAAGGCAGCAGGTCAGTGGCAAGCCTACAACGAGATCGCTATCCGGCGTGTGCTCCAGCGCGATGGTGAATCCTCTTATTATATCAATAATATCCGTGTGCGCCGGCGAGATGTTACCGATATGTTTCTGGGGACGGGTGTTAGCGGGCGGGGCTACGCCATTATCGAGCAGGGGATGATCTCCCGTATTATCGAGGCCAGGCCGCTGGAGTTGCGCGCATTTCTTGAAGAGGCAGCCGGCATCACTCGTTACCACGAAAAGCGCCATGAAACCGGATTGCGTCTGACAGATGCACGCGGCAACCTGCAGCGCGTGGACGATGTGCTGCAGGAACTGGACAAGCAACAGCAGCATCTTGAGACACAAGCTGAACATGCGACACGTTACCAGGATTTACATAAGCAATTAACTGCTGCACAACATACATTCTGGACGCTGCGCAAGCAGCAGGCAGCAGAGTTCCGGCATACAGCGCAGGAAGAGATTGAGCGCCTGACGCAGGAAATAGAAATTATCCGCTCCAGTTTGCAGGAAACAGCTGAGAAACAGGATGAGTTGCGCATGCATCACCGGATCGTGAATGATCGCCAGCACCAAGTCCAGGGAGCGCTGTACGCTGCTGAAGGCGAAGTTGCACGCATCGAACAAAATATCCGGCATATTCGTGCCAACAGAGAGCAACTCGATCGTCAAGTTGCTGAGGCAGAGCCGCAATTGCAAAACCATGAGCAGCAACTGGATGAAGCGAATGAAAGCCTGATGTCCTGGCAGAACAAGCTGACACAGGTTGAGGATGATCATCTTTCCTGCAGAGAAGAACATGCACGGGCGGCCGGAGAGCTGCCACAAATAAAGTCGGCTGCGCAATCAGATCAGGTACAACTGACCGGATTGCGGGAAAAACTGGCATTGGCCAGACAGAATGAAAAGTTGCAGCAGAACCAGCAGGCGTATGCCGAAAAAACATTGCAGCAGTTGATAATGCGCCATGAGCGTTTGCTGGAAGAGCAGTTGAGCCAACCGGAGATTGATCCGGTGCAACTGGATGAATTGCAGATGGAATCTGCAGAGCTGGCTGCCCTGTTGGAGCAGCGCCAGTGTTTGCTCGGTGAGCAGGAAGCGCAGATACATAGCATGCAGCAGGAACGTGACGCTATTCAGCAAGTTATCCAATCGCTACAACGTGACCTTGCCCAAGCCAATGCCCGTCGTGATGTTTTGCAGCGTCTGCAAGACCAGATCGAAGATAACCGGGAATTGAATGCGTGGATGACCAGGAACCAGCTGGATGTGTTGCCAAGACTGTGGCCGCATATTTCGGTTGAATCCGATTGGGAAACGGCACTGGAAGCGGTGCTGCGCGAGCGTATTCAGGCAGTGGCTGTAGATCGGCTGGAGCAGGTACTGGATTGGGAAGTCGGCCAGGGGAAACGGCCATCAGCAAAATGGTCGGTATGTGAACTGATAGAACCGGACCAGTCAGCCGGTAGTCACAATCCAGTCGGGCTAGATCGGCCAACCTGGAAACCACTCAGTGTATTGCTGAATTGTCACAGTCCGGCTGTACAAGCTGTGCTGGAGAACTGGCTGCATGGCGTATTTGTAATTAATGATCTGGAATCTGGCTTGGTGATCAGGAAACAGCTGGCAGCTGGTGAGATGCTGGTAACAGCGGAAGGGCACAGCATTACCAGGCACGGAGTGAGTTATTTCGCACCGGATTCAGCAGTACATGGCATCTTGCAACGCCAGCGTGAAATTGCGCAGATCAGCAAGGAATGTGAGCAAATCGAACACTCTATTTTATCCAAACAGCAGACGCTGGCTGAGCTGGAGCAGAATTATCAGCGTATTGCGGCCGAGATCGTGCAAACCCGCCAGGTGATTGAAGAAACCAGAACACAACAACACAGCCGGCAGATACAGATTGTGCGATTGATGCAGCAAATTGAGCGCGTGGCGCAACAGCAGGCTCAACTTGAAACCGAGTTAGCTGACTTGACAGTACAGATTGAGGAAGAATTATCCCAGAAGCATCAGGCAGAAATGGAGCTGACTGCCTGTGAAGCAGAAAGAGTGGCGCTGGAAGCGCAAGTAAGTCAGGTGGAATCCACCAGCCAACTATCCGGGCAGGCGCTGGCATTGCAGTGTTCACTGGTGCAACGTTTATTGGACAAATTGCGTGAAGCTGCTTTCAGTGAGCAGAATTGCCAGAGCAGGGTGGTCGATTGCGAGCAGCGTATTGACATGATTATCCGGAATAAGGTTGTGCTGACTGAGAACATGCAAAAATTGCAGCATACTCGCGCTGATCTGGATGAATCGTCGTTGGCAGCAGATGCGGCGCATTGGCAGATACAGCGCAATCAGCACGAACAGGCGCTGATGGCAGTTCGATATGAGCTGGAAAATACAAACAATACATTACGGGAAACGGAACAGGCCAGAATGCAGGCTGAGCAACGGCTGCATGAGTGCAGCGAGGCGGTGGGGCAAGCGCGACTGCGTGAGCAGGAAGCGGGGATGACTGAAGCCCAATTTGCAGATAAGCTGGCAGAGTCCAGTGACATTACGTCGGAAATGCTGCAGCAATCCATAAACGAATCGCCGGCCAAGCTGCAAACACGCATTAATGGGCTTGGTGGGGAAATCGCCGCCCTCGGGCTGGTCAATCTAGCCGCGCTGCAGGAGCTGGACGCATTGAAATCGCGCCGGACGCATCTCGAAGAACAATCATTGGATTTACGGGAGGCCATTGACACACTGGAGCAGGCGATTCGGCAGATAGACCGTGAAACTCGGCAGCGTTTGCAGGAGACCTTTAATCAGGTCAACCACAATCTTGGTGAATTGTTTGCTTCCATTTTCGGGGGGGGGACTGCGGAACTGGTGCTGAGCGGCGGAGATATTCTGGATGCGGGTGTGCAGCTGAATGCGCATCCACCGGGCAAACGTAACAGTTCCATTCAATTGCTTTCTGGTGGTGAAAAAGCCTTGACGGCGCTGGCGTTAGTGTTTTCGCTGTTCAAATTGAATCCCGCACCATTTTGCCTGCTGGATGAAGTGGATGCCCCGCTGGATGACAGCAACGCGGGACGTTTTTGCGAGCTGGTCAAGCGTATGTCCGATGAAACCCAATTCCTCTTCATCAGCCATAACAAGATCGCTATGCAGATGGCGCAGCAGCTGATCGGCGTCACCATGCGCGAGCAGGGCGTTTCGCGAGTGGTGACAGTGGATGTCGGCAAGGTGATGGCAGATGCGGTGGACTCTGGATCAGAAGAGCCTGCATAAATCGCGTGCTGCTTGCTGCGAAGGAAACCTAATCAGGCTTGGCTCTATATCTGCAAGGAAGTACGCAGATTATGAATTTTCTTTATTGAGCTGATTGTTGGTAGAATTTTGTTCGGCGATTGAGTCCTGATCATATATGGCTTCGAATATCAATAATTTCTGATTGTCTTTTCGCCGATCCGTCGTACGTCGATTTCCTGAATAATCGCTTTGCTCCTGTTTCCTTCTGTCATTTTGTGGATTACGTTTCACGAAAGGGCGCAACTGAACACCACAGTGCTTATTGATACGTTCTTGTGCTGAAGCGACGAAGTTTTCGATCTCTCCCTTTGTCATGCTGATATTCGCATCCAGTAACCGCATATTGACCACTACGGCATATTGATTTTTTTCATCGTGAGCGGATGTTTTGTTTTTAACCACGTGTATCAGTGAATCCAGGCTGGGGCGCAGCTCTTTTGAAATCATGCGAACCAGATTTTCTGCTTCTTCCGGAGTATAGCTGCCCAGGAAGAAACCGTGATTTTGTGTTGGAACGAGCCCCAAAAATGTATGAAGATGGCGTAAAGCCGTGATCAGAGACCAGGGATGGAGAGACAGATAGAAATAGCCGAAAAAGAACAGTAAAAACCCTGCGAGCATTACAAGTTCGGGCATTCCCAGATACAGGCCGGTAAGTCCCACTATACCAAATAGTAAATGTACGGAGATAATCGCAAATACCACGTCATTAATACGGTAACCAGCATTGAGCAGGATATGGTGTAAGTGGTTATGGTCTGGTTCAAATGGCGATTTATGCTGCCAGATTCGGCGCAGCATGATGCTGATGGCATCCATCAGGGGAATGGAGAACAGCCAGAGTGCAGTAACCGGTGTCATGGCACGGTTGCTACCTTGAGAAAGATCGATCAGAAGCCAAGCGATCAGAAATCCCAACAGTGTGCTGCCGTTGTCACCAAGAAACACCTTTGCACGGGGTTGCAGAGGATAGCGGAGGTTGAAAAACAGGAAACTCGTAGTACCGCCAGCAAGTGCAGTTATGATCATGAGGTTGGGCTGATTGTCGGCAACAAGTGCCACTGTACCAAGCAATATCAGGCTCATTAATGACAGGGATCCGGATAGCCCATCGATTCCATCGATCATGTTGAGTGCATTAATGCCGCCGACAGTGGCAAAGAGTGTAAAAGGGATAGCAAAAGCCGCCAGTGCGAGTGTTTCATCAGGTAATAAATTGCCAAGATCGGCCAGAACAACCTTGCTTACCAGTGTCATGATCAGTACGACGATGGCTTGTACGACCAGGCGTATTTTGTAATGAAGCTGAAGAATGTCATCAGCAAAGCCCATGACAAAAATGATAGTGGAACTGATCCCCAGCCCCAGCCACTTCTCAGATTGTTCCGGATGGTAGCCGGCTAGAAAACAGAGCGCTGTGAGCAGTGCAACGAAGATTCCGGTGCCTCCTGTAAAAGGCGTAAGGTATCTGTGCTGTTTGTGCTGTCCAGGGCGATCCAGAATGCCGCAAGCATGTGCAAGGGGAATCGCCAGTCGGATGGTAAGTCCGGCCAGTATCATGCTGACGACAAATAGTGTAGGCAGTTCGGAAAGATCAAGCTTCATTGGCTTACCTCATATCTGTGAAAAATTGTGGAAAACTATCAAGAAACTGTCATGGCCGGTTTGCATGGAAAAATTTTCGGGGTACAGAAAGAAGAGGGAGGCAGCCTCGTTCATCGTTTTTTGCTCCGGTAGGCATACTGGTATACATACTGGCCATATCCATGACGTGATGAGGTTTCGGGGATGCCATTAAATATGGTGCCTTTCAGATTTACGCCTGCCTGCACCAGTTTCTTCACGCTTTGTTCAAGTTCACGTATCGGGTGAACTCCAGCCTTGACGACCATCAGTGTCACGCTCGCTAGACGACCGATGATGGCGGCATCAGTGGCAGCCAGGATCGGCGGTGAATCGATGATGATCAGATCGTACTGTTTGCTGACGGTCTCCAGCAGTTGCTCGAACCGTTCATGCAGTAATAATTCTGATGGGTTGGGCGGGATCTCACCGGTTGAAATGAAATCGATATTCGCTTGTGAGATCGGTTTGATTGTATTGGTCAGATCAGATGATTGACTGATTAATTCAGAGAGACCGTTTTCTCTTGCCAGGCGGAAGGATTTGTTGATAGCACCCCTGCGCAGATCCCCATCAATCAGCAGTATTTTTTTACCTGCATCTGCCATAACAATAGCAAGATTTGTTGAAACAAATGTTTTTCCGACCCCGGGGCTTGGTCCGGTGATCATGATGATGTTATTGCGTGCTTCCAGGAATGCAAAGTGTAGGGTCGTGCGCAAACTGCGCAGACTTTCCACCGCGAGATCTTCCTTATTCTCCAATGCCAGAAGAACCGGAGGATGGTTGCCCGGTACTGGCTCATTCTTCAGTTGTTTTTCAATCAGTTTCTGATATTTGCTGTGCTGGATCGTGGCATAGACAGGTACGTTCAGGGATTTTTCAATCATGTCCGGATCTTTTACGCCACAGCTGAGTGATCTGCGGGCAAAGGCCGTTACAGTTCCCAGCATCAACCCTGCCATCAATGCAATACCCATGATCATTGTTTTTTTAGGTTTGATTGGTTGATCGGGCAACATGGCGTAATCGACTATTCGTACATTGCCTACTGCACCTGCTTTTGCTACGCGGATGGTTTGAGCATGATTCAGCAATGTGGTGTAGAGCCCGGCGTTGACATCGACATCTCTGGATAATCGCAGAATGATTTGCTGGGTTTCCGGCAATATGCCGATTTTCCTGTCGAAAGCATTGATCTGGGCTTGCAATCTACTGATCTGTTTGTCGATCGCGATAATACTGGGATGGGATTCCGTGAATTTCTGGCGCAACTCGTCCCGTTTTTGTTGCAGGAGCGTAATCTGGGTATTCAGCTCGACTGTGCCCGTCAGGATGTTTTGGGTTTCAAGGTCGAGGTTGATTGAACCTTTACGGATTCTGTAATCGTTGAGTGCACTGGTTGCGGTTTCCAGCTGCTCCTTGAGTGTGGGCAGTTGTTTTTCCAGGAACTCAAGTGTCTTCTGGGATTCTGTCGATTTCTGTTCAACGTTCTGCTGGAGATAGGTGTTGGCAATCTCATTGACGATTCGAACAGCCCCTGTCCGATCGTTCGACTCGATTGTCAATTCAAGAATGCCGGTTCCTTTGCCGATTTCTGCAATGAAGAGAGCTTTCTTTAATATCCGGAGCGCTTCACTCTCGGAACGGCGAATCAGGGTAAAGGAAGTATTTGGGCGAGATCGCAACTCAGTGACAAATATCCTGACCGGTTGCAGATAACCTTCCGGTTGCCTGACGGCCAGTTTGCCAACTTCCCCTTCAAGGACGACCTCATCCCGATAGACAAGCCTGAACCGGTTCTCGCCGGTAGCCTGCAAATTTATTTCTTCATTTTTCCAGTTGTCGGGCACTTCAAAGGTATCCACCTGGATAATCTCACCCCCCCAGGCATATTGCGACAGTCCGAATAATGGGTCTGACAGGGTCTCGCCTCCACTGAACCGTTGAAGCCATCTGGCTGCTGCATTTCCTATCAGGGGGAAAAATCTGGGAGTGGCAATGATGTCGAGATGAAGATTACTGATCGTTTTTCCCAGAATCATCCTGGATTTAATCAGCTCTATTTCAGCTTGTACCGGTGTCTTTGTTTCAAAGAAATTTGACAGCGAATCCAGCTGATCTGCCATGGATTGACCGTTTTCCTTAATCTGCAGCAGGCTGTCTGCTTTATAGATCGGCCTGCCCAGGAATGCTATGGTGGCGCCGATGACACAAGTGATAAACGTGATGATTATGATCAGTTTTTTGTTATCAATCAGCACGCCCAGCAGTTGACTCAGGTCAATTTCGTCATTTTTCTGGTCAGATAAATGATCTATTCGGTTTCTTGATAAATCGGATGGCATATTAGATAGCAGATAGGTTATAAGATCCGGATAGCTGGTTTCTGTTGCAGTGATGATATGGTTGCAGCTGTGTTTCTGTTTTGTATGTCTTTGCACTGCCGCCACGCAACAGTGTCGTGATGTGGGTATGCAGAGGATTAATGTCCCAGAAAGGGCTGAACCCTCAGCGCACCATCGAATGAATTCAGCAGGTTGATCGTCGGTTGGATCTGTCCGATGATCTGGTTCCAGCGTATTCCTTCAGCCCGATCGACATAAATGACATCCCGCGGCTGCAGTGGGAAGCGATCAGCCAGGAGCAGGGCATCAGGCGATTTTGCGTCCAGATGGTATATCTCTGGTTTGCCCAGGCCACCACGGAAAACAAAAATTCTTGCAGGATCCGAGGTTTCCTGATTAAAACCACCGGCTTCACTCAGTGCCTCAGTCAAAGTCATGCGAGCCTTGTTCATTACCAGGCTGCGTGACCGACCTGTGGCCCCACCCGCGACAAAATGATTGGTTTCTCCCAGGACGAAAACCTTATTCAGTGAGCTGTCCGGTACATTCAACACATCCCCGTGCCGGAGCAATACATTTTGTGTAATATCTCCTCCTTCATAGAGGCTGAGCAGATTGATGCTGTAGGTTTTGTCATTCCGGGTCAGGATAATATTGCGCAAATCTGCGTCAGAACTTACCCCTCCTGCATTGTTGATAGCCTCCAGTACGGTGAGGGGAATATCACGGACTAGCTGAACGCCAGGATTGGCCACTTCTCCCACTATATAAACCCGCTGGCTGCGGTAGGCTGCTACCCGCACATCGAGCTGAACAAACTCGATGTATTTCGACAGTTTCCGGGTCAGTTCTTCGCGGATTTCCTCTACTGTTCTTCCAGCCGCCTGTACGACGCCCACGTAGGGATAAAAGAATGTGCCATCTTCACCAACGACATTTCCTGCAGCCTCGGCAGAGCGGAATTCACCAGCCGGGATAGTGAGTTCAGGATGATCCCAGACAGTAATATTGAGGATATCCCTCGGACCCACTCGGTATTGCATGTAGGGCTCATTTTTCATGGGGACACCTTTGATGGTGTTGGAGCCGATGCGGTAATCGAAGTAATGATTGGCAACGTTATCGGGAGCGAGGCTGAAGTTTTTGTAATTTTTCTCGAGTTCGACAATCAGTTCGGCATTGATCATTTGAATATTGAGCTTTTTCAGGGTGGCTTCATCATTCTCCCGGGTTGGCATTTCTGTACTGGATTGCCGGGAAAACGGACTCATGTGCTGTCCGGGAATAATGGAGCAGGCAGCAAGTTGATACAGAGCCAAAAGAGTGATGCACCGTTTTGTGAATGGTGTGTTCATGCCTGGATGGGTTTACTGGCCTTTGTCAAGAACACATTGATCCTGGAAATCAAAACATTTACGGGATTAGGTATGGATCGTCGGATAAATGACACGTTATTCATAATTTCATTACCCACCGAGCTGTGCATTGTTCGATGAGCGATAGCGACCGTATGAACTCCGATAAGTCTTTCTGGTAAGGATCACTGATATCGACTTTCTCCCATTCGCCAAGGCGGAAGACTTTGCCTTTTGCGCTGGGAGAGCGCTCTTCAATCGCAGCTTTTTGCCATGTTTCCATAACCAGTATGATGTCTGCTTCCCGGATCATGTCACTTGTTAACTGGCGGGCGCGGTGAGTGGAAATATCAATGCCTTTATCTGCCATTAATTGACAGGCTGCAGGATCGGCTTCATGACCTATTAATGCGCTCAGGCCGGCAGAACTGACAGAACGCTCTATTTTCCCTGCTTTGGTCAGAGCATCTTGCAGAATTCTCTCCGCCATGGGACTTCTGCATATATTACCTACGCAAACAATCAATATATTGCTGAACAACCCTGTTTTCCTGTGTTAAATCGAGATTATCAATTCTTGCTAAACCTTTATTTTTACTGTGTCGGGCGTGTATCGCGGTGCCAGAAGTACAGGGAAAATATGCTGGAGTAGTTCTGCATCAGTGCAAAACGTAATACTGTGTTTTACCACTGCTCGGTGGGTATTCATAAGCCTGAAAAGAACCTGGTTTGTTACTTTGACTTCTGGCTTAACAGAACAGGTCTGATAGTAGCCTTGGTTTTATCCCAAGTTTATATTTCTGTGAAGATTTATCCCTGTGATCTGTTTGGGAGTGATTGATTGAAAGTGCTGATCATCGATGCGGCCGGTTTTATTAGATTTATGCTAGCCCTGCGGTTGCCTGAACGCGACGATACCGTCATTGGCTCATGTTAATCAGGCACGTTATTGCCTATCTGTTTGCGCGCGGGCTGCCTGGTATTGTCAATTTTCTGGCGCTGGCAGTTTATACGCGACTGCTTACCAGTGAAGATTTTGGGCGTTATTCCCTGGTAATTGCAGGGGTTGGGCTGGTACATGTTGTGGTTTTCCAGTGGTTACTGTTGGTGTGTGGCCGTTTTTTACCCACACATATCGATCAGCCACAGACCGTGTTACGTCCTGTTCTGGCTATTTTCCTGTTTTTGTCCGTCATTTTTGCACTTGCAGCTTATGTGGTCGCATCTGTTTGGGCTGCACCGGAGTGGCATTCTATTATCCCTGTCGCCATTGTTCTGACAATTACCCAGGCGTGGCACGAACTCAATTTGCGGCTGGCTACTGCCCGGCTTGATCCCGGGCGCTATGGTGTGCTGAGCGCCATAAAGGCTGTGCTGGCCTTGCTGCTGGGGGCTGTGCTGGCGTGGATGTATCGGAGCGCAAACGCGCCACTCGCCGGATTGATTTTTGGTGCTGTCGTGGCCTGGCTGTTTGTAGGGCGCAATGCCTGGACAGGCATATGTCCTCAGTTACCCGCCGGTGGACAACTCAAGGAATTTGGGAGTTACGGATTTCCCCTGGCCATTACTTTTTCACTGGTCTGGATAACTTCCAGCTCCGACCGTCTGATGATTGCCTGGTTTCTGGGTGAGGCACAAACAGGTATTTATGCTGTAGGTTATGACATGGCACAACAAAGTCTTGGTCTGCTGTTGACTATAGTCAACACGGCAGCTACGCCTTTGGCCATCAAGGTACTGGAAAAAGAGGGGGTCGAAGCTGCCAGCCGGCAAATGCGCCAGAATGGCGAATTGATGTTTGCTCTGGCGTTTTCCGGTGCGGCTGGATTGATGGCAATTGAGCCGGTGATGATTGGTTTGTTTGTCGGAGAAGAGTTTAGAGAAGGTGCATCCACGATTTTCTTGTGGATTGCGCTGACTGCGGCAGTTATTGGTATCAAGTCCTTTCACTTTGACATTGCGTTCCATTTGACCAGAAAATCAAAATGGCTGTTGATAACCAGCGGCTTGGCTGCCATTGCAAATTTAGGATTGAATCTGGTGTTTGTACCGTACTTTGGTATCGTTGGTGCTGCCTGGTCTGCATTGCTAGCTTATTCAGTAGCTGCAGTTAGCAGCGCAGTCATCGGGTTTAAGGTTTTTCCAATGCCTAGGATATTACCGTTACTGCGCTGCGGGATTGTGCCTGCCGTGGGTATTTACTGGTCGGCATGGTTTTGTATGCAAACGGATATTTCTCCGGTACTCAAAATGATGTTATCCATAGCAGTTGCCGGAGGGGTGGCAGTAATGATTTTCCTGATACTGAATATTGCTGAGGTACGTCAGCTTGCAAGCCGGCATGGTTATCGTTTGTTTGAAAATATTTTTAAAAGGTGACGGGCATGGTTGATGTGGCATTGTTTGTTCCTTCCCTGCGTGGCGGGGGGGCCGAACGGGCCATGGTCACACTGGCCAATGGCTTTGCTGACCGGGGGTTGAGGGTGGATCTGGTGTTGACTCGCGCTGAGGGTTCTTATCTTTCTGAAGTCTCATCTGCAGTACGTGTAGTGGATCTGGAGTCCAGTCGTGTACTGGCCAGCTTGCCTGCTCTGGTGCGTTATTTGCGTCGGGAGCATCCCGGAGCCATGCTGTCTGCACTTAGCCACGCTAATGTGATCGCCATAATGGCCTGTATGTTGTCCAGAGTCGCTGTCCGTCTGATAGTAAGTGAACACACGAATTTGTCGATATCTCGTAGTAAATCACAAGGCTTGCGTGACCTGGCCGTGTTGCTCTTGATGCGCTGGGCTTATCGTAAAGCAGATGAAGTGGTAGCAGTGTCGGGGGGGGTGGCTGATGATCTAGCAAAAACTATTGGTCTGTCGCGTAACCGGATATCTGTTGTTTATAATCCTGTAGTAACACCGGATCTGATCGAAAGATCCAGAATGCCGCTGGAGCACCCGTGGCTGGGGGAAGGCAAGCCACCGGTAATTCTAGGGGTGGGCAGACTTACCCGGGCGAAAGATTTTGCTACCCTGATCCGTGCCTTTGCCCGGGTGCATGCCGAACGTGATTGTCGCCTCGTGATTCTTGGAGAAGGTGAATTGCGTACAGAGCTGGAACAGCTGGTAACGTCCTTGGGGATACGGGATAGCGTGCAGCTTCCAGGCTTTGTCGATAATCCTTTCGCATGGATGAGTCATGTACAGTTGTTTGTACTGTCTTCGCAATGGGAAGGTCTGCCAACGGTCCTGATTGAGGCAATGGCTTGTGGTACTGCCGTGGTGAGTACAGATTGTCGCAGTGGGCCGGATGAGATTCTGGAGGAAGGCAGGTGGGGGGCACTGGTACCGGTGGGAGATTTGGAAGCATTGGCGACGGTGATAGCCCGAGTGATGGATACGCCGTGCGAGCAATTACCTGATGTGCCCGTGCGCGCACAGAATTTTAAACAGAAACGTGCAGTGAATGCATACTTGCAGTTGTTAGGAGTTGTTTAATGGATAACAAATATTTGATGCTGATAAAAAATAATCCTACAGAATTTAAATTATTTCGGTCATAAACTGATCTGGAGTATTTTGGCAGCAAAATGATCACAGCAACCAGTATCGTAGGTGTTTTTATCTTTTTTGTTTCACTGACATTGATCGTCATGTGTACACAAAAGAAAGGATATCCTCCTCTAATATCCTGGACGTTGTTAGCGGTCGGGCTGGTATATGGATTGGGTTGGGTTGCTGTTGTGCATAGCGCTGTATCCAGGGGCAATTTTCTTGGGGCGGAGAATATTGTTTTTAATCAGGATTATTGGTTGCTTTATAACCTGTCTGTAATGTTCGCTGTTTCCGGCATCTTTACTGGATGGAATATCCTGAGACCAGTTACATCTTTTACTAGCAAAATATCTGCAAGTATCTTTTGCCTTAGCTATAGACAGTTGATGTTTGTTGCCTGGTTTATGCTGATAACCGCCTTTGTATTCAGATATCTATATGTCAGTGCTTTTGGAGGATTCTTGCTCTATCTCGAATACTCGAGAGCCATCAGATCGGGAATATTCGAGGTTAATAATCCCTGGAGTTTTTTGCAGCCTTTTGGACATTTGGCTCTTTTTTCATCCTATATTTTCTGGGCAGTCAGAAGGGAGGGGTGTAAAACATTTTTCAATTTTGCTGGTTTTTGGTTGGCATTTCTGTTTTCAGTTTATGTGTTGTATTCATGGTCCGGAAGAGTAGGTTTCATTGTTTATCTATGCGTTTTTTTATTGGCATTTATTTATCTCAAACGCTTTCCAGCGAGAGTAATTGTAATAGGTGGGATGGTTGGTGGTTTAGCTGCTTTGTATCTGGCATATATCATCAGCAATGTTTTTGAAATCAAGGGTGCCGATAATTTTTCATTTTATGTAGTGAGAGAAATCTCTTTTCCCTTTGTGAGTTTCTTTGCTCAACTGGAGCACGGAGAGTATTTATATCGTGGGTTTATGGATTTGTTGTTTTCTCCTTTATATCTGCTTCCTTCTTCCTGGACTACTGGTTTTTTGGAAGGTGTAGAGCAGGTGAATACTCTGGTTATATCAGGAGCAAAGAAAGGAGATTATGGTGTAACCGGAGGAATCCCTGTTGATCTGATAACACTAGGTCTAATGCAGATGCATATTCCAGGAATCTTTTTTACAAGCGTAGTGTTTGGTGTATTTATAAAATTGCTGCAAGTTTTTTTTGGTACAGTCAAATCGGATTCGTTACGCTGTATTCTTCTAGCTTATGCTGCCATAAAAATCAGTTTTATTTCTGTTTTCTATGCAGATCCATCCAATTTTATCGCTGCTATTTTTCCAATTTTATTGTTGATATTGTCGGTATTGTTTTGCAAGAGTCTGGTGCTGATATTAAGATAAGGTGTTAATACATGAATGTTATGCATATCATCACCGATCTCAATGATGGTGGTGCCGAGGCTGTTTTATATCGTTTGTGCGACAGTGACAAGATTGTAAAACATCATGTCGTTTCATTGATGAATGAAGGCAAATACGGTGCTTTGCTGCGAGATGCTGGAGTGCAGGTATTCTGCTTGAACATGCCGCGTGGCCGGATTACTCCCGGCGGGTTGTGGCGGTTGTGGCAACTGCTGCGCCAGATTCACCCGCAAGTGGTGCAGACCTGGATGTATCACGCTGATCTGATTGGTGGCGTTATTGCCCGTTTGGCTGGTGTTAAGCAGGTGTTTTGGGGTATTCGTCATTCCACACTGGACACGGAGAAATCCAGGCGATCTACCATTTGGGTAGCCAGATTATGTGCCCGTATCAGCTCCAGAATACCTTCGACTATTATCTGTTGCGCGCAAAAAGCCTTGGAAGTGCATCGTGACTTGGGTTACGCCGTAGATAAGTTGCGAGTAATTCCCAATGGTTATGATCTGGTTCGTTTTCGTGTCGATGGAGATGCACGTGCCCAGTTGCGTGCGGAGTGGGGCGTGGGCAATCGCTGGCTATTGGGCATGGTGGGGCGGTTTGATCCACTTAAGGATCACAAGAATTTGCTGAATGCATTGGCGGTTATCAAAAACCAGGGTGTGGATTTCGGCTGTGTGTTGGCTGGCCGTGATCTCGATCGAAACAATGCGCAATTAATGACCTGGCTGGCGGAACACAATCTGACCAGTGAGGTAAGATTGCTGGGGCAGCGTACGGATATACCCGATGTGATGAACGCGCTGGATGTGCATGTGCTTTCCAGTTCCAGTGAAGCATTTCCAAATGTAGTGGCGGAGGCCATGGCTTGCGGTACGCCGGCAGTGGTGACGGATGTGGGGGATGCGGCGGTAATCGTTGGTGAGGTCGGCTGGGTCGTGCCGCCAAAAGATCCAGAAGCACTGGCTGATGCCTTGTTGCGGGCACATGCAGCCATGCAGAGTGGGGTGGCTTGGCAAGCGCGCTGTATTGCTGCTCGAGGGCGCGTGCAAGATCATTTCAGTCTGGAGCGTATGATTGAGAGTTATCACCTTGTCTGGCAACAGGAGCAATCACATTGAGCAGGAAAGTTATTATTGCGCTCAATACCGCGTGGAATCTGGTGAATTTTCGTACTGGTCTGATTCAAGCCACGGTTGCTGCGGGGTATGAGGTGGTCGCGGTTGCGCCGCAGGACGATTATGCTATCCGTCTAACGGCACTGGGTTGTCGTTACGTTCCGCTGCCGATGGATAACAAAGGTACTCATCCTGGGCGCGATCTACTGCTATTGTGGCGATTTTTCCGGTTGATGCGGTGTGAAAAACCAGATATCTACTTGGGGTATACGGTCAAGCCGAATATCTATGGCTCACTGGCTGCACATTTGTTGGCTGTTCCGGTTATCAACAATATTGCCGGTCTGGGTTCAGTATTCATCAAGGGGGGGTGGCTCAATTGGCTGGTACGCAGTTTGTATCGAGTGGCTTTGTCACATTCGGCAAAAGTATTTTTTCAAAACAGGGATGATCGTACGTTGTTTGTGTCTGGTAACCTGGTTGCAGATGCAATGACTGATCTTTTGCCAGGCTCCGGTATTGATCTTACTCGTTTTATGCCTTTACCCTTGCCCAATAAAAACCCCTTACGTTTTCTGTTAATTGCACGTATGTTGTGGGACAAGGGTGTGGGTGAATTTGTCGAGGCAGCGCGTATCCTGAGGAAACAGGGGCTGGATGCAGAGTTCTGCCTGCTGGGGTTCCTGGATGTACAGAATCCGGCTGCGATTTCCCGTTTGCAGATGAATGAATGGGTGGAAGAAGGCGTCATTCGCTACCTAGGGGTGAGTGATAACGTGGCGGAAGAAATTGCGCTGGCTGACTGCGTTGTTCTGCCTTCCTATCGGGAAGGTATTCCCCGTACCTTGCTGGAAGCGGCTGCAATGGCGCGCCCGCTTGTAACAACAGATTCTGTTGGTTGCCGTAATGTCGTAGATGATGGCATCAATGGCTATTTATGCCAGCCGCGAGATGCAACGGATCTTGCTGATAAGATCTCTGAAATAATTGCTTTATCTCACGCTGAGCGTACAGCCATGGGATTGCGTGGCAGAAAAAAAATGGAACAGGAATTTGATGAGCAGATTGTGATCAACAAGTATCTGAGAGTAATTGAGGAGATATTGCGCTAACTGGCTATCTTGGGAAACTTTTGCAGCTAATTTCCTGAGATAGCTAATTTTTTAACTTGGAATTCAAACAGTAAGCTGTGTGCGGATTTTTCTCCTTTGCGCTGTTCCTATTCCCAGAATACCTAGACCAATGAGTGCAATCATAGTGGGTTCCGGGACGGATACTGCATTTAGTGCAACGCTTAGTGTGTAATTAACTGGGATAGTTGGAAGATCTTGGTTAAACAGAAGCTGTGAGACTGGATTTAAGTTATTGGTAGACCAAGCTTCAAATGAGCCTGTAATGTCTGTTTCGGTTGATCCAGAATCAACTGCATAACTCCAGGATGTTGTGTAGGGCCCCATTGGAGGTGTTGTCGGGATTGGTGCTGTAAATGAATCGGTTGGGCTGGCAAGGACTGCATTTATGAAGCCAGTAACCACAGTGGATCAGATGTTAAATCTGCAAAAGAATCGAATAATCTGGAGAGGGTGTCGTTGAAAGAGCTAACTGAATTATTGGAATCTTCTGTGTGCAGAGAGATGGAGGCTTGGTAAGCATATATCGATGGGTTACTGATTCCGGAAAGAGAATTATGAAATTTAAATGATCCGGTCGCGTATTCCAGTTTGCTCATGTCAGCGTTGCCGCAGCCTGTTGCACTGTTGACTCCATAGGAAAAACAGCCATTGGTTATGCCCAGCGTCATTGAGCCGATTACTCCTGCCTAGGCGGGCGTCATGGATAATCCGAGAATAGTCCCAACAATAACTGTTATTGTTTTGATTCCAGCTTTCAGATTCACCCCTGCCTCTTTTATGACAATAATAATTTGCAGGAAAATTTATTTCCTGATGTGACGATATTTGTAATAAGTTTTATATCCATATCGCATAACAGACTCGGTTTATTTATATCACAGGATGAGCAAGGCTGTTATGTTCTTAGCGTTCGGCCCTTATGTGGCTAGAGCAGTTTTGGTGCAAATATAAACAGATCTCTGCTTCTGCAAATAGGATGGGAGATTTCCTCAAGAAATAAGATGTAAACACCTGAAACAAAAATGCTCTAGCCACAATCCCGCGTATGGATGTCAGTCAAAACATATTTTAATTACATTAAACCGGCTATTTGTAAATTGGTGTGATTTATCTGGAGAGCCGATCTTTAGAAGTGCCCTTGTGCGTGAGCAGAACGATTATAATCGTACCAATTGTGCCAAAGGGGGATAACAGTTTATGAGTGATTTGCAAATCAGCTTGGTTATTATTGGTGTTGTGATTATCGCCGGGGTTGTCATATTCAACAGAATTCAGTTGGCTCGTCATCATCGTCGGGTTCAGGATGCATTCAGACATGAGCATGATGATGTTTTATTGAGTGATGAGTACAAACCGATATCTGCAGATGAACGGATTGAGCCACAATTTGGTGATGAAGTGCCGTCAATTCCGAATGAAGCGCCGGATTTAGCCAGTGTTCCAGCGAGTACTTTGTCTGAACGGCATGTAGCGAGCGATCAACCGGCACAAAAAGAGCCCGGTGTACAGAAGAAAGCTGCTACTAGCGTTGATAGCATGATCAATTATATTGCTGATATTCGCTCAAACTCACCTATCCCGCATGAGAGACTCATAGATCTGCTGCAACAGAAGTTCGATTACGGTAAGCCAGTGCGCTGGTACGGCCTCCAGTCAGAAGGACAGCTGTGGGAGGAAATTTCACTGGATACACTTAGTCCCAGAAATACGTATATCGAATTGAAGGGATGCTTGCAGCTTGTGGATCGTTCCGGGTTGGTAACTGAAATCAATTTATCGAGATTTCGTGACATGGCCGAAGATTTCTCTGTGCAGATTCACGCGGAAGTTGATTGCCCTGATATTGCGGATGCGTATGCCAGGGCGGTTGATCTGGATAGATTTTGTGCTGATGTTGATGTGATTATGGGTGTCAATATTATCAGTAAAGATGGTGGTGCTTTTGTTGGAACTAAAATCCGTGCGCTGGCGGAGGCATCTGGTTTCAGGCTGGAATCCGAGGGAGTTTTCAGATACCGGGATAGTGAAACGAATGAGGTGATGTTTTCCCTTGGTAATTTCGAGTCTGCCCTGTTTTTGCCAGCAAACATGCGGACGTTAACTACCCGTGGCATTACTTTCCTGCTAGATGTGCCCAGGGTTGCAAGTGGAGAGAAAGTATTTGATCAGATGGTTCATATCGCTCGGCTTTTTTCATCAACATTGAACGGTCTTCTGGTGGATGACAACAGAGTGCCATTGAGTGAAAACGGAGTAAAA
Source organism: Nitrosomonas eutropha (assembly GCF_900116685.1). GTDB lineage: Bacteria > Pseudomonadota > Gammaproteobacteria > Burkholderiales > Nitrosomonadaceae > Nitrosomonas > Nitrosomonas eutropha_A. Next base: position 215,298 of record NZ_FPBL01000004.1, read on the forward strand.
AGAAGCAAGCAGCGGCTGGCTGATATTCAGGCTGCAATGGCAGCACATAATATTACCGCCGGTAGTGAAACAGCACTGAAACTGTTTGATTAGCAGTATTTCGTGGGAGTAAGTCATGGGTGAATCCGGAGCCGCGCAGAATCATCCGTTTCAGGTTCAGCTGGAAATTGGAAAGCGGTATTACTGGTGTCAGTGCAGTCTCAGTCAGTCACAACCGTTCTGCGACGGATCTCATAGAGGCACTGGGATAAGCCCTGTGGCATTTACGATCAGGGAAGTCAGCTCGGTTTGGCTTTGTGTCTGCAAAAAGACAGGTAATGCTCCTTTTTGTGACTGTCCTGGTAGTAGGCTATGATTTTTTATGCATTATGATTGGATCTGGAATGTGAGCGCATGTAATTCCAATTACAGATAGAAACAGAAGTTATAAAATCGTATAACGTGCTGTAAAATAATTATATTATGAATATTATTATTTTCACTTCTATCGAGAATTGGAATAAGTCATGAGCTATTATGATATTGAAGCAAAAATAGTAGGGGTGTTGTTCGGAGCGGGTTATTAATTTTTGACAGATGTAGTTTGACAATGCGCTGGGTTCAAACCGGATTATTTTTATTGTTGGCATTTCCACTTCCAGGCCGTGCGACTCAGGACGTGTGGATTCTGATAGATACTTCAGAGCACCGGCTTAGCGTCATGCGTAAGGATAAAGCCTTGCTGATTTTTGATAATATCGCTATTGGTCGATATGGGGCTAGCCACTCAAGGATGCAAGGAGATAATCAAACACCGTTAGGATCGTTCCAAATCAGTTGGGTTAAACAGCATAACCGCTTCTATCGTTTTTATGGTATCAATTACCCTAATCGAGAGGTTGCAGACTTGGCTCTTTCAGAGGGGAGAATTTCACGACAAATCTGGGGAAATATAATAAATGCCATTGAATCCACGGGATTGTCACCACAGGATACATCGCTTGGTGGTTACATAGGTATTCATGGCATAGGTAAGGGCGATCAGGCAGTGCACTCTCGTTTTAATTGGACGAATGGATGTGTGGCCATTACCAACGCCCAGATCGATCAGCTGAATCCCTGGATAAAATTGGGTACACGTGTGGTAATACAATGATAGTTATTTTGTGTAGAAAGATATCGATATGCCTGATTTATTAGGATAGTTAGCTGATTTAACTGCTGCAACAGAATACTTTAACCTTGACTTGAAAATAATAACGCCGTAAAATTCGCAGTCTTTTTTAGCCGCTATATAAGGCGTGAGGGTTTTGCATAAAAACAAGGCTGTGGGAAAGTGAAAGAAAAAACATAGGTTGAAAGCGTAAAAGGAATCTGCGCTATTTTAATAAAAACAACCTGCTTAATAGAATTAAAACTTGATGTATGAAAAGCTGGGAGCAAAATGCCGACAATTAGTCAATTGGTGCGCAAGCCACGTAAAGCAAAGCAAGTAAAAAGTAAGGTTCCTGCTCTTGAGAGCTGTCCTCAAAAAAGAGGGGTATGCACTCGTGTTTATACGACAACACCTAAAAAGCCGAACTCCGCACTTAGGAAAGTGGCTAGGGTGCGATTAACCAATGGTTATGAAGTGAGTAGCTACATTGGGGGCGAAGGGCATAATCTGCAGGAGCACTCGGTTGTATTGATACGTGGTGGAAGAGTTAAGGATTTGCCGGGTGTTCGGTATCACACTGTGCGTGGAAGTTTGGATACAGCTGGTGTGAAGGATAGAAAGAAAGCGCGTTCAAAATATGGTTCAAAAAGACCAAAAAGTGCATAAGAAATATAGTTCGGTGTGCTTATAGCTGTGCGAGATTGATAATCAAAATATTGAGATAGTACAAAATGCCTAGACGCAGAGAAGTGCCCAAAAGAGAAATTTTGCCGGACCCAAAATACCATAACGTGGAATTGGCTAAGTTTGTAAATGTATTGATGACGCGTGGAAAAAAATCAATTGCTGAGCAGATCATATATGGTGCTTTAAACCATGTAGAGAAAAAATCGGGAAAGGATCCAGTAGAGGTATTTACACAGGCATTGTCAAACATCAGACCGGTTGTAGAGGTTAAAAGCAGGCGGGTAGGTGGTGCGAATTATCAGGTTCCGGTTGAGGTTAGATCGGTGAGAAGGAGTGCTTTGGCTATGCGGTGGCTGCGAGACGCGGCTCGTAAGCGTAGTGAAAAGTCAATGGATTTAAGATTGGCCGGTGAATTGATGGAGGCTTCTGAGAATCGTGGAACAGCAATCAAGAAGCGTGAGGAAGTGCATAGGATGGCGGAATCAAACAAGGCATTTTCTCATTTTAGATTTTAAAGAGTTGGCTGTTTATATAAAGTACAGCTGTGGCTATTTATCAGGAAAAACAATCTTAGGGTGTGGCAGTGTCGAAGAGAAATCCGTTAGAGCGATACCGTAACATAGGCATCATGGCCCATATTGATGCAGGAAAAACGACAACAAGTGAGCGTATATTATTTTATACAGGAGTTTCTCATAAGTTGGGGGAGGTGCATGACGGTGCTGCTACTATGGATTGGATGGAGCAAGAGCAGGAAAGGGGTATTACAATTACTTCTGCCGCCACAACATGTTTCTGGAAGGGGATGGCGGGCAATTATCCTGAACACAGAATTAATGTAATTGATACACCGGGACACGTAGATTTTACGATTGAGGTGGAGCGTTCATTGCGGGTTTTGGATGGAGCTTGTACGGTATTTTGTGCTGTTGGTGGTGTGCAGCCACAAACAGAGACAGTTTGGCGGCAGGCAAATAAATATGGCGTTCCAAGGCTCGCTTTTGTAAATAAAATGGATAGGTCTGGTGCAAACTTTATGCGTGTCCGTGAGCAAATGATAAGTAGACTTAAAGCAAATCCTGTGCCAATTCAATTGCCTATCGGAGCGGAAGATAAATTTGCTGGAATCATTGATCTTGTGAAGATGAAAGCAGTTTATTGGGATGATGCAAATCAAGGCACAAAATTTGAAGAGCGTGAAATACCAGCTTCTCAGCAAGCTGATGCGGCCGCTTGGCGCGAGAAGATGATAGAGTCTGCGGCCGAAGCAAGCGAAGAGTTAATGAATAAGTATTTGGAATCAGGTGACTTGGCAGTGGAGGATATAAAGCAAGGGCTGCGCGCAAGAACAATAAATAATGAAATCGTGCCAATGCTTTGTGGGACAGCATTCAAAAATAAAGGTGTGCAGGCTATGCTGGATGCTGTTTTAGATTATCTGCCTTCGCCATTAGATGTGCCAGCAATTAAAGGTATAGATGAAAATGGTTTGGAGGATGAGCGTGGACCAAGTGAAGATAGTCCATTTGCGGCTCTGGCATTTAAGATTGCGACAGATCCCTATGTTGGGCAGTTGATATTTTTCCGGGTATATTCTGGAACTGTTAAATCAGGTGACACTGTATTTAATCCTGTTAAAGGAAAGAGGGAAAGGATTGGTAGATTGTTACAGATGCATGCCAATCAGCGTGAAGAAATTAAAGAGGTTGGAACTGGTGATATTGCTGCTGCAGTAGGTCTGAAAGAGGTTACGACGGGAGATACATTATGTGATCCTAATCATGTGATTACTTTGGAGCGTATGGATTTTCCTGAGCCAGTTATTCATGTGGCGGTCGAGCCAAAAACTAAGATTGATCAGGAAAAGATGGGGATTGCACTTAACCGGTTAGCTCAAGAAGATCCATCTTTTAGAGTTAGAACAGATGAGGAATCTGGTCAGACAATTATTTCTGGTATGGGTGAGCTCCACTTAGAAATTATTGTTGATCGGATGAAGAGGGAATTTGGAGTGGAGGCAAACGTAGGTGCTCCACAGGTTGCATACCGAGAAGCGATAAGAAAGCAAGTTGAGATTGAGGGTAAATTCGTTAAGCAAAGTGGCGGTCGTGGTCAGTATGGTCATGTATGGTTGCGAATGGAGCCTAATGAGGCAGGTAAGGGGTTTGAATTTGTTGATGAAATCAAAGGTGGTGCTGTTCCGAGAGAATATATTCCTGCTGTTGAGAAAGGATTAAGGGATTCATTATCAAATGGTGTTCTCGCCGGGTATCCAGTTGTTGATGTGAAAATCGCATTATTTGATGGCTCATACCACGATGTTGATTCCAATGAAAATGCTTTCAAGATGGCTGCGTCAATAGCATTTAAAGATGGTATGAAAAAAGCTAGCCCAGTTCTTCTGGAGCCAATGATGGCAGTGGAGGTAGAAACACCATCTGAGTTTATGGGTAATGTAGTCGGTGATTTATCTTCGCGTCGTGGAATTATTCAGGGAATGGAAGATATTCCAGGGTTTAAGGTGATACGATCAGAGGTGCCATTGGCGGAGATGTTTGGGTATTCCACGATACTTCGATCTGCTACTCAAGGTAGGGCAACATATTCTATGGAGTTTAAGCATTATTCTGAAGCTCCAAAAAATGTGGCCGAGGCAATCATCAATAAGAAATAAAGCTATTCAAATAGAAAGAGGTTGACACAATGGCAAAAAGCAAATTCGAACGGGTGAAACCGCATATAAATGTAGGGACGATAGGTCATGTGGATCATGGTAAAACGACGCTAACGGCAGCGATCACAACAATACTGACCAAGCAATTTGGCGGAGAAGCCAAGTCATATGCTCAGATAGA
>NZ_FPBL01000017.1 GCF_900116685.1 Nitrosomonas eutropha
CAATTTGATTGCACCGATAGCAATGAGTGAAGGATTGCGTTTTGCTATTCGTGAAGGTGGGCGTACCGTTGGCGCCGGTGTGGTCGCCAAAGTAATCGAGTAAAATAAGTTAATGATTTTGTAGTCTTTGATCTTTTTGTTTGGAAGATAGGCCAGTAGCTCAATTGGCAGAGCGTCGGTCTCCAAAACCGAAGGTTGGGGGTTCGATGCCCTCCTGGCCTGCCAAAGTATAGATATAAGCAAAGCTGAAGAATTTTATTTTAAAATTTTCAGACAAGCTGAAAAATAAAAAGAAGGTTTGTAATTTGGATTTTTTTAAGTTAAAAGTAATTTTCGGGAACGAAAAAAGTGAATAAGATTAAGCTTGGAATAGCAGCACTATTAGGAGCAGCAGGCTTTTTCAGCTTTTATTTTTTGCAAGATAGTCCTGTAGTAGTAAGAGTAATAGTTTTGTTATTAGGGTTGATTTTTGCGACAGTTGTTATTTTATTTACAACACAAGGAAAGCAACTATTTTCATTTTTCAAAGATTCGATAGAAGAAGTAAAAAAAGTTGTTTGGCCCACTAAAAAGGAAACACTTCAGACATCTGGTGTGGTTTGTGCGTTTGTTATAACGATGGCGTTTTTTTTATGGGCTGTAGATTCTGGTTTGATGGCGATCGTTAGATATGTAATGGATCAGGAAGGGTGAAAGTGTTCCGGGAGGAATATGAGTAAAAAATGGTACGCCGTTCATACCTATTCGGGTTTTGAAAAGAGTGTAAAGAGAGCATTAAGAGATCGGATTGCGCTACGCAAGTTTGAAGATGAATTTGGTGAGATCCTGATTCCTGTTGAAGAGGTGGTGGAAGTTAAGGGTGGTCAAAAAAATATAAGTGAAAGAAAGTTTTTTCCAAGCTATATATTAATTGAAATGGAAATGACCGATGAAACTTGGCATCTGGTTAAGGGTACACCAAAAGTAACGGGTTTTGTAGGAGGAACATCTATGCAGCCTGTTCCAATCAGCCACAAGGAAATAGAGAGCATATTTAATCAAGTAAAAGAAGGAGTAGAAAAGCCCAAGCCAAAAGTGATTTTTGAGGCAGGGGAGGCGGTGCGTGTTAAAGAAGGACCCTTTACCGACTTTCATGGAAACGTCGAAGAAGTTAATTACGATAAAAATAAATTACGGGTATCTGTGTCAATTTTTGGGCGTCCTACACCCGTTGAATTGGATTTTCATCAGGTTGATAAAATATGATTGTGTAATATATAGATATGGATAGTAGTCTCCTGTAGGCGATGTGATTTCAAAGTGGTTTGTGGCAAAAAAGAGGGAGAGTATTGTGGTTAATATTCGTTTGGACCTAAAAAGGAGAATATTTTGGCAAAGAAAATAATAGGTTATATAAAACTTCAAATCCCTGCAGGGAAAGCGAACCCAAGTCCGCCAGTGGGGCCTGCACTTGGTCAGCGCCAACTAAATATCATGGAGTTCTGTAAAGCGTTTAATGCGGCCACTCAAAAAATGGAGCCGGGATTGCCTGTTCCAGTGGTTATTACGGCGTATGCAGATAAAAGTTTTACATTTATTTTAAAGACGACTCCTGCATCTGTTCTAATTAAGAAATTAGCCGGTTTGAGTAAAGGTAGTGCGCAGCCTCATGTAGATAAAGTAGGTAAGCTGACGCGGAGTCAGGTAGAAGAAATTGCCAAAATTAAAATGGAAGATCTTACTGCGGCCGATATGGATGCAGCTGTCCGAACAATTGCTGGAAGCGCCAGAAGTATGGGTGTTGAAGTAGAGGGAGCATGATATGACTAAACCTTCAAGACGTTACAAAGAAATTACTCAAAGAATTGATCGTGATCGATTGTATCCGCTAATAGATGCTTTGGCTTTGGTGAAAGAGGTTGCTACGGCTAAATTTGACGAATCAGTTGATATTGCAATTAATCTCGGTATAGATGTTCGTAAATCTGATCAGGTAGTACGGGGTGCGGTGGTCTTGCCATCAGGTACAGGCAAAACTGTGAGAGTGGCAGTTTTTGCGCAAGGCGATAAAGCTAAGGAAGCATTAGATGCAGGAGCAGATATAGTAGGTCTTGAGGATCTTGCTGAGCGAGTTAAAGCGAATGAGATTAATTTTGATTTGGCAATAGCGAGCCCTGATTCGATGCGAATAGTTGGTCAATTAGGGCAGATACTCGGTCCTCGTGGTTTAATGCCAAATCCAAAAGTGGGAACAGTAACACTTGATGTGGCAAGTGCTGTCAAGAATGCTAAGGCAGGTCAAATTCAATTCAGAGCAGACAAAGCGGGCATTGTACATTGTACTGTAGGTAGGGCTTCGTTTAATGTAGATGCCTTGAAAGAAAATATTATAGCACTGGTTGACGCGTTGAATAAATCAAAACCAGCGACATCAAAAGGTGTTTACCTACGTAAAATGGCCATTTCGAGCACCATGGGAATAGGTGTGCGAGTTGACCATACTGGAATATAATTTGTTAGTTGTAATAAAAGGCTTTGGGTGCTGTTAAGATGTTGTATCAGCAGATTGTCAAAGACCGTTGGGGTTTTTATTATCTAAAAATAGCAATCTATAATGTTAGTTGCTGTTTTTGAGTGAAAGCTTAATTGCAATATGGAATAGTGACAGGTTTACTGGGTAGCGGTAAAAAAACACAGTGAATTATTAGAAAGTGACAGAATTTATAAACGAATGATCAGCTATTGTGAAATAGAGTATTGATAATCAAACCAATACTTATAAGTCATAAAAAGTGATTGTTGTGTTTTTGCAGCTATTCCAAGAAATTGTACCCAACGCAGATGGTGTGTCCATAAGCAGGTAGAGAGAAATTTCTCCTGATTCAGGTCGCCGTTTTTAAATGGGAAACATATCGTTATGAATAATAACGATAATTTTTGGCTGAATTCTAAATGGAGAGTATCTTTTGAGCCATAATCTCGAGGAAAAAAAAGCAATTGTATCCGAGGTCAGTGATCAAATTGCAGAAGCCCAGGCTATCGTCATAGCGGAATATCGTGGATTGGGTGTTGGGCAGCTTACTCAGTTGCGAGTCAAGGCGCGAGAATCTGGTATTTATTTCCGGATTATCAAAAATACCTTTGTAAGGCGGGCGGTTGTTGATACCCCTTTTTCCGGGTTGGCTGAATCAATGGTAGGGCCACTTGCTTACGGAATTGGCAGTGATCCTGTGATTACTGCAAAAGTTCTTCATGAATTCGCTAAAGATAATGATCGTTTTGTAATTAAGGCTGGTGCTATGGCCGGGACAGTAATGTCCGGTAAGGATGTCGCTGCTCTCGCTGCATTACCAAGTAGAGAGGAGTTGCTATCCAGATTGCTTGGTACTTTACAGGCGCCTGTTGCAAAATTTGTTAGAACACTTAATGAAGTTCCTTCAAAATTTGTGCGTGGGCTTGCTGCGGTACGTGATAAAAAGTAATCGGAAGCCGATATATAGATGGCTTAAAGCGATTCGTATCAGATTGATCTGAATTTAATTTATATCAGGAGAAATAAATGGCTATAGGAAAAGGGGAAATTTTAGAATCTATCGCTAATATGACAGTTCTGGAATTATCAGAACTGATCAAGGAGCTAGAGGAGAAATTTGGTGTTTCAGCTGCGGCGCCAGTTGCTGTGGCAGCTGCACCTGCTGCAGCAGCAGCTGTTGAAGAACAAACTGAATTTTCTGTGATTCTTACTTCAGCTGGTGACAATAAGGTTAATGTCATCAAGGTTGTTAGAGCGGTCACCGGTTTGGGTCTGAAGGAAGCTAAGGATTTAGTTGATAGCGCTCCGAAGGCAGTCAAAGAAGGTGTTTCTAAAGATGATGCAGAAGCACTCAAGAAACAGCTGACTGAAGCTGGTGCTGGTTGTGAGATTAAATAGTTAATTGTATTAGTAATTCGGGCTGACAGATACTGGTTGTATCGTCAGCCCTTATCTCGTATGACGGTATAAAAATAACGTTGACAAATAGAAGCATGTACTAATTGATTGTTAGTTGAACCTCAAGAATTTTTTCTCTGGCCTATCTCGGCAACATAGTTTGATAGAAGTTTCTTTGATCTTTAAATATCATGTCTGTAGCCTATGAGTTGTTAAGGTAGAGTATTTTGTTTCTTGGCCCACGTATTACCACTATACAGGTTAGGTTGTAGCTTTATTAGGTGCCCGTTTTATATCAAATAAACTGCCCTTCGATCCCGATTATATCTTCAGTGCACGGAGTGATTTAATGAGTTATTCGTTTGCCGAGAAAAAACGTATCCGGAAAAGTTTTGCTAAACGTACCAGCATTCTACCATTTCCGTTTCTTCTTGCCACCCAGATACAATCTTACGCTGATTTTTTGCAAGCAGATGTGGCGCCTGGTAAACGAAAGAATCAGGGGCTACAGGCAGCATTTAATGCTGTTTTTCCAATAGAAAGCCACTCCAATAACGCCCGTCTTGATTTTATAAGTTATATGCTTGGCACATCTGTGTTCGATGTTAAGGAATGCCAACAGAGAGGGTTGACTTACGCTTCTCCATTGCGTGCCAGAGTCAGGCTGACTATTATGGATAAAGAAGCTTCAAAACCAACTGTCAAAGAAGTTAAAGAGCAGGAAGTTTATATGGGAGAGATTCCTCTCATGACAGAGACTGGTTCTTTTATTGTTAATGGTACGGAACGTGTTATTGTTTCTCAGCTGCATCGTTCACCCGGGGTGTTTTTTGAGCATGACCGTGGTAAAACACATTCATCCGGCAAGTTATTATTTTCTGCTCGTATTATTCCATACCGTGGTTCTTGGCTGGATTTTGAATTTGATCCCAAGGATTATGTCTATTTCAGGATAGATCGCCGTCGCAAAATGCCGGTTACAACTCTTCTAAAGGCGATGGGTTATTCTTCTACACAGATTCTTGCTGATTTTTTTGAGTTTGATTACTTTACCCTTACGGGTAATAAGATTTTATTTCACCTCATACCGGAGCGTTTGCGTGGGGAGTTGGCTAGCTTTGATATCGTTTCTGAAGATGGCAAGGTTTTCGTACAAAAAGATAAACGGATAACGGCAAAACACGTTCGTGATCTGCAACAGGCTAACCTTACTAAAATTTCTGTTCCTGAAGAATTTTTATTAGGAAAAATTTTGGCTGAAGACATTGTAGATAAGGAAACGGGGGAGGTTATTGCCACAGCCAATAGCGAAATTAATGAAACTTTACTTGAACGAGTTAAGCAAACTCAAAATAAAAATGGTGAGATTAGTACTCTTTTTGTGAATGACCTCAACTATGGCCCTTACATTTCACAAACGTTGAGGGTCGATGAAAGTACTGATCAAATGTCTGCTCAGGTTGCTATTTACAGAATGATGCGGCCTGGCGAGCCTCCGACTGAAGATGCTGTGCTGGCTTTATTCAATGGCCTTTTCTATTCTCCGGAACGTTATGATTTATCTGTCGTCGGTCGGATGAAATTCAATCGGCGAGTAGGGCGTGAAGAACTAACAGGCTCTACGACTTTATCAAATGAAGATATTACTGATGTTATCAAAATACTGGTTGAGTTGCGAAATGGCAGAGGCGAGATTGATGATATTGATCACTTGGGTAATCGTCGTGTTCGTTCGGTAGGTGAATTAGCAGAAAATCAATTTAGAGCGGGTTTAGCTCGAGTTGAGAAAGCAGTTAAGGAACGTTTGAGTCAGGCTGAATCAGAAAATTTGATGCCGCATGACTTTATCAATGCTAAACCGGTATCTTCTGCTATACGTGAGTTTTTCGGATCAAGTCAACTGTCGCAGTTTATGGATCAGACTAATCCATTGTCCGAAATTACACATAAAAGGCGTATCTCAGCATTAGGACCTGGCGGATTGACGCGGGAACGTGCGGGTTTTGAGGTGCGTGATGTGCATCCAACTCATTATGGGCGTGTATGTCCGATTGAAACACCAGAAGGACCAAATATTGGTTTGATTAATTCGCTGGCTCTTTATGCTAGAACCAATGAATATGGATTTATAGAAACCCCATACCGCATGGTTAAGGATGGTCGAGTAACGGAGGAAGTCGTATATCTTTCAGCTATCGAGGAAAGTCAGTATGTGATTGCACAGGCAAATGCAAACTTTGATCAGGCTGGGGTTTTCACTGATGAGGTTGTTTCTTGCCGCCATAAAAATGAATTTACCCTGGCGTCCAGAGATCAGATTGAGTATGTTGATATTGCACCTGCCCAGATTGTTTCTGTGGCGGCTTCACTGATTCCTTTCTTGGAGCATGATGACGCGAATCGAGCGTTGATGGGATCAAACATGCAGCGACAGGCGGTTCCGTGTTTACGTGCAGAGAAACCTTTAGTAGGCACAGGAGTTGAGCGAGTGGTTGCTGTGCATTCAGGAACTGCAGTTAAGGCGTTAAGAGGCGGAGTGGTAGATTATGTGGATGCAGGCCGTATAGTGATACGTGTGCATGATGCGGAGGCTCGTGCCGGGGAAGTTGGGGTGGATATTTATAACCTCACCAAATACACCCGTTCGAACCAGAATACTAATATCAATCAAAGGCCTATTGTAAAAATTGGTGATATTCTTTCTCGTGATGATGTAATCGCAGATGGGGCATCGACTGATCTGGGTGAACTGGCTCTTGGCCAGAATATGTTAATAGCATTTATGCCCTGGAACGGACTCAATTTTGAAGATTCTATTTTGATATCTGAGCGAGTCGTATCAGATGACAGATTTACTTCAATACATATTGAGGAATTGACAGCTGTCAGTCACGATACAAAGCTTGGTACTGAAGAGGTGACCGCAGATATACCAAATTTATCCGAGCGTCAACGTGCGCGTCTTGATGAGTCAGGAATAGTTTATATTGGTGCTGAAGTTGAAGCCGGGGATGTGTTAGTGGGTAAGGTTACACCTAAAAGCGAAACACAATTAACACCTGAAGAGAAACTTCTTCGTGCGATATTCGGAGAAAAGGCATCGGATGTCAAAGATACCTCCCTGCATGTGCCAGCAGGTATTTCAGGGACTGTAATAGATGTGCAGATTTTTACGCGCGAAGGTGTTGATCGAGATAAACGTTCCAAGCAGATAATAGCGGATGAGTTGGGGCGCTTTAAAAAAGATCTAGCGGATCAAATGCGTATTGTTGAGGCAGATGCTTTTGAGCGTGCAAAACGGTTACTTGCAGGTAAAGTTGCTGTCGGGGGGCCCAAAAAACTGGCAAAAAATTCGACCATCACACAAGAATATCTCGAAAGTGTGGAAAAACATCACTGGTTTGATATTCGCCTGATTGATGAAAATACAAGCCTTCAATTGGAACAGATTAAAGATAGCCTGGTTCAGAAAAGAAAGCTGTTTGACCTTGCCTTTGAAGAAAAGCAGAGGAAGCTTTCCCAGGGGGATGAGCTGCCGCCCGGTGTTCAGAAAATGGTGAAGGTTTATATTGCGGTTAAGCGAAGACTGCAATCCGGTGACAAGATGGCTGGCCGACATGGAAACAAAGGAGTCATTTCAAAAATTGTTCCCGTGGAAGATATGCCCTATATGGCGGACGGCACACCAGTTGATGTTGTACTGAATCCATTAGGTGTTCCTTCGCGTATGAATATTGGTCAAGTGCTTGAAGTACACTTGGGTTGGGCTGCTAAAGGGCTTGGCAAGAAAATTAACGAGATGCTGGTCTCTCAACGTGAGACGTCTGAAATCCAGGATTTTCTAAGTAAAATCTATAGCGATAGTGGAAAACAGGAAGATTTGGTTTCTCTGGATGATAAAGAAATACTGGAATTGGCAAAAAACCTGTCAGATGGAGTTCCTTTTGCCACTCCTGTTTTTGATGGTGCTCATGAATCCGAGATCAAACATATGTTGAAATTGGCAGGCCTGCCGGAATCTGGGCAAACTACGCTCTACGATGGCCGGACAGGGGAGGCTTTTGATCGTTCGGTTACCGTGGGTTATATGCATGTACTAAAACTTCATCATCTGGTAGATGACAAGATGCATGCTCGCTCAACGGGTCCTTACAGTCTTGTCACGCAACAGCCGTTGGGTGGCAAGGCGCAATTCGGGGGACAACGGTTTGGTGAAATGGAGGTCTGGGCTTTGGAAGCATATGGCGCAGCCTATACCCTTCAGGAAATGCTTACTGTGAAATCTGATGACGTCAATGGACGAACTAAGGTTTACGAGAGCATTGTCAAGGGAGATCATAAAATTGATGCGGGTATGCCAGAGTCATTTAACGTACTGGTTAAAGAAATTAGATCTCTGGGGTTGGATATCGACCTAGAACAACATTAATATCTCTATTAGTTTGATATTGATGTGTTTTCTCAATTTTGTATTGATAAAAGCTCTATATATAACCTCTCAAGATTGAGATTCAAAATTTCCATTTCCTTGGCCTATTTCAGGTTTATACGTTGATTCACAGGAGTGACACGTGAAAGCACTGCTTGATTTATTCAAACAAGTTACACAGAAAGAAGAATTCGATTCCATAAAAATAGGCTTGGCTTCTCCTGAGAAAATTAGATCATGGTCATATGGAGAGGTAAAAAAACCTGAAACGATAAATTATCGGACCTTCAAACCTGAAAGAGACGGCTTGTTTTGTGCCAAAATCTTTGGCCCGGTTAAGGATTACGAATGCTTGTGTGGTAAATATAAGCGACTTAAACACCGGGGTGTGATATGCGAAAAATGTGGTGTGGAGGTTACCTTATCCAGAATCAGACGAGAACGCATGGGCCATATTGAACTGGCTTCGCCTGTTGCTCATATATGGTTCTTAAAATCATTACCTTCACGTTTGGGTCTTGTGCTTGATATAACGTTACGAGATATAGAGCGGGTTCTGTATTTTGAGGCCTATATCGTTACTGATCCAGGTATGACACCACTGACTCGCGGCCAACTTCTGACTGAAGATGACTATCTGAATAAAACAGAAGAATTTGGGGATGATTTTAGTGCTGCAATGGGCGCAGAAGGTATTCGTGCGCTGTTGAGTAGTATGGATATTTTGTCGGAAATAGAATCTTTACGTCTTGAGATTCAAACGACGGGCTCTGAAACCAAGATTAAGAAAGCTGCTAAGCGACTCAAGGTACTTGAGGCGTTTAATAAATCTGGCATGAAGCCGGAGTGGATGATATTGACGGTATTGCCAGTTCTGCCTCCAGAGCTAAGGCCATTGGTTCCATTGGATGGTGGTCGTTTTGCAACCTCTGATCTTAATGATTTATACAGGCGCGTTATAAATCGCAATAATCGTTTGAAGCGATTGCTGGAATTGCGGGCACCAGAAATTATTATCCGTAATGAGAAGCGCATGTTGCAGGAATCGGTGGATTCATTGCTTGATAACGGTCGCCGGGGTAAAGCAATGACGGGAGCAAATAAGCGGCCGTTAAAATCACTTGCGGATATGATCAAGGGCAAGGGGGGGCGTTTCCGTCAAAACTTGCTGGGTAAGCGTGTTGATTATTCCGGTCGCTCTGTAATTGTGGTGGGGCCGCAGCTCAAGCTTCATCAGTGTGGTTTGCCGAAAAAAATGGCACTGGAATTATTCAAGCCATTTATTTTTAATAAGCTGGAAGTAATGGGAGTGGCGAGCACGATTAAAGCGGCCAAGAGGGAAGTCGAGAACGAAAATCCGATTGTTTGGGATATTCTGGAAGAAGTTATCCGTGAACATCCAGTAATGCTTAACCGGGCTCCAACTTTGCATCGACTTGGTATCCAGGCTTTTGAACCTGTTCTGATTGAAGGAAAGGCAATTCAGTTGCATCCGCTTGTATGTGCTGCTTTCAATGCGGATTTTGATGGTGATCAGATGGCGGTGCATGTTCCTTTGTCGCTTGAAGCCCAAATGGAATGCCGTACGCTGATGTTATCAACTAATAACGTTCTCTCACCAGCTAATGGCGATCCAATCATAGTTCCTTCCCAGGATATCGTACTAGGTCTTTATTATATGACGCGCGAGAAAGTTGGAGCTAAAGGGGAGGGAATGGTTTTTTCAGATGTTTCGGAAATAACGCGTGCTTATGAGAGCAAAGCGTTGGAGCTGAATGCCAGAATCACCGTCAGGATCAAGGAAAAGAAAAAATCTTGTGGACATGGTGAAGATCTGATTGAAACGATTACACGTTTTGAAACTACCGTTGGCAGGGCGCTCATATCTGAAATCTTGCCAGCAGGACTTCCTTTTGCCCTCGTCAACAAAGCACTTAAGAAAAAGGAAATTTCTAAGCTTATAAACGCCAGCTTCCGTTTATGCGGTTTGCGGGAGACCGTTATATTTGCCGATAAGCTTATGTACTCAGGCTTTTCCTATGCGACTCGTGGTGGAATTTCCATATGCCTGGATGATCTTGTTACACCATCGCAGAAAAGCGATATTATTCAGGCAGCTGAGCAAGAAATACATGAAATAGCAAACCAATATATTTCTGGCTTGGTTACTCAAGGAGAACGTTATAACAAGGTAGTTGATATCTGGGCTCGTGCAGGTGATCAGGTGGCTAAAGCAATGATGGATCAGCTTAGTGTCGAACCGGTCAAAGATCGAGAGACGGGTGAAATCAAGACAGATGAAAATGGGCAGGCAGTTACGCAGGAATCATTCAACTCAATTTACATGATGGCTGATTCAGGAGCCCGAGGTTCTGCTGCGCAGATCCGTCAACTTTCCGGCATGCGTGGTCTCATGGCAAAACCTGATGGCTCTATTATCGAGACCCCGATTACAGCAAATTTCCGTGAGGGACTTAATATCCTGCAGTATTTTATTTCGACACACGGCGCTAGGAAGGGACTGGCGGATACAGCACTTAAAACTGCCAACTCAGGATATCTCACGCGTAGGTTGGTTGATGTGACCCAGGATCTGGTTATCATAGAAAATGATTGTGATACGGATGGTGGTGTTGTAATGAAGGCTTTGGTGGAAGGCGGTAACGTTGTTGAATCCTTGCGTGGACGAATCTTAGGGCGAGTGGCAGCGACTGATGTTATAAATCCGGAAACCAGTGAGGTTATTTGCTCAGCAGGTACATTGCTGGATGAGGATACAGCTGATGAAATTGAAGCTTGTAGTGTTGATGAAGTAAAGGTAAGGACGCCACTCACTTGTGAAACCCGGTATGGGCTTTGTGCGAAATGCTATGGGCGTGACCTGGGGCGTGGAACGCTAGTTAATGTTGGAGAAGCCGTGGGGGTGATTGCAGCCCAGTCTATTGGTGAGCCGGGTACGCAGCTAACTATGCGGACTTTTCATATTGGTGGTGCGGCTTCAAGAGCTATCGTCGCCAATCAGGCTGAGAGTAAGTCAAACGGGGTTGTCCGTTATTCTCATCATATTCGCTATGTAAGGAATGCACAGAACGAGCTAATTATAATCTCTCGTAGTGGCGAAATTCTGATCCAGGATGAGAATGGTCGTGAACGTGAGCGGCATAAAATTCCTTATGGTGCAACATTGCATGTGCAAGATGACGAAACAATCAAGGCAGGGCAAATCCTGGGATCATGGGAGCCTCATAAACGTCCTATCATAACGGAATATGCTGGCAAGATACGGTTTGAGAACGTTGAAGAAGGCGTAACAGTTGTCAGACAAATCGATGAAATAACCGGGATGGCAACTCTGGTAGTTATAGATCCCAAGCGGCGAAATGTTGCACAATCCAAAGGATTACGGCCGCTTGTCAAATTTTTGGATGAAAATGATCAGGAAATTAATATTCCAGGGACTGATCAACCCGTCAGTATTACATTCCACGTTGGTTCCATTATAACGGTACGAGATGGGCAGCAGGTTGGTATTGGCGAGGTTCTGGCCCGCATTCCTCAGGAGACGTCAAAGACTCGTGATATTACCGGGGGGTTGCCTCGAGTAGCTGAGTTGTTTGAAGCGAGAGTGCCCAAAGATGCTGGTTTCCTTGCTGAAGCTACCGGCACGGTAGCTTTTGGGAAAGATACCAAGGGGAAACAGCGCCTTGTTATCACTGATCTGGATGGTATTGCACATGAATATCTGATTCCTAAGGATAAACATGTGACTGCTCATGATGGTCAAGTGGTAAATAAGGGTGAGGTGATCGTTGATGGACCTATCGACCCCCATGATATATTGCGATTGCAGGGAGTTGAGGCATTAGCGAAATATATTAGCGATGAGGTTCAAGATGTCTATCGCCTACAAGGTGTAAGCATCAATGATAAGCATATAGAAGTAATCGTTAGGCAGATGTTGCGCCGTGTCCAGATAACAAATGCAGGTGACTCGGCGTTTATTCTTGGAGAGCAGGTCGAGCGTGCTGAGGTTCTTACCGAGAACGAGAAACTCATGACTGAAAACAAGATGTCGGCCACCTATGAATATGTATTACTGGGAATAACCAAGGCATCTCTTTCTACTGACTCATTCATTTCTGCTGCTTCTTTCCAGGAAACAACCCGTGTCCTGACCGAAGCGTCTATCATGGGTAAAAAAGATGATTTACGAGGCTTGAAGGAAAATGTAATTGTAGGCAGATTAATACCAGCAGGGACAGGCTTATCCTTTCATAGCATTCGAAAAAAACAAAGATTATCGGAAAATACTGTCTATCTGAATACTGACTTGGCGGCGAACGAAATTGCCGAATGAGGGGTTCTGTCAATAATGTTTATTTATTATGCTTGATAAGATTAGATGTTTTTAGAACTTCTGTTTCTTAGCTTCATATTTTAAAATCTTGACTTGTCCCTGATGAGAAAGTAGTCTTGGGGCGCTGTGGTGTATAGAAGTGATTTTGGCTGGTTGCCTGGGAGGGATTGGGGTA
>NZ_FPBL01000021.1 GCF_900116685.1 Nitrosomonas eutropha
AGGTTTGGTTAGGATGCAGCGCCTAGGTGTCGTCGCGCCGCACAGCCGCATTACTGGAGCAAACATGGAAAAGATTATCTATCCCGGATTAAGCCAGGATTCGCATGGCATCACTCAGCTCGGCCGCATCGTGCTCGATGCCCGCGTGTTCGGCTTCATCCCCGATGCCGAGGAATGTGCCGGCTGGAACTTGGGACAAATGCAGATCCTGATCGAGCGCGTGAACCGCGAGTGGGACAAGTACGGCAGCTTGCCGAGCATGCTGCCTCCCAAGCTGCGCGAGCGCCACACCCGATGCTACGCCGAGGCCATTGCCTGCGCCAAAGAACGCGGCTGGGATGCGGAACTGGGAGAGGACGAATAGACCGTATTCCACAGCACGATGGCTGCCCTGACCTAGGTCTGCATTCGTAAGCACAGAGGGCCACGTTGTAAGGTCAATTCTGAAATGGCTGATGATTAATGTAGATTACCTGTTGGCAGATCGTGGCTATGAAAGTAATGCCATTGTTGAACAGACGGTAAAACAGGAAGTGGGGCCATAAGAGAGCGGTGTATTGTCACAAAATACGCCAAAACGCTCAGTATCGTAGAATAACTACAATTTTTGTGGTGTTCTCCTTACTTTTTACCAACAGTACGACTTATGGAAATTTGTATAGAAGCTCCTTAGAGAAAGCATATAACAGTAAGCTATTCAATAATTTACCTTAAACGTCGGACTATCTTCTGGCCGCATTTTCCGGTGATCATAAATCCTCGTTGTTGAAATATTGGCGTGTCCCAACCATTCCTGCACCTTTGCAATATCAGCATTATTCTCAAGTGCATTAGTAGCGGCAGTTGCCCGTAGAGAATGGGCCCCAATTCTGAATCCAAGATTGTCTGAGTAACACTGCACAATCTTGTAGACAGCATCAGCTGTAAGAGCAGCAGTCTTGCTCATGCTGCGATTGTTAGAGAGTGATTTGAATAATGGGCCTGATTCCTCTTGTCCATGATCGGCCACTTCCAGATACTCATGTATTAATCTGCTGACCACAGGGTGAATAGGCAAATAACGGATCTTGCCTCCCTTGCCGGATACTTTCATATGCAGTACCCCACGTCGCTCCTGCTGGATGTCTCTCACTTTCAGTTTGCAGAGCTCGTCGCGACGCAGCGCATGGTAAAGCAAGATAGCGAGGAGGGCGCGATCCCGTTTACCTTTGAGAGACTGATTATCCGGCGCATCGAGCAACGCACGTGCCTGATGATCACCCAATGCTGGGGATTTGCCTTCATAGCTTTCAACAACAGGACGTTTTGTTCCTTTGACCGGGTTGTGTGTCACCGCGTTTTTGTCACACAAATATTCAAACAGAGAAGATATTGCAGCCAGCTTGTTCCGTATGCTTGATCCGGAAAGATCTCGTTTCTTCAACGTATCCCGAAATGCAATGATATGCGCACGGGTCACTTGCCGGAATTCTTCCGGTTTTTGAATGCCGGTAAATTGTATGAAATCTTGCAACGCATTTTTATAAGTGCGGCGGGTGTTTTCATTATCCAGGTTCGCATACCACTCCAACTCAACTGGAATTTCTGATAATTGCTGAAATTCTGCCAGATCGAGAATCCGAGTTGAAGAATTGGGGTTAGCCGGGAGGTTTTTATGTGAGAAGTCAGATTTATCCATTTTGGTATCTTACTATCTATAAAATACGTTATCAATAGTACAGGATATAATCATATCGTTCTAGCCACCCAATAATAATTCAAATAAATTACTGTTCGTGATTCACGATAATCTCATCACGGTTAATAGGGATCGCTTCAGAAAACGGAAAAAATCGTACGCTAAGAGGTGAGCTGCGCATGGATGGGAAAAGATTGCTGACCGAGCAAGCATTATTTAAAAAGGGAGCGAAAATAGCCGTTAGTACTGAAAATAGCATGCCATTTAATAAACATTAATCAGGAGGTACGACCTATGGCAATTGGTAATGCAGTTCAGCGCGGCGCATTCGTATACGTCTACGACGAGAATAATCGACAGATCGCGTCAATTCCCTCAGGAAATGACAAAAACGATGGCCTAACGGGGTACACCGGCAGCACGGTCAATGTGAGAAGAGGTGCGTTTATCTACACATACGACGAAAAGGGTAGGCAAAATGGAAGCACGCCCGCGAGATGAGCCTAACAATTCGCCTAAGCGGCTGGCCAGCGGCGTGACTGCCAAGGACGTTGGCCAAGAACCTCGGCGTGTCCGTTCCTACGCTGTATCGCTGGGTGCCAGCCTCGGCACAGGCTTAGCGTACGATTTTTTCCGTTTTCTGAATGCAGCTCCCTGAATCCATCTATCATGTTTTCCACAGTCATCGGAGGCTCCTTAACCGCGTTTTTCTGCCAACCATAGCTTTAATAATCCCGCTAGTCCAAAATCGCTATTCATTTTTACCAGATCTGTCAACGCTTCCGGGTCAAGTGCAGATAGAACAGGTGTGTTCAAACCCTGGGTGCGAAAATAGATCGATGCTTTCATCACTGAATTGGATGCAGCTTCACAATCGCTGCTTTTTCTTCTGGTGTTACCCATACTTTGATGTGAAGATCACGTGGACAACACATCGTGTGGTTTTTTTCTGGCGCAGCTGCGCCAGTTAGCCTCACAGAGCAAGATTAACGTTGAGCTGGAGGCGAATAAGGGAAAGTGATGTGGCCAAAATGCGCAGCATGTAGGACTACATTACACATCTTGCCCCGACTAATGATATGAAATCATATGCGCCAAATTTAGTAAAGACTACCACTCATTAAAAATCGCATTAATTCTTGCTAAATCGCATTAATTCTTGCTAAATCGCATATAATCTATGGTGTTGATAACATTGAATAAAGTTGGTTATACCTAGGTTTTACGGACACTTCAGAAAAGCCTAATGGCCTCTGACGGGCTTCGGGGTTGGCCTCGGAAGAAAAACCGGAGACAGCGTGGCAAACTAGGTTTGCCACCACCGGGTGTAAAGAACTTCACAGACAGGGTCTGTCAGATGGTGATTCGTGCCGTTGAAATGGCGATCTGGCCATGCCAAGGCGGCTGATCTGTGATTCTACATTCGGATCGTGGCAGTCAGTTTCGAAGCAACGACTATCAGAAATTTCTGATGAGAAACACACTGATCTGTTCTATGAGTGCGGTAGGCATTGCGGTGACAATGCAGCATGTGAGGGATTTTTCGGAATGCTCAAACGCAAATGTGTTAACCGGAAGAAATACCAGGCAATGGACATAGTCAAAGCAGATATATTTAATTACATTGAACGCTTTTATAATCCTCGGATGCGACGAAAAGTTGTAAAGAGTGATTGGAAGTTTTTAGCTGTTTTACGGCCGTTCGTGTATCACGGGTAGAACCATAACCTCAATCGTTAGATTTTGTTTCATAAGCATCTAGCGCTTTCTCCAGAACATCAATCAGTAATACACCTTCTCGTTGTGCGATAGTACGAATACGAGCATCCCATTCCGGAGTTACTCGCGTTGCAAACTGGACGGTACGTTTACTTCTTCTAAAAGAGCGGCCATCAATTTTACGAGCCATTGTCTGGACTTGTGGCAAAGGAGGTGAATTTCCCGTTGCAGTATTAACTGGAGCAAATTCCGGTGCAGTCAAGTTCAGGCTTGCTTCATCCAGCGTTGGTGGTACACCGAGCTCACCGCGCCTACCCTTTAATTTTTTGAGTTTCGATACATCAGTCATTTGTTACACGATCTATCAATGATTGAATGAGCATATCGGCCTTCTCATTTAACCCGGAATAACGAGTTTCGGTAATACTATGGCCGGTGTTTTGTGCCTGTCGATAGGCAGGTCGATCACATAAACTTCCATCAAGAACATTATAACCAGCCTGTTGTAAGTAAATCCGTGCGGCGGCTTCTTCAGCCCGTGTACCAATCCGATTCAGAGCAAATGCCAGACGCTCCTTGGAAATATCGGCCTTACTCAATGCATGAAATTCACGTACAGCGGGAATCAGATCATCTCTTGAAGCACCAGATGGCTGAACAATTAAATCGGCTGCACGGGAAATCTCTAGCGTTGCTGAACTGGTACGTGCAGGACCATCGATAATCAGTAAATCATAGCCATATATCGCTTCCAGTGCTTGTGCAGCAGTGGCAAACGCCTCAACAGAGATAACAGGTTTAATATTTTGGGAAAGTCGCAATCGGTGCCAGTCAACGGATGTACCTTGTTGCGTGTCGAGATCGGCAATTTTTACACGTAGGCCTCCGACCGCTGCTTCTCTCGCCAAGGCACGTGCAAGTGTAGATTTCCCTACACCACCCTTCTGAGAAACAAATGCAACTATAGCAGTCATACTCTACCCGTTTAAACCACATATGCGCCGGATTATAAGCTAAGTGTTAGATAGTAGATAGATAGCTTCTATGTTATTTGTTAATAACCAATTTTTAATTGTTTTATAGATGTATGCCTGTAAACATATTATTTAAATATAAAACGATATGACCGGTGAATGTACAACCCTATCCAACCGATAACTAAATAAAATAGGCCAAGAAGGAGCCAACTTGAAGGTGGCCTTATCAAGACCAAGAATACCTATAACCAAGATGTCTAAAGGTTATTCGTTGTCATGGCTCATCCATGAGTGAATTTTTTGGTATTTCATATCCAAAGGAAATGAATACAATCATCGTATATATTAGCTATCTAGCTACAGCTTTAATTATAAATGATAGCTAGTAAATAGCTATCATTTATCTATATGGTTTCTTTAAGTTTGACCATACATCAATCATCTTTCTATACAGGTTGAAGAAACAAGTAAATTCTCATAATGTCCGGGTGGTTGATAACAACTACCGCATAGGTAGGTAGCTGGTAATTAAATTATATTTCGTTAAATACCCCATATCTGTCAATACAGATCCACATTGCTAAATAGCACAAATATGCCATTCTATTTATCTTACAAATATTTAAATCAACAAAATATTTGTAATAATAATTTAGGTAAATAGGTGAGGGTTTAGGGTGATATGAAACAATGTAGATTTGACGTAGTGGGCTAAGGTTAGCAGACTAATCATAAAGATATTTTTATGGGTAAATATTTATTAAAAAATTTAGTTATATTCATCCACATACTAAAATGTTCCTCTTATTTTAATAATTAAGACAAGAGCATACAAACCGGCGGTAATTTTCTGAGTAATCTCGGCCCAATACTGCACTCACCATTCAGAAACTTTATCAACTCCACTTGATACATAATAACATTGATGATCCTCGGCTCGCGGTATAGCCCCGGCACTACTCCAAGCCTGGGCTACAAAAATTATCAATAAGCGGAACTTGCTTCTGCCTATTTCTCTACGGTCTTTGTTATTTCCATATAGCAGCTAGCTGATAGATAGCTATAATCTATCTATACTTTTATTGCGATTTTTCTTCCTTTTAACATCTTTATGTTGGACCTAAAAATGTTATTTTCTCTTAACTGGACTGTCCGGTTTCAGTAGATCACATCACTTGAGCCAGAAGCCAAATGGGTGACCGAGATCAAAACTGATGAAGGCAAACTCTTTCTGTGCGTCATTCTGGATTTGTTCAGCAAGTTAGTGGGTTTGGTCGATGCATCACAGACAGGGTCTGTCAGATGGTGATTCGTGCCGTTGAAATGGCGATCTGGCCATGCCAAGGCGGCTGATCTGTGATTCTACATTCGGATCGTGGCAGTCAGTTTCGAAGCAACGACTATCAGAAATTTCTGATGAGAAACACACTGATCTGTTCTATGAGTGCGGTAGGCATTGCGGTGACAATGCAGCATGTGAGGGATTTTTCGGAATGCTCAAACGCAAATGTGTTAACCGGAAGAAATACCAGGCAATGGACATAGTCAAAGCAGATATATTTAATTACATTGAACGCTTTTATAATCCTCGGATGCGACGAAAAGTTGTAAAGAGTGATTGGAAGTTTTTAGCTGTTTTACGGCCGTTCGTGTATCACGGGTAGAACCCAGATAGCTAATTAAGAATTAAAAGTGATGGTTTAGGGTTAAGAAAACCCTACATAATTTGCTTAAGGTGATGGTTTAGAAGTAGCGTTACCAATCGAAGTGATTTTGGGCGAGGAATTATAAGCACACACAATGTATTTACCTCATGCAAAATTTTTTGCATAAGTTATTGATAATAAAACAAATTTTAAACTGGTAAATGTCTTGTAGCTAATTACTTTGTTCATTGTTCGTAAGTAAAAAATAATTAACTATAAGAAAAATATTAGAGTTTTTGGTTTGTTGTTGTTATTTATACAACAACATCTTTAAAAAACTTTAAGTTTCTGTAATGCTTATCAGATAAGGGTTTTAGAACATAAAGGTGATGGTTATAGGTATGAAAGGTGATGGTTATAGGTATGAAAGGTGATGGTTATAGGTATGAAAGGTGATGGTTTAGGGTTTAGGAAACAGCTTGTAATATGCTAAAGGTGATGTTTTTGGGTAAAAATAATAAAGGTGATGTGATAATCTACTGACAGAGCGTCACCTTTATTAATAAATACATTTATGCAAAAAAACGTCACGCCAAGCGTTCGAAAGTTAAAGAATGATCAGCTGCGAAAGCACGTTGCTGCTATTCATACCAGTGGTGACCTTTCTTTGCTGGAACGTAAGATGGTAAATGTTCTTTTACTGAATGCATATGATGATCTGTTATCCAGAAGAACCCATACTTTACCTGTAGACCACCTACGTGCAATGCTTGGGTGGGAGGAAAGTAACAATGTTACTTTACTTAAGAAGATACTTCGAACGCTAACTTCCACACCAATTGAATTTAATATCATGGAAGATGGCAAGGAAACTTGGCGAGTAATGACCATGATTTCATTTGGCGAAATAAAAGGGAGCATTTGTACATATCGGTACGATGAGTATCTCGCTGAACGATTCTATGATCCGCAAATCTATGCGATGATCAATCTTGGAGTACAACGCCGTTTTGAAGGCGGATATGCGCTTACTCTATATGAGAACTGTCTGCGTTATAAATCAGTAGGATCAACGGGATGGTGGGAGTTAGAACGGTTTAAGAAATTGATTGGTGCATCAGCATCTATTTATGATGAATTTAAATATCTGAAACGCGAGGTTATAACCAAGTCAATAAAAGAAATCAATCGAATTTCAGATATATTGATTGAGGCTGAATACAGAAAAATAGGCCGAAAAGTAAGTTTTATCCGATTTAACTTAACTGAGAATCCTCAGAAAAGTTTGTTAGAACCTGAGCTACTGGATGATCATGCAAGTATCCGCGAATCAGAAACATTTAAACGGTTACGCGAGCATGGCATCGGTGAACGTCTCGCTATTGCCTGGATATTGCAGGATAAGGAACAGGCACAGGCAGTAGTAGATTATGTGGAAGAAAGGGACAAGAAAAAGCTGATAAAAGGTACTACAGCTGGCTACATTCGTAAATTAATAGAAGATGGCGCTGATGTAGGTAAATCAACTTATGAAATTAACAAGGAAAAGACTAGAAAGGAAAGCTTTGATAAGGAAAAATGTAAGAAAGTAGATGAAAAAAAATTAGAACTGGAGGCTGAATACAAAAGGCATCTTGTCACTAATCGAATACAAAATCTTACAATGACAGAGATAATAGATCTGGTTGAACATTATAGCATAGGGGAGGGGAGAGATAAAACAAAGTCGTATAATCCTGTTACAGGCAAATTTAAGGATGCTATCGAACGCGTTTCATTTACGGGTTGGCTGCGGTCACAATTTCTTCCGGAGGTTGTAATGAATAAAAATGAATTTGTTTTATGGCTAGAGATGAAAAATAAAAAAGCCACGGTAGCATCTTGATTGAAAGCTTCCTGCTTTCCTATCTGTAATAACCTACATTTGATCTTTAAAAACTAACAATAGCTGCGACTGACTTAAGATTATTTACAGGCACATAAACTAAGATGAATGAAAACTATTTCCTAAAATGGAATAGTAATCCCCCTATTTCTAGCAGTAAGCAGCGGTAGAATTGTAGCTAATTTTTGTTTCGGGGTGATGCTGCTCAGTGTCATGTTCGGCCGCTCGTTGTTGTAGTGACCTGCCTAGGGTTTTTCAATCCAGCATAACTTGAGACAATGGCCTCTTGAGAAGAGCGAGAGGCGGATGAAGAAGGCGCGATACAGTGATGAATAGATTGTCCGGATTCTACGGGAGACGGACAAGGACACGGTGGGGGAGGTAGCCAAGCGGCACGGTGTGAGCGAGGCGACAATCTACATCTGGCGTAAGAAGTACGGCAGTATGGAAACCAGTGAAGTCAAGCGCCTGAAGGAGCTGGAAACCGAGAACGCAAGGCGGCGTAAGCTATTGGTCGATCGTGACCTTGAGATTGAGGTTATGAAGGAGATCAACGCAAAAAATGGTAGGCGCACAGACCCGTTGGCGCAGGCGCGGTACGCTATTTCGCGTGGCGTCTGCCAGCGCTTGGCTTGTGCGCTGCTGGAAGTATCCCGTTCCGGTTTATATTACACGCTGAGAATGCCGATGAAGGACGAACCAGTGGCTCAGGCCATGCAACGTTTGTCAGGGCAGTATCCGTGTCTTCCTGGGCTGCGAAGGAATTCAGGTTGGCCAGGAGCGCTGCTCGCGCCTGTGGCGTCAGGCAGGGCTACAAGTACCAGCCAGGCGCAAGCGGTGAAAGGTTGTCGCCAAGTTCGCAGCCCAGACTATGTCAGCCGTCCAGCAGGAACAGCGTCTGGTGCTATGACTTCGTGTTCGATGCTTTCGCCAACGGCCAGACACTGAAATGCCTGACGATTGATGTCGCTTGCAGTGTCCGTGCCAAGAGAGTCATAGATATCCTGAGCTGCCTGGTCAGCCTACACGAGGCACCTTGAATTTACGTAGTGACAACGGCCCTGAGTTCGTCAGTACCCAACTGCTGCAATGGGCGATAGATGAGCATCTGGAAACGGTGCTGATCGAACCTGGTAAATCGTTAGCAGAACGGTACCAATGAGAGCTTTAACGGCAAGTTCCGGGATGAATGCTTATCGATGGAATGGTTCCACAATCGGCTGGAAGCCAGGGTCATCATCGAGGACTGGCGTCGCCACTACAATGAGGCTCGGCCCCATTCCAGCCCGAACCACCTGACTCCACGTCAGTTCGTGGACAACCTGAATAACGATTTAACAACCACGGCCAGAATCTCTAATTCCTGCTGGTAGGGAATTCCCAAGCAGATCAGTAGAGCCAAAGCCAGGCGGTGGCGCCAAGTTGAACTTCGTCTAGACCGCCAAACAGATTTTGGGCAAGCCAATCATAACGCACGGTACGGTTGTAGCATTCGACGTAGGCATTTTTCTGTGGGTTGCCGGGTTGGGTATGGATAATCGTAATGTGTCGACTGGCGGCCCATTCAAGCATCGTTTTGCCGATGTATTCGGGGCCGTTGTCACAACACAGGCCCGACGGTTTGCCGCGCCTTCGATGATCTGGTCCAGGGAGCGCGTCACGCGCTCTGCCGGCAAAGAGAAGTATAACCAAACCCTCATGGTTAAAGTCATCCACCATGTTAAGCAACTAGATGTCGCGACCGTCGGCTAGTTGATCATGCATAAAATCAATCGACCAGATTTTATTAATATCGGTGGCCATGCCCAGCGGCGCGGGCCGCTCGCGCACCAAGAGTTTGCGCGGCTTGATGCGTAGGTTCAGCTCCAGTGCGTGATAGATGCGGTAAACTCTTTTGTGATTCCATTTGAAGCCTTTGATATTGCGTAAATACAGGAAACATAGCCAGAAACCCCAATTTCGCTGGGCCGTCGTCAGTCGAATCAACCAATCGGCAATCACATCGTTTTTGTTGGCGTGCTTGGCATGCCACTCGTAAAACGAGGCGCTGCTCATGCCGTGCTCACGGCACAGCTTGGGTACCGGCGCTTCCGCATCGACTTGCTTCAGAATCGCCATGATCTGGCTGTCGGCGTAGACTTCAGCTAAATTGTATAACTCAACTAGGTAAAACATAATTTTTTCTTATGTTCTAAATAAGAATTTAAAATTTTCATTATCTTTTGACTGCCTTTAGGATGGCACTGCTGATGCGAATGGATG
>NZ_FPBL01000031.1 GCF_900116685.1 Nitrosomonas eutropha
ATCGGTAAGCCGTTGACACTTGAGCAGCAACGTATTCGAGCCTTGGAGGCAGAGGTTCGACAATTGCGCTCTGATAACGATTTGTTAAAAAAAGCATCGGCCTTCTTCGCCCGGGAACTGAAATGACCTATCAGTTGGTTCAGCAGTGGCAGGAGAAGACCGTACCCGTAACGCAGGCCTGTTGGGTCTTGGGCGTAAGCCGTGCGGGGTATTATCAACGCCAGCACCGCACGGCACCGGCCAGGGATGTGCGGGCGAGTGCTCAGGTAAAGGCGGCATTTATGGCCAGTGGCAAGAGCTACGGGAGTCGCCGTGTACGCAAGGAACTGGCGCAGCGTGGCGTGCCAATGGGACGATTTCGTGTGCGCTGGCTCATGCGCGAGAATGGACTGCGTCCTGTATGGAAACGTAAATTTATTAACACAACCGATAGCAAACACGCCTACCCTGTGGCACCGAATTTACTTGACCGGCAGTTTAACGTGGCACAACCGAATCAGGCCTGGGTGTCGGACATCACGTATATCCGTACCCGCCAGGGCTGGCTTTACCTGGCCGCCGTCATGGATCTGTACTCGCGCAAAATCATCGGTTGGGCCATGGCGCCCACTATGCCTGCTGAGCTCGTCGTCGCTGCGCTACAGATGGCGGTGCAGCAGCGTCGCCCAGAGCCAGGGCTCATTTTACACTCAGACCGCGGCAGCCAATACGCCTCAGATGCGTACCAGGCACTGCTGACCGAATACAGTATGCGCTGCAGCATGAGTCGCAAAGGCAACTGCTGGGATAATGCCGTTATGGAGCGCTTCTTCCTGAATCTGAAAATGGAACGTGTTTGGCAGCGAGATTACGCCAACCATGCAGAGGCCAAAAAAGATGTGACGCAAATACATTGTTGGCTTTTATAACGCGGTGCGCCTGCACTCCACGCTCGGGTATATCACACCGGTTGATTATGAGTTACATGCTGTAGCAAAAGAACCTATCGCAGGGTCTGAAATTACTTGACCACTACA
>NZ_FPBL01000027.1 GCF_900116685.1 Nitrosomonas eutropha
ACTCCACGCTCGGGTATATCACACCGGTTGATTATGAGTTACATGCTGTAGCAAAAGAACCTATCGCAGGGTCTGAAATTACTTGACCACTACATATGGCATGGGCGCGCGCACTGGCACCATACTGGATGGGGCGACCCACCTCTGCCGGGAAACCCGCGACATAACGACGCCCCAGCTCATCCTCAAGAATCTCGGCGCGATATTCCGTCACCACACGGGTGGGGGCGGTAAAGACAGCTCTCAGCCGGGTACGCAGGCGATCAGCGGCTCTCTATGCCAAAGGGAGCATGTCAAGCTGCAGCGAGCTTCTTGTAGAAAAAACCTGTCAAGCCTTTTGTGAATTATTTTTGCTGAATAGTTACTAATTGGATTGATAATGGTTCTTTTGGTCTATTCCTCTTGTGCAGATAGTTTGTAGATATTTCAAGTATGTCCAATAACCATAAAATACTGCTTCCTCGTTGACCAAATTTTCTCGCTTAAAAATTTCATGTACTTTAGGGAGATTGCACCAGGCAATTCCCGGGAAAAAATGGTGATAGGCATGCAGTGCGAAATTAAGATTGGGCAATAATAGTTTCTCCCACCAGCGCAGGATGATGAGTGGAGAAGATTTAATGATGTCCGCTTGGGGCGGGTTGTAAACATGTTCACAAATAGCACCTAGGCGCACAATTAACGGAGTGAATGTCATTAATGGCAGCAGCCAGTAAACTAGGAACACAGGCCACAGTTCAAAATAAGTTAGTAAAATAGCCAGCCCGATGTAAAAAGCAGGTCGGAGCCATTTCGGTGTGGGATGCAAGCGATTGTAGATATTTTTATTTGCCAGTCGTTTGCTCTTTAATATCCTGTAAAAACTCAATCCGCATAAATCACTTAATAATAGATTAATTAAGTGCAGATTTGACATGGGAAACGTCCAATCCGGCCCGGATTTGCGTAAAAAATCTGGATCATCTTCGGTGAAATAATACTTGTGATGAGATAAATGGACTTTGGCGTAATCCTCCACGGTAATGCCTATTGGGTAAGCGGTCAGGATATTGGCCAGCGTATCACCATATCGCCCTCGTAAGCCGAGCTGGTGTACTTGTTCATGTGCCAGTAATCCCAGAATATTGAAACGTGTAGCAATAATTGGCAGAGCAAGCAATGTCATCCAGATAGTATCAAGATGAATAGCAAGCATGATGGTTGCGATAATAACAACCCATGCGCCTAGCGCCTGCAGAAAAAATTCTTTTGGTCTCGCGCCGCTGAGTGCCTGAATTTCTTTGTGCGCCTGTTCAGATAAATGACTTTTATCACCAGTTAAAGCTGGCGGGAGAGCGTGTGATTGGCTCATAAGATACCTCATTTAATTCGCAAGTCTTGGATGGGGAGGGAGTAATTTCCCTTTTATCCAGCGGCATAATTGCGAATAAATTGAGGATCAAGCCATTTTTGTAGAATGGTTTGTTGCGTGTGATTTATGCTTGCAATCCCACTCGCGATTGTAGCTGCGCGCTCCAGCTCTCATGAAGATTATTGCAATGCTTTTGTTGGTATTATTGAAATTGTCGTACGATTTTATTTTCTTTCTTTTGGGAGAGAAAGTGCGGATAGATGCTCCTTGTGCCTTGATTGAGTTGTCCTGCCTGGGTAACGATTTGTTCTTCCATATACGCTAGATCCAGATTGAGCAACACCGCTGGAGCGTTGACCCGTGGGCAGGTGCGTAGTTTGCCGATTTGGCGGAAACCGAGCATACGCTTGTAAAAAAGAGCGTGGCGAGGGTTGATTTCAATGAAGGCATCATCAACATTGTGGATGCGATGGGCAAAGATGTAGGCCATGTGGAACAGTGAGGCAAAGATTTCTTTCGAGCTGCTTTCAGGGTTGAATGCTAATTTGGATAATTCGCATAATCGGCGGTTTCGTTGGCGAAACTGATCCAGCTCTGTTGGATAGAGCGTATCAGCAAGCAGTTTGTTATCACTATCAATAGTTAGTGTTAGTGTACCGATGAGTTGCCCGGATTGTCGTGCTTCAAAAGTGTATTGGAAGGGATCGGCTGAGAAAACAGATGCTTTTTCAGTTTGATAGCCGCGCGAAGCATACATGCGCTTGATAAGGGTGCTGGCTTTGATGCGTTGCTTGAGTGAATTGACCAGGTGGATGCTGTAGTCGTTGCGTTGCAGGAGGCAATCCGGTTCAGTGTAATCGGAGTAGTTACTCGGGCTGGTTGGTATTCGGTATTGCTGAGGGAAGGGGGGCTGTGTTCTGCTGTAGTTAAATGAGGGCGAGTCAGGGTGATGAAAATTAAATGCGAGGTTTGCTAACTGGATATTCTTTGCCGTGACTGCTGGAGTAGATGGATTCGCGATCTGCATAGATTGTGCTCCTCATAAATTATTTTCCGAATTAAGCAAATGTAATTCAAAGAATGCTTACTTGATAAATAGGGACAGAAAAATCATTTGCCGTCTGTAAGATATCTTTAATAAAAGCACAATCCATGCCATTAATAATAATTATTATTAATCAGTAGGTTATAATTTTTTCTATTCTTGGATGAGGAAAATTGTCGCTGTAATCTGCCGAGAGGATTATAAAAATATGTAACTAATTGTTTATATTGAATATAAATTGTCTCTTTAAAGAGACGGTAAAGTTGAGAATGATTATCATTGTAAGATACTCAGCGCCAAAGCATTCGAAATGAGAGCAACAAAATTCGCCCTTGCGAATGCTGAGGGCATGAAGCAATCTGGAACGGCAGCGTTAAAATAACCTGAGTTCGGGATAAGCCCTCAAGCTTTGACCAAGGTATTGACTCTGGTGAGATTCAAGGTTGGTTTGTTATCGGACAAACAGTAAGCGACGATA
>NZ_FPBL01000016.1 GCF_900116685.1 Nitrosomonas eutropha
ATGCGCACATTGGTCTTTTTCAGCGCGATGTTCGAAAGGTGATGGACCGCCATGCCGGGAGCGACTTCGATCCACATGCAGGCGTCGCCCGGCACTGGCAGAAAGCCTTGTGACGAGGTGGCGAGATAAGATGCGAGCTGCGGTTGCAGTGCGTCGAGAAATACGAAGGTGCGCAAGCTGATTTTCATTGCATGGCGCCCTTAACGTGTGAGGCTCATGTAGAGCGTCGGCAATTTCTCCGGTAGGCGCTCGACCTCGTCAATGACGGTGAAGTTCTTAGCCCCAAAAATACGCGACACATATTGGTCGGCATGCGGATCGAGGGACAACGCGTACACCGTGATGCCCTTGCTCGCGAGTTCTTCGATAGCATGTTTGGTATCATGGCGCAGATATTGCGGATCGTACACGTCGTTGTCGGCCGGTTCGCCGTCGGTGATGACAAAAATTACCCGCTTGGATTTGAGCTGCTGCGCCAGATAATGTCCGGCGTGACGCAACGCTGCGCCCATGCGTGTGGAAAGATGGCCCTTCATGCCGGCTAAGCGAGCCTTGGCGATGTCACCATATGGCTGGTCGAAATCCTTGAAACGGTGATAATGCACGTCGTGCCGTCCATCTGAGCAAAAGCCGTGGATTGCAAATGGGTCGCCGATGCGATCGAGCGCGTTGGCGAATAATACGGTGGCCGCGCGGGTGAGATCCATTATCGTGTAGTCGTGTCCACGCACCTTGTCATTGGACGACTCGGACATGTCCAGCAGCACCATCACTGCAAGCTCGCGCAGCGTGCGCTTGTGCCGCATCATGATGCGCGGGTCCGGTAGTTGGCCCATGCGGATATCGATCATCGCGCGCACTGCGGCGTTGATATCGAGATCGTCGCCGTCCTCGACGTGCCGGATGCGTTGCATGCCTTGCGGTACTATCGATTCGATCAGGAATTTCAGCCGCGAGATCACCGGCTTATTTTCGATGATGATGTTCTCGATGACTGCGAGTTCGCCCACGGGTGGAT
This sequence comes from Nitrosomonas eutropha, assembly GCF_900116685.1. Lineage (GTDB taxonomy): Bacteria > Pseudomonadota > Gammaproteobacteria > Burkholderiales > Nitrosomonadaceae > Nitrosomonas > Nitrosomonas eutropha_A. The sequence goes on from NZ_FPBL01000016.1 coordinate 1,019, forward strand.
GGCGCTCGAGCACGGTGACCCAGTTCGGGCGTTCAAGCTGGATCTTATAGTCCCATTCGGGATAATAGAAAGGTTCGGAAGTTGGCGGTCGGCCTTCGAGTTCGTTGATGCTGACACCGTCATCGAACAGATATTCGGTCGGCAGTTCCCAGACTTCCTGCGCGTCATCACCGGCGAACTCGTTATCCACCTCGTTGACCATTTCCATCAGGCTGACTTTTTTGCGTACCTGTTGCCGCGTTTGCCAGGTGGCTTCCAGTGCCTGGGCCTCGTCGTACTCTTCGAGCTGCCATACTGCCCGGTTGTCGTCGCGGTAGATCGCGCTTAAGCGATGGTCGGTACGGTTGTTGAACTCGGGCAGCGGCAGCTCGAAGAGCTTGTGCGATAAGTCTATGCCGAGGTTCCAGCTTGTCTGGTTGGTCGAAAGATCGGTCTGCGCGTGAAACGCCACCACGGCCTCACGCACCCACGGATGAGGATCGTGGCTCTGCTCTTCAAGCAGGGCGCGGCCCAGGCGGTCGAGCAGTTCGCCTATGCTCTGCGGCTCACGAGAGTAATCGAACACCGGATGCAGTGTCAGCCAGGCTTCGCGCATGTTCGGAAACTGCCGGATTGACAGCTCTTCGACCCGCGCATCTTCGAATACCTCAATCACCGCCATTTGCGCTGGATGCAACATCTGCATGGACAGCGGCTGTTGAGTGAACACCAGATGCGCAGCACAATGGTTAACTGCGGCGCGGTAGATCTCTAGTGCTGGCACGCATTGCTCGGGCGGCGTATCGGGGCCCAGTGGCTTGTAATTGTCGTAGGCATCGGCAATATGAATGACGTAATGCTCAATGTAGGGCTTTAACTCTTCACGGCTTTCGTAATCGCCGGAAGTAGGGCGCAGGAAAAAATCACGTCCCCACATTGCGCGCTGATAGATGTTCAAGCGACGCTGAATGTCGACGAACAGCGTGCCCTTGCGCTCCTGCTGCAGCACAGCCAGCGCGTCGGCGCTTTGCAGAGAAAAGTACGCTACCTGACCGTCTAAATCGCTGCGATACGCCTGTGCGCCCCATTGCACCCAGCGCCGCAGGCCGCCCAGAGTGAGCTGGGTAAGCAGACGGTCCAGGTTTTCCAGCATCGGTCGCAGGCCGCGAGGTGCCTGGGTCAGCATGATCTCGAGCACTTTCAGATAACTGACGAATAGGCCGGCATCGCTCAAGCGCTGTGCCGCTAACGGCGCTGTGCCGACGATCAGCGCAAGCACATGGCCCGAGGTTTTGGATGCCATGCCAAGGAGGAAGTTGACTAGGTCAGGCAGTGCTTCCTCACCCACTCCGCGCGCCAACTCGGGCATGGATTGGATGAAACCGACCACAAGGTCCTCCCCGCGGCCGAGGTGATGCAACGCGACCGCTCCTTTGAGGTAGTTATCTAAGCCACGCGGCGTGAGTGTGCGCGCCGCCTCGTTCCAAGACGCGCGCAGCAGTTCCTGCGCACTGCCGGGCAGCTCGTCGAGCAAACTCTGGAATTCTTCAAGGTGAATAGCCATAATGCGAGACCCATGTCGCCCATCAGAAGTAGGTGGTTACAGCCGCATCAAGCGCATCGCGCATGTCGGGGTCGTCGGTGATCGGTCGCACCAGGGCGACGCGGCACGCCGCCAGCGGCGCCACGCCCTGCGTGATCAAACGGCCAGCATAGATCAGCATGCGGGTAGAAATGCCTTCGTCGAGCCCGTGTCCTTTCAGGTTGCGCGCACGCTCAGCAATATGCACCAGGTTTTTCGCCACGTCCATACTCACGCCGCTTTCATGCGCGATGATTTCGGCCTCAACTTCATGTTCCGGATAGTTAAAATCTAAGGCACCGAAACGCTGCTTGGTTGATTGTTTGAGATCTTTCATCAGGGACTGGTAACCCGGGTTGTACGAGATAACGACTTGGAAATCGGGGTGTGCCTCGATGATCTCGCCTTTTTTCTCCAATGGAAGAATGCGCCGCGCATCGGTCAGTGGATGAATCACAACCGTGGTGTCTTGCCGTGCCTCGACCACCTCGTCTAGATAGCAGATCGCACCGTAACGCGACGCCAGCGCCAGCGGTCCGTCCTGCCAGCGCGTACCGCTGGCGTCGAGCAAGAAGCGGCCGACCAGGTCGGAGGCAGTCATATCTTCGTTGCATGCCACGGTGATCAGCGGTTTGCCGAGCTTCCACGCCATGTATTCGACAAAACGGGTCTTGCCGCAGCCGGTGGGTCCTTTGAGCATGATGGGCATACGCACCGAATACGCTGCCTCGTACAGCGCAACTTCATCGCCGATGGCGCGATAGTACGGTTCACGGGTCACATGATAGCTGTCGAGCGAACCCGGTGTCGGCGCAACGACGGCCGTTGCCGGCAGCGACATCGCTTGCGCCTCCTGGGTTGAAGTCGTGGAACGGTAGGATGCATTCCACCGGGGCATATAGGTTCGCGTCAGGTTTTCGTTACTCATAATGATATCCAGAATTCTTCGGTTCGACCGGGTTTAGTCCGGCCACACGCGGTCGGGAAAAAGCGCCTGGGCACTCGAAGCCGGCTCAGGGTTCGCCACAGTACTCTGGCTGTGTGCAGGCGCAGTGGTTTGCTGAGCCGGCTCGGCTTGTATGTTTGTTTGTTTGGTGTCGGTGTCCTCAGCTGCCGCACGCGGCGCAGTGACCTTGGAAGGCGTGGTGGATTTGGCCTGACGCACACTGCTGGCAAGCTTGTCTTTGATGCTGGTCATGATGCAACAACCTCCTGGATGATGGCTTCTATTTCTGCGGCGGCAGCCTGCCCGCGCGCACCCATTTGAAACACAGATACGCCTTCGAGTGCGGCCGTTTTGTAGATGCTGCGCCGGCGTACCGATGTTTGCAGCACCGGCAGTCCGAACTCGGCCAGTGCTTCCTGCATCGCCGCCGATAGCGCACTGCGTGCTTCGATCTGATTAAGAAGCAAAAAGGCTCTCAGATTTGAACAGCGTTTTCGCGCCTCGTCGATCTCCTGCGGCAAGCGCAGGCTGGCCCACAGGTCAACGGGCGAAGGCAGGACCGGGATCAGCGCGATATCGCAGGTCTGCAGCGCAAACGTAGCGGCGCGGGTGTCGACCGATGGCGGGCAGTCCAGCACGATGTAGTCGAAAGCACGGAATTCCTTGCGCAAATTTGGCATGGCGGTGCCCACTCTAAGCTGCTTGACTGTGGCGGGAAAGGCCGTAGTGCCGGCCGCCGCCCATTGCGTGGCCGAGGATTGCGGGTCAAGATCGACCACTACTACTGGCGCCTGCCGCGCCAGCCCGGCAGCGAGGTTCATCGCCACCGTAGTCTTGCCGGCACCGCCTTTTTGGTTGGTGATCGCGATGACACGCATGTCAGCCACGATCACTTCCCCCGTTCGGCCAGCGCTGAGATGTGTGCGGCAAAGGCTTCATCCTGCGGCGCGAGGGTCTTGCCGTCGGCCGCTTCGAGCGTGACGTTGACGTAGGTGGTACCGAAATTGATATTCTGTGGATGCCGCTTGAACTCATCGCACAGAACTGACAAGGCATCGAGAAATACGCGCGTCTGGGCATAACGCTCGAAGGCAAAGCGCTTGTACAACGTCGGCGGCTTGTCGCGCCGTTCCCAGTCTTGCAATTCGTCGCTCATGTCGAGGCTCATCCGGATTTGGTGCGCATAATGTGTTCGAGATGCTCCCGCTCCTGCGCTAACAACGATTGGAACAGTGCTGTCGAGTCCTGGTCACGCAAGCGCTGTGCATGCATTAGCGCATCGGTATAGAGTTGAACGGCCTGCACTTCGATTTGTTGGTCATGAGCGAGCAACTCCTGTGCAGTGCGGCCCAGGCGAACAACGGGCAGCTGTCCACCGGAAGGTGCTACGCCGAGTAGGATCTGACGCTCCATCAAGCGTTCGGCGTGTTCCAGCTCTTCGAAGGCTTCGGCACGCAGGCGTGCCGAAAGTTCCACATCCCCCCAAAGACGCGCGAGCACGCTTTGTGCGAGGTATTGTTGAACGGCTCCCATCTCGTGGTTTAGCGCGCGTGCTAGCCACCCCAAGGTTCTCGGATCGACAGCCATGGCAGGAAACGATCCCTCGATCAGCTACGCGTAGAAGTGATCTCGGCATCGCGACCGCCGCCGCTGACGTCTGGCTGGGTCGGCAGTATTCCCTCGACTTCGCTGTGCACGCGAGCAATGATGTGCGCAGCCACCAGGCCGTCACCCACACGCTCGCAAGCATCGGCGCCCGCACGAACTGCGGCGTTGACCGCGCCGGTTTCACCGCGTACCAGCACGGTGACGTAGCCGCCGCCGACGAACTGCCGGCCGATCAGACGCACTTCAGCAGCCTTGGTCATCGCATCGGCCGCTTCGATCGCGGGAACCAGACCGCGGGTTTCAATCATTCCCAAGGCAATGCCGTTTACGTTAGTCATGTTGCTGTCCTCGTAGTCGTTTCAAGAAAGATAGGGGCTTCTTAGGCACTCGGAGCCTTGGGCAGTATGCCCTCGACTTCGCTGTGTACGCGAGCAATGATGTGCGCAGCCACCAGGCCGTCACCCACACGCTCGCAAGCATCGGCGCCCGCACGAACTGCGGCGTTGACCGCGCCAGTTTCACCGCGTACCATCACGGTGACGTAGCCGCCGCCGACGAACTGACGCGAGATCAGACGTACTTCAGCAGCCTTGGTCATCGCATCGGCCGCTTCGATCGCGGGAACCAGACCGCGGGTTTCAATCATTCCCAGGGCAATGCCCATCGTCTCTGCCATTTTCTTACTCCTTTAGTCAAAAAATTGGTTGAACTGCCACTTCCCTGCACTCAAACGCCCGCCATGCGTGCGCCGTTTTGCTCTTTGCTCACCGCGTTGGTCACGCCTCCTTCCAGCCATCAATGATGCCGCAGATGGTCAGGTCGGTGACCACTGTTCGATCAGGCATGGCCATACGTGCGGCGGTGCCTGACGCGGTGAATACCCATTTGCCCGGCGGCGCGCCGACCGCGTCGGACGCCACCATAATTTCACCCTTCTGTCCTTTCAGTACGCGCAACGACGCCGAGCCGAGCCCTGGCACACGCCGGGTGCAAACCAGTTCGTCGACGACGCGCCAGATCTCCATCAGATCGCCTCCGGGTTCCAGTGGTCGATGATGCCGACGATCGTCAGGTCGGATGGAAAATCCCTGGCACCAGCCGCATCTCTTGCTGCTGAGGAACCGACACAGATCACCCAGTCGCCCGGGATACAGCCCACCGCATCGACGGCCACGCTGCGCGTTCCGCCGGGTTTTTCCTGCACGACCAGCAGCGGGCGATGTCCAAAGGCGTCGATGCGGTTGGTCGACACCAGGGTTTTTTCGACTCGCATGATTCGCATAGCGTTTTAGTCCTCGATGCTCAATGATCCGCTGTGACTTCGTCGGCCACGAAGTCACAGCACTCGTCGCCCGCGCGCTCACTCACCGCAATCGCGCAATTAAGTAGACCCCTGGCGGCCAGATCGGGATAGCGCGCCCTGATCGCGTCACGCACCCGCCGACCCCGCGCAACTGCCCGCGCGCGCGATTCTGGAATCCGGGCATCATATTCGAAATGCACCAGCACCGGGACCGGCAGACCGTGCGCGATATTGAGCTTGGCGAAGATATCGATCCCGACATCTATGTCGGGTGCTCCTTCCTCGATAGTGTCGAGATGGGCGAAATAAAACAGGTTGCGCAATTGCAGCGGCCGAACCGCGTCGCCGGCGACGATGCATTCCTCGTCGTGCCCGATGGTTGCGTAGCGCCCAGTGTGATGCTTGATGACGTATTCGATCTGCGACAGATTAGCTTCGGCCAGCGCAGACACCAAACGGCGCATGCCATCATGCATCCGCCCTTGGCCCTGGCCCCAACCGCCGGTATTCTCGACGTCGGCGATCATCTCGGCGATGCATGCGCGCGCCGCCTCGTCGGACAGCCCGAGCGTCTCGCGGTAGATCCTCACGGTTTCGATGTAGCGATGCGAATTGACGTCGCCGTACGAATCAGGAAGATGAATGCGCAAAGCGTCCAGATCGGTATCGACTCCGATCAGCAGCACGTCGGGCGCTGCGCCAACGCCGAAACTACGATCGATCGCCTCGCGCAGTTCATCCAAGCGGCCGAGCGCCGACTCGGTGGCTTGGCGATCGTTGCTGCCATGCGCGGCACAACCGTGACCGTTATGCGAGGAGCTACTGAAGTGGTAGACGGCGATCTTGAGATAGTTCAGACGCTCGCCATCGACCATCGCGCCTGACAGTCGCTCGACTTCGCGCTGCGCCCAGTCGCATACATCGACTTCGATGTCGAACAGCGCGCCCGCATAGGCCTTCACCTGCACGTTTGGCCCAGGCAAAATGCGCAGCACATAAGAGCTCATGCCCTGCAGCCGGCCATCCGAACAGGGGCTGATATCCACCGTGTGGTAGCCGCAGGATCGCAAAAAGTTTTCATCGAGCGGCATACGCTGACGCCAGCCGGCCTGCTCGGTTCGTGCATTCTCGACGCATGACTTCAGGACGCTGAATATGCAATGCGAATGCAGGGCCGACAAATCCAGCCCGCACACCCAGGCATCCTCAAACATCTGCGACGGCAGATCGAAACCGAGTTGTTCGCGGGCAAGCTGCTGCGCGCGCTCGGTGAAGTTCTCGTCGTGCTGATGCGTGGAGATGCGTTTGAGCACCTCGACGATGCGGGTGAAGCGCGATCGCACTGTCCGCTCGTAGTCGAACAATAGGCGATTAAGGTCGCGATCCACGAGCGGGTGCTCGCAGCTCTGCCCGCTGCCAATCACGCAAGCAGGATGCTCGAGCACTTCTGAGATGCTGCCCGCATCGGCCATGCCCATCGGCCCAACGCTACTGCGCCGCAATGCCTGCATACGTTGTCGCGTGTTCATCGTCTCTTATCCTCAGCCGCGCGCGCCGCCCGAAACAGTGATGGTTGCGCCTCTGCCGGTATTGCCGGACGAACCAGTAATGACCGATTCAGGCACATCAGGACGCTCTAGTTCGCGGAACTTCACTGCGTTGACGCCAACGCCGCGCGGTTGGCCGCGCATCGAAGGGTTGCGTACCCGGCTAGACGAGCCTTCGGTGCCGGTAACCCGGGTGTTGGTATTCCAGGCATCGCCCGAAATGCGCGTCCCTTGCTGACTGCCCTCGCCGCTCAGTCGCAGTGCAGCAGCGACGACTTCATCCTGTCGCACCTGGCCGCGAGACGTGTCGCCATGCCGGAACTCCGGCGTTCCGGTGATCAGGCCATCGGCCTTGTTGATCGTCCCGGTAATACGTGAGTTGTTGCTCAGCGCGTTGCCGGTGAGATTATCTCCCTGGTACTCACGCACCGGACTTTGGGCCTGGCGATGACGCGACGGCGGCACAATGCTGAAATCCTTCGGTGCGAGCGTCTGCGGTGCGACATCGAAAGTGCGTCCGCGCGGAACGAAACGGCTGCTAGTTGCGCATTGGCCGGGCATGTTGTCCGGCCCGAGATATGGCGTTCCCGAAATTGGCTCGCAAGCGCCGCGCTCATCGCCGGTCATGCGCGACCCACCTGCGCCCGGACGGTCGCCGGTCACGACGCTGGCTGGAATCACGGCGCTGTCGCGTACGCGCGCCGCCTGAGCATCGAGGCTCGGAGCCGGGCAAAATTCCTGAATTTGCGACATTCCCGAGTACTGCGTGCCACTGATGGGGGCGCAAGTACCAGCTTCGTTGCCGGTGACGTTGGTAGCACGGCCCGGATAGCTGCCGGAAACCGGCTGGCCCCGCAACGTACTATCGAAGACGATCTTATTCACGGATTGTACTGTCGATGACTGTCCTGGCGGGCAAACGGCTGCAAGTTGCTGAGTGCTGATATAGTCGGTGCCGGTGACGGATTTGCACCCATAGGATTCGTCACCCGTCAATTTTGGGCTGGGAGCAACCTCCGAACCGGTAATGACACGACCGGCGAGGGTGTGCATCGTGCTGACTTTGTTCGGCCCGGATGCGTCGCAAAGACCTGCAAAATCGGCCGTCGTGTAATACTGGCTTCCGGTAATCGCTCGGCAGGAACCAACCTCATTGCCGGTTACCTTGGACGAGCGGTCGACGGAAGCACCCGAGATGGCTTGCGCGCCGTGTGTTGACATCACACTGACCTTGCGTGGCACTGTCGGCGCATTGGTATGGCACAAGTCGCTGAATTGCTCGGCGGAGAGGTATTCGGTGCCGGTGATCACGCGGCAGCTACCGGCTTCATCGCCGGTGAGGCGTTCGCTACGGCCTACCAGAGTGCCCGTGACAGTCTTGCCCGAACCGGTGTGTGTGATCGCAATCTTGTTTGGCGCATTATCACTTTCCGGCGGGCGGCCGTAGCGCGTACCAGTGATCGATTGATCAGCGCCATACTCTGCACCGGTGATTTTGCGCGGCCGATCGACCAGGGAGCCAGACACGGTCATGCCCTCATCGGTGGAAACCAGCGCGACTTTCTCCGGCGATGGCGCCGGGCGTGTGCCGCAAAACTGCTTGAAGAGCTCGGTGGACAGGTATTCGGTGCCAGTCACGGGATGGCAAACGCCCGCTTCGTCACCGGTAGTCTTGGTCGAGCGGCCCAGCGCTGTGCCAGTGATCCTTTGTTCGCGCAGGGTGCGGCTCATCTCAACCTTGGACACACCCGGCTCGGCGCGTACACCACAGATGGTTTGAAACTGTTCCGTGCCGATGTATTCGGTGCCGGTGATGCTGCGACAGGATCCCGGTTCGTTGCCGGTGACCTTGATACTGCGCTCGACCATGGTACCGGTCACAGCTTGACCAGACAAAGTGTGCCCTTCCTCGACCTTGATCGGCACTTGCTTGTCGTCGCTCGTCTTAATCCGTCCTTTCGGCCTGGAAGCGGCGCTGCTCGACAGGCCGGCGCGACCCGCGAGCGACTGCACGCGACGATGCCGCATCGCGATCTGTCTTCCGGTAGCTCCTTTGATCATCGCAGCTTGCCAATCCTGCCCCGGCATCGCAGCGGCAATCTTGGTCGCCTGGGCAACCCGCTTGAGCCCGGCTTTGCCATCTTGTGTCAACGCGGCGCGGCGCATCTTGGCCAGCGCGCGCCCAGTCGCCTGCTCGGCGACGACAGTTGCACGCTGCACGCTTTCCTGCACTGCAGCAACCATGGTCATCGACACTTCGGCGGCTGCCGCGCGTTGTATCAGCTCTTCGCCTGAAGAGGCGTGCTGAGTCCGGCATTCGCACTGCGCATCGCAATCGCACCTGATCGCGGCGGATGGGCGCAAATGCGCGCTCGGGCGAGTTTGATTTTTAGCAGTTTGCAACGCCGCCTTGCCAACGCTGGCAAGCGCTTGTCGTCGCGCCCGTGCAGCCGATACGGCTGCTGCCGGTAAAGGTTCAGTGCGCGTCAAAACCTGCGCGACCGATACCGCCGCAGTAACAGGAATCCGCGAACTGTACCAGGCAGTAGCGGCTTTGCCTGCATTCATGGTGATGTCTGCGCTGCACTGCGCAGACGTTTTGGCGATGGCGGCTTTGCCTTGACGGGCCATCGCCTGGCGACGCTGGAGCGCCAGTTCGCGCCCGGATAGGTTCGCATTGGCATAACCTGATGCAGCGATTGTCATAAGAGCCTCAGCACTTGAGTTCATTTCAGGCGTTCACTGGCCGCACTGGGTAGTTCGATTTTATGCAGCCAGAGCCCGCCCCTGGGATGGGCCCGCTCGTTTTAGCGGTAAACAACGAAAGCCACACCCTGGCTTTGCGAGTAGTTGTCATAAGCGATGAAACGCACCATTTGATCGGGGAATTCTCGATGACAGGCCTCGATCTCGGCTAGTACGACGTCAACCGATTGCTCGCCGAACATCGGCAGCTTCCACATATGCCAAAAACTTACCCTGGCAGGTGTTCCCTTGGCGGTGTGCTCAACTGCAGGGTTCCAACCTTGGGCAATGGCGTAGGCGATCTGACGACGCACTTGTTCGGGCGTCATCTGGGGAAGATACGAAAAAGTTTCGTATTCCTTTGTTGAGTGATAGGCGTGAATGGCCATAGCTATATCCTTTCGAAATTAGGAATCGAATCCGATCGGCGCAGTCTCACTGGAACGCAGATCGATCGAATTTGGTTTGAAACATTACTTGTGGGCAATGTCGAGCTTGTCAACCGTATCAAACTCGAACTTGATCTCTTTCCAGGTTTCCATGGCGATCTTCAGTTCGGGCGAGTGCTGAGCCGCGGCGGTAAGGATCTCGCGACCTTCTTTCTCGATCTGACGGCCTTCATTACGCGCCTGTACGCAGGCTTCGAGCGCAACGCGGTTGGCGTGTGCACCTGCAGCGTTGCCCCAAGGATGACCGAGCGTGCCGCCGCCGAACTGCAGCACCGCGTCGTCACCAAAAATGGTGACCAGTGCAGGCATGTGCCACACGTGGATACCACCGGACGCGACGGCGAAAGCGCCGGGCATCGAGCCCCAGTCCTGATCGAAGAAAATGCCACGCGAGCGATCTTCCGGTACGAAGGATTCGCGCAACAGATCGATCCAGCCCAATGTGGAAGCGCGATCACCTTCCAGCTTGCCCACCACAGTACCAGTATGCAGGTGGTCTCCGCCGGACAGGCGCAGAATCTTGGTCAATACGCGGAAGTGGATACCATGGTGCGGATTGCGATCGAGCACGGCATGCATGGCACGGTGGACGTGCAGCAGCATTCCGTTATTACGACACCAGTTTGCTAGACCAGCGTTAGCGCAAAGACCGCCGGCAAGGTAATCGTGCATGATGATCGGCGCACCAATTTCTTTGGCGAACTCTGCGCGCTTGTACATCTCTTCAGGCGTCGGCGCGGTAACGTTCAGATAGTGACCTTTGCGCTCGCCGGTCTCGGCTTCGGCTTTCAGTGTGGCTTCCTGTACGAACTCGAAACGATCGCGCCAGCGCATGAATGGCTGAGAACTGATGTTCTCGTCGTCTTTGGTGAAGTCCAAACCGCCGCGCAAACACTCGTACACCGCACGACCATAGTTTTTGGCCGACAAGCCCAGTTTTGGTTTGATGGTGCAGCCCAGCAGCGGCCGACCATACTTGTTCATCTTGTCGCGTTCCACCTGGATGCCGCTTGGAGGGCCGCCGCAGGTCTTCACAAATGCGATCGGGAAACGTAAGTCTTCCAGGCGCAAGGCACGAATCGCCTTGAAACCGAACACATTGCCCACCAGAGAGGTAAACACGCTAACGACTGAACCTTCTTCAAAAAGGTCGATAGGATACGCAACAAAAGCATAAAAACACGTATCGTCGCCCGGTACGTCCTCGAGCCGATAGGCGCGACCCTTGTAGTAATCGAGGTCGGTCAGCAGATCAGTCCACACTGTAGTCCAAGTGCCGCAGGACGATTCTGCGGCCACCGCCGCTGCCGCCTCTTCGCGGTCGACGCCAGGCTGTGGGGTAATTTTAAAACACGCCAGAATGTCGGTGTCTAGCGGTACGTAATCCGGTTGCCAGTAAGTTTGCCGGTACTCTTGTACACCGGACTGATAGGTCTTGATTGCCATGTTTTGATGACTCCTTAAAGCTCGCTGCTCGCGAGAACTAAACGACGAAGGAAAATTTGTTCAGCACAATCGACCAAGGCATCAATCCTGGTCTTAGGGATAGATTCATCGATTTGCCTACAGACATTTTATCGAATGAAATCATAAAATACAATTCGAGTTTCTGATAAAATACATTAGATAAATTTATGTAAAAATTATGCATCTGACCATTCGCCAACTGCAGATTTTCGACGCCGTCATGCGTCGCCAGAGCTTCACGCGCGCAGCTGACGTGCTGCACCTGACGCAACCTGCCGTATCAATGCAGATGCGACAGCTCGAAGAGCAAGTCGGCGTACCCTTGTTCGACCAGGTCGGCAAACAGATCCAGCCCACCGACGCCGGGCGCGAGCTGCACCGTCACGCGATTATCATCGCGACGAAAATGCAGGACCTCAGCACCGCAATGGAAGAATTCAGTGGTCTGCGCCGAGGTGAATTGGATCTGGTGGTGGCGAGCACCGCGAATTACTTCGCGCCCAAGCTGATTGCTGCATTCTGCAGCCAGCACGCCAAAGTGCAGGTGCGGTTGCAAGTGTCGAATCAGGAACGGATCCTGAACATGCTGACCACGTCGAACAAGGATCTGGCGATCATGGGACAGCCGCCGAAGGATGCGGAATTGGTCGCTCA
>NZ_FPBL01000018.1 GCF_900116685.1 Nitrosomonas eutropha
AACACAAAATCAATTGATTACAATAATCCTCACAGCAAAAACCACTCCACAAAAACCAGATCATCCCTCAAAATAAAATAAACCATGAAATGATTGTGGATATACGCTTATGCAGATAATTTAAACTTGCAAAATATGGAATGCATTCTTTCTATTACAATTATTCTTATTACATGTCCAAAAGCCATCACCCAGTTCCTGACCCGGTAAATGAGCAAATTACCGCCGCTGTTGCAAGTTTACGTAAAGGTAATGTTATCGCCTTCCCAACAGAAACGGTTTATGGGCTGGGTGCAGATATTTCTTGTCCCCAAGCAATTCAGAAGATATTTGATATCAAAGGTAGACCTCCTGATCATCCGCTCATAGTCCATTTTTCCCGATCAGCTGAACTCGAATTCTGGGCGAAAAATATACCTGCAGCAGCACTTATACTGGCTAAACATTTTTGGCCCGGCCCATTAACCCTAATCCTACCCAAAAGTAGGCATGTTCCACTTAGCGTTACGGGAGGGCAAGATACGGTGGGGTTACGTATTCCCAGCCACCCGGTTGCACTCAGACTTTTAGAAGAGCTTGGTAGTTATAAAGCAATTGCCGCGCCTTCGGCCAATCGTTTTGGCTTTGTTAGCCCCACATCCGCTGATCATGTGAAAAAAGAATTTGGGGATCGTATTGATATAATTCTCGACGGTGGATCCTGTGAAATAGGTCTTGAAAGTACAATTGTCAGTTGTATCGATAAAGAAGTCGTGATACTACGACCCGGTGGAATTTCTGTTTTGTCTATTGAAAATGTGCTCAAACAGAAGATTTTTGTTCAATCTCATGGTAATTCAATTCGGACTCCAGGATCCTTAACATCACATTACGCAACTGCAACACCACTTGAAATCTGCCATGGTGAATCCCTTTTTTTACGCTCTTCCGTCCTTTTGCAGCGAGGAATACGTACAGCAGTCATAGTACGAAGTGTGCGCGAAGATTTTGCTCAAGATTCAAATAATAAACTTCACTGTGTTTTTATGCCTAATGATCCGGTTAAGTTTGGAAGAGATCTATACGCGACTCTGCGCAGACTTGATAATGAAAATTTCCAACAAATTCTAGTTGAAGCACCGCCTGATAATTTAGAATGGCTAGCCGTTACTGATCGATTAAGTCGAGCCAGCTACTCATTTCATAAACAAATATTAAAAAACAATGACTCTTTCAGCAGTCCTCTTTGATGTTGACGGCACTCTCGCAGATACCGAACGGGATGGACACCGGCTCGCTTTTAATCAAGCCTTTAATGAACTTCAACTTGATTGGCAGTGGGATGTAGACCTATACGGCGTCCTACTCCAGATCACTGGTGGCAAGGAGCGTATCCGCTTTTATCTAGAAAATTATGCACCTTCATTCCTTGACAGGAACAATCTTGATGAATGGATTACACAAATTCACAAAGTCAAAACCAGATATTTCCTTAATTTACTGAAAGAAGGAAGAATACCGCTACGTCACGGTATTAAGCGCCTATTAGATGAGTTGCGAGAAAACAATATAAGAATTGCAATTGCCACAACTACGACGTACGAGAATGTAAGTACCTTACTTCAGTGTACACTTGGAGACGATGCTCTTTCCTGGTTCGCTGTAATAGGCGCGGGAGATATTGTTCCAAGAAAAAAGCCTGCACCAGATATTTACCATTGGGTACTTAGCCAACTTAGCCTACCAGCCGAAAATTGTATTGCAATTGAAGATTCAGAAAATGGATTAAAATCCGCTACGGCCGCAGGAATTAAAACAATTATCACAACCAGTGAATATACTCGGCAGCAGGATTTTAATAATGCAGCTTTAGTTTTAGAAGACTTGGAAAGTCTAATGAGAGACTCGCATAACGAGCCATTAAGTGTCCAAACGCTTATTAATCTAAACCGAAGAACTCTAATTTGACTTGTATTTACATAGACAATAACTATCGAACAGGTAAATAGCCAAGAGGATCTACGGGCTTACCTTTTTCACGTATTTCGAAATGAAGTTTTACCACCCCACCATCGGTATTGCCCATTTCAGCGATTTTCTGTCCTTTAGAAACACTCTCCCCCTCATGCACAAAGATTTTGCTGTTATGCCCATAAGCACTCAAATAACTATCATTATGCTTAATAATGATTAAGTTGCCATATCCACGTAAACCATTACCACTATAAACCACTGTCCCAGAAGCCGATGCTAGAACCGGTTGCTTAAGACTGCCACTTATTCCCACACCTTTTGATTTTTCAGAAAATCTGCTTATTATTTGCCCATCTGCCGGCCACCCCCAATTAATTCCATTCTTATTTGCACTTATTGATTGGCCAGGATCATTGTTAACCCCCCCTCTGACACTGCCGACTTGATAAGAATCTGAATTTTTTTCAGCTAGTTTCTGGGCCGATACAGTCCTGGATTGATTATTCAGCTGATCACGAGCCGAATCCGAATAAGGCAGCAAAATCCCTCTTGGCTCCGTCTTGAAAGACTCTGATGTCTTTTCTCCATTCTCAGAGAAACCAGGTTGATAGCTACCAGCCACTACACTCATATCCTCAGGTTGAGCTATTGAGTAAAGCGTAGGTTGAGAGGCAAGGTTTTCCTGTTGAGAAACTAATCCTTGCGCAGGAAGTGTCTGCAAATAAAGCTCTTGGCCAATCCGCAACTCCCTAGGATCTGTAATATTATTCATCTCAGCCAACTGATTAATATCCAGACCATGCCTGAGAGCAATACTATACAAAGTATCACCACTTTGCACTATGTAGGTTTTTCTATCCAAAAGACCTTTTGTAGCATTATTCCCTCTATCGGAATAATGACCAAGCTGTCGCTCAACGATTGGCGCAGGGTCAGGCTTTGAAACACAGGCACTCAGGGACAGAACAAGAAATAAAAGAATTATCTGCATGAACATAGATATTTGGCTCTACGCTATCCGCCACATTTAGATTAAGCTGCTATAGAAAATAAGAAATTGAAAATTTTAGGATACAGCCAATAACATGGCTATCTCTACTCTCTGAAGATAGGTACTCCCTACCTGTTGATTATCCCGGGAAGAATCGGCACAAACATTACCTCATCCAAAATCGTTTCAACAAAACCCTCGGCAGTATGATCAATTACACAAAGATACTGCTGCTTATTTCCTTTCGGGAATACCATCCTGCCACCCATTGCCAATTGTTCTAAGAGTATCTCTGGTATCTCTGGAATAACCGCAGTCATCATAATTCCATCGAATGGACCTGCTTCCGACAATCCGCGCATTCCATCAGCATGTTTCAGGTAAATATTACGAATACCCAATTCACGCAATCGAATGCGAGTACGTGTCAACAAAGGACCTATCCGCTCAATTGAATAGACTTCATTCGCTATTTTGGCCAAAACAGCAGTCTGATAACCGCACCCTGTTCCGATTTCCAGTACTTTTCTTAGTAGATTGTCGCCGTTATTCCGTAGCAACTCACTCATACGACCTACAATCCAGGGGCTTGAGATTGTTTGTCCGTAATTAATTGGCAATGCCACATCTTCATATGCCCGGGATGCCAATGCTTCTTCAACGAAAAGATGGCGTGGAATAGAACCCATTGCAGCCAATACCACCTCATCTCTAACACCTTGCTCCCTCAAACGCTCGACCATGCGAACCCTCGTTCGCGGCGAAGTCATGCCAATACCAGAATGGCGTACACTCACGCACCAACTCCCCTTTATTATTTCTTTCCAGCAAAGAACTGGATCTAACTATTCCTACTATCTTTCATAAAAGAACCAGCCTGATAATACATCAAGGGAAAGGAGAATAACGAGAGACAACCCATTTCAAACAAATCCCAATTTTTTCACCCCAAAAACACACTTATTAAGTGAAATCATGACAACCACTAAAAAACCAGCCAGTTTTTGACATAACCAATCTGGTCATAACGCGTCAAATCTATTTGCAAAGGTGTTATTGATACCCGGTTATTCTGAAGAGCATGGAAATCTGTTCCCTCACTCGCGTCTTGGGCCGCGCCTGCAGCACCTACCCAATACACCGTTTCTCCTCGTGGAGTCCGGTATTTAATCACAGGCTCCGCTTTATGACGACGACCTAAGCGTGTTACTTCCACCCCCTGCAATTCTTCATACGGCAAATCAGGAACATTTACATTAAGCAGAATAGGAACATGAAACTTATTATCTACAAATCGTTTCACGAGATCTAAAACAATCTTTGCTGCAGTTGGAAAGTTCCCACGGGACATGCTGACTAAAGATACTGCAATTGAAGGCAATCCCAACAAAAAACCTTCAGTGGCAGCGGCCACAGTACCCGAATAAACCGTATCATCCCCCATGTTAGCGCCATCATTAATTCCAGAGATCACCATATCGGGTAGCTCATCCAACATGCCGGTTACAGCAAGATGAACACAATCTGTCGGAGTACCGTTTACATAATAGAAACCATTGTGTGATTTATGTAAGCTGAGAGGACGATCCAATGTAAGCGAATTACTTGCTCCACTACGATCACGCTCTGGTGCAACAACAGTTACATCTGCAATATCAGAAAGTATTTTTGCAAGATTAGCAATGCCTGGCGCAAAATACCCATCATCATTACTGAGCAAAATGCGCATTTCTACACCCTTAAAAATAAGTAATGTGATTAATCACCCCGCATTCTCAGAAATGACTAGCTGCTTATGCCGGATAGCAACCATGTGATAGTCACAGATACATAAAACTTGATTTTTAACGGGCTAGCCTAAACCCGAAATGAGGAATATTTTTCTAAAACTGGTCGGGGCGAGAGGATTTGAACCTCCGACCACTTGCACCCCATGCAAGTACGCTACCAGACTGCGCTACGCCCCGTATCTGTTAATTATAACAAAACATACATCAATCCAATTATTTACGATATAGACAACAACACTGTCTACCGATCAATCTAGAGCCGACGCTCCCTTGTCACATACTGGCTACAATAATTGTATCGATCCCCATAGCTCCAACAAAATCTTACAGGGTAAATATATACTCCAGTTATGCAGAATATGTCCTGATTTGATATACACATTTATCTTGTTTAGCACTCAAAACAAAATGCATTTTATCAATATAAACAGAATGTTAATTTATGTTTGATTCTCCACGATAGTTAGCTTCCACCATAGATTTAAGCTTCTGACTTGCGTGAAAAGTAACCACTCTTCGTGCCGAAATGGGAATTTCTTCACCAGTTTTGGGGTTTCGTCCCGGCCGTTGTGGTTTAGTCCTCAATTGAAAGTTGCCAAAGCCTGAAAGTTTTACACCATCACCATTTTGGAGTGCTGTGCGCATTTCTTCATAAAAACATTCGACAATTTCTTTTGCTTCACGTTTATTCAGACCGATATTTTCAAATAATAAATCAGTCAGCTCTGCTTTGGTTAAAGCCATATATCCACCCTTAAGTTAGAAAACAGAGTAAATGTCTTGAACTAACACCAAGCTTTGCCCGATTTAAGCAATCATAACGTACCAAGTGAAAGAGTGAAGACAATCGCCCATGATTCCGAAATACACGACAGATCTATACACTAAGAACTCAGGAAAAAATAAACGCTCTTCCCACCAATTCAACAGGCTAGTCTCAGCGGACAGAACTCCCGACTAGCCGCGTAGTGTTGCACCAAATTTTCGACTAAGAACATTGATCAGCCCACTTACTGCTTGATCTATTTCCTGATCTGTAAGGTTTTTTTCAGTACCTTGCAATAAAATACGGAAAGCAAGGCTCTTCTTCCCTTGCTCTAAATTTTCACCACTATATAAATCAAATAAAGATATCTCGCTGATATTTTTATCTTTTTCTGAGTTCATTGCTTCCAGTAACTTAGCCATACTTACATCATTCTCCACCACTACCGCGATATCACGCCTTACTGGCGGAAATTTTGAGAGTGCTTGCATCATCGGCAGCAAGTCGCTAGCAAGGGCTTCTATTTGCAATTCAAATAGGATCGCCGATTGCGATAAATGATATTTTCTCTGCCAACGAGGATGAAGCTCTCCTATCCAGCCAATCGGCCTCTCGTCAATCAGAATTCTGGCTGATTTTCCCGGATGAAATGCCGGGTGAACAGCTGGTTCGAAATCAATACTTCTTGGCCAAAATAAGGATTCAGCATCCATTTTGATATCATAAAAATCAACATCCCGATCCGTAACACCCCATTGCTCCGGATACACATTCCCTGAACAAAGAACGGCCAGATTCTCTACCTCTTTTTCCTCATTATCACCCTTGCTAAAACATGAACCTATCTCGAAAATCCTGACTCTGCTTTGCTTGCGATTCAGATTAAATTGTAGATTATTGATCAATCCGCCAAAAAGGCTGCTACGCATAACATCCATATGACTTGCAATTGGATTCTTCAATCTGACCGGCAAGTTATTTCCGCAAAGATCTGCTTCCCACTGAGCGTCTACAAATGTGTAATTAATAACCTCCTGATAATCCCTTGCCACCAGAATTTGACGCAATCGCTTAACGGGCGAAATACCAGTTTCTGGTTCCGTCAGCATATGTGCCGACGCCTTAGGTAACTGCGCGGGAATCAGATCATATCCATGTACACGCGCAAGCTCTTCAATAAAATCTTCTTCGATGACTAAATCGAAGCGGGATGCAGGTGGCACTACATAAAACGTATCGTCCGTAACAGAGTAACCAAATTGTAGTCGCTGAAAATATTCTGATATTAGTTCAATCCCAAAATCTATTCCCAAGATCTTTGCTATACGCTTTTGACGAACCTTGACCGCATCTCGCCGTGGTAAATCGTTACTGACCTCTACTACTGGACCTGCTTTACCTCCACATGTATTCAGAACCAGTGCAGTAGCACGCTCAAGTGCATTACGCGTCATGGAGAAATCTACCCCTCGCTCGAATCGATGCGAGGAATCCGAGCTAAAACCCAACTTAAATGATTTACCACTAATTGCAACCGGCGAGAAAAAAGCACTCTCGATAAAAACATCCGTTGTGCCTTCCTCCACCCCACTCTCACTGCCACCCATGATGCCAGCCAATGCCAAAGGTTTATTGTTATCAGCTATAACTAACAGATCTTCTTGCAAATCAAGACATTCACCGTTCAACAGTCGCAAGCGTTCATTTGCAACAGCATAACGCACACAGATCTCCTGTTCTGCTTCTTTTTCAATCTTAGCAAGATCAAAAGCATGCATCGGCTGACCTGTTTCCAGCATGACATAGTTAATAATATCAACCACCGGATTAATCGGACGCAAACCAGCTCGCACCAAATAATGATTCATCCACAGAGGAGTTTGTGTGCTGGTTGCGACACCTTTGACGATACGACCGCAGTAAAGAGGACAGGATTGAGGCTCTTCAATCCGGATTTGCAGAATATCTGCAATTTCAGGATTAACAGGTTTAATTTCTGGCAAATTGAGTTTGCCAGCAGTAATAGCAGCGACCTCGCGAGCAATACCGAACATCCCCAGGCAATCAGCCCGATTAGGTGTCAATTTCAGGGTAAAAATACTATCATCCAACCCGTCATATTCTCTAAAGCTGATACCTGCAGGCGCATTGTCTGGAAGTTCAATAAGTCCGTCAACCTCACTTTCCAACCCGAGTTCTCTGGCAGAACACAACATGCCAAAAGATTCCACACCGCGTATCTTACCTTGCCGTATATTCAATTCGGGCAGCCGTGCACCTATCAAGGCACACACTGTCTTCATTCCTTCTGCAACATTCTGTGCTCCACAAACGATTTGCAAAGGCTCATCAGAGTGGTTTCCCACATCTACCTTACATACTCTTAGCCGATCAGCATTTGTATGTTTTTGAACAGATATCACTTCTGCAATGACCACTTTGTCAAAAAAAGGAGCAACCGGCACCACACTTTCGACTTCTAATCCAGCCATAGTCAACTTGTGTGCCAGCTCTTCATCAGAGCATTGGTAGTCAACCAATTTACGTAGCCAGTTCCCGGGAAATTTCATAGCTGCAAATCCAGAGCATCAATTAAATTGTTTCAGAAAACGCAAGTCATTTTCAAAGAACAGACGCAGATCGTTAACACCGTAACGCAACATAGTTAAACGTTCGACACCCAGCCCGAAAGCAAACCCAATATTTTCTTCACTATTCAAGCCAACATGATTCATGACATTAGGATGTACCATGCCGCATCCAAGCACTTCCAGCCAACCAGTTTCACCGCAAACCCGACAACCTTTGCCATTACACATTACACATGCTATGTCCATTTCAGCAGAAGGTTCGGTGAAAGGAAAAAAAGAGGGGCGAAATCTTACTGACAAATTATCCTTTTCAAAGAAATTTCTCATAAATTCCACCAGCACGCCCTTCAATGCGGAAAAACTAACATTTTCATCTATCCACAATCCCTCAACCTGATGAAACATTGGCGTATGAGTTACATCAGAATCACAGCGATACACTCGTCCGGGAGCAATAATTTTTATAGGCGGTCGGTGATTTTGCATATAGTGAATCTGCACCGGCGATGTATGCGTTCGCAACAGCTTCCCGCCTTCAATATAGAAAGTATCGTGCATAGCACGCGCAGGATGATTCTCGGCGATATTTAATGCCGTAAAATTATAGAAATCTGTTTCGATTTCAGGGCCAGTTGCAATATTAAATCCAATCGAATGAAACAGCGACTCAATACGAGTTAGTGTTAACGTAACCGGGTGCTCTCCCCCTAACCCGAATCCACGCCCAGGCAAAGACACATCCAAACTTTCCTCGGCCAGGCGAGCCGACATATTCTTTTCATGAATTACATTTCGACGTTCAGTCAAAGCATCTTCCAACAACTTCTTTGCCTGATTAATTCGCTCGCCCATTACCCGCCTTTCTTCCGGGGTCAGCTCCTTGAGTTTTTTCAGCAAAAGTGTAATTTCCCCTGCTTTACCCAGGTATCGCGCCTTAATCTGTTCCAGGTCAACAACACTTTCCACCTGATCAAATAATTTTATTGCGGTACTGACCAAATCTTCCAGATTATTCATGGCAATGAAATGATCCACTCATAAAAAAGGGAGGTCGAGCTAACATAGTGCAGACCTCCCCTGATAAATTTGTATACAAACTACTTTTTAGTTTGCCAGGCTAGTTTTTACTTGATTGGTTATTTTTTCAAAGGCAGCTTTATCAAATACAGCCAAATCAGCTAACACTTTTCTATCAAGACCAATTCCTGATTTCTTGAGTCCATTCATAAATGTACTGTAAGTCATTCCCAACTCTCGCACTGCCGCATTGATACGCGCAATCCACAAGGCCCGGAACTGTCGTTTTCTTTGACGTCGATCACGATAAGCATACTGCCCTGCTTTCATGACAGCCTGTTTTGCAATACGGTATACATTTTTCCGTCTACCACGATACCCCTTCGCCAGCTTAAGTACTTTTTTATGGCGCGCCCTTGCCGTTACGCTTCGTTTTACTCTTGGCATTATCTATCTCCTCAGGCGTAAGGCAGCATCGCACGTACAGATGCCATATCGCTTGCGTGAACGGCAGCCACACCTCTCAGTTGCCGTTTATTTTTAGTTGTTTTTTTAGTAAGAATATGCCGCTTAAAAGCTTGTGAGCGTTTTATACTTCCTCCGGCTCTCACCTTGAAGCGCTTTGCAGCACTCTTTTTAGTTTTCATTTTAGGCATAAAACACCATTCCTTTTTTTTAATGTGAACCAAGGTGTCTCTAATTAGAAAACTTTTAAAACCTTGATATCACTTATTTTAAACAAACCAGCAAGAACCTATTCCACGGTAGGAAGAAAATTTACTACTAAGTTACGGTTTCGTTTTTTATATCCGCTTCCCGCTGCTTATCAGATTTGGCCACCTTTACCTCTTTTTTTCTGGGCGCCAGCACCATTACCATCTGCCGCCCTTCCAACCTAGGAAACTGCTCAACAACAGCATGCTCCTCAAGCTCTTCCCTTACTCTCTCAAGTAATCTAATACCAAATTCCTGATGCGCCATCTCCCTTCCACGGAACCGGAGGGTAACTTTAACCTTATCGCCTTCATTTAAGAAATTGATTAAATTCCGCAGCTTAATACCATAGTCACCCTCATCTGTATTGGGTCTGAGTTTAATCTCTTTTACCTGTATCTGTTTTTGTCTCAGCTTGGCATCGTGCTTCTTTTTGCTTTCCTGATAAAGATATTTTCCATAATCCATCAGCCTGCAAACCGGGGGCTCCGCACTTGGTGCAATTTCCACAATATCTACACCAGCCTCTTCAGCCAATTCTTTAGCTTCAACTATTGGCACTATCCCAACCTGCTCACCGTTTACGCCAATCAATCTGACTTGTAGCACCGTGATTTCATCATTAACCCTTACAGTCTTTTCTTGAGCTATGGTACCCTCCGTAAATCCATAAAAATCCTTTAACTACACTCTTTCGGCTATTTCTTTCCGAATTAAGGTAACAAAACCTTCAAGAGACATCGCCCCGTGATCATGGTTTGACCGCCCTCTCACAGTAACAGTCTGATTTTCGACTTCCTTATCGCCAATCACTATCAGATAAGGCACTTTCTGCAAGCTATGTTCTCTGATTTTATAGCTTATTTTCTCATTTCTCAAGTCCGAGCTGACGCGAATACCATTTTGTTTGAGTTCATTTGTAATTGATTGAACATAATCAGCTTGATTTCTAGAAATATTAAGTACAACCACTTGGTCAGGAGAAAGCCACACGGGCAAAGCACCCGCATGATGCTCAATAAGAATGCCGATAAAACGCTCCATGGATCCTAAAATAGCTCTATGCAGCATTACTGGGATCTTTTTCGTATTATCTTCTGCAATATATCCTGCGCCTAATCTCGCTGGCATAGAGAAATCGAGCTGCAAAGTTCCACATTGCCACTTACGTCCAAGGCTATCCTTCAAAGTAAATTCTATTTTGGGGCCGTAGAAAGCCCCTTCACCCGGTTGCAGCTCCCAATTTAATTCCTTTTGATTCAGCGCTGCAGCCAAGGCGGCCTCAGCTTTATCCCATTGTTCTTCGGCTCCAACTCTCTGGACTGGACGGGTTGAAAGTTTTATCAAGTTTTCATGGAATCCAAAATCTATATACACCTGATTTAACAGATCAATGAATTTGGTTACTTCTTCCAGAATCTGGTCTTCCGTGCAAAAAATATGAGCATCATCCTGCGTAAATGAACGAACGCGCATAAGCCCATGTAAAGCACCAGACGCCTCATTTCGATGACATGAACCAAACTCTGCCAGTCGAAGCGGCAAATCACGATAACTCCTTAACCCATGATTAAATATCTGAACATGCCCTGGACAATTCATGGGTTTAATGGCGTAATGCCTACTCTCTGACTCCGTAATAAACATATTTTCACGGAAATTTTCCCAATGTCCGGATTTTTCCCATAATGATCTATCCAGAACCTGAGGAGTACGAATTTCGACGTAACTATTCCTGGCCAGCACCTGTCGCATATATTGCTCTATTTGCTGCCATATAGCCCACCCTTTGGGATGCCAATACACCATTCCCGGAGCTTCTTCTTGCATGTGGAACAGATCAAGCTGTTTGCCAAGCTTACGATGATCTCGTTTTTCTGCTTCTTCCAGGCACCGAAGATAATTATTTTGCTCTTCGCTGCTTACCCATGCTGTTCCATATATTCTTTGCAGCATTTCATTTTTTGAGTCTCCACGCCAATAAGCACCTGCTATCTTCATCAACTTAAATACTTTGATTCTTGATGTATACGGTACGTGCGGCCCGCGACATAAATCTGTGAAATCACCCTGAGAATAAAGTGAAACAGGTTCATCATTTGGAATAGATGCAATTATCTGAGCCTTATAGTGCTCACCTAGATCCTTAAAAAAACCAATCGCTTTCGAACGATCCCACACCTTGCGCTCTATCTTCAGATTTCTCCTACTGATTTCTTGCATTCTTTTCTCTATGGCTGCCAGATCTTCTGGTGTAAAAGGCCGCTCATAAGAAAAATCATAATAAAATCCATCCTCTATAATCGGCCCGATAGTAACTTGCGCACCGGGGAATAATTCCTTTACTGCGTGTGCTAGTAAGTGAGCACAAGAGTGACGAATGATCTCCAGACCTTCAGGATCCTTATTTGTTATTAGCACCAGATCACTATCAACCTCTATCGGTTCCGATAAATCTACCAACCTCCCATTCAACTTGCCTGCCAATGCAACACGCGCAAGCCCGGGGCCAATTGATTCAGCAACATCAAGCACCGTCACGGGATAATCGAACGCTTTGTCTGTGCCATCTGGCAAACGAACAACTGTCACTTATTTACCTCATCACTTGAACAAATACATATATTAAGCTAGCTATTCGCGAATTCAAGGCAATAAGTTCTTGTGATTTACCCATTTAATTGGCAAATACCGACCACCAAGCCTCGCTATGAAAATCAGCTGAGAAAACAGCTTGTATATTCTTGCAGAGATAGTCTATTCATCCTTGTTAAATCTCTGTTCCAACAGCTTAAGTTCATTTGCGCCAGTAAAAAACCCGCGAAGTTTTCGAACTTAATCTCCGCGGGTCCTAGTTTACATCAATAAGATAGCGTGTTAATTACATTGCGCTTTACTCATCATCGCTATCGTCATCATGATTGCTAGAGGAAGCGGAGTCGCTGTCGTCAGTTGTTTCAGTTTCTTCAATTTCCACCTCGACTTCTT